>JAFLRM010000022.1 GCA_022511465.1 Acetatifactor sp. | reverse complement strand
CGTTGTCGTTCAAACGATATACAACAATCACATATCCGTCTCTGACCTTAAATCCATCCGGCATCCGTATCTCTACATTTACCATTCCGCCCAGCCGATGGATCGCTACATTGTTCGCATCGTAAAGATTGATATCGATCACACGGAAGTCGCTGCACTCTACCAGCTTGCTCTTGACTGCTGCAACAGCTTTGTCGTAATGGCTGCCGCCGGTCTGATACTGCGATGTGTAATATGCACCGGCGGGAAGTATTTTGGTGCCGCCTACGATGCTGATAACATGCTGCATATTGCGGTTGGTAAGCCTTCTTACCTCTTTTCCTTTTGCATCCTTTTCAATGGCCTCGGCCTTTCCTTCTACCGCTTCCTCCTGAAGTGTCCTGTCGTCATCGTCATCGTCGTCATCATCGCTGTTTGTTTTGTCGCTTGCATTTTCTGTATAGTCCGGAACATTATCATCGTCATAGTTCGGGATATCATCCGGCTCCGTCCATGTGGGATCGTAGTACGCTGTCTTTTCCCACTGTAATACCGTCCAATTCATCTTTCCTGCGCCAACGTAAGGTATCACTTCGGTCTGAAGCTTCATCGGATCATACAGCGCATAATTGGAATACGGAAGAGCAGATGTAAACTCATCCGGATCCTGCAACAGCACTTTCTCGCCCTCGAGGGTGGTGTTTACCTTCGGCTCCAGCTTGTATCTGGTGCCATCCATGTAATACAGAGTATTTACCGCGTTAATATATCCCGCCGGATCACTGCCATTTCCGCTGTTCAACGCGTTGGTGATACCGGAGATCACACTGTTCTCAAGGAGTACATGTGCGCCGCAGGTGGAGGATGCACCATTACTTACGATCCTCTTTGCCTCCTTCTCATTAGCGATACCTTTCCGGGTATCTCTCAACTCCTGTGCATTCATAACACAGTTGTACACGTGAGCGGTACCGTATCGAATTCTCGGCATACGGTCCATGGAATTATAGTAATAGTTGTTTGCCAGAGTCAGGGTCAGGTTCTTCGCATCCGTTGCCTCCACACTCTGTCCATAGAGGTGCGTCTTCTTCTGTCCGTACGCGTAGCCGTAAATCTGCTCCTCACTCATTCCGCTGTCCAACAGGGACTGATAGTAAGGATACTTGGAAGGGTTGGCCTTCAACTCGTTCATCATGGCATTAAAGAATACATTGCCCTCGCTTCCCGGAAGGAATTCACACCAGGAAATCGTGGTATTACTGTTTGCGACTGGAGTCTTGGAGTCAATGACACCGTCGTATGCCTTGTAGAAAGTGCAGTGATCGATCCAGATATCCGCACTGCCCTTTTCAATGGTCACGTAATCCCAGTCGTTGGTATCATAATCGCCTGCAGTATCTTCATCCCACTCCCAACACTCATCAAACGCAATGTTGCGGATAATAATATTGGAGGAGTTGTAAATATCAATACATGCATGCTTGATGGAAGAGCCGTTTGACGAGTATATCGTCAGATTGCCCATATTTTTAATAGACAGTTTAGACATACCCGTCTGTAACAGAGTCGGATGCGTCAGCGGCTGATGACCATGAGCCACGATCACACTGCTGTAGCTTGCATAGTTGGCAACCTCCTTGGGTCCCAAATTAATATCGCCCGTCAACTCGATAACAGAAGGCATTCCCGATGTCTTCACTTTAACCAACGCTGTTAAAAACTCCTCTGCGTTTGCCACCTTGTAATAATTGTCGGATTTCTTCCCATTATCGGTCTGCTTCTCATGAAGAAGGCCGCCTCCGGTCACGCCCGCTGCCTGTGCGAATCCCTCCATTCGATACTTGCCCAGTCCGGTGTCATCACCCTCCGTCTCCAGGTAAGTATCCGGGTTGTATTCATTGCTCACAAGCTTATCATTGGTCTCTGTAACAATACTGCCTTTATACTTCTCGCCGATGTCGCCAGTGTTCTTTCCCGGATCCCATCCGAGGTAGGCAACTGTCTGCATTTCGTTCGCCTTGGCCTTGGAAATCTGTCGTCTGTTAACGTTGACAGCAAAGCCGGGGCCGTAGGAGCCACACTCATAGAAACGGGCCAGCTCCGGAGTATTCCCGCTCATAGCTGCATACGGTTTCCCTGTGTTAGGCCTTAAAATCTTGCCCATGTAGCAATTGATCCAAGTAACATAAGCATCCGGACCCCAAGGTCTTGCAAGCATATACCCACTTCCGGAGCATCCAGCCTCAGAGAGAATGTGGCAATCGTAGAATGTCAAGCCGTAGCTTGCATTCGCACTCGCTTTCGGTGCAGCTACATATCCGCTGTTCTTCGCCGGTGCAGAACGGAATACCAACTCACAATCTTTAAAGTATGCTCTCGGCTCATTTCCATAGACAAAGTCCACATTGCCAAGAATATAGCACTTATAATAGTACTGCTTTCCTTTGTTTGCACAAAGCGTATCCTGATAACCTAAGAAACGCACATTGACATACACGGTATTCTCCGCATCATTTTGCAACGCGTCTGCCGATTCATTAGGAATCGTCCCATCTCCCTTATACGCATAATCATTCTCAAAGGTCAGGTTCTCCGCGCTGAAACCAGTAGCACCGCTTTGAATATAAATCGCACAGCGTACTCCCATATTGCCGCCTCTGGGCGACTCTTTCTCATCATAAAAGTGGATGTTAGTCTTCTCGCTGTCCTCACCGATCAGGGTAATATTCGGTGTATTTACTTTTAAATGCTCATGATAAGAACCTTCCTTCACCAGAATTACCACTCGTTCACTGCTGCTGGCAACAGAATTCACTGCTGCCTGTACCGTCTTGTAAGTGGAGATGTTGTTCACTTTCTCCCCATCAGTTCCGGTGAATGTAGCATCTACTACTTTATCATAGTTAGTCAAGTATACGAAGTTAAAGGTCTTTCTTGTTTTCTTCCCGTTTGCATCGGTCACGATCAGGTTGACATCATTTCTACCCTGCTGAATATCAATGTCCTTGAAGGAGAAAGTTCCTCTTGCACTTACGTTGTCCTGCTTTGCGGCTTCGGTGCCGTTTACCAACAGGGAAACACTTCCCGCCTTCTCTATAATACCCTCCAGGGTAATCTTGCCGTTAAACACCGTATCATAAGATTTACTGGTAATCGTAATGCCTGCCGACTCATCCTCATACACATACTCGCCGCTGTGTCCGGAGGTCAAAAATGCCCATTCTGTGTTGGACGGATTACTGAAGTTGTTTGAGCTGTGGGCCGTCACATAGTAATAGTACGGCATTTCCTCCTCTGCAGTCTTATCGGTATAACTGGTGGTCGTAACATTATCGGCGATAACCTTTGCATTCGCCTCGCCTTCATCAAAAGAATAGCGGTAAACCTTATAGGAGGACGCACCCGATACCGCTTTCCAGCTTACTGTCACGGAAGATGTCCCTGTGCTCAGTTCGATGACCGGTCTTGTCAGCGCCGCCGTAATCTCAACCATCTCGGAAGTAACATATTTTGCATTCGTGGCCGGCAATACATTCATTCCAAGCACACCGGTCACACGGAAGTAGAACTTGCCGCTATCCTCAGAAGAAACCAGATACCGGTAGGTTTTCGTGGTCAGATTGATCGCAGCCCGCTGCCAGTTCTTGTTATCTCTGGATACTTCAAGCACATACTTTCCATCTCCCACACAGGCATCGCCAGTCCAACTCACATCGATATACTCTTTGGTGGATCCCACCTCCGCATAAACTCCGGTGGGAACCGGAGCAACACCGATGGGATTATAATAAGTGTTCTGATCGTAAAGAACCTTTCCGTCCTTATCGGTATATACCATATTGGTGATGGTCGCACTGGCATTGGAAACGGCAATTCCGTAATAAACAGGAGTCCCAATTCCGCCTTTCAACAGCTTGTAATCATCTTTACCTGAATCAAAAGAAATTGTTTCTGTAACTAACTCCCCACCATCTTTAGGGTATGTAACTTCTATGTAAAACTTTGAGTCACTGCTCTTCTTATACATCTTGTAATGCATTGATGTACCGAAGGGAACCGTAGCGGATAAAGTGCCGCCTGTACCATTATTAGTGTTTGGATTATCTTTCTTTGTGTAATACTGTTTGAGTTCTGTACCCTTACGGGCCATAACGGTCATCATATACTGGTTGCCATCAAAGGCACCAACCCAAATACCGTTTGTATCCGCAGAGGTAGCAGTATTGACTACCACATCAAACTCTAAAGTATTAAAATCAGCAGTCTCTGGGAACAGATAAAAGCTGTTATCAGCCTTTCCCTCATTTTTTTGATTGATCTTGCCCCCATTCTGCACTAAGGTCAAGCTCTGGCCTGCCGGCGTAATCGTCAGATTGTTCTTATTTCCAACGCGCTCTGCGGAAGGCACAACGGTTGCCGCATTTGGATTGGTAGTGGTTGCTTCTGCTTCGTTCACTACGCTGAGGCTGTGAAGGTAGTTTTGACCCGCGGCCCCACCTATTGTAAAGGTCAAAACCGCTTTCTCACCAACATAGTTAAACGTTATATCACTACCATCTCCAGAAACTTTAAAATTACTGGATGTCGGTGTAATCGTTCCCCCAGAATCGCTTGTCGCCGAAATTGTTGAACCTTCTTGAGATGAATTGCAGGCACTAAATGTAATGGTTGCATTTCCCGCTACCGTAACCTTAATAGTATCATTTTGTGCGATCACTATTCCATGTGTACTATTATGCTTATAAATCTTGTTATTACCTGTCAATGTCACCAACTTATCAGTTGAAGTTACGGACTGACCTCCTGTCAGATAATAACCGGTGTTCCCATCATAGAGCGCAGAGATCACACTGCCATCCGTAAAATCATACCTTTGCACCTTGCCCGTCTTATACGGCGTGCCACTGGCACTGTTGTCCTTTACCTCTAAGATATAAGAGCTTGGCAAAGTACTCTGATCCTTATAGGTCACTGTCAAGGTATTGCCGCTGATGCTTGTGTCAACAGTGCCATCCGTCGTCACCATTCCCTTCATCAAACTACCCTGACCGCTTCCCTGTAAGTTTGCCCATATCAGGGCTGTGTTGGGTGTTGTAAGCTCTACGTGGCCATCCCCGCTTTCTGCCTTCACTGTGAATTTTTCACCTTCTGCAGAACCCGGTGTCACTGTAAATTTCGTTCCGCCGATGGTCACGGCAAAACTCTTGTCACTCTTCCAGCATACCGGCGCAAAATTCTTGCCGGACAGATTTTGACCCGCGCTGGCATTCGTCAGGTCAAGTGTTGCGTTTACCAGTTTCCAACCGTTATTATTATTTAAGGTAACGGTGTATGCCTTGCCGATGGCAAGTTGCACACTGTAGCTTCCGTCAGAATTTACAGTACAGGTGGTCTGTTTACCACTTGGATCTGTAAATATCAGCGTACTGCCTGCAACCTGCGTCCCTACATTACCGGCCACCGTTATTTCTTCTAAAATCTCACTTACGGAGTAGGTGATGTTATGGAAATAGCACTGACCGTTTCCAACAATATTAATTTCCACAGTGACAGGATTACCGGTTTTGTTCGTATACTCAGCTAAAGTTATCTTATCGGCACAAGCGGTCCCTCCTAAAGAAACGCTAGTTCCCTGAGAACTTTCAGTAGCCGTAAAACCGGCTGTATTATGCTGACAACCACTTGCAGTAATTACTCCCTGTGAATTGCCCGGAACTTTCACGGTGATGGTGGCGTTATGATCTATCAGAAGGCCGTGTCCACCAGCATTATATTGTAATGGAAAATTGCCATACTTGCCCTCTATCTGAATATAGCCTTTGGGGGAGAGGATTGGAGTATTTGCAGCTATCTGTGTTCCTGCGCCAAAGAGATTCTTTTTCTCCACAAAATCGTAACTCTCTCCATCGCCAATGCTCGGTGGCTTCAGAGTGCCCGGTTTGCCGTCGCCAGAACCGGATCCGTCGCCGGTCTCGGTAACAGCTACTCTGTATATGTAGTTGTTGCCAGTGTCACCACCCAAATAGTAGGTGCCCGCATCATCCAGAGTCAGTGTGGAAATGTATTGGACGTTCTTAGTACTACCCTCCGACGTCTTTTTGGCTTCCTTACCGGCAGAGTCAAGAATAATCATCTCACGACCGTCGCCGCCCGCTACCCACCAGATCTTTACCGTGGCCGCACCGCCTGTGGTAAATTGTATGGATCCCCCACTCAGAGCCGCCTTAGTCTGAAAGTTGATACGCTTTGAGACGCTCACATTGCCATCAAACGTCTTTGAGTTATCATCTACCTGAGACTTCGCCAACCAGATGAGGGTGAAGTAATTGTCATCCCCGGCATCTGTTGTCTCGCCATCCTGCTTAGTGCCGCTGAATGTGTCCAGAGTGCCAGCGTCAAGCACATACTCCTTGCCGCCAGCCGCGGTAGCCACTACCCCCTCGTCATCGTCCAAGGCAGCTACTACCCCCCCGCCATCGTCTGCTTCATCCGCTAGCGCGACGATGGGGGCGTACGTCGCCAGCATGGCAAATGACAACAGAAACGCCAGAACTCGTTTCCAATTTCGTAAGTTACAATGTCCTTTCATTTTCTCCTCCTCCTATTTCGCCCGTAACACAGACATTTGTCAAAGTGATAAAAAGGGAAAGCCCTAGTCATGGACTTTCCCAGTTGTAATTAGACAATATGTCTCATTCCCAAACTGTTACGAATATTTTAACAAAATGTTTTGACGATTTCAAGATTTTACCAGCCAAATTAATTGTTAAAAAATGTTTTCCAATGCAGAATTTTTCTTTCTTTTTTTGTCCATTTTGCACAAATCCCCACGTTGCCACAACACTAAAAGGTATCCTTAAACACACAAGTCCGGGACTTTGTCTACAGCCTGAAGCTTTTCAAATGGAGCCCTTTCCTATTTAATATACGTTCACAGAGGTGATGATCTCGCCGTCAGCGCAGTCAAAGGTAACAGTGTCAGAGTAGGCGCTGTTACCTACGGCGTCCCACATCTCAAAGACCATGGCGTACTGCCCGTCAGGCAGGGGCATCTCTCCAAAGGAAGTGTCCGCCGTCACGGTCAGCTCCTGGGCGGCGTACATCTCGAAATCGTCGTCCCCGCTGTAGGAGGCCATCAGCCAGATTGTGGTGATCACGTCCCCCACCTCCAGCAGACGCAGTTCCTTTGCAGCCATGCCGGACTCATCCAGTCCCGGAACAGCCCCCAGGATGGACCACTCCTCGGCAGAGAAATCGTAGACCACCTGTAGGTTGTACTCCTCGCCGTCCAACAGGATGGGTACGGAGTATAGGTTGTAGTCGTCTCCCTCGAAGGACAGCTCCATGTACACGATACATCCGTCAATGGCACCCCATACACCCCGGAAGTTGTCGTAGAAGACACCATTCTCCCAGTCTGCAACAATGTCGTTGTCGGTGCCCAACAGCATCATCATGTCATTTCCCTCGTCCACATAGAACAGGGAAAAGCCGATGCCCGCCAGAATATTGCCGGCCTCCGGGCCCAGCGTCAGAACCGAGGCACCCTCGTCATTTACATCCAACTGTGCGCCGTCCCAATCGGTGTCGGCCAGGGTGATCATTTTAGGCAGTTCCTGGATATCCAGGGAAGCCAAATACTCATCCCCGCCCTCTGCCAGCTCGCCGGTGAGACCGTACGCGAACAGGTGCTTGAAAGCCAGTCCCGTACCCACGCTGGCATAGCCATAGAAATCGTCAATATCCCCGTTGTAGGAATAGTAGCAGCTCAGTCCGGTGGCCTCGGCGCGGTAAGGACCGCCTACCTGATAGATCACGCAGTCTGACAGCGCGTCGGAAACCTCCTGGGCAGAGGGCAGCATCCACGCCGTTTGACGGGCCAGGTGTCCCAGATCCACCATGTTGGTGTAGCCCTGCTCCCGGGTATTACCACCATAGTTCTCACTCTGAACGGCGGCACGCCCCAGTTGGGCAAAGAAACCGGGATCCTCCGCCGCCGCAGCAAACGCCTCCTGGCCAAAAGCTTCATAGGCATTCAATAGCGGAGTCAACCTGGTCAGATCAGTGACGGAAAGAGTGGTCTGCGCCTCGGTGCCAACGGCCTCGCAGCCTTCATAGAAGCTGTTGCAGATGGCAATACCCAGATCGTCCCCGTCCATGCCCGGATTCTGGGCCAGTTCAGCAAGCCAGCCGGAGTAGAGCCATCCGTTGCCCGGCTCCACCTCCTCAGATGCCACCAGATACTTGGAGAAGTTCTGGAAGACCGCCGCCACGTCCACCGTCGCCATCAGACAGGTGTCAAATCCCACCAGCTCCAGGGCGGGGTTTTCCGCGTCGGCGGGCCAGACCTCGTTGAACGCCTGGTACATCTCAGCCAAATCCAGGGAATCCAAATCGTACAGCTCGTCAAAGGCTGCACCGCTGACGGAACCGCCGCCGTGGTTCCAGAAGGTGACCGCCACCTTGTCGGCGGGATAGTTGGTGTCAGCAAAGTACAGGAATTCATACAGTGTCTGGGCATCACCCATGCTGGCACTCTCCTGTTCATCCACCAGACTCAGCCCTTCGCTGTTGTATACCCAGCGTTGGAGCATGCTGGGGTCCATCAGGTCGTTCTGCCAGACGGACGCGCCGCCGGTCTGGATGACCACGGTGACGTTTTCGGGAAGTTCTACTTCCATCATCTCTGACAAGTCCATGCTGGCAAAGCCGCCGCCACTCTCCAGGTCGCTGCCACAGAGATACCAGTACACCGCCCAGCTTTCGTCCCCGCCGGATATGGACCCGGCGGATGCGGGCTGACTGGGGGTGTTTTCGTTGGCGGGCCCTGTGGGCTCCTCCTCGCCGCAGGCGGCGAGGGACAGAGCCATTGCAAGAGTCAAAAATAAGGCAAGCAGTTTCTGTTTCATGACAATATTCTCCTTTAGATATCCAGAATTCTTAAATATTCATAATCTGCCGTTTCTTGGCGGAAAACTCTTCCTCTGTAATGACTCCGCTGTCCAGCAGTGACTTGTACTTCTGGATTTCGGCCACAGGATCCGCCGGGGCAGTGGGAGTGATTGGGGATGTCTGTATGTCGGATGCCGCCTGGCTCCCCGCTTGGCGCTCCGGCGCTCCGGGGTTCAGGATGGCCATGAGCTGGGTCGCCAACTCCCGCATCTCCTCCACATTCAACTCATAGTCATGCAGATAGTTTTTAATGGCAGAGTTGTAGCCGCCAAAGAAGTCGGGGCCGGAGAAGTAGGGGCCGTCCTTTTTGAATTCAACATTGCCTTGATTGTATGGATGCTCTACCTCGATCAGCAGGTAGAACTTGTCGAAGGGCCTAAGCTTGTTGATATCCGGGGATGGAATATATTGCTGCGAATAGCTTTCGCCGTTCTCCTTCGCCTGTTGCTCCATTTTCTCTTCCATGCGCTTCATCTGTTCGTAGTGTATCTGATCTCTCTCAAAGCGGTCGATCTCGGGGCCCAGATTCCTGACCCGGTCCGGAATGGCGCTCTGATAGCAGATCAGCCCGTTCTTTGTGCCCTCAAACAGAGGAGACCCGTCCTCTAAAATGCGGAATCGTCGGATGTTTTGCGGCTCCAGGACGAAAGCGTGCTCCGAAGCGTTCAGCCTCAGAAGTCTGTGTGGAACATCCAGGGAGAGGGTGCCACCCAAAATGCCGAACTGGTACTGGTAGGATTCCAGAAAGGTATTACGCAGGGTCTGGTTCTCGTTGTAGTCAGCGAGATACGCCCGAAACGTCTCCATTGTCGACAAGATCCTTCCACGAAGGTTGTCGGGCACTACCGAGGCCTTAGCGTCACATTCTTTGCAGAGGGGCTGACCCTCCACTTTGGTCGGCAGAAGTTTGGCTGCCGGATTTCCACAGATAGGGCATAGTTTCTTGTTTCCTCCAAATAATCCCATAAAATATTCCTCCTTTTGTTTGAATTAATGTATGTAGTTGAGCGGTTCTTTGCGGATAAAATGTATTATTTTGAAAAGGGGCATCGCACACGATGCCCCTCTTCTGTCGCAATGTACATCAATTCACCTTCAATGAAGGTCGATGGTGTCATACTCTTTTCTGTTGATGCCTTAATGAGCAAAACGTTTTTACTCAGGCTGATCCTGTCAGCTTACGATCGGGAGGCCGTCCTTATCTTTGCCTCTGTTGGTCGCGATCAAGACGATATCGACAATCCAGCCGATACCGAACAGGCCTGCCGTGCAAAGCCATAGAATCCCAGTTCCGATTTTACCTTCGTAAAATCTGTGAACACCCAGACCTCCAAGAAAAATACACAACAGTAAATCGGTAGTTTTTGATTTTGGGGATTTTTCAGACATAATCAATTTCTCCTTCCATATTTTATTTTATTTACAAAATTTTCATCAGGCAATATATCTCATCACATGAAAATTTTGAAAATCATGTTTAGCAGCCTCTCACTCTCCGCACGCTTCTTTCTATAGGCATTTGCTCAAACGCTATGGTGTAACAGTCATTTTTCCGCGATTCCTTATAATTCTCACTGATCCGATTCCTAACAATATTCATTTTGTTTCCGTCAATATCAATGAGCACCACGAGAATCTGCCGATTACTATATCGGGTACTAACATCATTGCGCCTCAGAGAGCGCACAATGGAATCTTCCAAATTTTGGATCTCCGACTCTAGAAGCTCCTGTGAAACTCTATCCGAGTGATTATCCTGCAAGGATACCAACATCAACTGGGCTTTCTGATGGGTACGCTCCACACAGCGTTCAATAAAGTTGTATATTCGCTGAAATTCCTTGTAATCTACCTGATAGGAACCCGCGAAGCTTTTTCGATCCTGAATCAGCCGCTCCAGCTGGTGGATATCCACCACCGTTTCGTGGTTGTCCTCCTGATCGAGATTTACTGCTTTGCCGTAAAAATAATAACTATTTTTGCCGTTTCGTTTGGAAAAATAAAGCGCCTTGTCTGCAGCGTTGTACAACTCCGCATAATCCTTCCCGGCAATGGAAATACCGATAGAAAAAGAGAGAGAACTCATCTCCGGCCACATGACCAAACGCATCGTTCACCTGTTTGAAATTATCCAGATCAATCATAAAGTAAGCGCCGATCTTATGATCTTTCAGATAGGCACTGATCTGATTCTCCGCATAGCTCCGATTGCACATACCGGTAAGCGGATCCTTCAGTGCCTCCTGCAGTTCTTCCTTCAGGCAGTTTAACTCTATAATGCGATCAATGCGGGAATGCGCAATCTGGAAATTCAAAGGTCTGGATAGAAAATCCTCCGCGCCGGCTTCCAGACATTCCCCCTCCACAGAGGGCTCCAGACTGTCCGTCATCACGATCACGGGAATCCTTTTCGCATCCTCCCGCTTTTGCAGATTTCTCAAAAGTTCCACACTGTTTTCACCTGTAAGTGTTTGACTGAGCAGAATTAAATCCGGCTTTTCCTCACCAATTAAGTGCCCATTCATCTGTTCACCGGATAATGTACTCCAAAATCCTTGCTGTATTCGTTGATGCGCTCACCTCATGTTGGACTTATCCACACTGTCCTCCACCGCCTCCAGGTATTCCCTCTGTCGGAATCCAAAGGCCCCGGCGATCAGAGAGGTGGGGAACATCCTAAGCTCCCTGTTCAATTTGGTTACGCTGTCGTTGTAAATCAGGCGACTGGTGCACACCATCTTTTCATAGCTGTCCACAGCATTCATGTATTTGGCGTAGTTCTCATTGGCTTGCAGATCCGGGCATCGCTCCGCTACAATGCAAATGCGGCCCAAGGCCTCAGCAATAACATCCTCCTGTTTCAAAACGTCATCCGGTGTGGATGTGCCCGTAATGGTGCTCCGGCGGAACCTGATAGTCTCAATCAGCGTCTGAGCCTCTTGGGCGGCGTATTCCTTGGTCAAATTCAGCAACGCGGTCAATGCATCAAAGCGGGAGGAAAGCTGTATGCCAATCTGAGTCATGGCATTATTGACATTCTCGTCCATGACGGCCAACCTGCGTCGGCAGGAGACGACCCATAATGTCAGGAGCACAACGGCTGCTCCTGCAATGATGATTACCATAATTCATTTCCTTTCTCCGTATAAGAAGGTAAAAGCGTCGGGCGCGGATTCGCGTCCGCCACAGTTGTGCGTATGAAACCGGATACAGTTTTATTTCTCGTCTCCGTAGGGAACGGAAACCTGCGCGGCCAAATCCTCACTCTGGGAGATGAGGTTTTGGAGCCATTCCATCGTTTCATCGACATTCAGCGAAGAAGGGTCGTTTGCCAACGCGGACGCGATTTCGCCCAGCGTAACGCGTACTTCTTCAAGTTCAACGGCGTAATCCGCATTGGCCATCCAACCGTTGGCATTGGCGGTCGTATAAATATCATTAAAGAGGACGGTCGCTTCGTTATATGCCTCAGCCAGAAGCACCAGATCCTCGTCTGTAACGGCGCTCGCACCACCCTGATAGGGAACGGCAACCTTCTCCGACAGCGCCTCAAGATCGGGCAGAAGCTCCAGCAGCGTGTCGGGGAGAGTGTCAAAGTTAGCGCCGGCCAGAGCGGACATATCTCCGGCCAGAGCCTGACCAACAGGATCCAGCATGTCGCCTATGGTTTGGATGGCGGCGGTAGTCTCCTCATCGGCCGTCCAACCGTTGGCATCGGCCGTGATGGCTACGTCGTTGTAGAGGACTGCCACCTGGTTATAGGCATTGGTCAGCGCTTGGAGCTGTGCGTCGGTGGGGCCGTCGGTGCTGCTGGGAGCGCTACTAGGGGTGCCAGAGGTAGTGTTGCCTTTGCTGCCGCAGGCGGCCAGAGTGGCACACATTACCAGCACCAGCAGAAGTGAAACCAGTTTCTTCATTTTCTTCATTTTCTTCATTTCGTTCATTCCTCCTCATTTTAAACTGGGTTTATGTAACAGCCGTTAGGCTGATTGATATCATACACGTTCCTGCTGTCAAATGGATCGGTTAGGCCTGAATCGTACTGAAAATGTATTGAATTGTTATCCTGATAAAGGAGATACACAGTACAAAAGGCACAGACTTTTGTATAACAGCAGTCGGTGCCTCCGTGTTCCTATTAGATTTGTATACGGGAGCCTGCGGATTATCCGTGGGCAAAAAAGCTGGCAATGTTAAAACCCGTGGGCATGGGGATCGTAAACATATAGACCGTGGCAAACAAGAACGCAACCAGAGAAATTGCTACGACCGCAATCTTGTTCTTGGTACTGTTAAAGCTGCTGACAATACCCAAAAGAAACAGCACTACGCTGTAGATCACCGTGACCAGACCAAAGGCATCTCCGTTTGCATTGGCTTTTTTTCCACTCTCCAATGCCTCCTGCGACTGAGTCAGCAAGTCGTTGGCGGTTTCAAAATATCCGGCAACATATTCCTCGTTAAAGAAGGGGGAAGCATACGCTTCATCGCTCTCCATCCAGGTTAGTATCGTACTCACCGGAGCACTGACTTCTTCTTCGCTCAAAATGTAGTTCCAGCCGATGGCCTCGGCCATACGTTCCGTCAGATTTTCGTCCAACTTGTAGAACAGCTGGTAGCAGACTTTATCTACTGTGGCGTCATCACCACCAGTTAGTGCAAAAGAAATCTCCATCTGCATATCGCTGATATCGTTCCACAACAGCATATCCTGATTCATTTGCTGAACGCCGGCATTATATTCCGAGTTGCCTTCAGAGGCAAGATTGTTGCTGGTGGTGTAGCTGGTGGCCTGATTTCCTCCGTGCAGGCTGCCGATCCAGCTGCCCCAAGCAGTGAGCAGCGCGGTGATGCCAAGCATGATGACCACGATCAATTCAATGATCTCATCCGGAGTTTTCCTTGCTTTGAGATTTGAGAGACTCTTTTCTTCCATGGCTGTCTGTATCCTTTCCTGCCGCGCTTTATAGAAGATGAAGCGGCTTAAACTTCATTATAATGCTCGCGCGCGCAAAAAGGGATCCCACAGCCCGAATCGTACCGGAAACGTACCAAATCGGCATTGCGCCTGAAATTCAAAGATCAAAGGGACAGCCGCAGGACAAACCGCCCATCCCGTACCGAAAAGGCATAGATACCGCCGTACTGCTTCACAATGGTGCATATGCTCTGTACACCGATACCGTGACCCGGCCTGTCGGAAACCGGAACACCTTGTTCAAAGCGAACCGTATTCCGACAGGGGTTCGTCACCTGCAAAAAGAGCTTGCCATTCCGATCATAAACCTGCACATCTATGTCGCATGGTGTTCCCGCTAAAGCCATGGGCTGACAGGCATTGATGGCGTTTTCCAGCGCGTTGGACAGCAGGACGCACAGATCGCTGTCCGATACCAGGATAAAGGCAGGGAGCGCTCCCTGTACGTTCATGGAAATGCCCGCCCTTTCCGCACGTCCGGCGAAAGCGGAGAGAATCAGGTTAGCAGCTTCGTTTTCACAGTACCGCCGCACATTCTGGGAATTGATCTCCTCACAAATGCCAATAATATAGTTCTGTGCCTGGTCTGTGTGCCCGTTTTCCAGGCAGGCGGCCAGGTATTGCAGATGATGACGCAGGTCGTGGCGGTACCGGCTGGCCATAGCCTGTGACTCCCGCAGGGTATCGATCTCTCGAACCGCCTGAGTCAGCTGAAGGTCAAGACTTTTCTGTATCTGCTGGAGTTGGATCTCCGTCTGCTTTTTGGTCGAGTGGTACAGTATAAACACCAGATAGGCCATACAGCAGACAAAGGGCATGAACTCTACAGCCGCCGGATTGCCGCTTTGCAGGAGATTTGTATAGACACTGGTCAGATAGTCAAAACCATAGTAGAGTGCCGGAATCACACCAAATATTAATTGAACCTTGGCCGAACGGCCTGATATCTGCCGGACAGCGGGAGTAACGAAGCACAACAAAAGCAGCAGGAGTGGGATCGTTACGATCAGTTCCACCACATCCTGCATCAAACTTTCGCCGGAGAACATCGCCACCGCCAACAGCGCAACCCAGCGCCGCAACTGACAGCACGAATAGGCAGTCAGAACGGAAATGACCGGCCATAACCACCTTCGGGTCAGAATACAAAGGACCAGTGCCAGAGGGAGATGTATGATCAGGGGATAGATGTTCCGCACAAATACAGCGCCCCTCCAGACAGCCATCCAGCCCTGCAGCAACAGCAGCAACGCCATACTTCCCGCAAAGAAACAACGGTTGCGCCGGATGGCCAAAACGTTGCAGAAAGAGGCGGACAGAATGCTTCCAAAGATGCTGACCGCAACACTGTTCAGCAGCGATATCCACAAACTCATAGTATCACCTGTCGATCACGAAATGAATATTCTAAAAATGTGTTTTTGACCTCATTGTACTTCCCGCGGGGGATGGGAATCTCTGTCAGGCAGGACATAGTGATGGCGCGGGCCGAGAGATTCTGTACGTACTCCAGATTGACCAGATAAGAGCGGTGGGGCCGCAGAAAATTTCCGTAAGGTTTTAACTGGCCGCACAGTTCATCGAGGCTCCCGGTGCTCTCCAAAACCTTTCCGTTTGTCAGGTGGAAAAACAGCGTTCGATGAATCACCTCGCAGTATTCCAGTGTCTTCAGTTCAATCCGGGTAATGCCGCCTTTGCACCGCAGGATCAAACTGTCTGTCTGTTCTTTTTCACACTCATCAAGAACGGCGTCCATAACCCGGAAAAAACTCTCCGCCTGGATAGGCTTGAGTTGGTAAAAAAATGCGCTTACTGCGTAAGACTGTACCGCAAACTCAGCCGACGAGGTCAAAAAAATGATCTTAACATTATTGTCATAGCGCCGAATCTCCGCTGCCGTATCTATCCCGTTTTCACCAGGCATGAGAACGTCCAGAAGCAGAACATCAAACCGGATGCCCCGCTCGATCGCTGCCAGCAGCTCAAGAGGACTGCAAAACGCCGTATATTCGATTTCCCGATTTTGCTTCACCCGGTATCCATCAAGGAGAACTTGAAGCTTATTCAACATGGAGAGTTCGTCATCACAAAACGCTACTTTGGTCATATCGATTCATGCCTCCCCACATCTATTCCTATTTGATGAAAACCCATATGTTTTTTCAAATTGCTCTCTCCCTCCTCAATAAAATTGATCATCTGTTACGGCCGCTGAAATCCGTCCGCAATCTGAGCATATACAGGATATATTATAACATCCCCCCTTAAAACGGGTAATATCCTGTACGAATCGTACAAAAAAAGGACTGAATCGACATATTCTCTTGCTAATCCATGATTAATATGTTATATTATAAATCGTACCCACGGGTACGATTCAATAAGTTTTTTAAAAAATGGTGACTCATGATGAAAAAGCATGGTGAAAACCTCTTCCAGATTGGCGAGGTGGCAAAAATTCTCGGCGTTACCCGTAAGGCCATTCTAGTCTATGAGGATAAAGGACTTCTGACCCCCGCAGTCAAAGACCCGGTAAGCGGTTTTCGATATTATACGGCCGACAACATGACTCAGATCCAGTCCATCCGGTCTCTGCAAGCGCTTGGACTGTCGCTGAAAGAAGTGGCGGCTTATTACTATGACACGAAAAATATGGATTTGTATTTACAGCGGATGCTGGAGATCCGTGCAAATTTGGACAGAAATATTCAGGTAATTCAGGCGCGCTCCGCAAAACAGGGTGATCTGACTGTACACAGTGCGACCCTTCCCCGACAGATATGCCTATGTCGGCAGTATCAGTGCAAGGATACTGCCGAGGCCGCTATTCGTCTGCGGGAAACTTACATCGCCGCTGCCCGGACAGGAAAGATGTCTATCATTCGTAGAATGTTCACCATGCGTATGACCAAGAGCCCTGACATATTAAATCTCATGTGCTGTATCCCCATGGATGACAGCTTTGACGGACCTGACCGGATGGAATTCGAAGAGACCGCCGCCCTGTGCATCTATTACCGTGGTTCTTACGAGGAAAGCGGAACAGCCATGCATGCACTAACAAAGTATGGACAGGAGCACAACGTCCAGGCCTCGGGATCATTCCGTTCCATCTATCTGGAGGGCCCGCCTAGTCGGGGAGAAAGCAGCGCGGATTACATTACGCAAGTTGCTATGCCTGTCAAGGCCCTGCCGGAAAAGGATCACGCACTTTGTGAAGATAAAATATAACAGTAAAAGGAGTGTAAAACTATGGCAAGATATGTTAGAGAAGTTATTTTGAACAAACCGGATGATTTCGTCTACTTTATGATGAATGATTACCTGCAGAAAAATTCCTTCAAACCCTCCAACTGGAAAGGGACTCCCGCCTACAAGAGGGGCGACGGCTTCTTTGAGATGTGCCGTTATATGGCATGGAGTTATAATGACGGTGTTCTGCGTCTGGAAGCCTGGGCGCAGGGAATTTTTGTGCAAGAACAAGATCTGAATGGGGTGTGGGGCTGGGGCGTAAAAAGCCTTTACAAGAAAGATATTGAGAAATTGATCACCCTGTTGCAGCAGACAATCCCTGAGCCGGTGCCCTCTTCGGACGGCAGCGCCCAATTCCAGAACGTTATCCCGGTGCAGACTATGGATAACACAGGCTCGGCGATCGCCTCCTTGGTGTTTGGTATTTTGACACTCTGCTGCTTTTGGAATTATCTGAGCATTGTATTTGCCTGCCTCGGCATTATGTTCTATCGATCCGGCAAAGGCTCCACAAAAGCCGGACTGGCAAAGGCCGGTTTAATCTGTTCCATCATCGGTTTCGGTATTTGTGCCGTTTTGCTGGTATTTACTTTTATCACCGGCACATTGTATGGTTTAACAACCTTATATCGATGAGCTCTTATGATCCTATCGTGCAGGGACTGAGGCGAAATGTTCTCACTCCTGCACGATTCCTTCTATGGGCATCTGCTCAAACTCTACGTTGTAACAGTCGCTTTTCCGTGATGTCTCATAATTCGAACTGATACGTCCCTTGACGATGTTCATATTGTTTTCATCAATGTCGATAAGTACCACAAGGATCTGCCGGTTACTGTATCGGGTGCTCACGTCGTTTCGCCTCAAAGAGCGCACAATGGACTCCTCCAAAGTCTGGATCTCCGACTCCAAAGTCTCCTGTGAAGCTCCAACCGGGTGATTATCCCGCAGAGATACCAGCATCAACTGTGCTTTCTGGTGGGTGCGTTCCACACATCGCCCGATAAAATTGTAGATCCGCTGAAACTCTTTGTAATCCACCTGATAGGAACCTGCAAACTTTTTCCTGTCCTGGATCAGACGTTCCAGCTGGTGGATGTCCACCACCGCATTGTGGTCGTCCTCCTGATTGAGGTTTACACTCTTACTGTAAAAACAATAGCTGTTCTTGCCGTTTCGCTTGGAAAAATAGAGCGCCTTATCCGCCGCGTTGTACAGCTCCCCGTAGTCGTCCCCGTCTTTCCCCACAATAGCAATGCCTATAGAGAGGGAGGTTCCGGTCATGCTGTCGTTCTCCACCGCCGTTCGGTTGTATTCATTTAAAATATTTACAGCGATCTTGGATAGCTGGGCTCTGCTGCCAATCCGGTAGAAGAAGATGGAAAATTCATCTCCGCCCATACGACAGGCAATTCCGTCGTTGCCCACTGCCCGATTTAAAATTTCCGCCACATATTGGAGGGTGTTATCCCCCGCCACATGGCCGAAAGCATCGTTCACATGCTTGAAATTGTCCAGATCGATCATTAAAAAGGCTCCCGCCTTGCGCTCCTTCAGGCAGGAGATGATCTGCTTTTCTGCAAAGCTTCGATTGTACATGCCGGTGAGCGGATCTTTCAGCGCCTCCTGAAGCTCTTCCTTCAAGGCATTAACCTCCAAAATACGATCAATACGCGAATGTACGATCTGAAAGTTCAAAGGTCTGGGTAAAAGATCCTCTGCGCCCGCTTCCAGACACTCTACTTCCACAGCCGGATCCGCACCGTCCGTCATCATGATCACCGGGATCTCTTCCAAATCCTCCTGTTTACGCAGATTTCTCAAAAGCTCCACGCTGCTTTTGTCTGCCAAGGTGTAACTTAGCAAGATCAGGTTCGGCTTCTCCCCGCTGTTTAAGTACTCCTCAAGCTGTCGGCCGGATTCCAAAACAGACACCTGATAATGATCTCGGATCTGCTTTCCCAGAGATTCCAGACGCTTTCTTTCTTCGTCCACAATGCAAATACTCTGCATACTCATTCCCCCGTCTTTAAGTGGCCGCTTTCATCAAATTGTACCCCAAAATCTCTGCTGTATTCGTTGATCCGCTCTAATATTCTCTGCGCCTCATTGTCTATGGCTGGCGTAGGCCGATAGTCATTCCAGTTGGAAATAGAACTGACAGAGCAGGGAATCACCTGTATATTGGCATCCTCCTGCTTCATTCCATCTACAAAAGTAAAAGTCTGTTGAAAGATCATTGTGTCCTTATCAGGGGGATTGCGATTTGCCCCAAAACAAAAATTTGCGAGACTATATACAATGAATTTGCCTCGATATTCCTCAATCCCCTGCAATACATGAGGGTGATGGCCAATAACCAGATCCGCACCCCAGTCAATGCACTTTTTCCCAAATTCCCGCTGGTAATCCTCCGGATAGAAAGTGCGCTCAATCCCCCAATGGCAACATGCCAAAATCAGATCGACGCCCTCTTCCTGAAGCTTTTCGATCCCATTTTGCATAAGATATTCCATGCCTTCGCCCCAATACCGCACAGACACATAGCCGATCCGGATCCCTTTGGTCTCATAGATCCCTACATTGTTGTCGTACGCGTAGATGATCCCTTCCCGATCCAGCATCTCCACGGTCTCCCGGCTGCCTGCCTCACCAAAGTCCATTCTGTGGTTGTTGGCCATACTGACAGTCTCAATAGCCCCGTGGGTCAGGAAAGCCACATAGGAAGGATCTCCCTTGATGCAGTAGGTCTGACCCTCTTTGATCTCCTCCGACGTAGTCAGGACACCCTCCAAATTCACAATGGTCATATCGTCCGCAGAGAAAATATCATAGACATTGCTGAAAAAATACCCTTCATCCTCTGTCTCTTCCACCTTCTGCCGAAAAGAGCCGGAGTAGTCCTGCCCTTCGTAGTTGCCCAGCGTGACATCGCCCGCTGCGCTGATGGTGATGGTGATCACATTGTCCTCAGGCTCTTTTGTTTCCCATGTTGCGACCGCATCTGCATCTGCCTGGACACTCTCCTCCGATGCAGTCTCCATCGGTTTCTGATCAAGGGGCTCTACCAGATCCCTATAATCTACCACCGGCGTTACCTGCTGCGGCTTCGCACTGCAGGCCGTAAACAAAACGGTTGCACAACAGATAACACTAATTAGAATTCGTCTTGTCCTTTTCAGCCAACTCGTCATTATTCCACCTCAAAAAATAAGCTAACCGTCGCTCCACTCATCTTATCACAGTTTATCGAGTTTGACCATAAATATTTTCTTGCAAATATTGCCTGTTTGCGTCAAAATCCACCTCCAACACCGACATGCCGCGAATGGAAGCATTATGATAGCTGCCTTCAATGGGAATACTACTCTGCACCATGTCGTAACCCAAAAACTTCCCTGCCTGAAAGCTCAAAAGGTAACATTCCCACTGCGTCAAATTAGTGGTTAGATTAGGCATCAATCCGTCAATCAATTCGCCGGGGTTAGCTACCATAGCCAGCGGAAGTTTTTTGATCACCGCACTCAGAACCTTGCGCTGACGTTCCGTCCTTCCAAAGTCCGTGCCAATATAGCGATTTCGGGTGTAGGCCAACGCCTGCGGCCCGTTTAAATGAACCATTCCGCTGACTGAGGTGTCCATATTGTCCGTTCCTTGCGGGCGATTGGTGAGCATGTTGTACTCCACCAGATAACCGTTGACATACTCGATCTCCGCAGTGGAAAGCTCCAGATCCACGCCTCCCACCGCGTCCACCAAATTGGCAAACGCCTCAAAGTTCACCAGCACATAGCGGTTGACCTTGATATCCAGATTCTGTTCAATGGTCTCCATCAAAAGCTCCGCCCCACCGTAGGAGTATGCTGCATTCAGACGGTTTCCATCATGTCCCGGAATTTCCACATACATGTCGCGCAGCAGGGAGGTCATATAAATTTGTTTTGTCTTGCCGCTGATGGACAAAAGGATCATGGCGTCGGAGCGTCCGTCCTCCCCATTCTCGCGGGAATCGTTGCCGATCAGCAGAATATTGATCACACCGTCCTCCCGATAAGGTTCATCGGCTACTGAAGCGATCTCCCGATAAGTCATTTTGCCGTAGACGCTTCCCACCAGGTAATACAGTCCGATCGCTCCGATCGCAAGAATGATGGCCACAGCCACAAACAGCCGTTTCAGACGGCGAAAACGTTTCTTCTTCCGGTTCTTTTGAGTATTCCTCGCTTTCTTTTGGGACGTGCCGGCGCTTCTGCTGCCTGTGCTTCTGCCGCTGCCCGTGCTTCTGCCGCTGCCTGCCCTTTTACTGCTTCCTGCGGTTTGTCGGCGCGGACTGTCCCAATCCTCTATATAATCGTCCTTCTGCAAGTTACTCTTGCTGCTTGTACTTCTGTTTCTTTTGTTTCCTCCGGATGCACCTATCACATCGATCTCCTTCTCCCCCAATTCCCGTTCCAAAAAATCTTCCAGACCTTTTTCAATCTGCATCATTTCCTCTATTTCCCGTCTGTTCATTCCATTTATCACCGACCCTTCTGTTGTCCGCTTCCTCTGTTTTCTTGCTGCCTTATAGAATAACACATCTTTTTTGTTTCGTCATTAAACATATCATTAAATTTTCTTTAAATCTGTTGGTGACAAAATAAAAAATCCCGTTCCGAAATATAAAACGGGAACGAGATTTCTTTAAAAAAAGAACAGCTGAATTATTCCAGCACGTCAAAGGCCTGTCCCTTGGCCCAGGGGCTTCCGACATCGCACCGTCCATGATGGTACTGTCTATTCGTCACCTGTCCGTCGCCCTCCACCACGTTGATCTTCATGCGGCTTCCGCCGGCCTCGTTATATTGGTCTAAAAGTTGGATCAGCGCCTCCACATCCTGGTCGCTTACCTGTGTATTATCTTTCCCATTCTCTTCCATTCGAATGCTCTCCCTTCTTTAAACTCCTTGAATCTATCTACAGATCTAACCCCGCAAAAAAGCTGTCTCCTCCCACATCCTCCAACTGGCACTCCAAGAGGTAACTTTTTATCTCCGGCTCCTCCTCCGGCACTATGCCCATCAACCGGCCCGCGTACTCTCCCGTCAACCCGCCGGACGCCTTCCAGATCTTATAACAGTGGATGTCCGTATGAAAATACTCCCGATGAAGATACTTCTCCGTTAATTTTTCTACCAAAAAGGGGGTATTCTCCCGCAGATACTGATTCAGGAAAGTCTCCACGGACTCCTCCAACCCCTTGGAATAACGGAGCCGCTGGAACACAAGCTGCATCTTGCTCTCGCGCATTCTCTGTATATAGCCTTGCTTCTGATCATCCACGTCCTCCACATCGAACCAGCCGATGAAGGCGGGCACAAACCCTTCGTCATCCCTTCTCCGCAAATGGGCCTCCAATGCCTTGTCATAGATGAAGAGCCACCTCCATTGACCATCACGATCTCCCGCTATCTGTAGGTTTTGCAGAATGTCGTTGGGATATTCCGCCATCATCTCGGGATCCACAAGCCCAGTGGTCTGAAGGCTCTGCATGGTCTCCTCTCCAAACAGGCGAAAGGCAGTGGCCAGAAAACATGGGATTCCCTCGTAGAGTTTCCCTGACTGCACGCCGCTAAGTGTCACTCTCTGCAGATTTTCGCAGCCCAAAAACACCTTTTTCCCAAAGGCAACTTCCTTCGCCGGCAGCACGATCTCTTGCAGATTCTTCATATGGGCAAAGCCCCAGTCCTCCACCCGCTCCAGGGTGTCCGGCAATACCAGACGCTCCACGCTCTTACAGCTCAAAAAGGCTTTCATGCCGATCGTTGAAAGAGGTTTCCCCTCCACTTCTTCCGGCAGACTTACTTCCTTCTCCTGTCCGCTATACTTTTCAAATCGAAACCCTGATCCTCTGTCCGTCATGTCCCGCCTCTATCAATCCTCTAACTTCTAAAAACAGCCCCAGACAAAATGCCCGAGGCTGAAAAAATCTTATAATGCAGGTCCGTCATCTTCAAACTTCAGTATGGTGGCAGAAGTAGCAGGCAGTATGATCTTGATCTTGCCCGCGTGGATCGGGTACTCCTTGCGCTCTAAGGTGTAGCCCTTATCCGAGGACTGCAGAAGCGTCACCATCTTGCCACTGTATCTGGCGGTGCCGATCTCCCACACCGTCAACCCTTTTTCAATGGGAGAGTAATTATTGTTGATCAAGATCAGACACTGGGCTGCTCTGGTAAAACGCCCATATGCCAGAAAATTGTAATCACTGTCCACATATTTCAAAGATCCTGTTCTCAGCTCCGGATGCTCTCTGCGGATACGGATAATATCCTTGTGGAACGCGATCAGTTCTTTATCCTCGTTGCCCCAGGGATAGGTACGGCGGCTGTCCGGATCGGTGAAGCCACACACGCCGGCTTCATCCCCATAGTAGATCGTAGGCGCCCCTATCCAAGTCATCTGTATCGCCACCGCCTCGCGGAAAACAGCTTTGTTCACGTCCTGCTCCGCAGCATGGGAACCCATGGTATTGATCCTGCCCACCTTGTGGTTGGTGCGGGTCAGGAAGCGGGAGTGGTCATGGTTGGAGAGCTCATTCATAGCCACCTGCCAAGTGGGCATGGAAAAACTTGCGTTGTGGTGCTTCATGGCACCCCAGAAGCTGTCCGCATTGCCCAGAAGATCCTCTCTGTAGTCGTCGCTGTGCTTCTCCATACCGGTCAAAAACCAGGTCACCGGCTCCATAAAAGCGTCGTAGTTCATCACGGTATCCCACTCGTTGCCCTGAAGCCAGTCGCGGGTATTGCCGTAGTGCTCCGCCAAAATAATGGCGTTGGGATTAGCCTCTTTCACCGCTTTGCGGAACTCCTGCCAGAAATGATGGTTAAAGTCCTGACTGTGGCCCAGATCTGCTGCCACGTCCAGCCTCCAGCCGTCCGCATTATAGGGCGGCGACACCCACTTTTTGGCCACCCGCAAAATATAGTCGCATAACTCGCGGGAGCCCTCATAATTCAGTTTCGGCAACGTGTCATGTCCCCACCACCCGTCGTAAGAGCTGTTGTAGGGCCAGTCGCTCTGGTTATGAAAATGAAAATAGTTGCGGTAGGGGCTCTCTGCATCAATGTGAGCACCTTTCTCATAGCCCTTCGCATTCTCGTAAATACGCTCTCTGTCCAGCCATTTGTTGAAAGATCCGCAGTGGTTGAAGACGCCGTCCAGGATCACACGCATTCCTCTCCTGTGGGCTTCCTCCACAACCTTGATAAACAGCTGATTGCTGGCCTCCAGATTGGCCTTGTTGGAGACGCGGTTGATGTATTTGGTGGCAAAGCGGTTCTCCTTCTGACCCGGCTCCAACAAATCTCCCTCATCGTCCACAATCTTACCGATGTGAGGATCAATATAGTCATAGTCCTGAATATCATACTTGTGATTGGATGGTGACACAAACAGGGGATTAAAGTAGATCACTTCTACTCCCAAGTCCTTCAGATAGTCCAGTTTATCCAAAACACCCTGAAGATCACCGCCATAGAATTCTCTCACATCCATCTGTGCCGGATAGGTGTCCCATTCTCCCACCCGGTGTACAGTGTCCCCTATATAACAGTATTCGTTTGTCTGCACGTCATTGGTAGGGTCGCCGTTGCAGAAACGATCCACATAGATCTGATACATAACCGCGCCTTTGGCCCAATCTGGTGTCTTAAAGCCTGGCAGGATCACAAAATTATAGTACTCGTTGATCTCCTGTACCAATCCCCTCACATCATAGTAGGCCACGATCCTGCCGGAATGCACCTCAAAAAAATAGGTGGTCTTCTCATTGTTCAACTGCAGCTCGAAAGCGTAGAAATCAAATTCTTCCGTGCTCTCCTCCTTGAACATCAGGTTCTTCTCCCCCTGATGAACCAGGAACACGCGGTCTATGTTGTTCTTGGCAGTACGAAAGCGGATCGTCACCAAATCGTAAGGGGAGGGCTCCGCAGGCGTCACATATTCCGCCGTAGTGTCGGAGAACAATCCTCTCTTGTTAAATACAGGCCGCATGGTAGCCATATATTGCCGATTATACTCTATCTGACGCAGGGTATTGAAATCCATAGATCAAGCCTTTCTCTGTTTATTTTTAAAAGAAGTCCATGTTATTATTTTACTCAAAAAAAGGTAAATGCTCAATAGTTTATTTTAAAAAAGAAATATAATGAAAAAAGGCAGTAAAAAGGACAGTCTCACGGACTGTCCTTTTTAGAGAAGGTATTTCTTTCTTATGGGTATAGCAAAAACTATATAATGTATTGGGGGGTTACGCATATTATAGTATCATATGCACCCTTTTCTGGCTACTCTCAAATTCCACAAATATTACAAAAGTAATTCGCCGTTTTTGTGCAAATTCACCATTACAGATCAAATACACTGGATCCTTTCTCAGCAAAAAGAGTCTCAAATTCCTCTCTGGTGATCTTTTCTTTCTGCAGCAAAAGCTCCGCGCAGGAATGCAGCACTTTCTCATGCTCCAGAATGATCGCCTTTGCCTTGGTATAACAATCGTCAATAATGCCTTTCACTTCCCTGTCAATCTCGCTGGCCACCGCCTCGCTGTGAGATTTTGCGTGAGCCAGATCCCGTCCGATAAACACTTCGTCGTCATCGTCGTCATAGCAGATCACACCAACATTCTCCGACATACCAAAGCGCGTCACCATACGGCGTGCCACCTTGGTGGCTTTCTTGATGTCGCTGGAGGCACCGGTAGTGATATCTTTGAAGATAATCTCCTCCGCGATACGACCTCCCAGAGAAACCATGATCTCCTGGAGCATCCGTCCCTTGGTCATAAACATCTCATCCTTCTCCGGAAGCGGCATGGTATATCCGGCAGCCCCTGTACCGGTAGGGATGATGGACACGGTATAGACAGGCCCCACATCGGGCAGCACATGGAACAAGATCGCATGGCCGGCCTCGTGGTAGGCGGTGATCCGCTTCTCCTTGTCGGTGATGATGCGGCTCTTTTTCTCTGAGCCAATTCCCACTTTCACAAAAGCTTTTTGAATGTCGGGCTGGGTGATGTAGGTTCTCCGCTCTCTGGCGGCACCAATGGCCGCTTCATTCAGCAGATTCTCCAGATCCGCACCGGTAAATCCCGCCGTAGTCTGCGCCACCTGCTTTAAGTCCACATCCTCCGCCAGCGGCTTATTCTTGGCGTGTACCTTCAAAATCTCCTCTCGCCCTCCCACATCCGGCGTTCCCACGGTCACTTTCCGGTCGAAGCGCCCGGGGCGCAGGATTGCAGGATCTAGGATATCCACGCGGTTGGTGGCAGCCATAACAATGATACCCTCGTTGACACCAAAACCATCCATCTCCACCAGCAGCTGGTTTAAGGTTTGTTCTCTCTCGTCGTGGCCGCCGCCCATGCCGGTGCCTCGTCTTCTGGCCACTGCGTCGATCTCATCGATAAAGACAATGCAGGGGGAATTTTTCTTGGCCTCCTCAAACAAGTCTCTCACACGGGACGCGCCCACACCCACAAACATTTCCACAAAGTCTGATCCGGAGATGCTGAAGAAAGGAACGCCTGCCTCGCCGGCCACGGCTCTGGCGAGCAGGGTCTTGCCGGTTCCGGGATAGCCCTCCAAAAGCACGCCTTTGGGGATCCTGGCCCCCACCTGCGTGAATTTGCCCGGTTCCTTTAAGAACTCCACAATCTCCGCCAGATCCTCTTTCTCCTCCTTGAGGCCCGCCACCTCGTCAAACGTGACCGTTTTGTCTCCCAGAGATAGACGCGCCCGGCTCTTGCCGAAATTCATCATCCGGCTGTTAGCACCACCCCCCATCTGTTGGGCGTTAAAGAGCATGAAAAGAAATCCTGCTGCCGCCACAACGATGAGGATCGGTACAAGCGTAGTGAGAAACCAGCTGTCCCTCTTTACATCTCCTACGGAGGGGTCATAGCCATGGGCCCGCACCAGTTCCTCCAGTTGAGAAATATCGGTAGCGTAAAGCTTCTTGTCCTCGCCACTTCGCAGCGTGATCTCCAGATAACCCGTGGGAGCCTCCTGATTTGGCACAATATATATCTCCGAAATATTGTCCGCCGCCATATCGGCTAAAAGCTCCGTCTGCGAGTACGCCTCCGAGTAGCTCTTGACCTGCACCAACACAAAAATCAGACCTGCCAGGAGAATGATCAATATCAAATAAGAATTATAGTTTCTACCGTTTTGCCTCAAAATAAAGCCTCCTGTTTTAGTCAAATTCAACAATCCCAATATAGGGAAGATTGCGATATCTTTGGTCATAGTCAAGGCCATAGCCCACTACAAATTCATCCGGTATCTGAAAACCGATGTAATCCACTTTCACATCCACAACTCGCCGTTCCGGCTTGTCAAGCAGTGTGCACAGTCGCAGCGAGCTGGGTTTTCTGTCCTGAAGCATCTCTATAAGATAGCTCAGAGTCCTGCCGCTGTCCACAATATCCTCCACCACGATAACATCCTTGTTAAGCAGAGATTCATCCAGATCCTTCACAATCTTGACCACCCCGCTGGACTTGGTATCCTTGCCGTAGCTGGACACGGACATAAAATCAAGGGACACCGGTACGGTGATCCGCTTAGCCAGCTCACACAGAAAGAAGCTGCCTCCCTTCAACACACACACCAGATGCACCTGCTTACCCTCATAATCTTTGCTGATCTGGTCTCCGATCTCCTGGATCCGTCTGTCTACCTCTTCCTCCGACAACAGTACTTTCACATGCTCGGCCATCTTTATCCTCCGTTTCGCCGCTTCTTAATAATTGTACCTGCAAAATACGTTTTGTATTCTCACTTATTTTATAATGTTCGCTGATCCGATACCCAAACAGCCACAGGATATGTTTTCCGTCAGCCAGCACCGGAATACGATCCCGCTCCTGTCTGGGGATCTTGCCGGTGATCATGTAGTCTTTTAAAGACTGATGCACCTGTCCGCCTTTACCATCCGAAATAGTCAGATGATCACCGGTCTGTCGGGTACGCATTTCCAGCGATCCATTTATTTTATCATAATCAAACCATTTCGTACACTCATTTTGTGGAATATTCTGTAATTTTTTGTCGAAATTTTCCAAGAAGGTCACTCTGATCTCTCCAAAAAAGCCCTTTACACAGAGAGCTTTTCCCTCCAAAAAAACCTTTTCTTGTATATCAAGCTGCACAGGGGAAAGTTCTTCCCGCCCCTGCGCGCACTGTCCTGTCTGTTCCAGGATCACCCTGTCATACTCCCGCCTGCCTTGTATTCCAAAGGGGAGACAGACGGTGCGGTTCCCCTCTTCAACAAAGAGCGTTCGAAGCTCCCGCACATGCACTTGGGTGATATCCCTCTGTTCAGGGCTCAACGCCTTGGTCAAAGCAAAAAGCACCCTCCGCTGCAGAGCAACATGTAGTTTTTGAAACTTCCTGACTACGATCTGAAAGAGTGGTGGCTCACCCACCGTACAGGTTTTTAATGCCTCTCTTGTCATCTCCTCCAGATAATCCTCCGTCTCCGACAGAAGCTGCGCGGTCTGCGCCATATGTCCCACACAGCCGGCCGCGATCTCCCGCTCCGCATAAGGCAGGATGTGGTGGCGAATGCGGTTTCTGGTGTAGTCGTCTTCCTCATTGGTAGCATCCCTGCAAAAAGGGATGCCGCGCAGGGCAAGATACTCCTCAATCTCCTCCCGCTCCAGACACAGGATGGGGCGGATAATACGGTCCCTGACCGGCCGGATCCCACTCAGTCCCCGAAGGCCGCTCCCGCGAAAAAGATGAAAGAGCATGGTTTCCGCGCTGTCGTTTCGATTGTGGGCCACCGCGATATGATCAGCCTCAAATTCCTCTGCCGCTCTGGCAAATGCCTGGTAACGGACACGCCGGCCGGCCTCCTCCTCCGAACAGCCCCACTCCGCAGCCCGGGCGGGCACATTCTCCTCAACCAAACGAAAGGGAATTCCCTCTCTCCCGCAGAGCTCCTCCACATAGCGGGCATCCTCCCCGGCCTCCGAACGGATGCCGTGGTTCACATGCACCACCACAAGGGAAAAAGGCACTTTTTTAGTATATTCCAGCAACACAAATAAGAGGCAAACAGAGTCTGCCCCTCCCGATACGCCTGCTATCACGCGGTCACCCGCCTCCAGCATATGGTGCTCTCCCAGGTAGGAGAACACTTTTTCCTCGGTCAACTTCCTGTCATTCATAAGGATTACTTTATCCCAAATAGGCGAAAAAGTCAAATTATCTAAGAAAGATTGCTGTTCTCCCACAGACCGATCACAAGAATGGTCATATCATCCTGAATCCGGCCTCCGCCCGCGCATAACGCCTGTTCCAACAGTCTCTCTGCGATCTCACCGGGATTCTGTTCCCGCAAACTGCCGATGGCCTCCGCCATGGCTTCCTCGTAGCCGTTCTCTCCCAGCACATCCAGCACGCCGTCCGTCATCATGATCACATAGTCGCCACTGTGAAGCTCCTTGTGAATCTTTCTGGCCTCCACCGTTTGAAAGATTCCAAGCGGCAGATTTTCCACTGTCACCTGCTCCACTTGTGCCCCACGCTTTACAAAGGAAGTCACACCTCCCGCCTTGCAGAAGTCGCAGCAGCCCTGATACAGATCCAGATCACAGATATCCAATGTAGGGTGCCCATTCTCCTCCCCTTTGGCAAAAAAGGCCGTGTTGACCATTCCTACCGCCGTCTCCAGACTGTATCCGGCCTCCAGCATCTTCTCCATCAGATCCAGCACCCGCTCGCTGTCCGCGCTGGCCCGTTCTCCGGATCCTGTACCGTCGGAGAGAAGCACTGTCATGCGGCCTTTCTCTGACTCGATCAGGGAATAGTGATCACCGGAGAGTGTTTCATCCTCCTTCACCGCTCTGGCAAAACCGGTCAGGGCAATGTAGGACGCCTCCTCCACAAACACAAAGCTCCGGCTGATACGGTCAATCAAATAAGGACTTGTGACAGACAACTGTACCTGTCTGTGGAGAAGAACAGAAAGCATGTCCGCTACCTCCTCCGCGGGCTGTCCTCCTTTTTTATCCGTGTACATGGTCATTCCCACAGCCTTCCTGCCGTGCTCTCCCGGAAGATAGCAAAGATGGTCTATGTATATTCCCTCCGCCCGCAGCGCACCTGCAATGGCTTTCCGACGTTTCTCCGGAAATGGCTCGTAGCGCACGACCTCCTCCGCCACCTGCGTCATGATTTGTGCCACTGCATTCAAGCTGCTGCTCATTACCTGACGGCTCTCCCATAGCCTGCGCTCCTCCAGGATCTCCATCCTGTCCAGCCCGTCTCCGATAAACTCTCCGTCAAAACCCTTGGACAACTCTCGAAAGCTTTCCGCATACCCCAGCAGCCTCTGTCTGCACAGCTCCGGCATACGGCTTGTCCACTCTTTGCCCTTGTTCTGCCTCTGTCTCCAATCTATTGCAAATTCCATGTCTGCCCCACCTTTCTTTTTCCTTTGCCGCTCCCAGGCGGTAATCTCGATTATAGAAGCAGACCTTCCTTTTTTTTGTCAAAATCGGGAGCAAACACTTTCATATTTTACGACAAAAAAACACAGGAGCTAAAGATCCTCTCTTCAACTCCTGCCTAATCTTCCTTAAATAAAATCTCACCCTCATACATGAGGCCCAGCTTATCCTTGGCAACGTCTTCCACATAACCCTTGGTCTGCGTATACTTCCGATACTCTTCAATCGCTTCCGCCCGAGCCTTCTCTGCTTCGATCTGTGAGTTCAAAATCTCTTCCCTGACGGTATAATTGTTGATCTTATGCCGTAACTCTATGCTCTTTACCATAACGATCACCATGATCATAACCACGATCAGCGTCACAAGGAACATGCTGAAGCGATTCTGGTGTCTCTTGCGGTAGGCAACCCTGCTTCTCATTATAGTTCTCTCCCAATACAAAAATTTGCGCGTAAAACCCCTATATAGTCATTTTAAGCACTTTTAGCAGAAACGTCAACTTCTTTTTGAAAACTTTTTTAACTTTATGTCGTCGATGTACCACTCTACCTGCGTTTTTGCGCATTGTCTGTGCGGTTTTGTGCAGGAAGACTCTAATGGGCTTGAAACAAAATCTGAGCACCCGCCCCAGGATCTCCACCATTTTCTTCAGGGCCAGAGAGGTATATTTGACAAACCAGGGGCTGACCAGCTTTTTATACACGATAATGCCTACCAGGGCACCCAGCACGGCAAACCATCTCAGAGTGCCGTCGCTCATCTGATACATCAAGAGAAATACCTCTGCCGCACAGTAGATCCAAAACCCCAGATCCTCCAGAGAGGTCATAAATCCGCTGTGAGGAAATACCCTCCGCATGATCCGCAGGATATCGTACACAAAGGTAACAAAAATGCCCATGATCAGGGCATACAGGAGAAACGCATTTTCATTTGCCATAAGTCTGCTCCCTTTACCGGAACAGCTTTGCAAGCAATGAGTCCGCTTTCTGGCCGCTTCCTGCCACATCGGAGTAGGTGAAACTGTCAATCTTGCCGTCCACATCCACCTCTCCCTTATCCAGAGTAAGCCTGTTCACGTGCAGGTCGTCTCCCTTGATCATCAGCATACCCTGCTCCGTCTCCAGCAGTATCTCATGTACGTCAAAGGATAGTACATCGTTTACACCGTTGATCGTACAGGTCTTTCTATTGGTCATTGTGACCTTATGCATACGGGTAGTCCCATTCAACTCTTCCATAAGCCCTCCTGAATACTATCGGAATATGTCCCTTATAAAGTATATTAGAGGGAGCTTCACAAAATACCTACAAATATCGGAACAGTTCTTTCGCCTCGTCCTTCTTCACCGTCTCCTGAACATCAAGCACTTCGACCCTGACCTCCTTGTTGCCGAAAGAGATCGTGATGATATCGCCTTGTTTCACGTTGGCGGAGGCTTTGGCGGGCTTATCGTTTATCATAACTCTGCCACTGTCGCAAGCCTCGTTTGCCACGGTACGACGCTTGATCAGTCTGGAAACCTTTAAATACTTGTCCAATCTCATATATTTGCCTCCTGCTTAAAGGGAAATAATAAAGCGCACCTGCCAATGCGAACACGGGCAGATGCGCTTAGATGTCCTTGACTCAAATAGTCTGAACCGATTAGTTCAGAGCATCCTTGAAAGCCTTACCAGCCTTGAACTTAGGAGCCTTGGAAGCAGCGATCTTCATGGTCTTGCCGGTCTGAGGATTTCTACCCTCTCTGGCAGCTCTCTTTGCTACCTCGAAAGTACCAAAGCCAACTAACTGAACCTTGCCACCCTTCTTAAGCTCTGCAGTAACAGCGTCGATAAATGCCTTTAAAGCCTTCTCTGCGTCCTTCTTGGAAATAGCAGCGTCCTCTGCAATTGCTGCAACTAATTCTGTTTTGTTCATTTTTAACTCCTCCTGTACTGAGTTTTCTAATATTGTATTTCTCTGTAGATGCTTCTTAGTGAAACGTCTATAAATATATATATCTGGTTTTTCGTCTTTTGTCAAGGCATTTTTCCTATATTTACGGCAATTTTTACCTTGACATCTTATTCAGGCACGTTTTTCATACCGATTTATCACATCTTCTGTCCGATCTGTCAGGATCTGTTCCGGTGAAAGGCGGCAGATTCGAGAAATGTTGGACAGAGCCATCAACATATCGCCCACCGTCTCCGTGATCCGGGGATCATAATCCGCCGGCGTAAGCGCCGACAGCTTATCCACTGCGAGGCGAAGTTCCTCCACGGAAGCTTCATAGCTTTTACCGGGCTCATACAGTTTGTCTGCCTTTTTTAAAATCTTGGTTGCCTTGGCGAGGGAGGGCAACTCACTGGGAATCTCCCGCAGGGGCGATATCTCCAGATTTTTGCCCTGCTTCTCTTTCTTTTTGATTTCCTCCCAGTTCTCCAGAACCTGTCCGGAACCGTTCACGTTCACATCACCAAACACATGTGGATGGCGGCGCACCATCTTTTCTGCCACCTCGTTCACCACATCCTCCATGGTAAAGATTCCCTCCTCCTTGGCAATCTGGGCGTGCATGACCACCTGCAGGAGCACATCCCCGAGTTCCTCCCGCAGGTTCTCATAATTGCCGGTGGTATCATAGGTTCGGATTCCAGCCATCACCTCGGCCGCCTCCTCCATCATGCAGGGGCGCAGGCTCATGTGAGTCTGTTCCCTGTCCCAGGGGCATCCGTTCTCGCTGCGCAATGTCTCTATAATGTCAAGAAATTTTTCATAGGTATATTTTGTGCCCTGTTGTGAAAGTTTCCCGTTTTTGGTGTTCTGCTCCATGTCGGGTTCTCCTTTTGCTTCTTTCTATTTACTCTGATCCGCTTTCCTCCTCCGACTCGTTTTCCTCATCGGTTTCGGTCTGCTTGCCGCTGTTCGCGCTGCCGGTCAAAGATTCCGAGGGATTGGTGGCATCACTTTCGTTCTTCACAAGATCCGCAAAGGAGAACGTGATATCCTTATCCTCACTGTCCACCCGAATGGTGTAGCTTCTGGTCACATAGCCGTTCTTTCGCAGAATAATCGTATGGGAACCGGCATCCTTGCGGAAGTTGCAGGGAGAAATACCCACATAGTTGCCATCCACATAGACCTCAACGCCTTCCGGTGCGTCCACATAAACCCGATATTGGCTGGTAGCGGTATCCACCGTAGTAGAAGTTTCACTGCTGCTGCTCGTTGAGGAATTGTCCTCACTGTTCCGCACCGGGTCCAGCGTGACATCAATTGCTGCGGACGCTTGTCCCACTCGCAGGTACTGCGTGATGGACTGGTAGCCGGTGGCACGGGCGATCATTTGGTGTATGCCATACACCAGCGTAATGGGCTGGGACGCATCCATTAATTCTCCGTCAATGTACAACTCCAGATTGGAGGGACTTAAAGCGAACAACACTGTACCTGTCTGAGGTGCCGCCACCTCTAGATCACCGATGTCAAGGGTAGTCTCCTCATTGCGGTTGATGACAACCCGTTTGACACCGCCGCTGCCGTTGTGGCTGATGTTCACCTGATAACTGCCTTCCGGCACAGTCAAAAGCATATCTTCGGTAATCCGTCGTATCTCGGACTGCCCAATCTCGATCCAGCCCCCTACGAACTGCTCATCATTCGCCAGCCGCAGATAACCGTGTCCCCTCTCCACAGAGATGCTTAAAACTGTGCTGTTAATCCCCTGAAAACTCAAAACATCCGCCGCGTTCAGATCCATTTGCTCTATAAGTCTGCCCTCTGATACATACTGAGTGTTACGACTTATATTGTATGTGTCGTTTCCAATAGTGACTTCGCTTCGCATTGTATTGATATCATACTGTTCCACGCTCTCTCTGCTCCACGCCTGACTGGACAGCTGCATGCTGGTCAAATGGCGGGTGCCCTTGTAGAAAGTGATATCCACAATATCTCCCGCTGCAATTTGATCCAGAGAAATGCTTTCACCATATTTGTCATAAAGTCTTGTGGTTCCATCCATAGACAAGGTATAGGTCTTTCCCCTATCCAGATTTAAAAAAGTAAGGGTGTTGCCATTTTTATCAATATTTAACACGATAGGTGTGTCTGCAGAGTCATAACCCCCAGGACCTACCGCCACAAAGCCAATATCCACGCGTTCCGCGCTCTCCGTCGGCACATCACTGTTCTGGGGTTCGGTGGATCCACAGGCCGCCAGCGACACTGCTGTGATAATTGTCAGGGCTGCTGTCAACGCGTGCGTTGTCCATCCTGTCCTTTTCGTCATGTGGTTGTGCTTCTTGTTCTCCCATACTTTCACCATGTAACTCCTCTTGTACTTTTTTCTTTCTTCTATCATTCTACACCAAAATAGTCTTTAGTCATACACCAATTTCCGCCAGTGTGCTATCGCTGTGCAGACACATCGCGAAACACTTCATTAAGGAAAAGCTGTTTCTCCTGCTCTTGCCTTACCAGTCGTTCCAGCTTCTCCCGGTTTCGATCGGGGATCCACGCCTTGCTGGAGTTGTAATAAAAATTTACGATCTTCCAAAACTTCTCCGGATAGGCCAGTCGATAGTAGAGATCAATTCGACTGATGGCGGAGATCGGGCGCTCCGCTTCATAAGTTTCCAAAAGCTCCCTCCCCAGCGGGATCGACCAGTTGCCTTTCTCCAAAAGCTTGCGCATCAAAAGATACAGATCACGTATGGGATCGTCAGGCAGGCATTTCTCAAAATTTATGAGAAACCACCCTTCCTCGCTTCGGAGAATATTGTGGTATTGATAATCTCCATGGCAGTACGTCCGAGCGCTCTCTCCCGTTGTCTCCAACGCAAAGTGCTCTCTGTAATACGCCCACTCTTCCGTGACTCTTTGAGCTTGCTCCATAAACAAATTGTAAGTGTTTAAAAGCGATATTTCAAACCATGTCTTCTGGCTGCGTTTCTGTAAATATTTTCGCACCTTTTTCAACTCTCGGTTTCGCTTTTCATATTCTCTCTCAGGAGGCATCACCGGCAGCAATCCCTCTGTCCCTTCCGGTAAAATCGTACATTCATGCAACCTGGCCAGAAGATGGACGGCCTCCAGACACTCGGTTTTGTCGTATATATTGCACTCCCGTCCCTCGCGATAACTCTTCAGCACATACATTGTGCCGTCGCCATCTTTGACATACAGGCTGCCTTCTTTGCTGGGAAGAATGGTCTCCACTGTCACTCTGCCTTGCTCGTTGACATGACGGAGCAGCTTATCCTGTATCCTGATCCTATCTTCATTGCCTGTATATTCCTTGAATATCAGGCATCCCTGATTCGTGTCGCACAAAATGGCACCCCTTCCTTTCCGGGTGCGCAGTACCTCCACATCATATTGTTCCAGCAACGCGACCGCTCTATCGTTCACCTCAAGCCCCTCCTGATAACATACGCTTAGAATCCTTCTTAGTCAGGTTCTAACCTATCTTATGAGGCAACTTGGGAAAGTATGTTAAGACGAGCTATGCCGATCCTTTTCCTCAATGGCCCTTTCTGCCTGTTCCAGCAAAATTTCCTTGGTATTGTACTCCGGATGCTCCAACACCAGCTCCAGCAGGCGGTTTAGAAGCTCTCCCAACTCCTTGCCCGGCTGTTTGCCTGCGGCGATCAGATCACTCCCCGTGACCGCAAGGGTTTTCAGGGATACGCACTGGTGCTTTTCACAGATCTCCTGATACAGCTCTCTCCAGCGTTCGATGCTTGCAAGCTTCTCCTCCCGCTGATACAGGCTCTGAGCCAGAACGTCTGCCCTCTTTACCTTGAGAAAATCCAGAAAAATATCCTCACCCATTTTGCTGACGGCGCGGCGCACGATGCGCAGATCCGGCTCCACGCCGTTTCCGTAATCGTGGAACCTCACCAACCGCGCGACTTTCTGGATCGTATCGTTATCAAATTTCAGACGGCGCAAAATTTCTCTTGCTATCCGCTCGCTGACAAAAGGATGACCGCGAAAATGCGTGATTCCTTCCGCGTCTGTGGCGAGGGTAGAAGGCTTGCCCATATCATGCAACAACATGGCAAGACGCAGACACTTGTCCGGCTCTATCTCCAACAGGGAATGGAGCGTGTGTTCCCCCACATTGTACTGGTGATGAGGGTGATTCTGGGGCGTCTTCATCATCACATCGAACTCCGGGAGGATCACCTTTGTGACACCCATGTCATAAGCCATCCGCAAATTGTCCGGGTGGTCGGAGGTCAAAAGCTTCACTAGCTCCACCTGTATGCGCTCCGCACTGATATTACACAGGTTGGACGCAAGCTCCCGTATGGCCTCACCGGTGCCCTTCTCTATGGTGTAACCCAGCTGCGCAGAAAAGCGGATGGCCCGCATGATGCGCAGGGCATCTTCATCAAATCGCTCGCTGGGATCCCCTACGCAGCGGACAAGTTTTCTCTCTATGTCTCCCAGTCCGTCGAAAAGATCCACCAATCCTGTCTCCTCGCTATAAGCCATAGCATTGATGGTAAAGTCCCGACGCTTTAAATCTTCCTCTAAACTGGGGGTAAAAATAACCTCGCTGGGATGTCTGTTATCCTCATATTTCCCATCAATGCGATAGGTGGTGACCTCAAAACCCTGCTTTTCCAACATCACTGTCACGGTTCCATGTTGGATGCCGGTGTCGATAGTGCGGCGAAAAAGCGCCTTTACCTGCTCCGGTCTGGCGGAAGTGGTAATATCCCAGTCCTCCGGTGTTCTTCCTAAAATGGAATCTCTCACGCAGCCGCCCACCACATACGCCTCATATCCGGCGTCCGTGATCGTCTTTATAATGTACTTTGCCTGTTCGGGTATCTCTATCTTCATAGTAAGCCTCTATTCTGTCAAAATAAAATCGTCAATCACTGTCACCAGTCCGTCCTCATCGTTTGTGCCGGTGATATAATCCGCAGCATCCTTCACTGCAGGCTGCGCGTTTCCCATAGCCACACCCAAACCGGCGTATTGGATCATGGAAATATCGTTAAATCCGTCTCCGCAGCAGATCGCATTCTCTCTGGTAAGCCCTACGGTCATGAGCATTCGATCTAAGGAGGTTGCCTTATCCACATTTTGAGGCATGATCTCTATAAAAAAAGGTTCCGACCGATATACGCTGACGCGGTCACCGTATCGCTCCCTAAGCTGTCTCTCCAACTCAGGAGCCTTCTCCACCGGAGCAGTCACAAGACACTTGTTGATGTCAAAATCCACATACGCTTTAAAATTTTCCACCACCTTGACAGACATCCCATTGATACGTGATTCCAACAGAACATACTCATCCGGCTCGAAAGCGGAGATGATCTGATCTCCAAAATAAGTGACAAGCCCGCAGCCATTGTCCCCCGCAAACTTGTACAGACTGGGAATGATCGTCAGAGGAAGCGTGCGCTGATACACGATCTCCCCGGTACGGCATTCCACGATGCGCCCGCCGTTGAAAGAGAGCAGATATCCGCCATACTTTTCCAGTTCCAGCTCCCTCTCGTAACGCCGCATACCCGGCGTCGGCCTGCCGGAAGCCAGAATGACCTTATGGCCTCTTTTCAAGGTATTAAGTATGCCCCGCTTGGTGGCCGGACTAATCTCTTTCCGGGAGTTGGTCAGCGTCCCATCGATATCCAGCACCAGAACCTTTTCGTCCATATCGTTCTCCCCTTCAAATGTTTATATGGTTTCCGCGCTCGTTTCGTTTATAGCCCGTTTCATTTCATTTAACACACCCCATGTGAGCGGCAAGGACAGTATAAAAGAGCAGATATCAGAACACATTTGGCTCATTTGTACACCCAGAAGCCCTAAAAACATAGGCAAGACTAAGATAAACGGAATCAAGAACAGCCCCTGTCTGGCTGATGCCAGAAGAGAGGCTCTGGCCGCTTTACCGATAGACTGTAACATCATGTTGCTCATCACGATCCAGGCGTTCAGCGGAAACACCACCGTCTGAAAACGCAGTGCCAGCGTACCGATCCGGATCACGTCCGGATCCTCTCTTCGGAATATAGTCACCACCGGTTCTGCAAAGACAAAGCCCACCACGGATACCACTAAGAGAAAGACCGCTGCATACTTTACACAGAAAAAGAAGGCTTCCCTCACCCGATCATATTTTTTACCGCCATAGTTCATACCACACACCGGCTGAAAACCCTGCCCAAATCCGATCAATGCAGAATTGGCAAACATAGTCACACGGTTTACGATTGACATTCCGGCAATGGCCGCATCACTGTAGATGCCGCCGTAAACACCTGCAGAGTGATTCAGGCAGATCTGGGCGATGCTGGCCATTCCCTGTCTCAGAAGGGAGGGCAGTCCGCCCCGCGCGATCTCTTTCAAATAATACCATGTGGGCCGGAAATTTTTAATATGTATGCTGATATTTCCGCCCTTCCTGCTCATAAGGAAGAGCAGACTGAAGCTTACGATCTGGCTGACAGTGGTGGCAACCGCAGCTCCTGACACACCCATATCAAAAACAAAAATTAGTAAAGGATCCAGCGCGATATTTAGCGCTGCTCCGCTGACAATGCCCACCATAGCGTAGGAGGCACTGCCTTGAAAACGCAGTTGATTGTTGAGCACCAGCGAAGACATCATAAAGGGCGCACCCAACAGGATAATGCCCAGATAATCTTTTGTATAGGGCAGAATGGTAGGCGTGGAGCCTAAAGCCAACGCCAGCGGCTCCAAAAAAATATGCCCTAATATACTTCCCGCAATACCGGCAATAATAGCACAGAAAAAACCGTTGGCCGCCATGGTGTTGGCGCTGTCGTACTCACCCGCTCCCAACATTCTGGAGATATAGTTGCCGGAGCCGTGCCCAAAGAAAAAGCCACAGGCCTGAATCAGCGCCATAACTGAGAACACTACACCCACGGCCGCCGTAGCCTGTGTGTTGATCCTCCCAACAAAAAAAGTGTCCGCCATGTTGTAAAAAGAAGTCACCAGCATGCTGATGATCGTCGGAACCGCCATCTGACAAACCAGATGCGGGATCGGCTCACTCTGCATATACGCCACCTTCTCCTGTTGACTCATGCTACTGACTCTCATACTTCCACTACCTTTCTTTTCCAGCTTACCACCGTAAACAGTCAGCGGGCAAGGTTCTTATATTTCCCTCGCCCGCCCGCATGTCTTGTCTCTTCTATAAAATTACTGTGTGGCTTCCCCGCTCTCAGTAGATTCGGTCTCTCCAGTTTCCCCCGCGGAAGACTCTGCCTCCACATACAGATAATTTAGATTGTGCTTAGGATCGGACACTTCCAAGTCCTTACTGATCTGAGCCATATACTCCTCGATGGTATTGGAGAGCAATATGCTGCTGATTTCCAGTTTATACGTGGGATTGTTGGTTCCAATATAATATAATACATAGTCGGAGCCCTCCTCAATGCTGATCGAGGCGGTGTCCCCCGGCTGTCTCGCACTATCGTAGATCCATGAAGAGAGTGTTTTATCCATCCCGTTGTCCGCCAATGCTTCATACAAACCACCATCTGCAGCGGTGTTGGTATCCTCACTGTGCTCTCTGCAGAGCTGGGCAAAGCTCTCCTCCGTGGCTTCACCTGCTGCCCAGCTATCCAAAAGAGCCTGACCATTCCCGGTCGCCGTAACCAGCGCCCGAAGATCCACGGTAGGTGTCTCATCTCGATAACGACTTTCAAACTCCACTACATAATATCGGTAATTATCAGCGTCCTCGATGACCGCGGTATCCCCTGCCGTCCTTGTCTCATCAAACAGCCAGTCACTGAGAGCTGTCGCTGTATAAAGCATCGAAGCACCCTCGTTCAACGTTCCCTCCGTGCCCACGGTAGCTTCTGCAGCGTCCGCCAGCGCTTTGGCATCCTCCATGGCCTTATCAATCTCTGCATCTGAAGGCTGGTAGTCCGCTGTGGTTCCGGCCGCCTCCCCTGTCACGGGATCCGCCAGCTCAGTGGGCTCCGTAGGAAGCTCCGCATCAAAGGTGAGCAGACGATAGTCCACTACATCATAATCATCCTTATTCTCCTGATAGTAAGCTTCAATCTCCTCATCGCTGGGAGCATTCTCCTCAGCAACCTTATCGTAGTAAGCATTCAGCAGCATGTTCTGTTTCACATAACCGGAGATTCTGCTCAGGGTAGCATATTCACCGTACAACTGAGCCACATACTCTTTCACAGACACGCCTGCCGTTTTGGCATCGGCGCGGATATTCTCCTCATAAGCCGCAAACTCCTCCGAGGTATCATAGGTGAACCCCTCAGCCTCTATCTCCCGAAGCAATGCCTTGTTGTGCTTGATGTTCTCCACGGTCATCTCGTCAAAGAAATCCTTCCAGGTGAGCGTATCGGTATACATTTGACTGGAAAGATCTTTGGATGTGTCCAGTCCAAAATAATAGGAAAACATTCCTTCGTCGCTGTTGACATAGCTGCTCAGGGTGTAGTTAAAGTTGTAATCATATTCCACGCGGCTGATCTTCTCCCCACCGATCTCCACATAGGTTCCATGCACGGCCAGATAATTCCGCAACGGAAAAGATGCCACCAGACAGATCAGGGCAACCACGATCACGGCGCCGACCGCGGTGCTGATCTTCTCACGCCTCTTCTCTCTCTCTTTCTCCTCCCGGCGTCTCTGCATTTTTAAGTCATATTTGGTAACAATCTTTTCTTCGCCTGTGTTTTTCCTCTTATTGTTATTACCGGACATTTGTCACATGTCTCCTTCCTATTTTCCCATAGTAACTCCTCACGCAATGGCCGCAGCCAATTTGTCGCGCTCTGCTTATTTTACAGTATTTTTCAAAAAAAGAAAAGTTATTTCACATATTTTTAATGTTTTTCTAATTTTTTTCGGGTTCCCATATACTATATGCGGAAACTAGTTTATTCAGTCAAAATCATTGCTGGTGCCAAGGCTGTTCCTCGCTCTTTATGGTTTGACCGGAGATTGTCGCCTGCTGCAGCAGGATCGCCATGTAGGCATCCTGAAGAGCGTTCTCCAGAGAATAATCCAGCTTCTTCTCCCCTCTGGCGTAGGCACCGGTATCAAACATGATCTGTGCGATGGCTGTCTCGTCGGAGGGCAGGCCACAGAGTCCGAAGGGCGGTGTATACACGTCCTCCCCCTGATAAGTGATCCCTGTAATCTCCTCAATTTGGCAGAGATTGGGATTGTTCTCCTCCGGCACAGTGATCCCCCTGCGGGATACCACGAGCGTCCCGCCGGTTGGTAGGTTTCGATCGTCCAGGTAGAAAAAGCTCTCGTCGCGCAGTTCCCCTCTGGCACCCCGCACGTTCACATAGTTGTGGCGAATGGGCGATCTGTACTGCTCCGAGTCAAAGTCATAGAAAACCACCTTACCGTCCGCAAACTCAAAGACTGCTGCCGTCCGCTTCTTATCCGCAAGCCTGCCGTCAGTAAACTGCTCGTAGCGGCTCATTGTCTCTGCGGTGGGGAAAGAATAAGTCTTTCCCATCACTTGAAAGGGTGTCATACCCTCCTTCAAAAAGGCGCGGATCAGGCTGGCTCCGTGGTATTCGTGCGCCAGAGACACCACCGCTGCGTATGGGTCGCCGATCAACCCTCTGTCCAATATTTTGAGCAGTGCCTGATAGATGGGATATCTGGTATACTGCTCCGCCACTGATAACTTCCCGCCCTGCTCCTTTAAGGCCCACAGTTCTTTTAATGTAGTAAGCTCCAAGGAGGCCGGTGTCTCGCACAACACGGTAACCCCCCGCGCCATCCACTCTTTGGAGACATCAGCAATAGAAGCTTTGTTTACGACAACCACCACAAAGTCCGGCTTCATGCCCACACATTCCTCCACAGAGGTGGTGGTATAAATCCCGTTTTCCGATGCCATCTTATCCGCCTTCTCCTGTGTCCGGCAAAGCATTGCACACAATTCAAAATGCTGAGGAAGCGCTTTCGCAATCCTCACATAGTAGAGGGATCTCCAGCCGGAGCCCACGATGATAAAACGATATTTTTCCATAGAAGCCTCCTCCTTAATTTGCTATTCTTCTTCCCCGGATTCCGAGGATCAAAATCAGACGCTCCATAAGTTCTACTGTTTTCATTTTACCATAGTTTGTAGTTAATGTTGTAAAAACTTATCTAAAAATCAAAGACTGATCCTAAATTGACACCACTCAGACGAAATATTATAATGATCGAAGCATGGGAAAAGACCCATAAAAATGAACAGATAAAAACGTGCTAAAGATATATGAGATTGGCAGAAAGGAGAACTCGTGGAGGAAAAACAATTTCATGCGTGCATGAAAAAAGTTAAGGCCGGTGATAAATCAGCCTTGCGGGAAATCTATGAGGAATATATCGGTTATATTTATTCCGTTGTTTTTCAGGTTGTCTTGAACAAAGAAGATGCGGAAGATGTAACCAGCGAATTTTTTATAAAGCTGTGGAAACTGGCGGACACTTATCAGAGCAGAAACGGTCACAAGGCATGGCTCGCCACGATCGCAAGAAACATGGCGATCGATCTGCTGCGAAAAAACAAACGAGAGGTTTTGGTGGAAGACTTTGCCGATTCCATTCCGGAAAACGCATCCCCCGATGATGTGGAGGGTAATGTGATATCGGATATAAGCCTGAAGGCGGCACTTGATACCCTAAAGCCTAGCGAGCGGGAGATCGTCAATATGAAAATAATGGGTGATCTCACCTTTCAGGAGATTGCAGATGTATTGAAACAGCCATTGGGAACCGTTACCTGGCGGTACCAGAATGCCATCAAGAAATTGAGGAGATGTGGGTATGAATAAGGATTTGGAAAAAGAATATAAAGAGCTTATGACAGAGAACGTACCTGACCTGTGGGAAAGAATAGAGGCAGGGCTGGAGCCCAAACAGCCGACAGCAAAAAGAGGAAACCTTTGGAAAAGATATCGCATGTGGGGCTTGGCAGCGGCTGCCTGTCTGTGTCTGATGGCAACGGCTCCCGTTATACTCAGAGAGATCACAGACAGGAGTATTGGGTCCGGCAGCTCTCCTGCCTATGACGGCGGCATGGCAGGCGGCAGCCAAAATGCTGCTGAGAATGCCGGTACTGCGCTTGAGACGCCTTCCGAAGAAGATGCTGTTATGACCTATATCGTTATGGGTACTGTGACAGAGGTTTCGGAAGAAGAGGGCAGAAGGGTGTACATTGTAGAGATTTCTCGCACAGACCTTACAGAGTTATCCGCGGGAGATAGCATCATGCTATACGGTGACCGGGATTTCAACGAGGAAATTTGGGAAGGCGAAGAATATCTCTTTGATATTGTTGTCTCTATAGACGACAACGGTACAACAGAATATCTGATAGAGGATATCTGGTAAGAATTCGATTTAAAAAAATTTAAAATTGTTTTAAAATTTACCATAAAAAAAGCTTCCCCATCCGTGTATTGTATAACAGCCGCAAAGCGGTTGTTATACTTGAGGATCCAAGATTCTCTTGTTGGGCTGAGGAATTTTCTGCAGCCGGAAAGGATGGGGATTATTATGAAAAAGAAAAAGATTTGGGCAGTTTTGTTGGGTGCAATTGTGACGAGCGCGTCACTTTTCGGGTGTGGAAGCAGTGGCGGAGGTCGAAGTAATAGTGCTTCGGCTCAATATGAGGGTGGCGGATCCTATAATGGAGCCGCCTATGATTCCGGCTCTGCCGGCTGGGTCGCGACAGACGTATATGTTGACACTCCCGGTGAAGACTGGAACACGGAGGAGTACAACAGCATCGGGGAAATCGGATATCAATCCGTGGCAAACTCGCCTCTTTCCACTTTCTCCGTTGATGTTGACACAGCATCTTACAGTAATCTGCGCCGTATGATCGAAAGTGGTTACAATCTGGAGGATATTCCGGCAGGTGCGGTTCGCATTGAGGAAATGCTGAATTATTTTTCCTATGATTACAATTTGCCGGATGGAGAGGAGCCTTTTGGTGTGACCACCGTCATAGGTGACTGTCCCTGGAATGAGGATGCAAAGCTCTTGCAGATAGGTTTGAAGACGGAAGAGATCGATCTCAGCGAGGCTCCCGACTCAAATCTCGTGTTTTTGCTGGATGTGTCCGGTTCCATGTACAGTGACGACAAGCTGCCGCTTCTCCAGAAATCGTTTGCACTGCTTGTGGAGGAGCTGACCGAGAAAGATCGGGTATCTATTGTGACATATGCCGGCTCCGACAAGGTGGTTTTGAAGGGAGTAAGCGGCGATGAGAAGTCCACGATCATAGACGCACTGGAATCTCTGGAAGCAGGCGGTTCTACAAACGGTGCGGACGGCATCGAAACAGCATACCGGCTCGCTGAGAAATATTTTATTGAAGGCGGAAATAACAGAGTTATCCTCGCAACGGACGGTGATTTAAACGTGGGTGTCACCAGCGAGAGCGCATTGGAGAAGCTAATTACGGAAAAGAAGGAATCCGGTGTGTTTTTGTCCGTGCTTGGCTTTGGGACCGGCAACATCAAGGACAATAAGATGGAAACTCTGGCCGACAAAGGGAATGGGAACTATGCTTACATTGACTCTCTAAATGAGGCAAAAAAGGTGCTTGTGGAGCAAATGGGCGCCACCCTTGTGACGGTGGCAAAGGATGTAAAGCTTCAGGTGGAGTTTAATCCGGCGTATGTAGCGGGTTATCGGCTGCTGGGATATGAGAACAGAATGTTGCAGACAGAAGATTTTGATGACGATAAAAAGGATGCCGGTGAAATCGGGGCAGGCCACATGGTAACCGCTCTCTATGAGATCATACCTGTGGGCTCCGCGCAGAAGATACCGCAGGCGGAATTGAGATATCAGGCGAATCAAGGAAACGCCGGAGTGGAAAACGGTGAATGGCTGAATCTGAATATCCGCTATAAAGATCCGGAGTCCGACGCGAGCAAGCTTTGCTCCTACCCTGTGACAGAGGATGCTTATATGGCGCGGCCCACAGAGGACTTTTACTTTGCGGCAGCTGTAGCAGAGTTTGGACTTCTTATCCGCGACAGCGAATACAAGGGGGATGCCTCCTTTGAAAATATAAGAAAGCTGTTAAAGCAGGTTGATACCGATGCGGATGAATATAAAGATGAGTTTGTATATCTTGTAAGGAAATTACAGAAGAACAGCTAGTTTTAAAAGGGGCGGATCAAACCGCCCCTTTTCGATACTGTACCGGCGTTATGCCGTAGGATTTCTTGAACAACCGATTGAAGTGCTCCACATTTTCATAGCCCACGTTGGCGGCCACAGTCTCCACGCTCTGGCTGGTCTCCCTAAGGAGTGTTCTGGCCTTCTTCATACGGGCGTTCTTCACCACTTCCTGAAATGTCATGCCTGATTTATCTTTAATATACTTGGAGAGATAGGGGCTCGACAAGTGAAACTCTTCAGCGAGAGTATCTAAAGTTACATCCTCATAATGTTTCTGAATGTAACTGATGATTTCCACCACCCTCTCCTCGCGCCCTTCCGTGATATGCTGCTCCACGGCCAGCTTGTTGGCAGCGGACACTAACGCTGCGATGGACGCCTTGATGATATCCTCATCCACTCCCACTCCCCAGTAAAGCGTTTCGCCCTGCATGATCCCCACATAGGCGGCCGCCCTAGAGGCGGAGGACTTGGAGATCGCGTGCTCCTCATACACGGACAGTTCATAATTGATTCCAAAGAAGGTTTTGATCCCATTGCTCACTGCGTCCAGACGGCCGTTGCCCTGGGTGTTGATCACTCTGCGCTGTCCATTCTGTTCGATGGTCACTTCCGCCTGAATTCCGTTCTGTTGTTTGAAATGACACTCCGGGATCCCAAAGACCATTCTGGGATGAATATAATTTTCCTCAAAGATCGCAAAAATTTCCTTGGGAAGCAGTTCCTGATGACGTCTGTCGGAGACCCCCTTCACCAGATATCCCACTTCCTCCTTCATGGCAACCGGCAGGGAGAACCCAAATTGTTGCTTCAGCACAAACGCCACGCCGCCCTTTCCGGAGACGCTGTTGATACGGATCACATCCGACTCGTACTCTCTACCTACGTCCGCGGGATCGATAGGCAGATAGGGCACATCCCAACGCTTGCCGCTCTTGCCTTCTTTCAGCCAGTTCATACCCTTACTGATAGCGTCCTGATGGGAACCGGAAAAGGCAGTAAACACCAAATCCCCGGCGTAGGGTGTGCGCTCATGCACCTTCATACCCGTAAAACGCTCATAGGCTTCCCGAATTTCCATAATGTGGGAAAAATTAAGTCCGCTGTCCACTCCGTGACAAGCCATATTCATGGCTACTGTCACCAGATCCACATTGCCGGTGCGCTCTCCATTTCCGAAGAGAGTACCCTCCACGCGGTCTGCACCTGCCAGAATACCAAACTCCGCGTCGCTGATCCCACAGCCTCTGTCATTGTGAGGGTGAACGCTGAGCACCACGTTTTCCCGATATTTCATGTGTTTGTGCATATATTCCACTTGACAGGCAAAGACGTGGGGCATCGCCACCTGAACGGTGGTGGGCAGGTTGATGATCGCCTTACGCTCCGGCGTTGGCTGCCACACATCCAGCACGGCGTTACAAACCTCCAGTGCGTAATCCACCTCCGTCTGGGAAAAGCTCTCCGGGCTGTACTCAAACATAAAATTGCCGTCCGTCTCGTCTGCCAGCTTTTTCAAAAGAGCCGCTCCGTCCACTGCCAGCTTTTTGATGGCAGCTTTATCTTTGCGGAATACCTGCTCTCTCTGTTCCACGGAAGTGGAGTTGTACAGATGGATCACCGCCCGGGGCGCACCTTTCACCGCCTCAAAGGTCTTGCGGATAATGTGTTCTCTGGCTTGAGTCAATACCTGAATGGTCACGTCCTCGGGAATCATATTGCGCTCGATCAACGCGCGGATAAAATTATATTCTGTGTCGGAGGAAGCGGGAAAGCCCACCTCAATCTCCTTGAAGCCAATCTCCACGAGAAGTTTGAAAAATTCCAGCTTTTCCTCCAGTCCCATAGGCTCCACCAAGGCCTGATTGCCGTCCCGCAGGTCCACGCTGCACCAGATGGGCGCTTTTTCAATGGTATCTTTCTTCACCCAGTCGTAGGTAACCTCCGGCGGCATAAAATAAGTTTTTCCATACTTTTCACTGAAATTTACGTTACTCATATTTATTACTCCTCTCTTTCGATTGTTTTATGCTAACACCAAAAAAGAGTTTTTACAAGGATGATATTTATGGCTTTTATTGATGTATTTTAATATTCTACTTGCAGTTTTATTTCTTTTATCTATTTAGAACGTGCATTTTTCTCTCATTTTGCCTGCCGGTCTTACAGATTTATTTTATTATTTTAATTTGTTCTTTTTTAATGTGTTCTGGCAAAGTGTAAAATTGCTGTGATAGTCTTGGCCTGTGTTCTGTGGAATGTAAAAAAGCAGTCGAACCAAGATCATGGTTTTCTGCAAAAGGAATACTTAGATATACACTGTTTTGGTAAATATTTCTCGTATAATTTGCATGTTTCTTTGCGATACTATTGTCACTTAACATGTAGAGGAAAGGAGAAATATTTTATGAATAGAAAAAGAAAAACAGACCTTCGTTGTCTGCTGCTGGTGCTGCCCCTGTTAGCAGGACTGTTTTCACAGACAATGGCGCGGGCAGAAGCCTCTGAGTCCACATCCACAAGCCGTGTCTTGGATATCGGAGCAGCGGAGGTAAGGCAGTATATTTCCGCCGGTCTGGCTGCTGCCACTGAGCAAAACTTTAATGTGGTAGTCGGCGAGAACATTGAGGTGCCCCAGGATGTACTTCAGTCTGTAAAAGACAGTGGTACCACTCTGGCGCTGCATACCGGCAACGGCATGGCTTTCTCAATTACCAGGGATAACGTGACAAAAGCAATGCTAAACAGTGGTCTGGATCTGAGAGTAGTTGTGGGGGAAGATATTATTCCGCAGGAGCTGACGGCTCAGAAGACAGCAAACGCATTGCTGTTTAAGGAGATCGGCATGACAAGCCGCAGCGCTTTCGGCGGTGTAGTAAATATGCACTGGGCGCTGGGCAGTGAGAATGGAGGTAAGTTTGCCAATCTGTACCACTATAATGAAGTTAGCGGTCAGCTTGAATATGTGAGTGCCTATGTGATTCACGGGGACGGCCAAGCGATGTTTCCCATTGTTAACGGCGCGAATTATCTTGTCACTGTTACGAATATAAAACCTAACGAGAGAATGGTGCCGGCAGGCGGTAAGTATGTTGCTGTAAAAGGTGATACACTCTCAGGCATTGCCAACAGATACGGCATAAGCTTGAGAGAGGTTTTGAATCTGAATCCTGAAATCCGCGATCCCAACATTCTTCGTATAGGTCAAAGTATCAGGGTTCAATGATAGTTGGCTGTAAACAGAATAAGGGTGTTATAGAAGGAAGCTGAACCCCTTTAGCCCCGTTTTGGGTTCTAAGGGGTTCGATGCTTCATAAGAAAATTCAGGAATTTTTCAGTTCAATGGGAATCTCATATAACACTTCATAACTGTCGTCAATAATTTCACCATAGGGGGTTTTTTCCATCTTACTACGGATTACCTTCAGAGTCAGTTGCGCGCCTACCTCTTGCGGCTTGATGAACCAGTAGCCGTATGTGTCATTGTCCCTGTTTGGATAAGCGGTATAATCATTGCCCAGCTCATCAGACAGGACGAACTGATAATCATCCCCGTTATGCCCAATGGTGTTGCAGTCGATGAACAGCGTCACATAAAGGGCGGATTCCTCAACCCGCTCCAGCGAGATTTTGTGATCCCCAAATGAATAAGTTTTGCCGATGTTAAAACTTCTGTCCGTAAAGCAGGATATGGGGGTAAAGGTGCTGGTAAATCCTTCGCCGCCCGGTTCATAGAGCAGCTTCACAGTCAGTTCCTTTTCCATCAGGTCCAGACCCTCCACACCATTTAGATCGATGCAGTATAGGTAGGTCGCTTTCGTTTCTTCTGTCGTATCGTCATCATAGCCCTCTATATAGAGTCCATCCATGTATTCTGACTGGATGATCTCTGTATTCCCTTCTGTGATGTAGAAAAACCATGGCAGGAAATAAGTGTGGAAAGAGCCATCCTTGGCCTCTTCCAGACCGCTCCAGTCAAAGGTGTAGCACAGCAGGATACGATGATCCTCCACTACTGCATTGTTCAGCGTACCGATCACCCCGTTGCATTCCTGCGTGTCATCTATGCGGACAGCATAGGTGGCTTCAATATCGTCAAAATTCTGCATGACGACGCGGTTCGCATTTGCCAGATTGGTAAGGAAGTGGCCGATTACCGGGGCGGCGGCGATACTGACCGTGCCGATGATGAGTACCATGGCAGCAGCCAAAGCGATGCTGAAACGCATTCTGGTCCCTTTAGATCTGCGTGTCTTTGTCTGTGCGTCGATATATTCCAGTATGTACTCTTCATCCACGCTTCCCATGATATTCAGCAGTTGTTCGTTCATTTTTCCACTCATATGAAAATCCCCCTTTCCGTCAGATGTTTTTTCAGCTTCTTCCGCATTCTGGAGAGGCGAATATTTATGGTGTTTTTCGTCACCCGGTTGCTTTCTGCCAGTGATTCTATAGATTCAAGGGCGAAGTAGCGTCCCATGAAGAGGATTCGTTCCTCGGCAGACAGTCCGGCGAGGAAACCGTTTATGGCTTGCCGCAGTTCGTCTGCATCTTCATCAAATGTGGCACCTCCGGGAATGCAGTCCTCCAGCTCATCCAGGGCAACCAGGTAGACGCCTCCGCCCCGCTTTTTGGCCGTCAGGCATCGGAGACGGTCTATGGATCGCCGCCTGGTCAGCATGACGGCATAGGAGGCAATCGATGTGGGACGTTTTGGGGGAACAGTATTCCAGATGTCCAGCAAGGTATCATTGACGCATTCCTCGACATCCTGCACCGTGGGAAGGATTCGTCCTGCAAAATTTTTCATAAGTCTACCATACCGGCGTGTGATCTCATCCAGGGCAGATTCCCTGCGCTGCCAGAGCAAAGTAATGATTTCGGTATCTTCCATAAGCTTTTCCTTCCTTTTTGTTTCCTAAGTATCATTATACCATGTTACCGCAATTTACGGGCAGAGACCCGAAAAACCAAAGTTTTTTCGGGTTCGCTTCGCTCACCAAATGTCCGAATAAGCATCTGCTCAAGCAAGCTGGGCATATGCTTGTCCGGCCACTTGACTCTGCCCTTTGCGGACATTATTTCATGTTCGTATCCAGATAGAGCTGCACCCTGTTCTGGATGACATTTGCGGTTTCCTCTGCCGTTTTGTCTCCGGCGAAGAAAGCTTCTGTTTCTTCACTCACGATATCCATGATTTCTTTGATCTCTACATAGCGGCGGTTTACCGAAAGAAGAAATGTCACCAGTTTTTCAAGCTGTTTCTCCGTCATAGGTTTCGGGCCAGCGGATTCCTCGTCGATAGAATCATTCTGGAACCCGTTTAAGGCTGATCTGGAATTTTCGATAAAAACTTTTTTCTGTACCGGAAGTCCAAAATGAAGGCCGGACTGATAGTCATCCGTCAGATAATACCGCAGAAATTCCCATGCCCCTTCGATATGGTCGCAACGGGCGGAAATGGCATAGGCTTCCTCCGCTCGGATATAAGAACCGGAACCTTCGTCCATGGGAAAGCCGATATAGGAAATTTCCTCTCCAAAGATGCCGTTTACATAGTAATCAATACCCTCAAAGCTGCTGATAGGCATGCCGGCGAGAAGTGTCCTGCCTTCCCGGTACTGTGCTTCGTAGTTCCTCCAATAATCTTCTCCGTAAGAATCTGCATCCAGCTCTTCGGGGAGGGATTTGGCATATTCTAAGAGATCAAGGAAATTCCGGGATTGGAAGTTGCATTTTCCTGCGCCGGTGTCAACGAAACTGCCGCCGCAATACGCCATCATGGTAAAGAGGAAGGAGGAGCGGCTGGGCTCCGGAATCAGGTTTGTCTCTTCCGGCAGGGTCTTAAGCAGCTGCACTGCATCGGCGAAGGTCCATGATGTTCTGTCCCCCACGACGGAGGATGCCCCTATCATGGTGTCCACGTGGAAACAGGGAATAACGTAATACAGTTTCCCATCCATGGAATAGGCTTCAAACACGTTCTGCAGGAAATCGGTTTGGGAAAGTTCCTCATCCTTTGCGATGAGTTCCCCGATATCTGCCAAAAGTCCCCGTGCGGCATAGGTTTCCACAGGCAGGCCGTCAGTGACCAGTATGTCAGGCATGTTGCCCGAAAAGACACTGTTTGTCATCGCTGCGATGCCCGCCGCAAGCTCTTCCTCGGAATCATATTCTTCCACATTCTGTACTATAATGCGGTATTGGTCACTGTTTCGGTTGAACTCCACTACCCGCTGCATGACGTCATCGCTTATGTAGCAGCCTGCCAGCA
>JAFLRM010000021.1 GCA_022511465.1 Acetatifactor sp. | reverse complement strand
GGTAGAGCACTTCACTCGTAATGAAGGGGTCGTGGGTTCGAGTCCCATTTTCAGCTTTTGCTATGTAGGCCGCAGGTCGATTACGACCTGTGGCTTTTATTTTAAACCTTTTAGGCTTTCATCTGCTTGCGGATGTGATGTTCCACCATCTGGATCCCCTTGTAGAGCCCCATGGCAATAATGCACAGGATCAGGATACTGGTTATCACAAGATCCAGCTGGAAGACCTGTGAGCCGTAGATAATGAGATATCCGAGACCTCGTCTTGCCGCCAGGAATTCCCCGATGATAACCCCTACCAGAGCCAGACCGATGTTGACCTTGGTGGTGCTGATCAGGATGGGGATGGAGTTAGGAAGAACGACCTTGCCAAAGGCTTCCTTTCTGTGGCCGCCCAGGGTGTATATTAAGGTCACTTTTTCAGGATCACACTGTTTGAATCCGGTGTAAAAGCTAATGATAGAGCCGAACAATGCAACAGAGATACCGGCAACGATGATCGTCTTGGTGCCGGTGCCAAGCCACACGATAAAAAGGGGCGCCAAAGCTGATTTGGGCAGACTGTTCAGGATGACCAGATAGGGTTCCAGCACCTCGGAGAGCCTGGTGGAGTACCAGAGGGCAGTGGCGACGATCAGACTGATGAGGAACACCAGAAGGAAACTGAGGATCGTCTCAACCAGCGTGATGCCCACATGGAGGAAGATAGAGTGATCCAGACTGAGCTTGATGATCTGTCTTACCACACGGCTTGGGCTGGAGAAAAAGAAACTGTCAATCCACTTTCTGTCCGCGCTGACTTCCCACAAAAGGAGAAAAAGTACAAATAATAGGAGGCGCAGGATTGCGATCTGCGCGTGGTGATGTCGGTGCTTTTTCATATATTTTTCCTGATTGGTAAGGGGTTCTTTATTGATCTTCACTGGTCAAAGCCTCCCAAAGCGTATTGAAGTATTGGTTGAACTCCGGGGCGTTGCGTGCGGCCAGCGAATCATCACCGCTAAGCGTCAGATGAATGGGCAGATCACGCTTGATGCGTGCAGGTCTGCCGGACAGAACGATGACCCGGTCTGCCAAACTGATGGCCTCAGCCAGATCGTGTGTGATGATGATCATGGTCTTGCCGGTGGCTCGGATCAGATGGCAGATATCGGCGGACACCATGAGTCTGGTCTGGTAATCCAAAGCGCTGAAGGGCTCATCCAGAAGGAGCAGTTCCGGGTTTAAGGCCAGGGTGCGGATGAGTGCTGCACGCTGCTTCATGCCGCCTGACAGCTCGCTGGGGCGCTTGTTCCGGAAGACATCCAGACCGTAGTCGCGGAGGAGCTGATTTACATATTCCAGACGCTCCTCGGTCATCATATGGTTAATTTCCAGCCCCAGAACGACATTTTTATAGACGCTTCGCCACTCAAAGAGATGGTCGCGCTGTAACATATATCCGACACGGGGATAGCGGAGAGAGCCGTCGGGATTGTTGACCGTGATCGTGCCCTGCTCCGGTGCGAGAAGTCCTGCGATAATGGAGAGAAGAGTTGATTTTCCGCATCCGCTGGGGCCTACCACAGCCACAAACTCACCGACGCCTACGCCGAAGGAAATGTTTTCAATGGCCTTTGTCTCGCCGTGGAGACTGTGGTAGGAGTAGCCGATATCTTTCAATTCCAGTAGATTCCGCATAGTAAAACACAACCTCTTTTACGCGTAAAAGCAATATTTAACTTATAGTATGTCAGAATCGGCAAAAAGGTGTTTGCCACAATATTGCAATCAGGCTTGTTTTGTGGTAATATCAAATCTAGTTTTAAAGTTTCAAGAATGAAGAAATAGGAGACATGTTATGGCACAGTTATGGGGTGGACGCTTCACCAAGGAGACGGACCGGATGGTCTACGATTTCAACGCGTCCATAAGCTTTGACAAAAGATTGCTTCATCAGGATATAGAGGGCAGTATCGCCCATGTGGTTATGCTGGCCAAGCAGGGGATCCTCACCATAGAGGAGAAGGATGCCATCGTAAAGGGGCTGACTGGTATTGAGAGGGATGTGGAAGATGGGAAGCTTGTCGTTGACTTGTCCTGCGAGGATGTACACAGTTTTGTGGAGGCCAATTTAATCGAACGTATCGGTGAGGCCGGCAAGAAACTTCACACCGGCAGGAGCCGCAATGATCAGGTGGCGCTGGATATGCGCCTGTACACCAGGGAGCAGGTGATCGTCACTGACACTTTATTAAAAGAGCTTTTAAAGGTTATTCTGGACACTATGGAGCAGAATCTGGAGACCTATATGCCGGGCTTTACCCATTTGCAGAAAGCACAGCCCATCACGTTGGCTCATCACTACGGGGCGTACTTTGAGATGTTCAAGCGGGACAGAGGGAGATTGAAGGATATTTTCTACCGCATGAATTATTGCCCGCTGGGTGCGGGAGCACTGGCCGGAACCACTTACCCGCTGGATCGAAACTATACCGCGTCTCTGCTGGGTTTTGAGGGGCCTACGTTAAACAGTATCGACTCGGTGGCGGACAGAGATTATCTGATCGAGTTTCTGTCAGCGCTGTCCACTATTATGATGCATTTAAGCCGTTTTTCGGAGGAGATCATCATCTGGAATTCCAACGAGTACCAGTTTGTGGAGATCGATGACGCCTATTCCACCGGAAGCAGCATTATGCCCCAGAAGAAGAATCCGGATATCGCAGAGCTTGTGAGGGGTAAGACCGGACGTGTCTACGGGGCGCTGGTCTCACTTTTGACTACCATGAAAGGAATCCCTCTTGCCTATAATAAGGATATGCAGGAGGACAAGGAGATGACCTTTGATGCCATGGACACGGTTCAGGACTGCCTGAATCTGTTCACAGGAATGCTCCGCACCATGCGGTTTCATAAGGAACGCATGGAGAAAAGCGCCATGAACGGTTTTACCAACGCCACGGATGCCGCAGACTATCTGGTGGGAAGAGGAGTGCCTTTCCGGGATGCCCACGGCATCATAGGGAAGTTGGTGCTCTATTGTATTGAAAAAGAGACCTCCATCGAGCGCCTAAGTTTAGAAGAACTTCAGGCAATCAGCGATAAATTTGGTCCGGATATCTACGATGCGGTGTCCTTGAAGACTTGTGTGGAGAAGCGGCTTACCACCGGAGGACCCGGATCAAAGGCCATGAAGCAGGTGATCGAGCAGCATAAAACCTATCTGGCGGGGAAAGATCTGACAGAAGACCATGAGGAGTAAATACAAAAAAGAAAAGAGCTGCACAGGCGGCAGAAGGAGAGGATGTTATGAGTGATAAGTTAAAGGTTGGTATTTTGGGCGGAACAGGTATGGTAGGGCAGAGATTCATCGCACTTTTGGAGGATCACCCTTGGTTTGAGGTGACCACCATCGCAGCGAGTCCCCGTTCCGCAGGCAAGACATACGAGGAGGCCGTGGGCGATCGCTGGAAGATGGACACGCCCATGCCGGAAGCCGTGAAGAAGCTTGTGGTGATGAACGTGAACGAGGTGGAGCAGGTTGTCGGTCAGGTGGATTTTGTGTTCAGCGCGGTGGACATGACCAAGGAGGAGATCAAGAAGATTGAGGAGGATTACGCTAAGGCGGAGACACCTGTGGTGTCCAACAACAGTGCTCACAGATGGACCCCCGATGTGCCCATGATGGTGCCTGAGATCAATCCGGAGCACATGAATGTGATCGCGTTCCAGAGGAAGCGTCTCGGCACTTCCAGAGGTTTTGTTGCGGTAAAGCCCAACTGTTCCATTCAGAGTTATGCGCCCGTATTAAACGCGTGGAAAGAGTTTGAGCCGACACAGGTTGTGGCTACCACCTATCAGGCAATCTCCGGAGCCGGGAAGACCTTTAAGGACTGGCCGGAGATGGTGGGAAATATTATTCCCTACATCGGCGGCGAGGAGGAAAAGAGCGAGAAGGAGCCTCTGCGCATCTGGGGTACCATTCAGGACGGAGTTATTGTTCCTGCAACAGCGCCCCTGATCACCTGTCAGTGTATCCGTGTACCGGTGCTGAACGGTCACACCGCAGCAGTGTTTGTCAACTTTAAGAATAAGCCTGCCAAAGAGCAATTGATCGAGAAACTTCGCTCCTACAGCGGGGAGCCTCAGCGACTTGGACTTCCCAGCGCACCGAAGCAGTTTATCCAGTATCTGGAGGAGGACAACAGACCTCAGGTTGCTCTGGATGTGGACTTTGAGAATGGCATGGGCATCAGCGTGGGACGTCTGAGGGAGGATACACTCTTTGATTATAAGTTTGTGGGATTGTCCCACAACACGGTGAGAGGTGCGGCAGGGGGTGCCGTGCTCTGTGCAGAGCTTTTGAAGGCTGCGGGCTACATCACCAAGAAATAAAAGATTGACATAAGATAGCAGACAGATAATGTATTGGGAGATTATTTTATTATGAGTGAGCTGTGCTATCAATTAGACTTGTTGAAAGCGATGAACCAGAAATTAAATGCAAAGGAGCGCATGTATCGACTGATCTGTGACTCGGTCGATAATGCGTTCCTGTATTATGCTTTTGACCGGGATGAAATCGCGACATTGGGTAAATGGGATGACTTTTTTGATTTTGAGGTGACAGAGGTCAAGGATATTCCCCTATTGTTTGACGCGGTGGAGGAGACCTACATCATGCCATTAAGGGACGCTCTGTTTGTGGAAAAGACAAAGAAGACCAGTGCTACCGTAGAGTGTATGATGAAAGACAGAAGAAGATGGATGCGCTTTTTGGTGAATGTTATCTATGATGAGGATCATCGTCCCACGGACAAAGTGGTCTGCGTCGAAAATATTTCCAAGCTGAAGACCCAGAGCGATGAGCTGGCGTATATGGCCTATTACGATGGGATGACCGGCCTGTACAACCGCAATTATTTTGTGCGGCTTCTGGGTGATCTTCTCCGCAAGGCGGAGGAGGCTAAGAATATTGTCAGCGTGATGCTCATCGATATTGATGATTTCAAGAAGGTGAATGATGGTCTCGGAATGGTGGTGGGGGACGAACTGGTACAGCAGTTTGGGAGCTTCTTAAAAAGTTTTGAGGGTGATCAGGTGATCGTCTGCCATATGAGCAGCGACGTGTATTGTATGGCGATCTATGATCCGGTGGGAAGCCGCAGTGTGGAGCATATCCACAAGCAGATTCACAAGCGCACACAAGAACCCTTTGTGTTAAGCAGCGGACAGTCGGTCCCGATCACGGTGAGCGTGGGCGTTGCAGAGTATCCGGAGGCATCAACCTCCGCTCTGGAACTGATCAACTGTGCGGAGATTGTTATGTTCAAAGGTAAGGGCCTTGGAAAAGACACTATCCAATATTTTGACACTCCTATATTGAACGAGTTTATTCACACTGTGGAGATTGAGAACAAGCTGAGGGAAGCGGTGTTCCAAAATAATTTTATTATGTACTTCCAGCCCCAGTACTTTACAGGCACTAGAAAGCTTCGCGGTATGGAGGCGCTTGTCCGCTGGAAGGATGGAGACGACCATATGATCAGCCCGGCGACTTTCATCCCTATTGCGGAGAAAAACGGTGCTATTATTCCCATTGGTAACTGGGTGGTAGAGCAGAGCATCAAGCAGTATGCCCAGTGGAGTGAACAGTATGGCGTACACTTTGTCATGTCCATCAATATCTCAGCGCTGCAGTACGGCAAGGATAATTTTGTGTCCTTTCTTCTCAGTCTTTTAGAGAAATATCACGTGCATCCCACCCAGATTGAGCTGGAGATCACGGAGAGCATTCTGATCGACGATTTTGAGGGGGTTTCTGCCAAGTTAAGACAGCTTCGGGATTGTGGCATTCGCATCTCTCTGGACGACTTTGGAACGGGTTTTTCCTCTCTGTCCTATTTGAAAAAGCTGCCCATTGACACATTAAAGATTGATAAATCCTTTATTGATACCGTGCTCACGGATTCCGCCACCAGAATCATTACAGAGTCTATTATCAATATGGTGAAAACCCTTGGTTTTGAGTCCATTGCGGAGGGTGTGGAGCATGAGGAGCAACTTGACTATCTGCAGCAGGTCGGCTGTGACGTGATACAGGGTTATCTGCTGGGGAAACCCCAATCTCCGGAGGAGATTGAGAATCTGTTAAAAAGACTATAAAAGAGGTACCTATGTTTATTGGACGAGGAGAGGAACTTCAGCTTCTTGAACGGCACTACGAGAGTGAAGGTAGTCAGATCCTTGTGGTCTACGGCGCAAAAGGTGTGGGTAAGACCAGACTACTCCGGGAGTTTGCAGAAGGTCGGAAAAGTATATATTATGCTGCCAGAGCATGCTCCGGCAGGGAGCAGTGTTTTCAGTGGGCGAGAGAGCTCAGAGAGAGCGGTCTGCCCGTTTCGGAATATCCGGAATACAGTGATCTTCTCGCGGCGGTACTGCCGGAGAAAACGGAGAAACAGCTTTTGATCCTGGATGAATTTCAGTATCTGGTCAAAGGGGAGCGGGAGTTTTTCGGGGAGCTGGTTAATTTCTTGAACTATAGACGTTTGAGCAGACCTGTGATGATCGTGCTGGTAAGCTCTGCATCCGGATGGGTGGAGAATCATCTGGTCAGCCGCATCGGTGGAAATGCCGCCTATATCAATGGTTTTTTGAAAGTGCGAGAGCTTCCTTTTGGGGAGATGAGAATGATCTTTCCGGGTTTTTCCGCGAGGGATGCCATCCAAAACTACGCCGTGTTGGGAGGGATCCCCGGTCTGTGGAAGAGCTTTGATGAGACGCTGTCCGCCGAGGAGAATCTGATCCGTCATATTCTGTCCAGGGAGAGCCGCCTGTACGGGGAGATGAGAGTCTATCTGACGGAGGAACTCAGGGAGCCGGCAGTTTACAGTACCATATTAGGTGCGATTGCCGGAGGAAGTGCCAAACTAAACGATATCTATCTGCACACAGGTTTTTCCAGAGCCAAGATCAGTGTCTATCTGAAAAATCTTATGGAGTTGGATCTGGTGGAGAAAGTGTACGCCGGAATCTATCGTATAAAAACCCCCTATGTGCGGTTTTATTTCCGTTTTCTGTTTCCCAATCTGAGTCTCTTGGAGGAGCTGTCACCGGAAGATTTTTATGCGAAAAGAGTGGCGGGAGAACTTCCTTCCTATATTGATACCGCCTATGGGCAGATCTGCAGGCAAGTCTGTGAAGAAGAGTTGCCGGATGGTGTCTCTGCCACAGAGTGGGTGGGAAAAGGCGCACATTTGGATATTGTGGCGGTGGACGGCGAGAACCGGAGGCTGGCGGCGCTGTGCGTCTACGACCGGATCCTTGACGACGGGGATTACAAGAAGCTTATTTCCTACGCCAAAAAGGCCGGAGTACAAGTGGATAGGGCCTGTCTGTTCAGTGAGACCGGTTTTGCGAATGAGCTGCGCAGGAAAGCTGCGAAAGGAAATGTGGAGCTCAAGAGTATAACAGAGGAATTTAATAAATAAGGATGGCATTTTGTGGGCAAGGATTTATTTATCGCAGAGAAACCCAGTGTGGCGAGAGAGTTTGCAAGCGCACTGAAACTGAATATGAGATCGAAGGACGGTTATATGGAGGCGGATACTGCCATTATTACATGGTGTGTGGGGCATCTGGTGACCATGAGTTACCCGGAGGTTTACGATGAGAAATATAGAAGGTGGAGTTTTGACACGATTCCCTTTATCCCCGACGTGTTTAAATACGAGGTCATAGAGAGTGCGAAGAAGCAGTTTTTAACGGTCAGCAGTCTCTTAAACCGTGAGGATGTGGATACTATCTACGTGTGCACCGACTCCGGGCGGGAGGGAGAATATATCTACCGTCTGGTGGAACAGATGTCGGGTGTGAAGGGAAAGTTGCGCAAGAGGGTCTGGATCGATTCCCAGACAGAGGAAGAGATCTTACGCGGGATCAAGGAGGCGAAAGATCTGTCCGAGTATGATCATCTGAGCGATGCAGCCTATCTGCGGGCCAAGGAAGATTACCTGATGGGAATCAATTTCTCCAGAGTACTCACGCTAAAGTATGGACGGACGGTGAAAGACTATTTAAAGCGGGATCGGGCGGTGATCTCCGTGGGCCGTGTTATGACCTGCGTGCTGGGAATGGTCGTGAACAGGGAGCGCGAGATCCGTTCTTTTGTAAAGACTCCTTTTTATCGGGTGATCGGAAATTTTAAGCTTCAGGAGAAGAGTTTTGCCGGGGAGTGGAAGGCGGTGGAAGGATCACCTTATTACGCATCCTCGCTTCTGTATAAGGAGAACGGCTTCAAGGAGGAGGAAAGCGCAAAACAGCTGACCCTCCATCTCTCGGAGGAACCGGTGGGGGATCTCTTGGTGGAGAGTATTGAGCGGAAGAAGGAAAATAAGAATCCGCCTCTTTTGTATAATCTGGCGGAGCTGCAAAATGACTGCTCCAAATATTTTAAGATCAGTCCCGACCAGACCCTTACCATTGTTCAGGAGCTGTATGAGAAAAAGATGGTGACTTATCCCAGAACAGATGCAAGAGTTCTGTCCACGGCAGTGGCCAAGGAGATTCACAAAAATATTGGGGGATTGAAAAATTACGGGACGGTGGGAGCGTTTGCGACGGAGATCTTAAACGGCGGTTCCTACAAGAATCTGGCTAAGACCCGCTACGTGAATGACAAGCAGATCACGGATCACTATGCCATCATCCCCACAGGGCAGGGACTTGGCAATTTAAATTCCATCTCGCCGACTCAGGCAAAGGTGTATGAGCTGATCGTCAGGAGGTTTCTGAGTATTTTCTATCCGGCGGCTGTCTATCAGAAATTTGCCCTCTGTGTAAAGGTGAAGGAGGAGCAGTTCTTTGCCAATTTCAAAGTATTGGCGGAGGAAGGGTATCTCAAGGTGGCAGCTTTTACCGCAAAGCAGGGGGAGAAGAAAAAGGAAGAAAATAAAGAAGATGGGAAAGAGGAAAAGGATCCTGAGGAGGCGGAAGCAAAGTGTGATCCCGAGTTTGTAAAGCTCCTTACGGCACTCAAAAAAGGAGACCCTGTGACTTTGGACTCCTACGAGATCAAGGAAGGAGAGACCTCGCCACCCAAACGCTACACATCGGGCAGCATCATCCTGACCATGGAGAACGCCGGTCAGTTTATTGAGGATGAGGAGCTTCGGGCACAGATCAAGGGAAGCGGTATTGGCACCAGCGCCACGCGTGCGGAGATTTTAAAAAAGCTGGTAAATATTGAGTATTTAAGCCTGAACAAAAAGACCCAAGTCTTGACTCCCACTCTGATGGGGGAGATGATATACGATGTGGTGGACAGTTCGATAAAGCCGCTTCTCAATCCCACACTGACAGCCAGTTGGGAGAAAGGGCTCACAATGGTGGCGTCGGGCGATATCACTTCCGAAGAGTACATGAAAAAGTTGGATGACTTTGTGACCAGACGGACCAACATGGTGAAGCAACTGAACAATCAGGGTGCACTATACACGATGTTTCGCACCGCAGAGGGCAATTATAAGAGATAATGTTATAAAGGAGGCTGCACACTATGGCATTTTGTATTATTACGGACTCTGCTTCCGATGTCCCGGGGAGCGTGATCAAGGAGTATGGGCTTCACGTGATCCCCACTCCGGTAACCGTTGAGGGAACAGATTATTTTGACGGAGAGACCATTTTCCCGGAGGAATTTTATGTGATTCAGGCGGAGGGGAAAGACATCAAGACCTATCATATCAGCCAGTTTATGTTTGAGGAACATTTCCGGCCTTTTGCGGAGCGAGGAGACGAGGTTTTATACATTTGTTTTTCCACGGGTATTGCAGGCACCTTTCAGGCGGCAAACCTTGCTCTGGAGGAAGTAAAGGAAGAATTTCCCGATTTTCAGATGACCATTGTAGATTCTAAATGCGCTTCCATCGGATTTGGTCTGGTGGTAGAGCGGCTTTTGACCATGCAGAAGAACGGAGCGCCAAAAGAGATGATCATCGAGGCAGCGCATTTCTTCTGTGAGCACATGGAGCACAGCTTCACCGTTCAGGAACTGGATTATCTGTTCAAGGGAGGACGCTTGAGTCGTACCTCCTTTCTGGCAGGCTCCGTGCTGGATATCAAGCCCATCATCATCGTGGATGAGAACGGTTCACTGAAAGCGGTTGAGAAAGTACGGGGGCATAAAAAGGCCCTGAAGCGGATCATTGACATGGTGGGCGAGAAAGGCAAAAATCTGGAGAGACAGGTGATAGGTGTCTGCTATGGCACGGACAGGGAGTCGATCGATCACTTGAAAACTCAGCTCAAGGAGCGCTATCATGTGAAGGATGTGCTGGAGACCCAGGTTGGATGCGCCATTGGAGCCCATACCGGCCCGAGCATTCTGGCTGCTGTGTATCTGAATGAGACGAAGGAAGAGTATGAGAGATACCTGTAGGAACTTACACACTGGGCAAAGAAGGTGCATACAATGGCAATTATAGGAATTGATCTTGGGACGACAAACAGTCTTGCGACGGTGTGGAAGGACGGGAAGATTCAGATGATCCCCAATGCTTTCGGTGAATATTTGACTCCTTCCGTGGTCAGTATCTCGGAGGACGGAGAGGTTTTTGTGGGCAAAATTGCCAAGGAAATGCTGATCAACCGGCCGAAGCAGACATTTCGTGAGTTTAAGCGGAATATGGGGACGGATCATGTCTATCAAGTGGGAAAGAAAAAATATCGGGCGGAGGAGTTGTCCGCATTTGTCCTTAGAAGGATCAAGGAGGATGCGGAAAAGTTTCTGGGCGAGCCCGTGACGGAGGCGATCATCAGCGTTCCCGCCTATTTTAATGACGACAAGAGATGTGCCACAAAAAATGCCGGAATTTTAGCCGGTTTCACGGTGGAGCGCATGATCAACGAGCCCTCAGCGGTGGCTTTAAAGCACCATGTTGACACCGATGAGATGGAAAAATTTATTATCTTTGATTTTGGCGGCGGAACTCTGGATGTATCTCTGGTGGACGCCTTTGAGAATATGGTAGAGATACAGGCGGTGGCGGGAGATAACTATCTGGGAGGAAAGGATTTCAACGAGACTATCGCGGAATATTTCTATCGGGAGAATCACCTCACCAAGAATATGTTTTCTCCAGAGGAGCAAGCCATCGTACTGAAGGAGGCGGAAAGTCTCAAAATTGCCCTCTCCGAGCAAAACTCCGCCAGCAGAAAATTCCTGCTTCAAGGGAATGAATATCACATGGAGTTGACCAACCAGCAGCTGATCCATATCTCCGCAGAGCTTTTCAAGCGCATGACAAAGCCGATCCGAAAGGTGATGACGGACAGCGGTACAGGCTGGGAGGAGATTGACAAGATCATTCTGGTGGGAGGCTCTTCCAAGATGCCCATTGTGGCGCAGTACATAAGGAGCATTTGTGATGCGGAGGTAGTGACGGACGACCAACCCGATGAGAGCATTGCCATCGGCGTAGGAATTGCCGCAGCTATCAAGATGCGAAGCGGCGAGATCAAGGACATGGTACTGTCCGACATCTGTCCATTCTCGCTGGGAGTGGATGTTGTGGGAGACCGTTTTTCACCGATCATAGAGCGCAATGAAACACTGCCCTGCAGCCATACGAAGACATATTACACTGCGGAAAATTTTCAGAAAACAATAGCTTTCCATATCTATCAGGGTGAGAGCATGGTGGCCAGCGAGAATCTGCTCTTGGAGACTATGACTATTGAGGTGCCGCCTAAGCCGAGAGGTGAGGTGAGCTGCAACGTCTCTTTTCTGTATGATATCAACGGTATACTGGATATCAGGATCTCACAGGATAAGCAGAACTACCACAAGCTGATCGTCAATAAAAATATGAAGATGTCCGAGTCGGAGATTAAAGAGCGTTTAAAGCAGCTTCAGGACATGACGATCCACCCCAGCGAGTTGGAACAGAACCGGCTGCTCATAGAGGAAGCACAACGCCTGTACAAGGAGTGTCATCCCCGATACCGCAGGGGAATTGAATACCAGTATGCCCTCTTTCAGCATGCCATGGAGCACGGAAACGCTCGGGAACTCAGGGAAGCTTATGTGCGTTTCTCGCTTTTTTTGAATAGCATGGAACAGTATAAGGCGGAGGATGACGAGGAGTTTGACGAGTCTTTCTGGACAGAGGATGAGGAATGAATCAGAAGACTATGAAAAAAGAGCAAAGAAAGGGAATATTTGATATGGCGAACATCACGATTACCGATCTGTACGATCTGCGGGAAACGATCGCAGGAGAATTGTTTCAGGGAGTGACCTACCCATGGGAGGTGTTACCCCGGATCCACGATTTTATCTTGGAACTTGGTCCAAAGCTTTCAACGGATATTTACGAGAAGAGAGGGGAGGATATCTGGGTGGCAAAGAGCGCCAAGATAGCAACTACCGCCTGCCTGAATGGTCCTCTGATCATCGATGAGGAGGCGGAGATACGCCATTGTGCATTCGTCCGTGGGAGTGCTATTGTGGGAAAGGGTGCTGTAGTGGGTAACTCTACGGAACTGAAAAATGTGGTGCTGTTCAACAAGGTTCAGGTGCCCCACTATAACTATGTGGGGGACAGTGTTCTTGGCTACAGATCCCACATGGGAGCCGGCTCCATCACCTCCAACGTAAAGAGCGACAAGACGCTTGTGGTGGTAAAAGGCGAGGGCATTTTTGTTGAGACCGGCCTGAAAAAGATGGGAGCCATGTTGGGCGACAGGGTGGAGGTTGGCTGTAACAGCGTCCTAAACCCCGGCACGATCATTGGAAGGGACAGCAATGTTTATCCTACCTCCTGTGTCAGGGGAGTGATCCCGGCAGGTCATATCTACAAGGACGAGGACCATATTGTTCCAAAACGGCAATGAGCGACCCAAAAACAACTTGACTAAGCAGAACCTTCGGTGTATATTTGTGTTTGAAAGTCTTGGATCAGACTTTTTTATGTACATTAAACAAGGAGGAAATTATTATGAAAAAATTGGCAGCGATTGCTATGGTTATGGCCATGACAGCAATGACGCTCACCGGCTGCGGCAACGACAATACCCCTTCCGGCGGCGAGAGTACCACAGGCGCTCAGGCAAACACTGAGGCCAACGCAGCAAGCACGGATCCCAGCGAGAATGCCGGAGGAGACACTGTGTACCATGTTGGTATCTGTCAGCTGGTACAGCACGAAGCACTGGATGCGGCTACACAGGGCTTTCAGGATGCTCTGACTGAGCTTCTGGGTGACAAAGTGGTATTTGATCTACAGAATGCTTCCGGAGATTCCGCAACCTGTGCGACCATTGTCAACCAGTTTGTGTCATCCGATGTGGATCTGATCCTTGCAAACGCAACCGCACCCCTTCAGTCAGCGGCAGCGGCGACTAACGAGATCCCGATCCTGGGAACTTCCATCACTGACTATGCGACCGCGCTGGAGATTGACAACTGGACCGGTACCACCGGCACCAACATTTCCGGAACTTCCGATCTGGCTCCTCTGAAGGAGCAGGCAGCAATGCTGAACGAACTGTTCCCGGACGCAGAAAGCGTTGGTCTGCTGTACTGTTCCGCAGAGCCTAACTCCGAGTATCAGGTAAATGTAGTGGAAGCTGCACTGAAAGATCTTGGCTACACCTGCAAACGTTACACTTTTGCAGATTCCAATGACATTGCAGCAGTAGTGACCACTGCTTCTGCTGAGAGTGATGTGCTCTATATCCCCACCGACAACACTGCGGCTTCCGCTACCGAGGTGATCGACAATATCTGCCGTCCCGCAGGTGTTCCCATTATTGCAAGTGAGGAGGGTATCTGTAAAGGTTGTGGCGTGGCAACTTTGTCCATCAGCTACTATGATCTTGGATATGCAACCGGTAAGATGGCTTATGAGATTCTCGTAAACGGCAAAGATGTTTCTACTATGCCTGTTGAGTTTGCTCCTCAGGTTACTAAGAAGTATAACACAGTAATCTGTGAGGAGTTGGGGATCACCATTCCCGATGGTTATGAGGCGATTGCAGCCGAGTAAGGTAACTTCAGGAAAACATAAGGAATTGTGATGCAGAGCGGCAGAAAGGACTTCTCTTTTCTGTCGCTTTTTGTTATAATACTTTCTGGATGTTCTTAGTACCTATTCAGAGGAGGAAGGAATTGTGAATATCGTAAATCTGTTAAACGCCTTGCCGGGTGCTTGCGCGCAGGGTTTGATCTGGGGGATCATGGCTATTGGAGTGTACCTGACCTACCGCATCCTGGATCTGGCGGATCTGACGGTGGACGGAACGATGTGTACCGGCGGTGCGGTCTGTATTCTGATGATGTTGAACGGACATAATGTCTGGGTATCACTTCTGGTGGCATTTCTGGCAGGCATGATAGCAGGAATGGTGACTGGTCTTTTACATACTTTTTTTGGAATTCCGGCTATTTTGGCGGGAATCCTGACGCAACTGGGTCTGTACTCCATCAATCTGCGGATCTTGGGAAACAAGTCCAATCAGGCGATCAACGTAGATAAGTACGACCTGTTGATTTCCCTGCGTTACATCAAGGGAGTTCCCATCTACAAAAATACGATATTGATCGTGGCAGTGATCACCGTGATCCTGATCGCTGTCCTTTACTGGTTCTTCGGCACGGAGCTGGGCTGTTCCATCCGGGCCACCGGCTCCAATCAAAGTATGTCTAAGGCTCAGGGTATTAACACGGATCTCAATAAGGTGCTGGGGCTGATGATCTCCAATGGTATTGTTGCCTTTGCCAGCGGCCTGTATGCCCAGTATCAGGGGTTTGCCGATGTAAACGCCGGTCGTGGTGCCATCGTGATCGGCCTTGCCGCCGTGATCATCGGACAGGTGGTGTTTGGCAGGATCCACGCCAACTTTGCGTTTAAGCTGCTGTTTGTATCCTTTGGCGGTATCATCTATTATGTGGTGCTTCAGGTAGTGATGTGGTTTGGCTTAAATTCCAACGACTTAAAGCTGATCTCCGCACTGGTAGTTGCCGTATTTTTGGCACTCCCGCACCTGAAAGGAAAATATTTTAGCAGAATAGGCAAGAAAGGTGGTATGCCCAGTGCTTGATCTAGTAGGACTTAGAAAAACATTTAACGCAGGCACCGTCAACGAAAAGACTGCTTTGGACGGTTTGGAATTACATTTAAAAGAGGGAGATTTCGTCACCGTGATCGGAGGTAACGGAGCCGGAAAATCTACCATGCTGAATGCCATTGCAGGCACTTGGCTGGTGGATGAGGGCAACATCCAGATTGACGGCATCGATGTGACCAGACTTTCTGAGCACAAACGCGCAAAGTATTTGGGGAGAGTGTTCCAGGACCCCATGACGGGGACGGCAGCCAGCATGCAGATAGAGGAAAATCTGGCGCTGGCTTCCAGAAGAGGCGCACTTCGCACCTTAAAGCCTGGAATCACCAACAAAGAGAGGGCATTTTACAAGGAGAAGCTGCAGATTCTGGATCTGGGGCTGGAGAATCGTCTGACTACTGGTGTGGGTCTTTTGTCCGGCGGACAGCGTCAGGCACTTACCCTTTTGATGGCAACGTTAAAGAAGCCGAAGCTCCTCCTCCTGGATGAGCACACGGCAGCTTTGGATCCCAAGACTGCGGCAAAGGTGTTGGATGCCACAGACCGCATAGTAAAGAAGGACAATCTGACTACCATCATGATCACCCACAATATGAAGGACGCTATTGCTCACGGAAACCGCTTGATCATGATGCACGAGGGCCGTGTGATCTTTGACGTTTCCGGTGAGGAGAAGCAGAATCTGAAGGTGAAGGATCTGCTGGCCAAGTTCGAGGAGGTCAGCGGAAGCGAGTTTGACAACGACCGGATGATGTTAGTTTAAACGGTGTAAGGAATTGTAAATTTTTTCCAAAACCACTAGATTTTTTCTCTATAATATGAGACAATGTACACAATGATTATGATATTATTTTATCAATAGTATCATAAGTGATGAATTGAAAGGAGATTTCACATGATTTATTCAAAAGAAGTTGAAGAAATGTGTCCCGTGGCACAGGGCGTACATCATGGTTGCGCACCTATCCCTGAAGAAGCAAAATGGGTTCAGGCGAAAAGAGTAGAAGACATCTCCGGCTTTACACACGGTGTGGGCTGGTGTGCTCCTCAGCAGGGCGCTTGCAAGCTCTCCCTAAACGTGAAGGAGGGTATCATCCAGGAGGCTTTGGTTGAGACCATCGGCTGCTCCGGTATGACTCACTCCGCAGCCATGGCCGCAGAGATCCTTCCCGGTTTGACCGTTATGGAGGCTCTGAACACCGACTTGGTTTGTGATGCGATCAACACTGCTATGAGAGAGTTGTTCCTGCAGATCGTTTATGGTCGTTCCCAAAGTGCTTTCTCTGAGGAAGGTCTGCCGGTAGGTGCAGGTCTTGAGGATCTTGGAAAGGGGCTCAGAAGCCAAGTTGGCACCATGTACGGCACATTGGCAAAGGGTCCCCGTTATCTGGAGATGGCAGAGGGTTATGTGACCGGCATTGCTCTTGACAAGGATGATCAGATCATCGGCTATCAGTTTGTAAGCCTTGGGAAGATGACTGACTTCATCAAGAAGGGCGACGATCCAACCACCGCATGGGAGAAGGCTAAGGGCCAGTATGGCCGTGTAGACGATGCGGTGAAGATCATCGACCCCAGAAAAGAGTAAGGATAAAGGAGGACTAGAAAAATGGCTTTATTTGAATCATATGAAAGACGTATTGATACAATCAACTCTGTGTTAAATAGCTATGGTATCTCCTCCATCGAAGAAGCTGAGAAGATCACCAAAGATGCAGGCTTGGATGTTTACGATCAGGTGAAGAAGATCCAGCCTATCTGCTTTGAGAATGCATGCTGGGCTTACACGGTAGGCGCTGCGATCGCGATCAAGAAGGATTGCCGCAAGGCATCCGACGCTGCTGCAGCGATCGGAGAGGGCCTTCAGGCATTCTGTATCCCCGGTTCCGTTGCCGATACCCGCAAGGTGGGTCTTGGCCATGGCAACCTTGGCAAGATGCTCCTGGAGGAGGACACCGACTGCTTCTGTTTCCTGGCAGGACATGAGTCCTTTGCGGCTGCAGAGGGAGCTATCGGTATCGCCGAGAAAGCAAACAAGGTTCGCCAGAAACCTCTGCGCGTTATCCTGAACGGTCTTGGAAAAGACGCTGCGAAGATCATTTCCCGTATCAACGGTTTTACTTTCGTAGAGACCGAGTACGATCCTTACACCAACACTGTGAAGGAGATTGAGCGTATCCCTTACTCTGACGGACTTCGCTCTAAGGTAAACTGCTACGGCGCAAACTCCGTTCCTGAGGGCGTTGCCATCATGTGGAAAGAGAACGTGGACGTATCCATCACCGGTAACTCCACCAATCCTACCAGATTCCAGCATCCCGTTGCCGGTACATACAAAAAGGAGAGAACCGAGGAAGGCAAGAAGTATTTCTCCGTAGCTTCCGGCGGTGGTACCGGGCGTACCCTTCATCCCGACAACATGGCTGCAGGGCCTGCTTCCTATGGTTTCACCGATACTCTGGGACGTATGCACTCCGATGCACAGTTCGCAGGTTCTTCCTCCGTGCCCGCTCACGTTGAGATGATGGGCTTGATCGGCATGGGTAACAACCCTATGGTTGGCGCTACCGTGGCTGTTGCGGTTAGTATCGAGGAAGCTGCCAAGGCTGGTAAGTTCTAATATGATTTACACCAGATTAAAATAATATGCTTGAATGCCCCCCGGATTTCCGGGGGGATATTTCTTGTAATATTTTATTAGGTACAAGCTGTGTCCAGAAGGTCAGATGAAATGTGAAAATTGCTGTGCACTCATTCCTTATAACAGTATATTTTTTCATGTTATGATGAATATGCGGTCTAGGAAAGGAGCAGAATTCAAAAACAAGGATAAGAAAAACAAATATAACAGAAAGAAATACTGATTTATGAGAAGATTTGGTAAAAAACAGGGTACATTATTGTTGTCTGCCGCAATGGTGCTCGCGTCTTTGGTTTTCCCTGCGAAAGCCGAAGCCGCAGAGAGTACCGTAGGTCTTGGCGTAACCAGCCATACGCAGGCTGAAATTGCCGCATTTGCAAGTTCGCATCCTGCATCATTGTCAGAGTCTATTTCGTATTCAACGGAGCCGTCACTCGGCGGTACGTATTCGGCAGGCGTCCTGTCGGATGAAACCGTGAATTCCGCAATGAACCTGTTAAATCAGGCGCGGTATATTGCAGGCGTGGATTCCAGTGTGACCCATGACGCAACAAAAGCCAATTTGGCATCTGCGGCATCCTTGCTTAATTATCTGAACAGGAATATAGAACATGACCAGAAGAGGCCTGATGTGCTTTCGGATCCAAGTTATGACCAGCTGTATGATGACGGTAAACTCGGAGCAAAAAGCTCCAATCTTCATTATAGTTCCAGATATTTAAATCTTAGCCTTAATAACGCGATCATTAACGCCTGGCTTGCTGACTATGACGCTCCCAACATTCCGTTGGTGGGGCACAGGAGGTGGCTGCTCAGTCCGGCGCTGACTTCCGTGGGATTCGGTTCTACTGTTTCAGGTTCCGTGCAATATTCCGCCGTCTACATATCCCATGCATACCAGAGCAGTAGTAAGGATGTGTATGTGGCATGGCCTGCGCAGGAGATGCCCGTATAGTATTTTGACGCAAGCTACCCGTGGTCGCTGCAGTTGAACTATAAGCCTGAGGGAAATGTGTCTGTATCGGTTGTAAGAAAAAGCGACAATGCATCTTGGAACTTTGTAAAGGATGGATTTTCGGACGGAGATTTTTATGTGAATGAGGGTGGATATGGCTCCGCGGCGGCAGTCATCTTCAAACCAAACGGAATCACAACAAATGCGGGGGATTCCTATGATGTGACCGTGACACTGGGAGATTTCGCAACCGTTAATTATACTGTTAACTTTTTTGACCTAGATTCACCGGAAGGATCCACGTCAGGGTCTGATAATGGAGGCAGCACAGATAATGGTAGTACGGACACTGGTTCCGGCTCCGGAAATACAGGCGGTTCTGACGGCAGTTCTGATGCGGATGGAAGCAGTGATAATACAGGTTCCGCGTCAGGAAGTGATGACGATAACAACGTTAATAGTAATGATAACGAAAACAGCAATGCGGTTTCTTCCGTCACACGTTTTACAGAGAATGTGATTTCTGTCAATTGGGCATCTGTGGCTGATACAGTGGCATCAGGATTACAGTCTGACGATGCCAATATCCGTATGTCCGTGGGTACAAATTATACCGTGCCTGCATCTTTGACCAACAGCTTCAGGAATACGGACAAAGCGCTGATGCTTGACAGTGGGAATGGACTGTCCATCAGTATACAGGGTGTGGATATTAAGAAAGCGACGGCTGATTTGAATATCGGTCTGTCGTTCGGTTCAGCCATACCTTCAGATGTGAAGGATAGCCTGACCAGCAGGTCGGTTTTCGTTCAAGAATTCTCCATGACGGATAAGGCGGCATTACCGTTCAAAGTTGATGTGCATGTGAGCGTTGGCGCAGAGAATGCGGGAAAGACCGCGAAACTGTATTATTATGATGAGTCAAGGAGCATGCTGAGACTGGCAGGCACATGGATAGTGACGAAATCTGGGCAGGCGATGTTCGCAATTACCCGTGGTGATGAGTATATTGTTGTCGTGGATGACGGCAGTGTTGCTAAAGGGACAGAATCTTACACGATAGTTGCAGGTGACTGCCTGAGTGCGATCGCAAAAAAGAATGGTGTGTCATTGAACGATATCCTGCAGCTGAATCCACGGATTGCAGATTCGAATAAAATTCATGCTGGGCGGGTGATTGTTTTGCCTTAGGGTCTGATATAGTATAGAGGACACAGCAATATAGGCTGCCGTATTCGGTGCTGTTGTAGCCGGACGGCAGCCTGTTTTGTTAGTATTGGTGCATCTCCGGCGTTTTTGAATGTGGTGTTTGCTATCGCCGCCGTAGTAGTTTTAGCTCGGATGTTTCGGCGGTTGGAGGATAGTCCAACGGCTGATGTTTATTAAATTTTAATATTTTTTTCAGAATATCTTGACAAATAATTGTTTTTCATGTAACCTTATATATCGGTATGGAGTTTGGGCATGAACTTTCGTAGAGTAGTATACTCTTTGATTGTTTTTAGTATAAAGTCACGAATTTCTTACCAAACATCATACAAAGGAGGGAAGAGCTAAGTGTATTACTGCAAAAATTGTGGTGAACCCTACATGACGGATGAAGCGATTATGTGCGTGAAATGTGGCGTATCCAGAGGACAGGGAAGCAATTACTGCCATAACTGTGGTAAACCGTTGCAGCCGGGTGCAAACGTATGCTTAAACTGTGGTGTTGCCGCTGCCGGTTCATTGCCAGCCAATGCAAAGTCTAAGATGGTTGCCGGTCTGCTAGGCATTTTTCTGGGTTGCTTTGGGGTACATAATTTTTACCTGGGATACACCGGAAAGGCTGTGACACAGCTGGTACTTACGATCGTAGGCATCGTGCTTAGTTGCATTTTTGTCGGTGCATTCCTTGTACTTGGTGTGTGGATATGGGCTCTGATCGAGGGCGTTATGATCCTCACCGGCAGTATCAGTCAGGATGCACAAGGGAATCCTCTTACAGACTAAAATACGTTAAGGAGAGTAAAATGGACGGACAGAATTTAAACAATGGAAATGTTGCAAAGCCGAAATCCAAGATGGTTGCAGGTTTGCTCGCTATTTTTCTGGGCACTTTTGGCGTTCACAACTTTTACCTTGGTTATACCACGAAGGCTATTATTCAGTTGGTAGTCACCATTGTAGGTATCGTGCTGAGCTGCATTATTATCGGCGTATTTGTGGTGTTCGGCGTATGGATCTGGGCGATCGTTGAAGCTGTGATGATCTTTACTGGCAAGATCGACTGCGATGCACAGGGCAATCCGCTGACAGACTAATTTAGAGTAACTGTAAATTTTAAATTTATTAAGAAAAAGGAGATTAAAAAATGGACGGACAGAATTTTAACACTGAAGTACAGAACAGCAATCAGACCAACGTACTTGCAATTGTCAGCCTTGTAGCTGGTATTGTTTCCATTATTGGAGCTTGCTGCTTTACTTGGCTTGGTATCATCGCTGGTATTGCCGGTATCATTTGTGCAGTCTTTGCTAACAAGCAGGGTAAGACTGGTCTTGCAAAGGCCGGCATGATCTGCTCCATCGTTGGTCTTGCACTTTGTGTAATACTGATCATTGCTGCACTGGTTCTTGGTGTAGGTCTCGGTCTGGCAGATATGGCATCATACTAAAAAGAATTAGTGATCAAAAAGTTTGGGGAGACAGCTCTTGTTAAACAGGAGGTGTCTCTCTGCTTATTTATAACATTTTCGTTATGGCGTATTGGGTGGGTAGTAAATGGATATACTTGAGAGGGATCATAAATCAAAAGATTTAGAGACACAACTTTATAAAGCTGGTATGGTTGCCATATTTATATGTGGCATTACCGGTTATATCTATCTACAGTTTATCGTGCCAAAGTATTCCCCGCCCTGCGCACTCTTTACGCTGACGGGTATCTACTGTCCGGGATGCGGCGGCACGAGAGCAGCGGAGGCACTTTTACATGGGCATATATTCCGTTCGCTCTGGTATCATCCGTTGGTTCTTTATTCGGCGGTAATGTTTGCCGGTTTCATGGGCACGCAGACACTTGCCAGACTCCATGTGGGCCGGATTAAGGGCTGGAAATTCCACAACTGGTATCTCTGGGTTGCACTGGGAGTTATTATCATCAATTGGATTGTGAAAAATATCTTACTTTTTGGTTTTGGAATTGCATTATAAGAGGCGAGAATTGAATGTTTTGCAAGAAAACTTGCAGAAAAAGTAAAAAACACAATAAAAGAACAGAAAAATGGTCTGTTCCCCGTCAAATAGGAGTGGGAACAGACCTTTTTGTTGCTTTATTCCGATGTCGTTTCCTCCGGTGCGACAGTGGCCAGACCAAGAGTTTCCGGATCCTCGCCGTGTAGGAGAGTAATAATGATCTGAACTCTGCGAAAAGCGCGGGACTCATTCTCTCTGGCATACTGGTAAGTAGCAGTGAACATTTCCTCAGTGTAGGTCTCATTGGTGTAGGCATCCATATAGCTGGAAACAGCCTCCGCCATGTAAGCGCCGGCCTCATCTGCATAAGGCTCCAGATAGTCAAATTCCTCTGGAAAGTCAAGGTCGGCAAACTTCTGAAACTCAGTGTTTAAATCTTCCAAATAGCCAAGCATCTCATCAAGTGCCCCATCTGCGCTGGTGTCCACGTTGTTGATCGAGGTGTCCAGCATGGAGATATTAGTGCAAAAAGTATCGATATCAGTCTTAAATTGTTCCAGCTGGGGATCTCTACCGCAGGCTGTAAGTATGACAGCGAGTGACAAACTTCCCGCCAGAAGGGATAATTTCTTCTTCAAAACAGACTCCTCCATGTGTGAAACATATAAAAAATTTATCATATTTTATTAAAATATGCAATAAGTTGTTATAAATAAGTTAAATCGTCCCCTTTACGAGTAATTTATCTTTATGCTATAATAATTCTTATTGTGGATATCGTATAGAAGATTATTCTGTTTAATTGGTGGTTAAAAATGCCACGTGGAGACAACACATGACGAGAGAGGAATTTCAGGCGCTTGCCCAAAAACATATTCTATATCTGGACGGGGCTACCGGATCCAATCTGGTGAGAGAGGGAATGCCCTCCGGCGTGTGTCCGGAGGACTGGATACGTCATAACAGAGAGATCATGCTGAAGCTGCAGAAAGCTTACGTGGCTGCCGGTACCAACATTTTGTATGCGCCCACCTTTACGGCCAACCGCATCAAACTTGCGGAGTATCATTTGGAGGGTCAGATGGAAGCTATGATCGGAGAGCTTGTGGCAATCTCAAGGGAAGCCGCAGCGGACAGTCAGCATGGCAAAGTCTATGTGGCCGGCGACCTCACCATGACCGGTGAGCAGCTTAAGCCTATGGGAAGCATGGAGCTGGAAGATCTGATCGATGTCTATCGGGAACAGATCCAATGTATGGTGAAAGCGGGCGTGGATCTTTTGGTGGTGGAGACCATGATGAGTCTGGCGGAGACCAGGGCTGCGCTGATCGCGGCAAAAGAAGTCTGCAATCTGCCGGTGATGGTGACTATGACCTTTGAGAAAGACGGCAGGACCCTCTATGGAACGGACGCCGGAACTGCGGCCATTGTGGCGGAGAGTCTGGGAGCCTGCGCCGTGGGAGCTAACTGTTCCACGGGCCCGGCGTATATGAAGGCGATCATAGCGGATATGGCTTCTGTGACGCGGATACCCATTATTGCAAAGCCAAACGCGGGCATTCCCTTCCTGAATGAGGAAGGAATGACCTGTTATGATATGAATGCAGAAACCTTTGCGGAGGAGATGCAGGTGCTGGTAAATGCCGGGGCCTCCATTCTGGGCGGCTGCTGCGGTACAACACCGGAGTTTATCGGGAAGATTCACACCTCCTTTGGTGAAACGAGGACGGTGAATGTTCCCCGAAGACCGGACAACGTCCGGTATCTGACCTCTGAGCGTATGACTGTCTCCTTTGGATTGGATGATAAATTCCTTATTGTGGGAGAGCGCATCAATCCCACTGGCAAAAAAGCGTTGCAGGCTGAACTTCGGGAGGGCAATATGGAGAAAGTGCTCCAATTTGCGGAGGAGCAGGAAGCCTGCGGAGCACAGATCCTGGATGTGAACATGGGTATGAGCGGCGTTGACGAGAAAGAGCTGATGCTGCGGGCCATCGATGAGGTGAGCGGAGTGACGAATCTGCCCCTGTCTCTGGACTCCAGTCATGTGGAGGTACTGGAGGCCGCCCTCAGACATTATCCCGGAAGAGCTTTGATCAACTCCATCTCCTTGGAGACGGAGAAGTTTGAGAAGCTTCTCCCCATTGCTGCAAAGTACGGTGCCATGTTTATCCTGCTCCCCTTGTCGGACAAGGGACTTCCGGAGAATCTGGAGGAGAAAAAGCAGATCATACAGACGATCTATGAGAGAGCGGCCTTACTTGGAATGAGGAAAGAGGACATCATTGTGGACGGTCTGGTGACTACTGTGGGGGCCAACAAGCGCGCGGGGCTGGACACGCTGGAGACCATCCGTTACTGCAGAGAAATGGATTTTGCCACCATCTGCGGTCTGTCCAATATTTCTTTTGGCATGCCGGAGCGAAGCTATGTGAACACGGCGTTTTTGACATTAGCCATTCAGGCAGGGCTTACCATGGCCATCGCCAATCCCTCTCAGGAAATGTTAGTCAGCTGTGCGCTGGCCACGGATCTTCTCCTCTGCAAGGAGGAGGCGGATCTTCGCTACATAGAGTGTGCAGGCAGGGTGAAGGAAAATCGGGAGAAACGAGAGGCCGAGCTTGCGAGGGTTTTTCCGGAGCGAAAAACGGGAGAGAAAAAAACGGTTATAAAGGGTAATATTCCGTCCCCGGAAGATGACGCATCCGGCTTGTCCGGTCACGGAGAGGCACTCAGAAGCGCAGTGCTCAAAGGCAATCGAAACGGTATTGCTGCGCTGACCAAGGAAGCACTTGACGCCGGGGAGGAGCCCGCTGTGCTCTTAAATAATGTGCTCCTTCCGGCTATCAACACGGTGGGTGAATATTTTGACAAGGGAAAATATTTTCTGCCCCAGTTGATCGCCAGCGCGGAGGCCATGAAGAACGCTATTGAGGTGCTGGAGCCATTGCTCCTCGTGGGAAATACCGGGGAGGATATGCCGGTGGTAGTGATCGCCACTGTGGAGGGAGACATCCACGATATCGGTAAAAACCTGGTGGTGCTGATGTTGAAAAATTATGGTTTTCGAGTCATCGATCTGGGAAAAGACATACCCAAGGAACGGATTGTGGAGGCGGCCAGAGAAAATCATGCGCAGATCATCGCACTGTCGGCTCTGATGACCACCACTATGCAGAGAATGAGGGAGGTCATTGATTTGGTGAAAGCGGAGAAATTGGATGCCAAGGTGATGATCGGAGGTGCCGTGATCACGCAGGAGTATGCGGACGAGATTGGTGCGGACGGTTATTCCAAAGACGCTGCGGATGCAGTTAAACTGGCTCAGAGACTAAACAATAATAAACTATAAGATCAGAAAGGTTTGGTGATTTTTATGAACGGAGCAGATGCCATTATTAAATGTCTGGAGGAAGAGAAAGTAGAGGTTGTATTCGGCTATCCGGGCGTTGCAATCTGTCCCTTCTATAATAGTATATTGGAGTCCGATATCCGAACGATCCTGATCCGCACGGAGCAGAATGCAGCACATGCCGCCAGCGGTCTTGCAAGGATGACCGGCAGACCCGGTGTCTGTGCGGTGACTTCCGGCCCCGGTGCAACCAACGTGATCACCGGCGTGGCTACAGCCTTTGCAGATAGCATCCCGTTGATTGTCATCACCGGTCAGGTGAACAGCGAGCTGATCGGGAGTGATGTATTTCAGGAGGCCGACATCACCGGTGCGGTGGAGTCCTTTGTCAAGTATAGTTATCTGATCAAGGATGTGAATGACATTCCCCGAGTGTTCAAGGAGGCATTTCACATTGCCAACACCGGAAGAAAGGGACCTGTCCTGATCGACGTGCCCATCGATATCCAGAATGCGGCTATCAGCCGTTTTAAATACCCTGAGGAGGTCAATCTGCGAACCTATAAGCCCACGGTGAAAGGACATGCAGTCCAGATCAAGAAGGTGCTGGGGGAACTGAAAAAGGCCAAGAGACCTATTATCTGTGCAGGCGGCGGTGTGCTTTTAAGTGAGGCGGAGGGAGAGCTTCGCTCCTTCTCGGAGAAGTATCATATCCCCGTGGTATCCACCATGATGGGAATCGGTGTCATGCCTACAAAACATCCTATGTATTTTGGCATGGTGGGCAACAACGGAAAGCCCTATGCCAACCGTGCCATGAACGAGTCCGACCTGCTGATCATGGTGGGTGCGAGAGTGGCGGATCGTGCGGTCAGCCAGCCCGACCTGATCACTCAGGGAAAAGTCCTGGTTCATATCGATGTAGACCCGGCAGAGATTGGAAAGAACGCAGGTCCTACCATTCCTCTGGTGGGAGATGCCAAGCATATCTTCCGGGATTTTGCCCAAGAAGAGATTGAGTGTGACTATGAAGAGTGGATAGGGACGCTTGAGAAGTACCGCGAGGAGATGAGGCCTCGCAGGAGTCCCAAGCCCGATTATGTGGATCCGGCAGCCTTCATCACCATGCTTTCTGAGAAGATGGAGGAGGACGCTGTCTATGTGGCAGATGTGGGACAGAACCAGATCTGGTCCTGCGGTTATGCGGTGGTGCAGAAAGGGAAATTTTTCACCTCCGGCGGCATGGGAACCATGGGATACTCCATCCCGGCGGCTATGGGTGCCAAGGTGGCCTGCCCCGAGAGGCAGGTAGTGGCCGTATGTGGCGACGGTTCCTTCCAGATGTCCATGATGGAGCTTGCAACCCACAAGCAACACAATATCCCGGCCAAGATCATTGTCCTGAAAAACAATTATCTGGGTATGGTAAGGGAGTTCCAGCACTATAACTACAAGGATCATTACTCTGTGGTGGACCTGTCCGGAAGCCCCGACCTGGAAAAACTGGCGGCTGCCTATGACTTTTCTTTCCTGCGCCTTCACAACATGGAGCGGGCGGAAGAGATGATCGACGAATTTTTAAGAAGTGAGAACTCCGTGCTGATGGAGTGTGTGATCGATCCTATGGATCTGGTAAGGTGAGGAGATGAGCGCGATGAAAAATAGAAGAATTTATTCTGTCCTTGTGGAGAATCGTTCCGGCGTGCTGTGTAAGGTGGCCGGCCTCTTTTCCAGGAGAAGCTTTAATATTGACAGTCTTGCGGTGGGGGAGACGGACGATAATGTAGTCTCCTGTATGACTATTGTCTCCAGCGGCGATGAGCGCACGTTGGAGCAGATTGAGAAGCAGCTGAACAAAAAGCTGGATGTCATCAAAGTGAAGACCTTTGCGGAGCAGCAGTGTATCACCAGAGAGTTGATGCTCATGAAAGTAAAGTACAACAAGAACAACAGGCGGGAGATCATGGAGATCTGTGAGGTGATGAACGCCCAGATCGTAGATATGTCCATCCATTATATGATGATCCAGATCTGCGACATACCGGAGAGGATCCGCTTGTTACTCAACATGTTCCAGTCCATCAGTATTGTGGAGGTGGCCCGCACCGGGACGCTTGCGCTTTCCAAATGCATGGAGAACGATGAAGGTTGACAAGAAGGCTTGAAATTGCTATATTAGATAGCGGTAGAGTTTTTTGAGAAAGGCATGGATATAAAATGCAGAAGAAAGTATTTCAGTTGTTAGTTGACAACACCTCCGGCGTGCTGAGCCGTATCTGCGGCCTGTTCTCCAGAAGAGGTTATAATATTGAGAGCATTACTGCCGGCGTGACAGCCGATCCCCGCTTCACCCGTATTACCATCGTCACAAGCGGCGATGAGGAGGCTCTCGAGCAGATCGAGAAGCAGGTGGGGAAGCTTGTGGACGTGCGAGATGTCAAAGAGTTAAAGCCCGAGGAAAGTGTGTACCGCGAGCTTGCCATGATCAAGGTGAGAGCTTCCGCAGAGGAGCGCCAGAGTATCATTGCCGTGGCAGATATCTTCCGTGCCAAGATCATAGATGTGGCGGGGGACAGCCTGATCATTGAACTCACCGGCAACCAGAACAAGATCGACGCTTTTCTTGATCTCTTGGAAGGGCATGAGATTCTGGAGCTTGCAAGGACCGGTATTGCGGGCTTGGGTCGTGGCACAGAGAATGTCACTTTTTTACCTTAAATAGTATATGATTAAGTTAGCTCTAGGGCAAAACCTATCAGTTATAAAAATTTTTTTATCAGAAATAAGTAAACGGAGGAGAATGAAATGGCAAAGATTTTTTATCAGGAAGATTGTAACCTCTCTCTTTTGGAGGGTAAGACTATCGCTATCATTGGTTACGGAAGTCAGGGGCATGCCCATGCGCTGAATCTGAAGGATTCCGGATGCCATGTGATCATTGGTCTGTACGAGGGTTCTAAATCCTGGGACAAAGCTGTAAAGCAGGGTTTTGAGGTGTATAATGCAGCGGAAGCGGCAAAGAAGGCTGACATTATCATGATCCTGATCAACGATGAGAAACAGGCTGATCTTTACAAGAATGACATTGAGCCCAATCTGGAAGCAGGCAATATGTTGATGTTTGCTCACGGTTTCAATATTCACTTTGGCTGCATCGTGCCTCCCGCTGATGTGGATGTCACCATGATCGCACCCAAGGGTCCCGGACATACCGTGCGCAGCGAGTATCAGGCCGGCAAGGGTGTTCCCTGTCTGGTAGCGGTTCAGCAGGATGCTACCGGTAAAGCACAGGATTTGGCGCTGGCGTATGCTTTAGGTATCGGTGGTGCGAGAGCAGGCGTTCTGGAGACTACTTTCCGCACCGAGACGGAGACGGATCTCTTCGGTGAACAGGCTGTTCTGTGCGGCGGTGTGTGTGCGCTTATGCAGGCAGGCTTTGAGACCTTGGTTGAGGCCGGTTACGATGAGAGAAACGCATATTTTGAGTGCATCCATGAGATGAAGTTGATCGTTGATCTAATCTACCAGAGCGGTTTCGCTGGCATGAGATATTCCATCTCCAACACCGCTGAATATGGAGATTATATCACCGGTCCTAAGATCATCACTGAGGATACCAAAAAGGCAATGAAGAAAATCTTGAGTGACATTCAGGACGGTACCTTTGCAAAGGAGTTCCTGTTAGATATGTCCCCTGCAGGCAAGCAGGTTCACTTCAAGGCTATGAGAAAGCTTGCTTCCGAGCATCCTTCCGAGAAGGTGGGCGAGGATATCAGAAAGCTCTATAGCTGGAACAATGAAGAGGACAAACTGATCAATAACTAAAAGTCATTAACAGAGGGGATGCCGAAATCAAGCATCCCCTTAACTATTGTTTGACGAGGTGTTTACATATGGCAACCTTTCGAGACAAAATGCAGCCGCCCAAGGGAATGGAACCGGAGTATTGGTTTACGGAAGCCTACCGCAGATATCGGGGGCGCCCGCTCCTCACGCTGGTGAAGCTCTACAAGGGGAATTTCCACAAGTTTATGCTGTCGGTGCTCTTTTTCTTTATCAAGCACGCCTGCGTATGGGTGCTCCCTATTGTCACGGCCAACATCATCAACGATATCACCACCGGCAATCCAGACACTGTGCGGAATCTGGTGTTCTACACAGTACTCATGGTGACGCTGATAGCCATCAATGTGCCCATGAACTACCTCTACACAGACTATAAAAGTCAGGCCACCCGCTACGCGGAGACCGGCCTTAGAAAAGCGCTGATACGCAAGCTCCAGGAGCTGTCCATCGCTTACCATGTGGAGACCCGCTCCGGAAAGCTGCAGTCCAAGATCATGCGTGACGTGGAGGCTGTGGAGGGCTTGTCCACGCAGCTTTTTTTGAGCATTCTAAACATTGCCCTGAATATTGGCGTGGCGCTGGCAGTGACCGTCACCAAGAGTCTGGTAGTCTTTGTGTTTTTCCTGGTGACTACGCCGATCGCTGCTATCACTATGGTGTCCTTTAGGTCGATCATGAGGAAGCGGAACGCCGAGTTTCGTAAGGAGATGGAGGAGACTTCCGCCAGGGTGATGGAGATGGTGGAACTGATCCCGGTAACGCGTGCTCACGCTCTGGAAGAAGAGGAAGTGCAAAAGATGAGCGGCCAGCTCTTTACCGTGGCGGAGAAGGGCTACAAGCTGGATCTGATACAGGCACTCTTTGGATCTGTGGGCTGGGCAATTTTCCAGATATTCCAGATTGTCTGTCTGGCATTCACGGGCTATCTGGCTTTTCGCGGGAATATCCTTGCAGGTGACATCACCTTGTACCAGAGTTATTTTGCGACCATCGTCAATCAGGTGTCCGCCATCATAACGCTGGTGCCTACTATAGCCAAAGGTATCGAGTCAGTGAACTCTATCGGAGAGGTACTTTTGTCGGAGGATATAGAGCGAAACGAGGGCAAGCGGGCTGTGGATAGTGTGGAGGGACACTTTTCCTTCCAGAACGTTCATTTTCGCTATCATGACAACGAGAAGGATGTGCTGAATGGGTTAGATCTGGATGTAAAGCAGGGAGAGACCATCGCGCTGGTGGGAGAGTCCGGTGCCGGCAAGTCCACCATCATTAACATGGTCATCGGCTTCTATCTGGCGGAGGGAGGAACCCTTCTGATGGATGGTCAGGATCTGCGGGAGATCGACCTGAGAAGTTACCGGAAATATCTGGCAGTGGTGCCCCAGACATCGATTTTGTTCTCCGGGACCATTCGGGAAAATATCACCTATGGCTGTGAGGGTGTGACCGATGAGCAGTTGGATGAGGTGATCAGGGCGGCGAACCTGAAGGATCTGATCGACTCTCTGCCCAAAGGGCTGGACACCAACGTGGGAGAGCACGGCGGCAAGCTTTCCGGCGGTCAGAGACAGCGTATTTCTATCGCAAGGGCGTTGATCCGCAATCCTAAAGTCATTGTGCTGGATGAGGCCACTTCTGCTCTGGACAGCATCTCCGAGAAGCTGATCCAGGAGGCCATTAACAATCTTACCAAGAACAGAACTACCTTTATCGTAGCTCACAGACTCTCTACCATACGGGATGCTGACAAGATTGCGGTGATCTCGGAGGGAAAGTGTGTGGAGTACGGCACTTACGAAGAATTGATGGAGAAACAGGGTGCATTTTATCAGTTAAAGAAATTGCAGAGCTAAAACAACGACAAACAATCTTTAGAAATTCTTTTGATTTTTCTGATGTTTCCATTTATATTTAAGGTCTATGCTTTCTTTATACCAATGATAATTTGGGAGGAGAAAGCATAGACCTTTTTACATCTTTCTGGAGAGACGTTTAAACAGGTTGATGCTCAGTGAAACTGCCTCTCAAACGGCTTTAGAGTATGGGGAAGAAGCGGTTGCCTTGCGGGCGGTGCGTTATTATAATAGAATCAAAAATGACTTTGTGAATGGGCATGTGTTGAACACAGCCCGAAGGAGAGACAGGATGGACGGCAAATATCGCATTTTGGTGGTAGAGGATGACAAGGAGATCCGGGAAGGGATAGAGATTTATCTGAGAAATCAGGGATATGAGGTGTTTCAGGCGGCGAACGGTAAAGAGGGCCTGGTGGTGGCGGACAGAGAGGAGCTGCACCTGGCCATTGTAGATATCATGATGCCGGTGATGGACGGTGTCACAATGCTGATGAAACTCAGGGCACAGAAGTATGAGTTTCCTGTGATCATGCTCTCGGCAAAGTCCGAAGAGGTGGATAAGATCACAGGGCTCAACATGGGGGCGGACGACTATGTGACGAAGCCTTTTACCCCTCTGGAGTTGCTGGCGCGGGTCAATTCCCATCTGCGCCGCTACTCCAAATATCTGTCCGCTGTGAGCGGAGAGGAATCTAAGGAGCATATCTATCAAATTGGGGGACTTGAATTAAATGAAGATACCGTGGAGGTGTCGGTGGACGGGGAGCCGGTGAAGCTGACACCTATGGAATTTAAGATCGTACAGCTTCTCATCAAAAATCCGGGCAGGGTTTTCTCCGCCGATGAAATTTATGAGCGGGTCTGGAATGAGAAGGCGGTGAACACAGACACCATCATGGTGCATGTACGGAATATCAGAGAGAAGATTGAGATTGACCCCAAGAACCCTAAATATCTGAAGGTAGTGTGGGGCGTGGGATACAAGATTGATAAGAGACCGGAGTAAAATTGGAAAGGTTGTGAAGGCTGTGACATTCAAAAAACAAGGTGAGCAGACGAATGAAATGCAAAAAAGTGAAACAAAAAGGCAGGGAAAAAGAGGAATTCTACTAAAAAATTGGCTTACCTGCGGTATCGTTGTGTGCTTGATCTGCTCCGCTGTATTTGTTGGTATCTATCATCTTATAGCAGATGATCTGCCGGAGAAAAGTGGGATGTTTTCCGACAATCCATATCATCAGCAGAGCGGGATCAACTGGCTTTATGCAAGCAACTATCTTCTATACAAGGATTTGTACAATCAGGAGAATAGCAATCACCTCTCTTACAATGAGCTCTATCTGGAAGGGCTTACTCAGAGAATAGAGGAGTTAGAGGAAGAGTTGGAAACATATGGATGGAGCAGCGGTGAGGAAATCGGCGAGTATGGATGGAGCAGCGCAGGGACGAGCGTAAAATTTGAAGAACTTCAGCTTTCATGGCAGGAGCTTTCTCAGATCCAGAATATGCTTCAGGAGTACTTTGCTGCTCTGGAGGAAAGTTACAATTACCTAAATCAGTATTTCGACTATATGATCCTGGACACGGAGACCGGAAAGAGCATCACCAACACCGGACGGCGGGGTGGAGATTTTGACATTTCAAACTATGTTTTTTATCTGAGTTTTACCTACGACCAAAACGGAAACGTGGAGATTGGTGAGCCGATTGTGGGCAGTGATTTAACAATGGAACCAGAGAATATCCTAAAATATGCCGGTGAAGCGGCTCGAAACATAACTCTCTCTGCGTTGGTGTCCAATTATGCCGATCGCTACACGGTGTCGCGCTATGTGAACTTTGATTCTCCCAGAAACTGTCAGATCATCTATGGGGTCAGTATTGATACTTGGGAGAAACTTGAGAGAGAAAAGGATCCTATTGTGGTCTATAATTATGGCACTCTATATTTTGGGAATGTCCTCCTGTGGGATTATGTTTATGGAGCGAACAGTATTTATCTTATAGGGAATAACGGTGGTTTTCAGATGATCAGCCTCCTCCTTATCATTGTTCTTCTTCTCGCCTTTTTCCTTCCCGGCATCGATCGGAGGGAACCATGGAAGAGCCGAAGATTCTTTCGGCTTCCCCTTGAGTTTTTGTGGATCCTCGGAGCATTTCTCCTGGGGTGGGAGTATGAGATCCTGTCCTTTGAGCAGGCGGCGTATGGGAAAACGCTGATAAATGATATAGCAGATGTTCTTCCCGCTGTGATCGGCAATACTTTGACGCAGGCGTCACCGGATATGAAGAACGTTTTGCACCATGTGATCCACTATGCATGCCTGACCTTTTATTTCTTCTTTGCCTGGTACATGGGACTCTGCCTCCGAAACATCCGTCACCTGAAGCTCTTCGGATATCTGAAGGAGAGGAGTCTCATCGGCAGACTTTGCGTGTGGGTATATCGAAAGTGCCGCGGCGTCTATGTGGAGGTGACAAAGCTTGACTTGACCATAGATGCCAGAAAGCTGATCCGAAAAGTGGTTCTGGTGAATGCAATAATCCTTTTTGGTATCAGTTTCTTCTGGTTTGGCGGCCTCGCGCTTGTGATCGTATACTCGATCGTCCTGTATATGATCCTGCGCAATTATGTGAGCGATGTACAGAAAAAATACGGCCTTCTTCTCTCGGCCACCAACCGGATAGCGGAGGGAAACTTAAATGTGGCCATTGAGGAGGATCTGGGAGTGTTTGAACCCTTCAAACCGCAAATTTACCGTATTGAAGAGGGGTTCCGAAAAGCAGTGGAGGAAGAGACGAAGAGCCAGCGTATGAAATCGGAGCTCATCACCAATGTGTCCCACGATTTAAAGACACCCCTGACAGCGATCATTACCTATATAGATCTGTTGAAGGATGAGAATCTGTCCGAAGAGCAGAGAATGGAGTATCTGAGAACACTGGAACAAAAGTCATTGAGGCTGAAGGTGATGATCGAAGATCTCTTTGAGGTCAGCAAGGCCAACTCCCAGACCATGCCTCTCCATCCGGTGGAGGTGGATCTTGGGAATCTGCTAAGACAGGTGGCTTTTGAGATGGAGGATAAATTAAAAGAAGCGGAGTTGGAGCTTCGCATGAGTATTCCCGAGGGGAAAGTATCCTGCATGTTGGACAGTCAGAGAACCTACCGGATCTTTGAGAACCTCTTTGGAAATATTTCCAAGTATGCCCTGCACGGCACCAGAGTCTACGTGGAGTGCAGGAGTGAAGAGGGAAAAGCGGTGGTAATCCTGAAAAATATCACAGCCGACGAGATCAGCGTGAGCCCAGAGGAGTTGACGGAACGCTTTGTGCGGGGAGATGTGTCCCGCGGCACGGAGGGAAATGGCTTAGGACTCGCCATCGCCAGAAGCTTTGCGGAGATTCAGGGGGGACATCTTATTGTAGATGTGGATGGAGACTTGTTCAAAGTGACAGTAATCTTCTAATATATATTTGAACATTTGCCCGGGCTGTGTTATGATAATGACTATGGATGTATAAAATCTTTTGATACAACTATATCTTCTGACTTTGGAGGAAACACACATGGGAATGACAATGACACAGAAAATACTGGCGGCCGCCGCTGGACTTGATAAGGTTGAGGCGGGTCAGCTGATCGAGGCAAAGCTAGATCTGGTGCTGGGCAACGATATCACAAGCCCCGTGGCTATCAAAGAGATGGATAAGATGAAAGTGAACGGTGTGTTCGACAAGGACAAGATCGCACTGGTTCCCGACCACTTTGTGCCCAATAAGGATATTAAGTCTGCAGAGCATTGCAAGTGCGTGAGGGAGTTTGCGCGCAAGAATGAGATCACCAACTACTTCGAGGTGGGTGAGATGGGTATCGAACATGCGCTCTTGCCGGAGAAAGGCCTGACCGTTCCCGGGGACGTGATCATCGGTGCGGATTCCCATACCTGCACTTATGGTGCGCTGGGCGCTTTCTCCACCGGCGTGGGAAGTACGGACATGGCTGCCGGTATGGCTACCGGTGAGGCATGGTTCAAGGTTCCGTCCGCCATTCGCTTCAATCTGATCGGCAAGCCCGACAAGTGGGTCAGCGGCAAAGATGTGATCTTACATATTATCGGTATGATCGGTGTGGACGGCGCTCTTTATAAATCCATGGAATTTGTAGGAGAGGGAATTAAGAACCTGACCATGGATGACCGCTTCACCATCGCCAACATGGCCATCGAAGCCGGCGGTAAAAACGGTATTTTCCCAGTTGATGACATTGCTGTCGCTTATTTAAAGGAACATACGACACGCCCTTACAAGATTTATGAGGCAGATCCAGATGCCGTGTATGACGAGGAGTACACCATCGATCTGAGCACCCTTCGTCCCACTGTGTCCTTCCCGCATCTGCCTGAAAATACACACACCATCGATGAGATTCACGAGATGGACGACATCCGGATCGATCAGGTTGTGATCGGATCCTGCACCAACGGCAGGATCGATGATCTTCGCGTTGCGGCGGAGGTACTAAAAGACAGACATGTGGCAAAGGGAATGCGCTGTATTGTGATCCCGGCCACACAGAAAATTTATATGCAGGCCATGGAGGAGGGACTTTTAAAGACCTTCATTGAGGCCGGCGCTGTTGTCAGCACTCCTACCTGTGGTCCCTGCCTGGGAGGCTACATGGGTATCCTTGCGGAAGGTGAGAGATGTGTCTCCACCACCAACCGCAACTTTGTGGGCCGTATGGGCCACATCAGCTCCGAGATTTATCTGGCGAGCCCCGCTGTGGCTGCGGCCAGCGCAGTCACCGGCAAGATTTCCTGCCCCTGTGAGCTGTAAATAGGACGAACCAGAAGGAAGGAGAATGACAAAATGAACGCAAAAGGAACAGTTTTTAAATACGGCGACAATGTAGATACCGACGTGATCATCCCCGCAAGATACCTGAATTCTTCAGATCCTGCGGAGCTTGCCACCCACTGTATGGAGGATATTGATGCAGGATTTATCAAGAAGGTGCAGAAGGGCGATATCATCGTGGCCAACAAAAACTTTGGCTGTGGATCTTCCAGAGAGCATGCACCCATCGCCATTAAGGCAGCCGGCGTGAGCTGTGTGATCGCGGAAACCTTTGCCCGCATTTTTTACCGAAACGCCATTAACATCGGGCTTCCTATTATCGAGTGTCCCGAAGCTGCCCAGGGAATTGAATCGGGAGATGAGGTGGAGGTGGATTTTGACTCCGGCATCATCACCAATGTGACCAAGGGCACCAGCTTCAAAGGGCAGGCGTTCCCGCCTTTCATGCAGAAGATCATTGCTGCGGAGGGCCTCGTGAACTACATCAACAGCAAATAATGAGTTTTGTTTACAAACCTTAAAAGAAGGGCTCGCAGGAATCTGTGGGCTTTTCTGAATGTTGCGGGAAAGAAGAGAGAACTATGAGTGAAACAAAGTCAAACAAATATGAGATAGATATGTGCAACGGTCCGTTGCTTGGGAAGATACTGGTGTTTTACTTTCCGCTGATGCTGTCCGGTGTACTGCAGCTTCTCTTTAACGCAGCAGATATCGTGGTGGTGGGACGCTTTGCGGGAAGCTCCGCTTTGGCGGCGGTGGGCTCCACCAGCTCTCTGATCAACCTGTTGGTAAATCTTTTCATTGGATTGTCCGTGGGGGCCAACGTGCTGGTGGCGCGGTTCTACGGGGCAGGGCAGAAGAAAGAACTCTCCGAGATGGTACACACTGCAGTGATGACCTCCATCATCAGCGGCTGTGTGCTGATCATTGTGGGCATTGGGATCGCCGGACCGGCACTTAGACTGATGGATACGCCGGAGGACGTGATCAGCCAGTCCATTTTGTACATGCGCATATATTTTGTGGGTATGCCCTTTATGATGGCGTACAACTTTGGAAGTGCGGTTTTAAGAGCCATCGGAGACACCAGGAGACCCCTGTTTTTCCTATTGATCGCAGGTATCATCAATGTGATCCTGAATCTGTTTTTTGTTATTAGCTTCTCTATGGGCGTTGCGGGAGTGGCCACGGCCACAGTGATCTCGCAGGCGGTGTCCGCGTCACTGGTACTTCTCTGTCTGATGCGGTCGGAGGGAGACTACCGTCTGGAGTTAAATAAATTGAAGATATTTCCCGACAAACTGATAAAGATGGTGCAGATTGGTGTGCCTGCGGGACTGCAGGGAGCGTTGTTCTCCATTTCCAACGTGCTGATCCAGTCCTCCGTTAATTCCTTTGGCTCCATCGCCATGGCGGGCAACACGGCGGCCTCCAATATTGAGGGCTTCGTTTACACGTCCATGAACGCTTTCCATCAGGCGGCCATCAGCTTTACGGGTCAGAATTACGGTGCCCAGAAATATAAGCGGATCGGGAAGATCGTACTGATCTGTCAAGTGTCCGTCATGATCGTGGGGCTGGTGATGGGCAACGCTGCCTACCTGTTCTCAGGAACGCTTCTGAAGCTCTACAACAATGACACAGAGGTATTAGCCTACGGAGCCTTACGAATGGGCATTATCTGCACCACTTACTGTCTGTGCGGTATGATGGATGTGATGGTGGGAGCTCTCAGGGGCATGGGGTATTCCATCATGCCTATGATCGTATCCCTGACCGGTGCCTGCCTGTTTCGCATTGTGTGGATATATACAATTTTTCAGCGCTATCATTCACTGCAGAGCTTGTATTATTCCTATCCCATCAGCTGGGGACTGACCTTTGCCGTGCACCTTCTATGCTTTGCTGTGATATACTACAAGCTCTTGAAAAAGCAGAAGGAAACTGCTTGAAACATATGTTCGAATGTGTTAAGATAAAGCAGGAGGTGTCCCATGATAGCTTTTGTAAACGGAATCATTGATGATATTGCCATTGATAATGTAGTTGTAGATGTGGGCGGAATAGGCTACAATGTGAAAATTTCCGCCAGCACCGCAGGGCGTCTTCCTGGGATTGGGGAGCGCGTGAAGCTCTACACCTACACAAGTGTCAGGGAGGATGCCTTCTGGCTGTACGGCTTTCTTTCCAGGGCAGACTTGGAGATCTTTAAGAAGCTGATCACCGTAAATGGCATTGGTCCCAAGGGAGCACTGGCGATTTTGTCCGTGATGGATGCGGACTCTCTGCGCTTTGCCATTTTGTCGGGAGATACCAAGGCCATATCTCAGGCACCCGGCATCGGAAAGCGCACGGCGGAGCGACTGATATTGGATCTGAAGGATAAGATGCAGTATGATGATGATATGATAAATCGTGAGATCGCGTCCACCACCTCCGGCAACGCCTTTGCGGATACTCCGGAAAAGCAGGAAGCCGTTGCGGCGCTTATTTCCCTTGGCTACGGACAGACGGAAAGCCTGCAGGCTGTCAATGCAATAGAGGGAATCGAGTCCCTGGACTCCGGCGCGATCCTGAAGGCGGCACTTAAGAAGATGTTTTAAGGAGGAAGTATATGCCCCCCAGAACGATAGAAACCAATATAACGGAGGAGGATGCAAAGATTGAGGGCTCCTTGCGTCCACAGAAACTTGTTGACTATATTGGTCAATCAAAGATCAAGGAAAATCTTAAGATTTATATTGAAGCGGCCAAACAGCGCGGGGATGCACTGGATCATGTGCTTTTTTATGGACCTCCGGGACTTGGAAAGACCACGCTTGCCGGCATTATTGCCAATGAGATGGGCGTACACCTTAAGGTCACCAGTGGTCCGGCCATTGAGAAACCGGGTGAGATGGCGGCAATTTTGAATAATCTGGAGGAGGGAGATCTTCTCTTTGTGGACGAGATCCACCGCCTGAATCGTCAGGTGGAGGAAGTGCTTTATCCTGCCATGGAGGATTATTGCATTGATATTATGATCGGAAAGGGTTCCTCTGCCCGCTCCGTGCGTTTGGAACTGCCCAAGTTTACGCTGGTGGGAGCGACCACCAGAGCGGGTCTTCTGACAGCACCATTGCGGGATCGTTTTGGTATGATCCATCATTTGGAATTTTATACGGTTGAGGAGCTGCAGCAGATCATCCTGCACTCCGCAAGGGTACTTCAGATAGAGATTGAACTCGAAGGTGCCAAGGAGATGGCCAGAAGAAGTCGGGGGACGCCGCGCCTTGCCAACCGGATCTTGAAGCGTGTTCGAGATTTCGCACAGGTGAAATATGATGGTGTTATCACGGAAGAGGTGGCCCACACGGCGCTGGATCTGATGGATGTGGATCGGATGGGCTTGGATCACATTGACCGGAATCTGATCCTCACCATGATCGATAAGTTTAGTGGTGGACCGGTGGGGCTTGACACCTTGGCTGCGGCTATTGGGGAGGATGCGGGTACCATCGAGGATGTCTATGAACCATACCTGATCAAAAATGGTTTTATCAACCGCACACCCAGAGGACGAGTGGTGACAGATCATGCCTACGAACATTTGGGAATACGTAATTTGACCTGATCGCTGAAAAAACTCATAAAAAACTTGCTAGTAGCAACAATCTGATATATAATAGATTTAGTAGTAACTTTTGTAGAATATAATAGATATTGTGTTTTTCAGGCAAAAGAGGTGCGGTTATGTCATCAAAAACAGATACCGAGGTGATCATTGCCGGAAAGGTGTTCACCTTAAGTGGCTACGAGAGTGAGGAATACTTGCAGAAAGTAGCTTCCTACATCAACAACAAGGTAAATGAATACAACAAGGTCGAGAGTTTTAAGCGTCAACCCCTCGATACCCAGAGCGTGCTGTTGCAGTTGAATATCGCCGACGATTACTTTAAAGCGAAGAAGCAGATATCTCTCTTGGAGGAAGAGCTTCAGGCCAAGGAAAAGGAACTCTACGACTTAAAGCATGAGTTGATCTCCGCACAGATCAAGTTAGAGACCTCTGAGAAAGAGGCCAAGGATCTGAAACAGGAGGCCAACGACAATGCCAAGAAAATAGTGCGCTTAGAGGCAGAGCTAAAGGAAAAATAAGAGTAAGCTGTCCGACCAGGGCAGCTTTTTTCAAGTAATACTGGTTGGAGAGTGCTATGGAACAGAGAGCTTCCGTGGAGCTTCTGGCTCCGGCCGGCAACAAAGAGGGCTTGTACGGCGCCATCCACGCGGGCGCAGACGCCGTCTATCTGGGCGGTGACCGCTTTGGGGCTCGGGCTTATGCCGACAATTTTACAACAGAAGAGCTGGTGGAGGGGATTCGCTACGCCCACCTGTGGGGTCGGAAGATTTACCTGACAGTCAATACCTTAGTGAAAGAAAGCGAGTTTTCTGAACTTCACGGATATCTGCTCCCATTTTATGAGGCGGGGCTGGACGGTGTTATCGTTCAGGATATTGGTGTATTTGCCTATATCAGGGATCACTTTCCAAAACTGGAGCTTCATGTGAGTACGCAGATGACAATGACCGGACACTATGGTGCAGCACTTCTGAAGGAGATGGGGGCCTGCCGTATTGTTCCGGCCAGAGAGTTAAGTCTTTCGGAGATCGTCAGGATTAAAAAGGAGACCGGCCTCTCTATAGAGACCTTTATCCACGGTGCCATGTGCTATTGTTACTCCGGCATGTGTCTCTTCAGCAGCATTTTGGGAGGGCGAAGCGGCAACCGTGGACGATGTGCCCAACCCTGCAGACTCCCCTACAAGGTGGAGAACAAGAGTGGTGGAAAGCGAAAGATTTCTGGGGAATGTTATCCCTTGAGCCTGAAGGATATGTGCACCATTGAGATGCTTCCGGCGCTGATCGAGGCAGGGATTGATTCTCTCAAGATTGAAGGACGCATGAAAAAGCCCGAGTACACAGCTGGTGTGACCGCCATCTATCGCAAGTATATTGACCGCTATTATACAGGACTGAAAGAAGGAATTGACTGGAACAAACAGCAGTTTTCAATAGAGGAGGCAGATATAAAGAATTTATCCTGTCTGTATATCCGAAGTGAGAGACAGGACGGCTATTACCAGAAGCACAACGGCAGGGATATGGTGACTTTGGAAAACCCTGCGTACAGCGGCAGCGACGAAGCGCTGCTTGCGAGGATCCGTCGCGATCATCTGGAGAAGCGTCCCCGTATGGCGGTGAGCTATAAAGCCTCCTTCGAGACCGGCAAAAGGGCACAGATAACCCTCTCTTTGGGAGGATTGTCAGTTACGGTGGCGGGCGAGCCGGTGTCGGTTGCCGACAAACAGCCCATTACGTTAGAAAATATAGAGAAGCAGTTGAGAAAACTGGGCGACAGTGTCTTTACTGCGGAGCGAATGGACATTGTTGTGAGCGAAAATGCCTTTTATCCCCTGCGTGCCATCAATGAACTTCGCAGGGCAGTAGTCCGAAAGCTGGAAGATGCACTGATCCTTCAAAATGGACTGGCTTTACATAGAAAGGATGTGATAGCGCCCAACAGGACTGCACACATTCTGGAGGACAGGATGCAGGAGAAGAATACCGGCGGTACAAGCCGTCTGCATCTTTCCCTGCGTACGTGGGAACAATTGAAAGCTGTTCTACAGTTTCAGATGAAGTGTCGGCCAGAGTCGGGGAAGGTTTTTGAGCGCATCTATGTGGACGGTGACTTGTTGACAGCAGAGGAGGAAGAAAGCAGCCTTGTCCAAGGTGATCTGAATGCGGCTTTGGAGGCTTGCAGACAGTTGTCCAGGCAGAGTGAAGTCATTGTTGCGCTGCCTTATATCATCCGACAAAAGGATCATGCCTGTTTAGACAGAATTTTCCGGCTGTTTAGCTGGTATCCGGATGTGTTTTCCGGAGTACTGGTGCGTTCTCTGGACGGATTGGGATGGATCAAAAGCCTTAAACAAAATCTGCCTTGGAAATTTACCGGAAAGATTTATGCAGATGCCGGTGTCTACATCTGGAACCGGGAGACGATCAATGTGTGGCAGGACACGCTATCCGGTTTCTGTCTGCCACTTGAGCTAAAAAGTGCGGAGCAGCTGTGCTTGATAAACGGCCCAATCTCCAGTGAGAAGATCATCTACGGGCGCATTCCCATGATGGTCACAGCAAACTGTGTGGTCAACACAATGGACGGCTGCAAAACGGGATATAGTGGCTGCCAGCCGGTGACTACATGGTTGATCGACCGCTATCAAAAGCGTTTCCCAGTGGAGCAAAATTGCTTGCACTGTTATAATATCATCTACAACAGCGTACCCCTTTCCCTGCACGGAGAACTCTCCGGATGGAAGGGGAGGACAGAATTCAGAGTGGATCTGACCACAGAGAGTGGTTGGGAGAGTGAGACGCTTCTCACATATTTTGAGGATCTTTGGTCAGCGGACTTTGCAAAGCCTAAGTTGCCTCCTCCTTATGGAGGGGGATCTGGCCGTTCCCAATTCCCGGATAAGGTCTACTATACCACGGGACATGAGAAACGGGGCGTTGAATAATATAAAAGGTGTATGAAATGCAGGAATACTTCATTGAATTATCTAAATATTTTATCGCATTTTCTATGGTGCTGTACACGGTCACCTGCTTTTACATATTCCGCTATCGGGAGGAGAGCGACAGACGCATAGCCTATCTGGTGCAGAGCGGACTGATGTTTCTGGTTCAGGTATTGTGTTTTTTGACGCTTGCTTTGGACAGCGGAGACATACAGTATCTGTTTTTCTTTGCATTTGTACAGATCTTTATGTTTGCTACTGTCATGCTGGTAACTATGATCTATGAAAAGGCCAACAGGCTCCTTTTGAACAATATGTGCATGCTTCTGGGCGTCGGTTTCTGCATGATATCGAGAATGTCTTTTCAAAGAGCGATCCGCCAGTATATAATTGTGCTGGTCTCTCTGGCCATCTCCCTGTTGATCCCATACCTGATCTCGCAGATCCGCTTCTTTAAGAAGCTGACATGGGTTTATGCGGCGTTGGGTGTAGCGCTTCTCAGTGTGGTGCTCGTCATGGGAGAGGTGACCCGCGGATCCAAGATTTCCTTTACCGTGGCTGGAGTGACTTTCCAACCCTCCGAGTTCGTGAAGATCCTTTTTTTGTTCTTCTTGGCGGCAGCACTCTGGGAGGATGTGACCTTCCAACGGATAGCTCTGACGGCTGTGGCCGCCGGTATCCATGTTATTGTGCTGGTGGTGTCGAGAGATTTGGGAAGTGCCCTGATCTTCTTTATCTGCTTTGTGCTAGTTGTGTTTATTGCAAGCAAAAACTATCTCTATCTGCTTGCGGGAACGGCGGGAGGATGCGCTGCTGCTGTGGTGGCTTACTATCTCTTCAGCCATGTGCGGGACCGCGTGCTTGCATGGAGAGATCCCTGGAGCTACATTGACACCAGAGGGTATCAGATTGCCCATTCCCTCTTTGCAGTGAGCGGCGGAAGTTGGTTTGGAATGGGGCTCCTTAAGGGGGATCCCGGGGCAATTCCTCTGGTGGAGGCAGACTTTATCTTTTCCTCTGTCTGCGAGGAGTTGGGCGTGATATTTGGAATTTGCGTGATTTTAGTATGTATCAGCAGTTTTATTATGATCATAGAGATTGCACTGCGCATTCACGATCGGTTTTATCAGATGATCGTGTACGGAATTGGTGTCATGTACATCTTTCAGATTTTTTTGACTGTGGGAGGCGGCGTCAAGTTTATTCCTATGACCGGAGTGACGCTTCCGTTCATCAGCTACGGCGGAAGCTCCTGCATGACTTCCATGATCATGTTTTTCATCATACAGGGCATCTACATAAGACTTCAGCAGGCGGAAGGTAAAAAGGTCTCCGCCCGCAAAGAGCAAAAGCCCGCAAAAAAGCAAACAGGAACAGTGCAATCAAAGGAAAATAAACGGAGAAAAAATGGCTAAACTGGAAAGAGAGAGCAACCCCCAAATTGTCAGCCACCAAAATGGGAGCAAAAAAGTTCATAGCGCAAAGAAACGCTCCGGTGGGACCGTTAAAGGGCTGGCAGTCGGTGGCCGGCATGGCAACCAGAGAGAGATTTTGATGACGGCGGGCGTGTTTATTGCTCTTTTTATCAGCATGATCGGATATCTGGGGCATTTTGTGGCCACAAGTGAGCAGGAAATGATCAACAACAGCTACAATCCGAGACAGCAGATTTTGCTTTCCCGCAACTTCCGGGGAAGTATTCTGTCAAGAGACGGCGAGGTGCTGGCTGAAACAGTTCTGGACGAGAATCAGAATGAACGCCGTGAATATCCATTCAAAAACCTTTTTTCCCATATTGTGGGATATTCCACCCAGGGCAGGATGGGAGTGGAGGCTCTGGCCAACTATTACCTGATCAACACCAACACCTCTTTGAGCAACAAAGTGGCAAACGATGTGGCGGGCGTGAAGAATCCCGGCGACAACGTGTACACTACTCTGGACGTGCAATTACAGGAAGTGGCGGATAAGCAGTTGGGCATATCCAAGGGAGCGATCATTGTGACTGAGGTTTCCACCGGAAAGATACTTGCATTGGTATCTCACCCCGATTTTGACCCCAATGAGATTGAAGAGATCTGGGATGACCTTGTGGAGAGTAACGACAGCTCTGTGTTGTTAAACCGGGCAACACAGGGGCTATATCCGCCGGGATCAACTTTCAAGATGATAACGGCTCTAGAATATTACAGAGAAGATCCGGGAAATTACCAGAATTATTCTTTTAACTGTAACGGACATTACAGCGTGGGAAACAGCAGGATCAACTGTTATCACGGTGCCAGCCACGGTTCCGTGAATTTTCTGACATCCTTTGCAAAATCCTGTAATTCCTCATTTGCCAAAATCGGCATGGGGCTTGACCGGAGGTCTTTTGAAGAGACGCTGGAGGCTCTCTTGTTTAATGAGGAACTACCTTTGACATTAAATTACTCACGAAGCTCAGTGATAGTTTCAGATGAACTTTCAACGGATGAGATGATGCAGACTGCCATTGGACAGGGAAAGACACAGATTACTCCTATGCATCTGAACATGATCACCTGTGCCATTGCAAACGATGGTGTTTTAATGACTCCCTATGTGATCGACCACGTGGAGAACGATGAAGGGAATGTAGTGAAAAGCTTCCGACCAAACAGCTATGGAAGACTGATGAGTAAGGATGAATCTGCCATGTTGACAGAAATGATGACCGCGGTAGTGGAGCAGGGCACAGCCAGCAAATTGAAAGGTTTTGGCTACACAGCTGCGGGTAAGACCGGCTCCGCCGAGTATAATAACCAAAAAGGAGATAGTCACGCGTGGTTTACTGGATTTGCGCCAGTGGAGGAGCCAGAGGTTTGCGTGACGATCATTGTTGAGGGCGCCGGATCCGGCGGCGATTACGCGGTTCCAATTGCCAGGCGTCTCTTTGACACATATTTTGCGGAAAAATAATCTGGTGTTTTTACTGGAGGATGAACATGATAGAAGCGACAAGCTGTGGAGGAGTGGTGATCTTTCGCGGAAAGATTTTGCTCTTGTACAAGAACTATAAAAATAAATACGAGGGTTGGGTACTGCCCAAGGGAACCGTAGAGCCGGGTGAGGAGTACAAGGACACAGCGTTGCGTGAGGTTCTGGAGGAAACCGGTGCCAAGACCACCATCATCAAGTATATCGGAAAGAGCGAGTATTCTTTCAGTGTACCGGAGGACACGGTGGAGAAAGAGGTTCACTGGTATCTGATGATGGCGGAAAGCTATTTCAGTAAGCCACAGAAAGAGGAATTTTTTATGGATTCCGGCTTCTACAAATATCACGAGGCCTATCATCTGTTGAAATTTGCTAATGAGAAACAAATCTTAGAGCGTGCATACAATGAATATTTAGAGTTGAAAAAGATGAATTTATGGGGAAACCGGAAGTATTTCTAGAATAAATACTTCCGGTTTTCGTCTCTTGGTTTATTTAAGCTATACGTTCTTCACAATCTCAAGATCCTTGCGCGATTGTAGATCGAGGATCTCATTCTTAGTGTTGCGCAGGATAGGGCGGGAGAACTTATTAGGATTAAGGATCAGCACCTCCCATATGGAGTCGTCGCTCAACTGTACCGTGGTGCCGATCTGGGAATCTGCAATGTGCCTCATGATCGGCAGAAGCAACTCCACATCATACTGTTCCATACTCTTCTCGAAGGTGCCAAGAATCTGCAGGGGAGTGAAAGCATTCCGATAGGTTCTAGGAGAGGCCATGGCAACGTATGTGTCGATAATGGCAACATAGCGCGCGAACACATCAATATTGTTGCCTGTCATATGATAGGGATATCCACTTCCATCCAGACGCTCATGATGCATGATTATCGCATTTTTCACATGTTCGTTGATATCGAGATAGCGCACCAAAGAGTACCCGACAATGGGGTGTGTCTTGATCTGACGGAACTCCTCATCGGTGAGTTTGCCGGGCTTCCAGAGGATATTGTATGGTAGATTCCACTTGCCAATATCGTAGTAGAAGCCGCACAAAATAAGAATCTTCTTGTCCTCTTCACTCATGGACAGCCAATCCGCAAATGTTCCGGCGAGAAGAGCAGAGTTCAGACACTGGGCATAGGTCAGCTGATCATCGCCTGGCATCATATTGTAGAGGAAGTCCAACAATTCGGAGCCAGTGGAGATCGTCTCATAGACATCATCATAAATCTGCAGAAGTACATCGTCCTGAATACGCTGTTTGGTGCCAAGAAAACTCAGCATAACGCCTTTACAACGATTCAGACAGGTGTTGTATCGTTCTACAAACGCCTGAAATCTATCGTTGAAACGAATGCGCTCAATATGGGTGGAAGAAGAATCAAACTCCTCCTTGATGGTGACGCTGGGTATATCAGGGCGATTAAGGCGGTTAATGATCATGTCATCCAGAATTGTGCCTGCTGCATAGAGCATTTGTCCTTGTAATATGAGATCTGCTCCAAGTACCATTCCGGGCATCAGATCGTTGATTGCTATTTCTCTCAAGATGTTACCTCCTTTGGTTTCTATATTTAAGTATAAAATATTGTAAAAATATGTCAACAAAAATTTTGTTTCAATTTGTTTTTGTTGAAAATTTATGTTATAATAAACTTCATTCAAATCAATGAAACGGTCGAATGGCCATCAGATCCGTTAATTATGGGTCATTAATAGGTTTTGGGAGTTATGGCAAGCCACATGATCAGAAAACTTACATACCATCCGAAATTGTATCTGGGGAATGGCATTTCGGGAAAAAAACTGGATAAAATAAAAAAGAAATTGCACACTAGGCCGTTTTTGGTGAATGTTTCCCTGATCACGATCGCCAGCAATCCCAAAGAACAGTTGGATATTTTGGACGCACGCCAGATTGCGCAGCCCTATTACAAAGATCTGGAGCTGTATGTGGTGGGCATTGCCTCCGATCACGAGGAGGCCGTAACTTTAGTGGAACAGATTGTAAAAGAGTGCCTGAAGGAGAGAGGAGACTGTGCCCTGAAGGAGTATTTGTTATGTTAGACATAGTCCTAAATCTGTTATCCATATTGGGTATTGTGCTCCTGGTCCTTTTGGGAGTGGTATTTGTGGTCTTGCTTTTGGTGTTGTTCTTTCCGTTCACTTACCGTGTAAAAGGACAAAAAGATGCGGAAGAAATGTCCATACAGGTGAAAGCGCACTGGCTGTTTGGACTTCTCCGGGTGCATTTTGCTTATCCTGATCCGGGGAAGCTTACTGTGAAGGCTCTTTTCTTCAAAGTTTTTGACTCCGGTGAGATGGACAGGAAGGGAGACGACAGCAAAATTGCTCCGGATAAGAGTCCCGGGAAGACCGTAAGACAGGATATTCCCAAGGAGGAAACCGTCCCAAGAGAAGAGATTACCCGTGAGAAAGACGACGGGGAGCAGGCAGATCGAACGGAAGTCAAACCGCAGGAGGAATATCCCAAAGAGGCGGATATAAGCCCGGAAGAACCGGTGGCGACAGGGAAAAAAAGCTTTCATGATAAGATTTCCGCAAAATATGTTAAGATAAAGTACACAATTTTAAAAATATATGATAGAATAAAAGATGTTTGGGAAAATATCTCTTTCTACCAGAAGCTTTTGACGGAGGAGAATACCAGAGAACTGTTCAAGCATGCTTGTTTTCGGGTGGGAAAGATATTAAAGGGCATACGCCCGAGGAAGCTTAAAGCAGATGTCATCTTCGGTGCAGCATCGCCGGACACCACAGGTTATCTTTATGGTGTATACTGTATGTTATCTCCAAAATTAGGGAAAGATATACATGTCATACCGGACTTCGCTCAGGCGATCTTTGAGGGAAGGCTGTATGCTGCAGGGCATATCACCGTCATTCAGGTTTTGCTTCATGGTATCGTCCTTTTGCTGGACAAGCGCCTTAGGATCTTCCTGCGCAGGCTGAAAAAGCATGGAGCTTCAAAAAATAAACAGTAGCAGAATGGAGGCTAACAATGGCAGATAAGGAAAATCAGATTCAGGGAGTGGTTGACTCGTTGCTCAAAGGAATGGATGCCGTACTCTCCACCAAGACGGTGGTTGGAGAACCCACGCAGATTGGCGACACCATTATTTTGCCGCTTGTAGATGTGTCCTTTGGCGTGGGAGCGGGAGCCGGCAACAACAATCAAAAAGGTTCCGCATCCGGAGCGGGAGGCTTAGGCGGCAAGATGACACCCAGCGCAGTGCTTGTGATCCGGGACGGCTACACCAAGCTGGTGAACATTAAGAATCAGGATACCGTCACCAAGATCCTTGACATGATTCCTGATATTGTGGATAAAATTTCGAAACCGAAGGACAATGAGATGTCCGATGCGGAGGTAGTGGATATTGCTTTTCCCGAGGAGGGAGCGAAGTAGACCAAGTAGGGGTTCAACAGTCGTAACTGTCTGCATATAATAGAGAGAAGAATGTAAAGACGGATTTCATCATGCGCAAAATGATTGGTTTGGTTGTTTTTTTCATTGCAATTGGGATGCTTTTGATGATCATTATCCACAACAGGCTGATAGGTCTGATCATCACTTCTCTGTTATTATTTGTAGGGTACAACTGCTTCTGCGACGGCTGGTAAGGGGCTATTGTATGATTGATTGGGAAGAAATAATCCGCGCTGAGAGCGTGGAGGAGCTAAAGACTGCAAAGCTTTGGCTATTTCAGGAGAATATGCGTCTAGAGAATGAGCGTATGCAGTTGGAGACGGAAAGACAGGAGCTTGCGGAGACGAGGGACAAGTTCTTGGAAGAGCGTGTCCAGTTTCGTGATGAGATGGAGGATCTAAACCGCCGTTCCGTCATTGAACGCAAACGTCTGAAAGAGGAGAATCTGTTTTTTGACAAGAAGATGGCGATCCTTCAGGACGGTTTCCGGCATTTGGAGGAGGATCGGAAGTCTCTGGAACGGGAGAAGAAGAGCTTCGCGGAGGAGAAACGGCTTCTTCTGGAGCAAAGGACCGGTATTGGGAACGATGATGTCGGGCAGGTTTTGTTCCGCAGCGTTAGCAATTCTCTGGGTCTGCGCAAGCGCTACAGGGATCTGGTGAAGATTTTTCACCCGGACAACCTGTTTGGGGACGAGGAGCTGTCTCAGCTGATCAACAAGGAATACCAGCGGCGCAGGCGAGAAGATTGATATTGTAAATATGAGATCGGCGTGATCTGGTTCCATACATAAAAATGGTGAAAAGATAATAAAAAAGAGAGATAGGAAATTCCCATCTCTCTTTTTATGTCTTTACCAGGCGTTTGCAACATCTATTAAGCTCTCTCAACTTTGCCAGATCTTAAGCATCTGGTGCAAACATGCAGTCTCTTGGCAGCGCCATTCACCTTGCACTTAACGTTTTTAACATTAGCGTTCCAGACTGCATTACTTCTTCTATGAGAATGGCTTACGTTATTACCGAAATGAATGCCTTTACCACAAATATCACACTTAGCCATCTTGACACCTCCTCAACCTCTGCGCAGATAGTGCGCATAATATACTTTTGCCTGAAATTCTGTGAGCAAAACTCACAACAGTGACATTTTACCAGAAAAAGTAAATAAAAGCAAGCACTAATATTTCTTTTTTTATATTTTTGATTTTAATATTTCTTTTTTATGGGAAAGCTGTTAAAATATAACATATATGTCTGAAATCGTAAAGGAGGTACAATATGAAAGCTTCTTCTATGAACACTCATATGGGAAACATTGTCATTAACAATGAGGTGATCGCCCAATATGCGGGCAGCGTGGCTGTCGAATGCTTTGGTATCGTAGGTATGGCCGGCGTCAACGTGAAAGACGGACTGGTGAGACTTTTGAAGAAAGAAAGCATTACCCGGGGAATCAATGTATCCCGCAAACATAATAAACTGTTTCTTGAGTTTCATGTGATCGTGGCCTATGGCGTCAGCATTCTTGCTGTGACAGACAATCTTGTAGACAGCGTAAAATACAAAGTGGAAGAGTTTACCGGAATGGAGATAGAGAAGATCAACATCTTTGTTGAAGGTGTAAGAGTGATTGATTAAGGAGGAAGTTTACCGTGGGTTTACAACAAATCGACGCTAAGATGCTCTCAAAAATGTTCTTAGCCGGTGCAAAGAATCTGGAAAATAAAAAAGAATGGATCAATGAGTTGAACGTGTTCCCCGTTCCCGACGGCGATACCGGTACCAATATGACTATGACGATCATGTCCGCAGCCAGAGAGGCTTCTGCTCTGGGGGAGGGTGCTACCATGGAGGCGCTTTGTAAAGCTATTTCCAGCGGCTCTCTGCGCGGTGCAAGAGGCAACTCCGGTGTGATCCTTTCCCAGCTTTTTCGTGGCTTTACCAAGCGCATTAAGACGGAAGAGGTATTGACCATTCCTGTTCTGGCGGAGGCCTTTGACAAAGCGGTAGAGTCCGCCTACAAAGCTGTTATGAAGCCCAAGGAGGGCACCATTCTCACTGTTGCAAAGGGCGGTGCCGACAAGGCGAAGGAGCTTGCTCAGGACGGTGTGGAGGATATGGAGACTTTTCTCGGCACTATCATCGAACATGCCAAGTATGTCTTAAGCCAGACTCCTGAGATGCTTCCTGTCTTGAAGCAGGCTGGTGTGGTTGATTCCGGCGGGCAGGGACTCGTGGAGGTTCTTTGTGGTGCTTACGACGCCTTTCTGGGCAAGGAGATTGATCTTTCCCTTGCTCCGGTACCTGAGAAAAAGAAAGATGGGGCGGAGAGGTCCCTCGAGGTACAGGCCAAGGCCGAGATCAGATTTGGCTACTGCACCGAGTTTATCATTCTTCTGAACAAGAATTTCAATAAAAAGACAGAAAGTGATTTCAAGGCTTATCTGGAGTCCATCGGAGATTCCATCGTGTGCGTTGCGGACGATAATGTGGTCAAAGTGCATGTCCACACTAATGATCCCGGTCTGGCGATCCAGAAAGCGCTGAAGTACGGTGCGCTGTCCAATATAAAGATTGACAACATGCGTTTGGAGCATCAGGAGAAGCTCTTCAAGATGGCGGAGAAGGAAGGCAAGGGCGCAGAGGAGATTGCTGAAGAGATCGCAGTATCCACGGCTCCCGCCAAACCTTTCGGCTTTATTGCAGTCTCCATCGGCGACGGTGTGAACGAGATTTTCCGCAGCCTTGGTGTGGACTACATTATTGAGGGCGGTCAGACTATGAACCCCAGTACAGCCGATATTTTGAATGCTGTGGATCAGGTTAACGCAGAGACCATTTTCATCCTGCCCAACAATAAAAATATTATCCTCGCTGCCAACCAGGCAGCCGAGCTTGTGACAGACAAGACACTCCTCGTTATCCCTACCAAGACCATCCCACAAGGCATCACCGCGGTGATCAACTTTGTCCCTGAACTTTCGGCGGATGAGAATGAGGAGACCATGATCCAGGAGATTGAGAACGTCAAGACCGGTCAGGTGACTTACGCTGTGCGCGACACCACCATCGACGACAAAGAGATCAAAAAAGATGACTACATGGGCATCGGTGACAAAGGAATTCTCTCCGTAGGACAGGACGTGACCACTGTGACCAGCGAGATGGTGGATAACATGATGGACGAAGATGCCGAACTTATCAGCATCTACTACGGTGCCGACGTGACCGAAGCGGATGCCGAGAATATGCGAAGCCTCATCGCAGACAAATATCCCTCCTGCGATGTAGAGCTCCAGTACGGCGGTCAACCCATCTATTACTATGTGATCTCCGTTGAATAAGCAATAGAGATATTGCAAAATAAGCTTCCCGAAAATTCAAGTATTAAAAAAGTTGCTTGGAATTGTTATAAGACAATCCTGGGCAACTTTTTTACATGCATTAAGTAGTTTACAAATTGAACACACTTATTTAATGTTTATTGATTTTCTTAAAAATTCTATATAGAATATAAGGTAAATATAAAGTCCTTTTTACATTGTAGTAGTAGAATTGGAAATTTAATGAATTTTATAAATTTGAATTAAGAAGGAGTAAAACCATGACAGATCAAACATTTGGTGAATTAACACAAGAAGACGATTATGGCTGGTGGGGAAAACAAACATTAGATTTTGGAGGATCTATATGTTCCGTAGATATATTGATACATGGAGATGAGGATGAAATTACCCAAAGACAGCGAGTGGCATTTGAAGATTTTATCAAGAAATGGCCAACACTGCAGGAAAATCTGATAGAAGCGTTAATCAAATATTATAATGAGGACGAATTCTATAGCTATGGCCCAGAAGATGAGGAAGAAGCAAAAGAATGGTGGCCGGAAATTAAAACGAAAGAAGCTCTCTTACAGGCAGTAACATTAGAGACTATTGTTGTTGCATGGGATTTTGCACAACAAAATAAAAGAAGCATATACATACTTTTTTCAAGGACATGGGGTGGTGAAGATCTTGACGATAACGGAATAGGTGTCCATTATGTAAATGAGGAAATAGATGAGATTGGCTATAAAGATATGGCATTTTAATAAAGCGAAAGCATAAACAGGAATTTGTAGAGCTGGATGAATCAAAATTGGGGGAGATCCGGAAAATGAAATTAAAGAATATTTTGATTGTTGTTAAAGATATTGAAAAATCGAAACATTTTTATCACGACTTGTTCGGCCTTGATATGGTACTTGACAATGATGGCAATATGATTTTGACGGAAGGCCTCGTACTCCAAGACGAAAAAATTTGGAAGAAGTTCTTGAGAAAAGATATTATTCCGAAAAGTAATTCTTGTGAACTGTATTTTGAAGAACAAGACATAGAAGCATTTATTGAGAAATTGGAAAAAATATATCCCTCGGTTCAATATGTCAATCGGCTTATGACGCATAGTTGGGGGCAAAAGGTGATTCGTTTTTACGATTTAGATGGCAATATGATTGAGGTAGGAACTCCTATGTAATGTGAAATGGTCACCTTTTGGAAAAATGAGATGCAAATATGAGAAGGCACAGTTACCTATCCTGAGTGCAAAACCGCAACTTGAAGCAGCAAACATCAAATTCCTGTTTATCGAAATAATATCATACATTCAAAAAAATGAAACTCCGTCTATTTTTTCAAATAGGCGGAATTTATTTGTGGATTTCTAAACTTAATGACATTGTTCTCTATCCTCTGTATGGAAACTTGTAAAGGATTATGGTACAATTCTGATGTTGAGAATCGCTAATAAACATGGAAATTTGAGAGGTTATTACATGGGATTATTTTCGATAAATGCTACAAATTTTGAATGGATTGACGGAAGTAAAGATAATTCTGAAGATCTGTGTTTGCATGGTCATGCCATTGTCTGTATTGGTAAATGCAAATTTGAATATGATGCTACGATAAGTGCAACAGCACTTTATTTGCTAAAAACCTTGACTGAAAATCATATCATCAATACCGACAATCAGATGTTGCCATGTTGCGGTCATTTCATGATTCCTAATGAAACACTAGATAATGTAACAATTTCAGGTTGCCCTAATGGAATTGACTGGTCTGTTATACATGATGGAAATTCTGTTATATTAGAACTAGAAGATGGCACAAAAGAATATGTATCTATTGCTGATTACAAGAGAGAAGTTTTTAGTTTTGCAGATAAAATTGAAGCATTTTACAAATCCTGTACACCTAAAAAAGTACCAGTAGACGAATTTGCTCGCAACGGATATATTGCGTTTTGGAATGAATGGTATAGAAGACGGAATAAATAAATTGCGATTGCTTAGTCATGCTTTGACTGTATTGTTAGATTATGGTGGTATTCAAGTTAATTCGAAGGAGATAGATAAAATAACCATGAAGGAAAAAATACAGCGATTGATAGCACAGAAGATATCCGAATGGCAGGAAGATGATATCTATGCCGTTTCACTGTATGTGTTTGATGAAGAAGATGATCCTTGTCGTCCGGTGGCAGTGTTAGGTTATAATACGGAAAGACAGGTACAAAAGAGTACGTCAGAGGCTTCCAACGAACAGGAGGCAAGATGGAATTATGCCTTTTGGATACAAAATGTAGAAATGTGTTTGGGACAGGGTGATACGGCGGAGGATATCAAGGAGTGGATCACAGAGCAGGGTTTATGGGATAGCGAAGATGAGATTACCCCCAAATTTGTGGAGCTGCTTGTTACCATTGTTCAAGACATTCATGCTTCGGGATTGTTGAAAGACAAATTTGGAAGAGAGATTCCTATTTTGATCCATGAACTGGAGTATCATGAGAAAACTGCCCGGCAAAATATTGAGGCAAACGGAGAGGCTCTGGACAGCGATTTTGTTTCGTTTTGTATACCTTGTATGCAGGAGGTACAAGGTGGCACTACCATAGGAAAAAAATATACAGATATGCGGACGGTGATAGCTTTCATTGTTATTATCGTACTCGTCATGTTTTCATTCTGGGCATTGGGGCTGATAATCAGCAGCCGTAATACAACGGTTTCTGAGGATACACTGCAGCAGACAGATAATTATGGCGAAGAAAATGAGGAATCCAAGGCGGAGGCGCAAAAGGACAGTTTTCTTCTCAGCTTTGATGGATTTGATACCGGAGTAGAAATATTTTTTAAGAATTGTGTCTGCGAATATGATGAGGATGATATTCGTGTATATACATATTTTGTGGATGATCCTGCCTTGGAAGCAGAGGGCTATGCTATTTATATTCAAACCCCGGAGGATACTATGGAGATATTTCCGGTAGTGGATTATCTGGTGGACCGGAATGCCGGATGTCTCTATATGATATGGGGCATTCAAGCTTTTGAAAGGGTTCAGGGAGTTGAGTTTGTAAATGGTATGGGTAGTTATAAGATCCTGGGCGCATACAATATGGAAGAGCTGATAGCGGAGGCCTACGGGCTGGAGTTGCTGGATTACGATAAGGATTTTGATTTTATACAGGCTGAACTTACAGGACTTTATGAGAAAGATGGCAAAATTGTGCTACGTGGCAGAGGATCTGCCCTATATAATGCTTCATATAATGGTTTGGGGAAATTATATTCCATTGAGTGGGAGATTGACACGGAAACTACTCATGAAAGCGCAAAGGCGTACCTGTCGGATTTTGATATTCATCCTCTGTATGCGGCTTTTTTGCGGAATGAGATCCGTGTAGAAAATCCCTTTGTGCCGGAAGGTTATGACTATAATACGGAACTGACTTATTTTGATGACAGGGTAGCGTATGATGATCATTTTTGGAAAAGCTTCTCACTTGTGGATGTAAATAACGATGGCAATCCGGAGCTTGTCTTCAAGATGTATAACAGCCCTAGTGAAGTGGTGTACATATTGGGGGTTCAGGATGACAAGCTAATCTGCTATGACGTACAAGAGACACATACAAGCCATATGTCCTTTACAGTATATGACAACGGAATTGTTCGCTGGGGACAGAACTATGATGGTATGGAAACAATATACTATACTTTTAATGATAACGGAAAAGTACATGAATTGATTCATTTTGTCTGGGAAGAAAGCTCTGATTCCGATTTATATTATGATTACTACTATTTAGAAGGAAACGAGGGGGCCCGGTTCAACCTGCGGAGTAATGAGGAGTATGAGAGCCTGATTTCATCCTATAAGGGAGAGGAACCGGAATGGTTTGATTGTGAATCTTTCGCAGATATACCCCAAAATCAAGGAATCACGGAAATATAACAGTTATTAAATACTAAATAAAGCATTGATGTCTTGTTGGATTGTCAAGACACATGGTATAATGATTCTGCTAGCGCAGAATTCATGCTGATTTCATCAGCATGCCAC
>JAFLRM010000020.1 GCA_022511465.1 Acetatifactor sp. | reverse complement strand
GAGCGATAGACGGGACTCGAACCCGCGGTTTCCACCTTGGCAAGGTGGCGCTCTACCAACTGAGCCACTATCGCATATACCTGATTCCTGCGGGTACATCCGCAACGGACAAGTAATACTATACTATATAGGAAGTGAAAAGTCAACTATTAAATAATATTTTTTCCAGAAATTTTTTATTTCACAAAATTTTTTTTCTTGCGAAGGGACCTGTAATAGACTACAATTAATAGAGAAAGAGAAATAGATACAAGAGGTTATCGGATATATATGGAAGCGAAAGAATACTCTACAAAAGAGCTTTTTAAAAGATTTCTCCCTTATTTCAAGAACTATAAGGGAACTCTTTTTATAGATCTGTTCTGCGCTTCCCTGACTACGCTCTGTGAGTTGGTGCTGCCGCTTATTATGCGGTATATCACCAATGAGGGAGTGCGGGACTTGGCAGCTCTGTCCGTGCGTACTATCGGCGGTTTGGGGCTGTTGTACCTGGCGCTTCGAGTGGTGGACTGCTTCGCCAGCTACTACATGGCGGATATGGGTCATGTGATGGGCGCCAGGATTGAGACGGATATGCGGAGGGATGCCTACGATCACTTACAGAAGTTGTCCAACACCTACTACAACAACACCAAGGTAGGGCAGATCATGGGGCGTATCACAAACGACCTGTTTGATGTGACGGAGTTTGCCCACCATTGTCCGGAGGAGTTTTTTATCGCGGGGATCAAGACAGTGATCTCCTTTGTCATACTGGCGAGGATCAATTTGCTCCTCACGGTTCTGACTTTTTTGTGTGTACCGCTTATGATCGTGGTGTGCATGATCTTGAATTTTCGGCAGAGGAAGGCATTCAGGCTGCAGCGGAACCAGATAGGGGAGTTGAACGCCCGCATTGAGGACAGCCTTCTGGGGCACAAGGTGGTCAAAGCATTTGCCAATGAGGAGATTGAGAAAGAGAAGTTCGAGAAAGACAACGGGGAATTTTTGAATATCAAGAAGCTTACATACCGCTACATGGCATCTTTTCAGACCTCTGTGAAGATGTTTGATGGTCTGATGTATCTGATGGTGCTGGTGGCCGGCGGTGTCTTTATGATCCGGGGGTTGATCGTTCCGGGCGATCTGGTAGCTTATGTGATGTATGTGTCTACGCTGATCGCAACCATCCGCAAGATCATTGAGTTCGGTGAGCAATTTCAGCGGGGAATGACCGGAATTGAACGCTTTTTGCAGATCATAGACGCGGATATCGAGATTTTTGATGAGCCGGAAGCGGTGGAGCTAGCAGCACCCCGGGGAGACATTGCTTTTGAGGATGTCTCCTTTGAGTATCCCGACGATCACAACAAGGTATTTACCGGACTGAATCTTCGGATCCAGGCGGGGGAGAAGCTGGCCATCGTTGGACCATCCGGCGGAGGCAAGACCACGCTGTGCAATCTGATCCCGCGGTTTTACGATGTGTCCAGGGGGAGGATCACACTGGACGGCACGGATATTAAACATTTTACGTTGAAAAGTCTGCGCGAAAACATTGGTATTGTGCAGCAGGATGTCTATCTGTTCTCGGGGACGATCCTGGAGAATATTTTGTACGGTAGGCCGAATGCATCTTTGGAGGAAGTTGTGGAAGCCGCAAAGCGCGCCGGAGCGCACGAGTTTATCCTGGAGTTAAAAAACGGATATGACACCTATGTGGGTGAGCGGGGAGTGAAGCTTTCCGGCGGACAAAAGCAGCGTATCAGCATTGCCAGAGTCTTTTTAAAGGATCCGCCGATCATCATTCTGGATGAGGCCACGTCGGCGCTGGACAATGAGAGTGAATTCGTGGTGGCGAAATCTCTGTCCAAGCTGTCGGAAGGGCGCACGACCCTGACCATCGCCCACAGGTTGTCGAGTATCCGAAATGCCGACCGTATACTGGTACTGACTGATGCAGGTATTGTGGAGGAAGGAAACCATGAGCAGTTGCTCATGCAAAAAGGGATGTACTATCACTTTTATGAGACGGCAAACGCATTGAAATAAAAGCTGGAGATCAGAGACGGAAATTGGAAAGGAGAGGGTTATATGAAGCTGGTATTCATTGGAGCAGACCATGAAGTGACGGGCAGCTGTCATTATCTGGAGGTAAATGGGAAGCATATTCTGGTGGACTACGGTATGGAGCAGGGAGTCGATGTCTTTGATAATGCCCCTCTTCCGGTGGATGAGGGTCTGATCGATTATGTGTTCCTCACCCATGCCCATGTGGATCATTCCGGTATGTTGCCGCTTCTGTACGCGAAGGGTTTCCGGGGACAGGTATTCACCACCGACGCCTCTGCGGACCTGTGCAGTATCATGCTGCGTGACTGCGCTCATATCCAGATGATGGAGGCTGAGTGGAAGAATCGAAAGGCCAAGAGAGCCTCAGAGGGCTATGTTCAGGAACCTCTGTATACCATGGAGGATGCGGAAGGGCTGATCAAGCGTATTGTGCCCTGCCACTATAATACGGAAGTGAACGTATGTGAAGGTGTGAAGATCCGCTTTACGGATATTGGTCATCTGTTGGGCTCTGCCAGCATAGAGGTTTGGCTGACGGAGGACGGATACACTAAGAAAATTGTATTTTCCGGAGATATCGGTAATGTCAACCAGCCTTTGATAAGGGATCCGACCCCCACGGCAGAGGCGGATTATGTAGTGATGGAGTCTACCTACGGCGACAGGATGCACACGACGGAGAGGCCGGACTATGTGAAAGAATTGACAGCAATTCTTCAGGAGACCTTTGACAGGGGCGGAAACGTGGTTATTCCCTCTTTTGCGGTGGGCAGAACGCAGGAGATGCTGTATTTTTTGCGCAAGATCAAGGTGGAGCGTCTGGTGAAAGGACATGAGAATTTTCCCGTGTATGTGGACAGCCCGCTGGCTGTGGAGGCTACCGGCATCTTTCAGGAGAACCGGATGGAGTGCTATGATGAGGATGCTATGGAACTTGTGAGAGAGGGGATCAACCCTATTGCGTTCGCAGGGTTAAAGTTGACCATCACCAGCGACGAGTCCAAGGCTATTAACTTTAACGAGACACCCAAGGTCATCATCTCCGCATCCGGCATGTGCGAGGCCGGGCGCATCAGGCACCATCTGAAGCATAACCTTTGGAGGCCGGAGAGCACGATTCTGTTTGTGGGTTATCAGGCCGTGGGGACGCTTGGCAGAAGTATCGTCGAAGGGGCAACCGAGGTTAGGCTCTTCGGAGAGCCAATCCAGGTGCGGGCGCAGATCCGCCAGATTGCGGGACTGAGCGGCCACGCGGACAAGGCGGGGTTGATCCAGTGGATATCCGCTTTCAAAGAGAAACCCAAGAAAGTGTTTGTGGTGCACGGGGAGGACAGCGTTTGTACTGCCTTTACGGAGTGCCTTAAGGTGGAGTACGGGCAACGCGCTTACGCGCCCTACAGCGGCACGGAGTTTGATCTTCTGAGCAATAAGTTTACTTACGAGGCCGAGCCCATGCCCATCAAGAAGAAGGCGAAGCCTGCCAGCGGCGTCTATGCGAGACTGGTGGCAGCAGGACAGAGGCTTGTGGCCATTATTACAAGGAGCGATGGAATGGCCCACAAGGATATGGCAAGGTTTGCGGATCAGATCATCTCATTGTGCGATAAGTGGGAGGCCTGAAAAGAAAATCTAAGGCTGTAAAAGGACACAGCCTAAGATTTTCTATGTTTCAGGCGAAAGAACGCTGCGTGAAGCAGCGTTTTTTCCGCGAGGCGCATACAGGTAAATGTTTAAATTATTATTTCCAATTCCGTTATGTGTTGTTGATAAGAGAAATAAGAATTTACATGAAAAAGATACATCAGTAAAAAGGAGTTCGCAATGAGTCTGGCAGATACAATTTTTATCAATATGTGTAAGGATATTCTGGAGAATGGGACGAGCACGGAGGGGGAGAAGGTGAGACCCCACTGGCCGGATGGGACGCCGGCCTACACGATCAAGAAATTTGGTGTGGTGAACCGCTACGATCTGTCAAAAGAGTTTCCGATCATGACGCTTCGCAGGACGGCACTGAAATCTGCCACGGACGAGATGCTCTGGATCTGGCAGCAGAAGTCCAACAACATCCATGATCTGCACAGCCATATCTGGGACGAGTGGGCGGACGAGGACGGTTCCATCGGAAAGGCCTACGGGTATCAGCTGGGTGTGAAACACCGGTATAAAGAGGGGATGATGGATCAGGTGGACAGAGTGATCTACGATCTGAAGAACAATCCCTTCAGCCGCAGGATCATGACCAACATCTATGTGCATCAGGATCTCCACGAGATGAACCTGTATCCCTGCGCCTATAGTATGACTTTCAATGTGACCCAGAAGCGGGGCGAGGAGAGACTTACGCTGAATGCCATCCTAAATCAGCGGTCTCAGGATGTGCTCGCGGCAAACAACTGGAATGTGGTGCAGTATGCAGTGTTGGTGCATATGCTGGCACAGGTCTGCGATATGAATGTGGGAGAGCTGGTGCACGTGATCGCGGATGCCCATATCTACGACAGGCATGTGCCCATTATACAGGAGTTGATCACCAGGGAGCCCAGGGAGGCACCAACTTTCTGGCTGAATCCGGACGTCCGTGACTTTTATAGGTTTACCAGGGACGATGTGCGGGTGGACAACTATGAGACGGGGGAGCAGATCACGGATATTCCTATCGCGATCTGAGCAAACTCAAGGTGTTGAGAAACGTACCGGAACACGCGCAGGAAACAGCGCAGAAATGAGGAGAGTATGAACATCATAGTAGCGGCTGATGAAAACTGGGCCATCGGCAACTGTGGGGAGCTTTTGATCCGTATTCCCAGTGACCAGAAGCATTTCCGGCAGGAGACGGAGGGTAAGGTGGTGGTCATGGGACGAAGGACTTTGTCCACCCTTCCACAGGGACTTCCCCTGCAGAATCGCACAAACATTATTCTTTCCAAAGATCTTTCTTATCAGGTGAAGGGAGCTGTTGTGGTTCATTCTCTGGAGGAACTTTTGGAAGAACTGAAAAAGTATAAGGATGAGGATGTGTATGTGATCGGCGGGGAGAGCATATATCGCCAGCTGTTGCCCTATTGCAATGTGGCCCATGTCACCAGGATCGATCGCGCGTATGCGGCGGACAGCTATTTCCCTGATCTGGACGCCGATCCGGAGTGGGAGATCACTGCGGACAGTGACGAGCAAACCTATTTTGACGTGGCGTATCAGTTTGTGAAATATGAGAGAAGGTAGAAGTATGATAAAGCGCTTGGCCAGCCTTTTGTCTGCAGGTTTGCTGGGGATTGTCCTGATGATGGGCTGCGGAACTCAGGGTATGAATTTGGAGATGATGGAAGGCAAGGTGCAGGCGGAGGGCGGCGTTGAAGAAACTTCTTTAACTGAAGAGGAATTATCAAAGTCAGATTCCTCAGAGAATGCTTCCGCGGAAGAAACGTCCGAAGGAGCGGACTTTTATTGGGGGACATGGCATACCCGGCTGGAGGAAGAGATGAGGTCATGGTATGAAAGTCTCACGGAGGAGGATTACGCCAATGCCAAGATGCCTGAGGAGCTGACTCAGGATGACTGGTGGCAGAAAAATCTTGCACTGCTGGGAGAGCTTCCGGAGGTGTCAGTGAAGATTTATGGGGAAATGAGCGAAGGGTGCTTGATGATCCTGGAGCATCAGGGAGAACGCCGCGCCTTTCACAAAGATTTTTTGACGATACGGCGGATCCTGCCAGAATTTTGTGCGTATGATTATGACGGTGATGGGACTCCGGAGATTGGAATGATCTGTTATGTGGGTTCCGGGACGGGAGTGTCCGTTATGGATCTTAATGTCTTTGATTCCGTGGAGGAGGACTTTGACACACTTTACTCCATGCCTTACGAGAAGGTACTGCAGGTGTGTGAGGAGGTCACTTATTCCTATGAGAACGATGTTCTGCGGATCAAGGCCGGGGACAAAACCGAGGAGCACAGCCTTTCGGGCACAGATTTTTCCGGCATGGAGATAAAAGGACTCGCGATGGGGGATATCACGCATTTTCATTTTGGTGAGGATGGCGAGGTCATCTGCGATGTGGCACTTGCGTTTTCGCTTGAGGAGCGGGCGACACCGTTTTTGCTGGACGAGATGAGTTACCTGCAGGAAAACGGTGTAGTCTGGGAAAATAGAAATTTCCATTTCCATGTACTCTACGACGGCGAGGGCGGCTTTGAGGCCGATGCGTTCACGCTGGCGGAATAGGCGGATGCAGAATAGTACAGAGATATTGACTTTTCTTGGAAAAAGTATGATAATGGGAATGAAATATTCAGGAAAGAAGGAAGAAGCAATGGAAAAGAAGAATATTGACTGGGGTAATTTGGCTTTTTCATATATTCAGACAGATTACAGCTATGTGTCCAACTATAAGGACGGCGCGTGGGATGAGGGTGCGCTCACAGCGGATCACACCATCACCCTGAATGAGTGTGCAGGTGTGCTTCAGTATGCACAGACCGTGTTTGAGGGTTTGAAGGCCTACACCACGGATGACGGACACATCGTGACCTTCCGTCCTGATTTAAATGACGAGAGACTGGCGGCTTCTGCAGCGAGATTGGAGATTCCGGTTCTGCCCAAGGGCCGTTTCCTTGAGGCAGTGACCAAGGTTGTGGCGGCCAACGCGGCGTATGTGCCCCCCTATGGCAGCGGCGCGACCTTGTATGTCCGTCCCTATATCTTTGGTTCCAACCCGGTTATCGGCGTAAAGCCTGCCGATGAGTATCAGTTTCGTATTCTCTGCACGCCGGTAGGGCCTTATTTCAAGGGCGGTGCGAAACCCATTACCATCCGCGTCAGCGATTTTGACCGCGCGGCACCGCATGGAACCGGCAATATCAAGGCCGGTCTGAACTACGCCATGAGCCTTCATGCCATTGTGAACGCGCACAAGGAAGGCTTTGACGAGAATCTGTATCTCGATCCCGGCACCAGGACCAAGGTGGAGGAGACAGGCGGCGCCAATTTCCTCTTTATCACCAAGGATAACAAGGTTGTTACCCCTAAGTCCGACAGCATTCTGCCCTCCATCACTCGCCGCTCTTTGATGCATGTTGCAAAGGAGTATTTAGGTCTGGAGGTAGAGGAGAGAGAAGTCTATCTGGACGAGGTGAAGGACTTTGCGGAGTGTGGTCTCTGCGGCACCGCGGCAGTGATCTCCCCTGTGGGCAAGATCGTGGATCATGGCAAGGAGATCTGCTTCCCCAGTGGAATGAGCGAGATGGGCCCTATTACCAAGAAGCTGTATGACACTCTGACCGGCATCCAGATGGGAAGGATCGAAGCTCCTGAGGGATGGATCCACGTGATTGAGTAAGGTGGACAGCGGCATATCAAAATGATAGAAAGATATACAATACCCACGGAACTGCCGGACAGCAACGTGGGTATTTTTATAAGAAAGGTTTAAGATTGATGTCAAGGAAAGAAATTTTAAACAATGTGGCAAAGAGGAAACATTTTACCGGGGCATGTTCCCGTCTGTGCGCCTCTTTTTTGACTGTAGGCTTAAGTTTGCTTAGCCTGACGGCCTGCGGCAACGGGGACGGCACCAAGGTGGTGTTTACCACCGGTTTTGGCAGAAACGAGGTGTTCCGCATAGAGGATGAGGTCTGTACCAAGCCGGAGATCATGGTCTACCTGACTACGGTTCAAAACCAGTACGAGAGCGTCTACGGAGTGGAGATATGGAACACTACTCTGGACGGTGTGACGCTGGAGGAGAACGTGAAAGAGACTGTGCTTGCGCGGATCGCCCAGATCAAGTCCATGTATCTGCTGGCAAAGGATCAAGGGGTAACGCTGGACAAGTCTGAGGAGGAGAAGGTGAAGCGTGCCGCGGAGGAGTATTTTACTTCCCTCAATGAGAAAGAGATAAAACTAATGGGAATCTCTCAGGGGGATGTGGAGAAAATGTACCGGGAGTATGCGTTGGCGGACAAGGTCTACCAGCAGATCATACAGGACATCAATCCGGAGATCAGCGATGACGAGGCGAGAACCATCACAGTGCAGCATATTTTTTTCAGCACCACAATGCGGGACGGTGCGGGTAACCGCATAAATTATCCGGAGGAACAGAAGAGGGTGGTCTATGATAGGGCCAGTGAAGTCAGAGAGTTTGCTGTGGATGGAGAGCATGATTTTGCGGAACTTGCCACCCAGTACAGCGAAGATACCACGCTTACCTATTCCTTTGGAAAAGGCGAGATGGATGTGGTTTTCGAGGAGGCGGCTTTCAATCTGGAGACGGGAGAGGTCAGTCAAGTGGTGGAGACGGAGTCCGGGTATCACATTATCAAGTGTCTCAATACCTTTGACCGAGAGGAGACGGACGCCAACAAGTTGGAGATTGTGGAGGAGCGACGCAGGGAAGTGTTCGGGCAGGAGTACGACGCCTTTGTCTCCACGCTGGTGCGCAGCCTGAACGAAGACCTCTGGGAAGAATTGACACTGATCCATGACAGCGAAGTGACCACCTCAAGTTTTTTTGAGGTGTATACGAAGTATTTTCCCAATTAGCCAGGAAAGGCTTTTTAGAAAAATTTTAGAAATCGAAAAGTCTAGTAAATATGCGGTTTCACAATGTATTATTAGCACTCGTTCAAAACGAGTGCTAATTTTATCTTGACTTTTATTTTGGAGAAGTTTACACTTGTGAGTAATGAGGTATGACTGGGAGTCAGAGTCTCAAATAACTGCTTTACAAAGAAAGCACAGGAAAGGAATGTGGTGAAGATGGCAGCAAAGAACGGCAGCTTGTCAATCAGCAGCGAAAATATTTTTCCGATCATCAAGAAATGGATGTATTCGGACCATGACATTTTTTACAGAGAGTTGATCTCCAACGGCTGTGACGCCGTGACAAAGCTTAAGAAGATTGACATGATGGGAGAGTACTCTCTGCCCGATGGTTACAAGGGAAGGATCGACGTGATCGTGGACCCGGAGAAGAAGACGCTTAAGTTTGTGGACAATGGTCTCGGAATGACGGCGGATGAAGTGGAGGAATACATCAATCAGATCGCTTTCTCCGGCGCAACGGATTTCATTGAGAAATACAAGGACAAGAGCAATGCAGACCAGATCATTGGTCATTTTGGTCTGGGTTTTTATTCTGCATTCATGGTGGCGGACGAGGTGCATATCGACACTCTGTCCTACAAGGAGGGTGCAAAGGCGGTACACTGGGAGTGTGACGGCGGCACCAATTTCTCCATGGAGGACGGCGACAGAACGGAGGTGGGTACTACCATCACCCTGTTCTTAAACGAGGATTGTCTGGAGTTCTGTAACGAGTACAAGGCAAGAGAGGTTGTGAAGAAGTATTGTTCCTTCATGCCCACGGAGATTTATCTCTCCAAGGCAGATACCAAGGAGACACAGATCATCAAGGCGGATGAGAAGCTGCCTGACGATGTGGTGATCGAGGAGATCCATCCCGAGCCCAAGGAGGGAGAGGAATCAGCTTCGGATAGCGAGCAGGAGGAGAAACTGAAGATCAGGAAGCGCCCCGAGCTGGTGAACGAGACGGAGCCTCTTTGGACCAAGAGTCCCAGTGCCTGCACTAAGGAGGAGTATCTGGAGTTCTATCGCAAGGTATTTCAGGATTACAAGGAGCCTCTGTTCTGGATCCACCTGAACATGGATTATCCTTTTAATTTAAAGGGTATTTTGTACTTCCCCAAGATCAATATGGAGTATGAGTCCATCGAGGGCACCATCAAGCTGTACAACAATCAGGTGTTTATCGCGGATAATATCAAGGAGGTCATTCCGGAGTTTTTGCTTCTGTTGAAAGGTGTCATCGACTGTCCGGATCTGCCGCTTAACGTATCGCGCAGCGCGCTGCAGAACGATGGCTTTGTAAAGAAGATTTCCGAGTATATCACCAAGAAGGTGGCAGACAAGCTGTCCGGCATGTGCAAGACGGAGAAAGAGGAGTATGACAAGTACTGGGATGACATCAGTCCTTTCATCAAGTTTGGGTGCCTCAGGGACGACAAGTTCTGTGAGAAGATGACAGACTACATTCTGTTTAAGAATCTGGAGGGTAAGTATCTGACCCTTCCGGAGTGTCTGGAGGTAAATCCTATCGACACCGAGGAGGAAACCGGGAGCGCCGTGGATGAAAACGGGGAGAAAGTGGAGGCTGAGGTAGTGACCGACACGCCGGAAGATGCAGAAGACGAAGGCGAAGAGGAGAAGAAAGAAAAAGTCATCTACTATGTCACCGATGAGCAGCAGCAGGGCCAGTATATCAATATGTTCAAGGCGGCGAAGATGGATGCTGTAATCTTAAACCACAATATCGATCAGCCCTTCATCCAGCAGTTGGAGTCCAAGAACGAAGGCATTCGTTTCCAGCGCATTGACGCGGATGTGACGGACGCGCTGAAGTCCAAGACCTCCAAGAAGGTGGAGAAGGAGCTGGAGGAGCAGGCGGAGAACATTGCCAAGATCATGAAGAAAGCTCTGAAGAATGATAAGATCACCATCAAAGTGGAGAAGTTGAAGAACAAGAAGATATCCTCCATGATCACGTTGTCCGAGGACAGCAGACGTATGCAGGATATGATGAAGATGTACGCCTCTTCCGGCATGGGACTGGGAGATTTCGGCAGCGAGGGCGAGACGCTGATCCTCAACGCAAATCATCCTCTGGTGCAGTATGTGACGGAGCATCAGGACGGGGAGAATGTGGAGATGATCTGCGAGCAGCTCTACGATCTGGCGAAGATTCAGCACGCTCCGCTTGCGGCGGACGCTATGACGAAGTTTGTGGCGAGAAGTAATGAAATCATGATGTTGTTGGCGAAGTAAGAGACAGAGTCAAAATAGTATGGGGCAGATGCAGGATTGCGTCTGTCCCATTTGCTGTATCAGTCGGGCGTCCGGCACGTACCGGCTCCCGCGACCTTAGCGGCTGTAATGTGGCTGAGGGGGGTGGATTCTGTCACCCTGATTTTTTTATGAGGTTTGGGGGTATGAAATCAGGATGCCCTGGCAGATTGGTGGTGCTTTGAGTATTGCGTGATTGGGAGGAAGGAAATATTAAATACATTCAGATACATATTTGTGGCGACACCACAGCGAAAGAAACGTATGATGATGGAGTAGAGTAGCTTAATCTTTTCTTTAGATGTTTGTAAGTAATATTTTTAGAATGTAATAAAATTATTCTAAAATGATATTGAATTTCCATATAAAGTTATGATAATATAAGCGTAATATCATATGCAATTTCATATACTAATGCAAAAAGGAGAAGTGTTATGTTTATTGTAAAGCATACATCCGCCAAAGAAATTCCTGAAAAGAGGGAAAATGCACTAGCTAATTCAAGCTATTTAAAAGTTAAAGATAAGAAAGATAAAAAATATTCTTTTGAACAATCACAAAAAGGTTTGGTTGTTAAGAGGTAAGATTTATCTTATGAAAAATAAAATTAAAATACTTTTGAATAATTTGGCTGATTGCCTGAATGAGCATTGGATATGGAAAACGGTGTTTTTATTTTTGCCGTCTGTTTATTTGCCTGTAGTTGTAAAATATTTAGGAGTAAATTTAGGACTTTCTGATAATACAGGAGAATTAACTTTTAGAGGTATTACAATTACAGTATTGCTTTATGTTTGCGTCCTATTAATAAATATTTTGTCAAATTACAAAGCTAAAAAAGATAAAGAAATTGAACAACAGAAAGAAGAAGCTCATAAAGAGGAGATAGATTACTATATAGAAGAATTAACGTCTTATGACGAAACACTGGCTGTCTATATTCGATTATTAAATGTTATCGGAAATATATGCGATGTGAAGTTGGAGGCAATTTATAACTATATTAACTTATCGATTGCAGGTGGTATATTTCATAAACCGTTTAATGAAACTGTTTATCCAGAAAAACAGCTAAAAAGTATTGCTAAGGAGTTAAAAACATGTTTGAGTGAAATCACTCTTCCACCATTTAATCAAATTAGTGTGTCAATGGCGTATGAATTTCCCGAAGCTGGAGTTAATTTAAAGTGGATAGACCAACAAGAGATTTCACAATGTATGCAGTTAAATCAATTAAAGAAAAATGAAAATACTACTTTTTACAAGATTTATAGTGGCCAAAGCGATTTTTTGTTTTATAATGATAAGGCTAAAGCTGCATCTGAAGGAATGTATGTTTTCGATAAAAAAGATCATCGGTATCATGATGTTGGATCGATTATATGTGACGAAATATCATTAGAGGATGAAAATGGGAAAATCGCAAGAATAATATTGACAATATCCACTTATGGGTACAAATTTACTGACAGTGATGAGGAGGAAGTTTTAAAAAATATGTCCGAAATGATCCAGGAGGTAATACTTCAGCAGTTTGAAAAGAGAATAAGAATAGAATTAGCGTTATTATTTGTAAAAATGCAATATAATAAAAAGTAAAAGAGCCGCCAACTTGATATCATCCCTCTAAAGTAGACAAAGGAAATACCTAAATCTACTTGGAGGGATTTTTCATGTCCAGAAGAGAAAAATGTACTTTTGAAGAAAAAATAAAAGCTTTTTAAGGTTATAGGAATTTTTGGTTGAACATTATGGGAAATGATCATGGGAATTATGGAAGAATTATTGGCATATGCAATTTTGCATTGCGAAGGCATTGTAGTAACGGAAGGTTTATATCAAAAAAGATTGGATGAGCTTTTTTAAAGAATCTTGATAATGAAATAAATTATCAATACCTAAACCGTGAAGCGTTTGAAAAGGCCTTAATGGAAAAGTTGAAAGAATACTATGATAACTGTGCGGATATCAAAGAGTTTATCGGGAGAATGTACGGTTTATGGGAGAGTATTCCTGGAAATATTCAAAATGAGGAACCGTTTTGGACACTCTCTTATGCAGATGATCCTTTACCTTGGGGAGATGAAAAGCAAACACGTCTCATTTATGAAAAGATGTTGGACTATTATAAAGAAAATACAATACGGCAATATATGTGAGAAAATAATATTGAAACCCAATATGACACCAAATACAATAAGTGTAGGAGGAATTTATCATTTCTAGGTGGGATAAACTGTTATCAAGAATCTACTCGATTTCAAAAGATTTACGTTTTGATGAACTGAAAAAAGGTTTTGGAAAGCGGGATGTCAGCCTATTACAATACCGAGGCATGAACCTATCAAGAAAGTCTATGTAGAGATGGTAAAGCAGATTGTCGAAAACGAGGTAGATAACGATGAAGACATTGAATGAGTATATGGCGCTTCCTTATAAAATGGAAATTGTAGAAGATAAAGAAGAAGGTGGTTTTGTTATTTCATTCCCAGATCTTCCCGGATGCATCACCTGTGGCGAAAATATAGAGAGTGCAGTTGCGAATGCAATGGACGCAAAGAAAGACTGGCTGGAGGCGGCACTGGAAGAAGGGATTGCTATTCATGAGCCAGATAGCATAGAAGATTATTCGGGACAATCCAAACTAAGAATTCCCAAAAGCCTGCATCGCCTTCTGGCAGAGCATTCCAAAAAGGAAGTGTTACGGAAAAGCCGGAGGATATGCTTGAAAGTGCAAGACAAGAGGTATAAATATGTATTAGAGAGAGGAGCGTCTGAGGGGGTCTCCTTTTTCTGTTTTGTGGCGGCTATATGAAGACTTCATGGCCTAAAAGCAACTGAGTAAGGAAGGAAAATAGGTACGCCTTTTCTGTCGACAATTATCATTTCCTGCATATACTACTAATAAAACAAGAAACAGGTATTTATATGGACGGTTTTGATAATTTTGATCAATTTCGGGGGCAAAACCGGAATGTGATCCGCGTATTTTCTGCGGTAATTCGAGATATTTCCCGCGAACGAAATACTACCTTTGTGACCATTTCATACAATAACTGCAGAGAGTGTCCCAGCTCATCGGGATCCGTCCGGTTAGTTGTAAATCAGGATACGGATATCCGTGATGAGCGGGGCCGCAACATGCGGGCGGGTGAGCTGCAGCGCGGGATGACAGTGGATGCCAGCTTTTCTTCTGCGATGACAAGGAGTAACCCTCCACAGGCACAGGCGTTTTCCATACGGGTGACGAGAAGGGCAGATCAAACGTTAACGACTACGGGAAGAATTTTGGAAGTGAACACTCGGAACAATTTTATCCTAATTCTGCGTAACCAGAATCCTTCTTCCGCTGTTCGGTTTAATATTACCCCTAACACAGTCATTTTAGATCTTTTCGGAAGACGGACCGGGCTTTCCTCTTTGAGAGCAGGGTTTAGGGTCAGGGTGGAGCATGCATCCTTTATGACTGCAAGCATTCCACCGCAGACAACTGCTTTTATCGTGCAGATCATAAGATAAACAAAAAGTTCTGAACAAAAGACTATTTCGTATACTTTATCAGCGTTTTTTTGACGGCACCGGGGCAGGATGATAATTCTGCAAAATGCTCTTTCACCTGCTCCGCCATGCCCACAGACACAAGGTCTACACCAAATATTTTCTTATTTTTCAAAAGCTCATCCAGACGAACCAAATCCTTTTTCCGCTCTGTCAGCGCGTACTCGGCCACATAGGGTTGAACCTCCTCCAGCAAGGGATCGGGACTTATATCAAATTTTTTGCCGGCATCGTCCACGCCCATCAGATATCGCAGCCATCCGGCCAATACCAGTGGGATCATCCTAAGAATGCCCACGGAGAGATCGGGACTGTCCTCGTAGGCACTGATCGTCTCGCCATACTGGATGGCCAGTTTCTGTGAAATGTCGGTGGCAATCCTCTGGGGCGTATCCGGCATAAAGGGATTGGAGATACGCTCCTTGACCACCTGGTCAAGAAATGCCTTTGGTTTAATAATGACCGGGTCGGTCACTACGGGAAGTCCCTCCTGATAGGCGACAATTTCAACCAGCTTGCGGAGTGAAGCGTCTTTCATTTCGTCCGCGATCAATTGATAGCCCAGAAGACAGCCGAAGATGGCGAGAGCGGTGTGCAGTGGGTTCAGGCAGGTGCAGACCTTCATCCGCTCCACCTTGTCCACTGTCTCCCGGTCGGTGAAAATAACGCCGCCCTTTTCCAGCGGCGGCCTGCCGTTTGGAAAATTGTCCTCCATCACCAGATACTCACACTTCCCCGCATTGACAAAAGGGGCAATGTAAGTGTTTTTGGAGGTGATGATAGGATCCAGCCCTTCAATGCCGTCCAGCGCAAGAAGGGCTTCCACTCGTGCATCCGGTCTGGGAGTGATCTTGTCGATCATCGTCCAGGGGAAAGAAACCACAGTGGGATTGTTGACATAATCTAAAAAGCCGGCATCTGCCAGCCCTTTCTCACACCAAGCCTTGGCAAAAGCGACCATCGCATCACGCAGCTTGTCGCCGTTGTGAGAACAGTTGTCCATACTGACCATGGCGATGGGAAGCTGTCCTCGTTTATATCGCGCGTAAAGCAGAGAGGCCACTTTCCCCAGATAACTGTCAGGCATCTCAGGGCCTTTTTCAAAATCGGCGGCGATGGCCGAAAGTATATTGCCGTCCGTGTCTGTGACCGCATACCCTTTCTCCGTGATCGTAAAGCTGGCTATCTGCAGGGTGTCTTTTGCAAAGATTGCTTTCAAGCGGCCGTACTCTCCCTCATTTTCTCTGTCCAGGATAAGTGACTCCATAATACTTCCGACAATGGTCTTTTCCACCGAGCGATCTCCGTTCAGTGTGGCTAAAATGCTCAAATTATTATGGGGTCTAAGCCCTTTCTCCACGATCTCATGATCATATCCCTCTGCAGCGATCAAACCCACATCCATCACATTGTCGTTTAAGAGCCGCTGCACCAGATTTGCCTGAAAAGCCCGAAAGATATTCCCCGCTCCGAAATGGATCCAGACGGGCCGCTCCAAGGTATTTCCTTTTACTTTTTCATAGTCAAACGCAGGAAGCACATAACCTGCCGCCTTGAAAGCAGCACGATCCTCCCTGATGCTATCTAATGTCAATTCCATGTTTTAATTCCCTTTCCGTATTCCAGATTTCTTCGGACGTTTAGAAAACAGTATTCCCTTTCCTGATGAGATTTAGTATAATCAATTCTGGAAGAAAACGCTATGAGGAAAAGCTTATGAGAGACGGCGCAGAGGGAAAATCTGCCGGACGGGGATATCGAACGGCCACTTTTACCAAAAAAATGAAAAAGACGCATACCATTTTGCTGCCGCAGATGCTGGAATATCAGTCGCCTTTTCTGAAAGCTGCCTTTGAGGGGAGCGGTTACCATTTTGACATTATGGAAGGCAAGAGGCTGCTCAAGCAGAAGTCGCTGCGCTACATCAGCAATGATTTTTGCTATCCGGGCATTTTGATCGTGGGTCAGATCTTAGATGAGATTGAAAAGGGGCGATATCCGCTGGACAAGATAGCTTTCATGGAACCACAGACCGGCGGTGCCTGCAGGGCAGGCAACTATTATTACACGATCATACGCACGCTGGAAAAATGCGGACAGTCCCAGATCCCTGTAATTTCCCTGAACTATAAGGGACAGGAAAAACATCCCGGTTTTCAGATCACGATCCCTCTGCTTTTGTCTGCGGTCACAGCCGTTTGCTATGGGGATCTGATCATGAGTCTCTGTCAGCAGATCAGACCCTATGAATGTGAGAAAGGCTCCACGGAGCGGGTAAAGTGCAGAGTGGAAGCGGAACTGACGGGGCAGCTTCGGCATCACAGAAACCTCATCGGTGAAGGCCGGCGCAAAATGTATCGGTATATTTTGGATTCCTTTTCGCAGATCCCAATACATCGGACGACGAAGAAACGGGTGGGTGTCACGGGTGAGATTTATATGAAATTTTGTTCCCTGGGCAACCATGATCTGGAGCAATTTTTGGAGGAGCATGACTGCGAATGTGTCATGGGAGGCTTTGTCAACTATGCGATATACTGCATGGACAGTGAGCGCAGAAATCATTTGTTGAACTGTGGCGGGAAAGTGCTTTTAAAGGGATATGATATCCTTTTGAATTATTTGGAGCGGGTCCAGAAGGAGTTGTACACTGAGGTAGAAAAGCACGGGCACTTTGTCATAGACCATTCTTTTCGGGAGTTGAAGCAGCGTGCTGAAGCCACTGTGGGAGTGGACTGCATCACCGGTGACGGGTGGCTGGTAGCTGCGGAGGCGGTATCCGCCATCGACCGTGGATGCAACAATGTGCTGATTCTGCATCCTTTTGGCTGTCTGGTCAGTCATGTGAGCGAGAGAGGGATCCTGAAGACTCTTAGAAGGCATTGTCCCGGCGTCAACATTCAAACTATAGAGTATGACTATGATTCCAGTGATACTCTTCTGGAGAGCCGGGTGCTCATGGGACTTGGAAATTTTGAGACGTAAAAAGCGAATAGAGTTAAATAAGGATCACCCTCTGCTATGGAAAATTGATCAGCAGAGGGTGATCTCTTGGGATAAAGGCGCGGGCAGATACACGCTCACCCCGGCTCAGCGATCCGGCTCACGCCCACATAAATCTCAGAGATCTCGTACCATGTGGGGTAATCTGTGACGCCGGTCTGGGGCAAATTGAAGACTCCCTGAAAAACCCGAACAGCCTCCGCCGTAGCAGGGCCATAGATGCCGTCCACGGTTACCGTGGGGATGGCAGGATAATTGCGGGCAATGCGGTTTATCTGTGTCTGCAGCTGTCTGACTTTCTCTCCGGAGGAGCCGATCCCCAGATCGTAGCCGGGGTAGGAGGAGGGCACGCCGGAGATGGCCACCGCCGTGTTGATAAACATATCGTTCCCGAAGTAATAGCGAATGATCTCAATTGCGGAGTAACCCTCGTCACCAAGATATTTGGAGCCCCACTGGCTAAGACCTGAGCAAGTCACACGCTGTCCGTCACAGTAGGAGGTAAGGATGGGCTGTCGCACACCGGGACGGGACAGATAGTTGGCAAAGATGGTGTCCACCAGAACATCAATATTCTCGTAGATGTTGCGCCCGTAAATAAACTTCTGATCGTAGGCAGTGGAGGACGTGATGGTAAAGTTGTAGCCCTGGTTACGATACCACTCCGTATATACTCTGTTCAATGTAAAGGACATGATCGCTAAAATGTTGGCATATATGGAGCTCTCCGGCCATGTGCTGTAAATCTCGGAGGAGGCCACATTTTTGATGTAATCCTTGTAGCGCACCCAGTAATTGGGAGCGGTGGAGTCACTGGGAACACCGTCGTGCACAATGATGTATTCCGGAATGACTACACGGCTCAGGACGATCTCGCCGCTCTCGTCCATGGGTTTGATCTCATCCTCGGGAATCTTGGGCGGATAGTCATAAAACAGGGTGTGGGCAGGAATGTCCACATGTTCTTCCTCATCCCCGATGTTGCTTAATGGATTCATGCGGATGGGCTGTAGGGATAATTCATTTGCAAGAATCTCGGAGCCGGACACCAGAACCGGCTCATACCCCTCCGCAGTCACGGAGATATTGTACTCGGAATAGGGCTGGGCATCAGGATCCGGCTGCAGAGACAACTCCACAGGGGGTGCGGGCAGCTCCACTATAGAAGTCTGCCCGGAGCTGTCGGTAGTAAGCTCCATCAGAGGAGCGCCGGGATCGCCGGTGTAAGATATGGAAACGGAAGCGCCCTCCACAGGGATCATTCCCAGAGAGGATATCACACTTATTTTGAGAGAGCCTGAGTCTGGCATAAGAAAACCTTCAATTCCTTGATTTCTCAATGTATGTATATGCTTTTTCGGGGAGTTTCGTGCCTGTCACTCTTAAAAATAAAAAGGGTATTGACAAAAAGCGGGGGGCAGTGTATTATTGTGTTACATAGTTAATACAACAGTACGAGTTGCAGAGAACTAAATAAATATAAGAGGAAAGGAAGAGGAGTATGGCATGGAATTTAGATTCTGATAGACCTATCTATTTGCAGTTGGTGGAACAGATTCAGATGCAGATCGTGTCGGGGCAATATCCGCCGGGAGCAAAGCTTCCCAGTGTACGAGAGCTTGCGTCGGTGGCCGCGGTGAATCCCAACACGCTGCAGAAAGCTTTTACGGAGCTGGAGCGCAGCGGACTGGTCAACACCCAGCGGACCAGCGGGCGGAATGTCACGGAGGATGAGGCTCTGATCAATGAGATCCGCCGGAAGCTTGCGCGGGAGAACACCGAGGAATACTATGGCAAGATGCAGAAGCTGGGATTTACCAAGCAGGAGACTATTGACTTTTTGAGTCGATCATTGGCGTGAGGCAGTCCGTGTTTAGGGGGCTATAGTTAAATGATGTTCACACAACCACAATACGCGTGAGAATGCGCAGAAATGAGGAAAATATGAGTGATTTAGTAGAGATTACCAATTTGACCAAAAGCTATGATGGGAAGAGGAACGCCTTAAGCAATCTTAACTTGACATTGACAAAGGGCAAGATCATCGGTCTGCTCGGACCTAACGGAAGCGGCAAGACGACTTTGATCAAACTGATGAACGGTCTGCTGCAGCCCGGTGCAGGCAGTATCAAGATAGGCGGCATGGAGGTTGGGGCCCAGACCAAGGCCCATGTGGCGTACCTGCCGGATCAGACATATCTGGAAGGTGGCCGCAGGGTGTCGGAGATTTTGGAATACTTCCGCGCTTTTTACGAGGATTTTTCCGTGGAGAAGGCAAACTCCATGCTGCAGAATCTGGGCATCGATCCCTCTATGAGGATGAACCAGATGTCCAAAGGTACCAAGGAGAAGGTACAGCTGATCCTGGTGATGAGCCGGGGCGCTGATCTGTATATTTTGGATGAGCCTATCGCAGGCGTGGATCCGGCTGCCAGAGATTATATCTTGCGCACGATCATCAACAATTACAATCCGGAATCGACGGTGATGATCTCCACCCATCTGATCAGCGATATCGAGAATGTACTGGATGAGGCTATCTTTATCCGCGCCGGTCAGATTGTGCTGCACTCCTCTGTGGACAACATCAGGGAGGAGTTTGGCAAGTCGGTGAACGACTATTTTAAGGAGGTGTTCGCATGTTAGGAAAGCTGATCAAATATGAGTGGAAAAGTGTGTCAAAGTTCTGTTTTATTGCATTGTTGGTGTTGGTGGGGATCACCCTTTTGGGGTCGATCTACTATATCTCGCCCTTGTGGAACGGCCTTATGGATCTAGAAGAGTCCGGAGCGCTTGGTGAGGGGGCAATTATACCGTTTCTGACGGGTATGACCAGCTTCTTTGCCTATATACTTGTGGTGGTCGGCGTTATGTATGGTGCCTACCTCTACCTGCTGATCCGCTTTTACAGAAGCATGTACAGCAATGAGGGATATCTGACCCACACACTGCCGGTGACTCCGCAGCAGCTGCTGATCAGTAAGCTCCTTGTGAGTGGAGTGTGGTGTTTTATTACGGAAGTGGTCGCATGTCTGTCCATATTCCTATTGGTCTTTGTGTTTATATGGGGGTTGATACCGGCCGGTGAGCGCCACTGGTTGATGCCGGAGATGTTCTCCGGCATGAAAATGACTTTTGAAATGGCAGGGATCAACCTGACAAGCTTCTGGCTGGCTGTGTTTCTGGCCGCCCTGATCGGACCTTTTACCTCCATGAGTCTGTATTTCTGTGGAATCTCTCTGGGGCAGCTGGCAAAGAGCCACAGGGGTCTTATGGCGGTTCTGGGATGCGTTGGCGTGTATTTTGTGAACTGGATCGTCAACTTCATCGTGCAGATGATCGTCAGTATGGGCACCATGATCACCATGATGTCACAGTATGAATATGGCAGAGTCACTGTGATGTCGCCTATCGGCTACTATGTGCAACTGGTGGTGATGCTGGCCATGGGAGTGGGCGCATTCTTCCTCACACGCTATATTGTCAGCCGGAAGTTGAATCTGACCTAAGATGTCGGGGACCGGCATCCCTAGCGGGTAGTATGAGCGTAACGCGCTGTAATTCAAAACCATTTGCCCTACACCTAAAAATTTGTTATAATGATTCTGTACTATGGATTCATTTTGGACAAAAGCAGGTGAGTATAGATGCAGGAGATTATCGACCGGATCTTAGAAGGAACTTTTGATTATGAAAATGGTTCTCTTGATTTCTCATGCACCAAGATAGAGCTCACTCTGCCCAAAGAAACAATTTATGAAGGCTCCTTTCACATCATTTCCATCCCCGGACGGATCACAAGCGGTTATGTGGTGACCTCCGACCTTCGGATGGAATGCCTGACTCCGGAGTTCTCAGGAAGCGACGCGGAGATCGCGTACCGCTTTCACGGAGAGCACATGGAGGAAGGCGATGTGATCAAGGGGTCTTTTTCTATTATCAGCAATCATGGGGAGTATTACCTTCCCTATGTGGTGTCTATTGAGCACACCACTCTGCACTCCTCCATTGGAAATATCAAGAACTTGTTTCATTTTGCAAATCTGGCCAAGAGCAACTGGCGAGAGGCTATAAATCTCTTTTATTCGCCGGATTTTGTGCGTATTCTCACGGGAAACGATGCCGGATATCTGGACAGTTATCGGGGGTTGTCCACATACCCCGGCAATGAGCAAAATATGGAAGAGTTCCTGATCCATATCAACAAGAAGCAGAAAGTGGAATATTTTACGGAGGAGTCCGAGCTAAAAGTGACTCTTTCCGCTTCGCCCTACGCCGTGACGGAAAGAGAGTTGACCATCGTGAAAAACGGCTGGGGATATACCTTCCTCAAGGTGGAGTGTGAGGGTGACTTTCTTTTCACAGAGAAGCAGATTATCACGGACGATGACTTTCTGGGGAACCGCTTCCGGCTTCCGGTTTTTTTTGACAGCAGTCGCTGCAGAAAAGGGAAAAATTTCGGATGCGTGCGCCTTTCTAATCCTTACCTGTCCCTGACTATCCCTGTGGAGGCCAAGCTGGGGGAGGGGATCGGCGCATCACAGGATCTGGTGCGAAAGCGGATCATCGTACAGCTGATGGAATTTTATCAAGCCTTTCGTCTGCGCAAGATCAGCACTGCCACCTGGAGAAACGAGACCGGCACACTGGTGGAGCGGCTGGTGCGCATTGATGAGGATGCTATCGACGCGAGACTGTTTCAGGCACAGCTTCTCATTACGGAGGAGCGTTACAATGAGGCAAAATGGATCCTGGGACACGCGCTGGATCTCATGGAGTCCAGCGAGGAGCCGGAAGATGTGCGGTACGCTTACTATCTGTATCTGACAACACTGATTCCGGGTGAGGAGTCCATGGCCAGGGATGTGGTTTCTCAGGTGGAGCAGATTTATCGGAGGCACCGCGAGGAGTGGCGTGTGGCCTGGCTGCTTCTGTATCTGTCCGAGGAGTACAGCGCCAACGCTGCCGGCGAGTGGGCGTTTTTGGAAAAGCAATTTAGCGGGGGCTGTGTCAGTCCTATCCTATATATTGAGGCGCTCACGCTGTTGAACAACAATCCGCCCCTGATGCGCAAACTGGAGGAATTTGAGCTTCAGGTGCTGTACTACGGGGCGCGCAAAGATGCGCTGACTGACGACACGGTGGAACAGATGCTCTACTTGTGCGGCAAAAAGAGGGAGTATTCGCAGGTACTCCTGCGTATTTTGCAAAGTATTTATCCCAAGCGGCAGGATGTTCGCATTCTTCAGGAGATCTGCGCCCTGCTGATCAAGGGAGGCAAGGCCGGCAGAAAGTACCTTGCATGGTATCAGAAAGGTGTGGAGGCACAGCTGCGCATCACGAACCTGTATGAATACTATATGATGTCCATCGACCTGAATGTGATGCAGCCCATTCCCAAGATGGTGCTAATGTACTTTTCCTACCAGAACAATTTGGATTATGAGCGCAGCGCGTATCTGTATCACTATCTGATACAGAACCAGAAGGATTTCGTGGAGCTGTACGAGAACTATGGGGCGCGCATGGAGCACTTTGTGATCGACCAGATCCAGAAAGAACATATCAACAGACATTTGGCGGCGCTCTATCAGGTGATGCTCTCTCCCGGTATGATCAGTGCACAGACGGCGACATCACTGTCGAAGCTGCTTTTTGCCAACTGGATTCAGGTGGAGGACTGCAGAGTGCGGAAAGTTCTCATCTATCAGCCGGGAAATAAAGAAGCCGACGAGTATATCCTGCAGGACGGTGCAGCCTGGGTGGCCATCTATGGCAATGAGTACACGGTGGTGTTTGAGGACGGTGAGAGGAACCGCTTTGTGAAAAATGTGGAGTATACATTGGAAAAGCTGATGCTGCCGGGGAGATACCTGCGTATGGTTGCCCAGTATGTGACCGATTCCGTGTCGCTCAATCTGTATCTGTGTGAGGGTGTGCGAGGCAAAGGACAGATGGATGCAGATGCGGCGGAGCGCTGTCTCAAGGTGATATCATCTCCCACAGTGGACGGAGCGATCAAGAGTGAGTTGACACTGAAGCTCCTAAAATATTACTACGATGTGGATGATATGCGTTCGTTGGATCGCTTTCTGGACACGGTGCCGTTGGATGAATTCACGCTGGAGGAGCGCAGTACGGTGGTAAACTATATGGTGCTGCGGGGAAAGAGCGAGGAAGCCTACGAGCAGATTCGGGAGTACGGCCCTTACTTTGTAGAACCCAAGACCATAGTAAGGCTTTTGGATGACCTGATGCGGGAACGGGATATGGTGGAAGATCCGGTGATGTTGGCGGCAGCCTTTTACGCTTTCCATTCCGGAAAGTATGGCAGTGGGATACTGATATATCTGACCAGACATTTTCGGGGAATGACGAAAGTGCTTCGCGATATTTGGAAAGCGGCCCGGTCTTTTGATGTGGATTGTCTGAAACTGTGCGAGAGAATGCTGGTTCAGATGTTGTACTCAGGAGCGTTTGTGGGCGAAAAGATGGAGATTTTCCGTTATTATGTGTCACAGGTGGCGGATGATCGCGTGGAGGAGGCTTTTTTGGCACAGTGTTCCTATGATTATTTTGTGAGAGAGAGGGTCACGGACAGTTATATCTTTGGGAAGATACAGGAGAGATACGATCATGGGGAAGGGCTCCAGCGTGTGTGCAAGTTTGCCTTTTTAAAATATTATTCGGAGATGCCGCAGGAACTGGGCGAACGGCAGTTTTCTGCGGTTGCTGCCTTTCTGCGGGAGATGATGGGGGAAAGGATCCATTTGAACTTTTTTAGAGATTATCTTGAGAGGAAGGATATGCCCTACAGAAAAGGAGGGGCGGCCGCATCCCAGCTTCAGGAGATTACCGATATTCTGCAGGAGATGGAGGACAAGACGATCATTGAGTATCGGACTCATCCCGGCGGAAAGGCCCGCATACACTACGTGATCGTTCATGAGAATGGCGAGTCCGGAGAATACCGTTCGGAGTATATGCGGGATGTATATGGAGGAGTCTGCTTCAAGGAGTTTGTCCTGTTTTTTGGGGAGGATCTGCAGTATTACATTATGGAGGAGACGAATGGCGGAGAGCAGCTGACTGAGAGCGGTAATTTGCAGCGGAGCGATGTCACAGGTGAGAAAGTAGACAGCCGCTTTGACCTGATCAATGATATCGTGATCAGCAAGACTCTGCAGGATTATGACACGTTGGACGGGCTGCTTCAGGAGTACTTCCGCAAAGAGTACATGAATGATGAGCTTTTCCGCCTGCAATAGCACGAGGGAATATTTATGTTAAAACTGTTAAACAATGAAAAATTGATAGTGGGATATGATCTGGGCGACGATTACTCACAGATCAGTTATTGCATTGCCGACAGTGACAATGTGGAGACTCTCTCCATGGTGGCAGGGGAGGAGAACTACAACATTCCTACGGTACTGTGCAAACGAGAGGGTGTAAACCAGTGGTTTTATGGAAGGGAAGCCATCCGGTACGCCGAGGAGAGCGGCGGCATTTTGGTGAGAAATCTGGTCAGCCTGGCGTTGGATGGAGAGACGGTGATGATAGAGGGGACAGAGTTTGATCCGGTGGCACTATTATCCCTGTTTCTCAAGCGGAGCCTGGGACTGTTGTCACAGGTTTCCTCTCCTGATCGGATCATGGCGCTGATGATCACGGGAGATGGGCTGGACGGAAGCCTTTTGGAGGTGCTGTATCAGGCGGTTGACAGGATGAACCTGAAGACGGACAAGGTCTTTTTTCAGAGTCATACGGAGAGCTTCTACCACTACATGATACGTCAGGAGCGGTCTCTTTGGAGCCAGAAAGTACTGCTTTTGGAATATCAGGAGGCGCAGATCAGGGTTCTCTCCATGGAGTGCAATCGGCATACCAGTCCCGTCGTGGTGTTTATCGAGGAAGCGGAGTATCCCTTTGTCGCCTATGAGCCGGGTGGGACTCAGGAGAAGCTGCCAGCTGAGCTTATGCGGATGGACAGGGATCTCTTGGATATCTGTGGGGAATTGTGTGGCGGACCGATCGTGTCAGGTGTGTACCTGATCGGAGATCGATTTTCTGAGGAGTGGATGAAGGAATCCAGAAAGTTTCTGTGCAAAGGGAGGAGAGTCTTTCAGGGCAGCAACCTGTACAGTAAAGGAGCCTGCTATAGTCTGCTGGAACGTTTGCGCCCCAGCGAGGTGGGACAGGATCATGTGTTTTTGGGGAGGGAAAAGCTGAAAGCTAACATTGGCATGAAGATTCTGCGCCAGGGTGAGGAGATTTACTATGCGCTCTTAGATGCTGGTGTCAACTGGTTTGAGGCGGAGCATACTTTTGAGTTCTATCTTCAGGAGGGCAATCAGGTAGAGTTTGTCATTACCTCCCTGACCGGCAGGAATAACAAATTAGCGCAGATCGTGCTGGAAGAACTGACGGGAGAGCTGACGAGGCTCAGGGCACATCTGTATCTTCAGGATGAGAGTCGTCTGATGGTTGAGATAGAGGATTTGGGACTCGGTGTGTTTAGAAGGTCCACACATCATGTGTGGCAGGAAGAGATCACATTATAGAAAAGGAGAGGCTTATGCGCACCTGTATCAGTATCGGTGACTATACCACAACTCCATATTGTATTGCGGGGCTGGAGATTCCGGTATACTGCATCGAGGAATTGTGTTACTGTATCAAGGAGAATGCGTTTCTTCTGGACGGGAGCCTGATGAGCGATGCGCTGGTAGACTGGATAGGGAGTGAGTGCGGGCTTAAGGAACTTGCGGAGAACCTATTCCCCCTGATTCACAGACAGGGAAGCCTGAGTACTTTTGTCATCATGATCTTGGAGTATGTGGGGCTGTATGACAGCACGGTGATACAGAGCGTGGTGCAGGTGCTGAAAAAAGGTGCGGGACTGAGCGGCATTGAGAAGCGAAAGCGCCAGATTGATTACTTGGTGGAGAAGAAGAAATATATGGCTGCGCTTAGAGGCTACGATGCGCTGTTGGCAAAATGGGAGGAACGGGAAGGTGAAGACAGGGAAACTTCCCCAGAGCTTCCTGCGGCTGAGGTGAGAGCGTCCATCCTCCACAACAAGGGTGTGGCTATGGCTCATCTGATGCAGTATGCACAGGCCGCAGAGTGTTTCCGGCAGGCAGCGGAGATATCCCACCGGACGTCAGAGTATGTGACCTATCTTGCGGCGAAGCGTATGGAGTTGAGTGAGGGAGATTATATCGCGTTTGCGGCGGGAGTGTCGGGAAGCTATGACAGTGCGCTGCAGCTGGAGAAGACTTTAGAGCGGGTGCAGAAGGGCTGGGAGGAACAGGTATCCTACAAGCGCCTTGCCGCTCGCAAAAGCTGGCGGGAGGGCAGCGACAGGCATAAATATTATGAGGAAAATGAGCGCTTGACACAGGTACTTAAAGATGACTACCGTGAAAGCGTGAGTGAATAGCAGCGACATGGAGGCGAAAAATGGGTTTTTTACAGAGAATGTTTCGCAGAAATCAAAATATAGAGAAAACCTCGGAGGAGGATTGGGATAATATTGTCTACGCCAGAGAAAGCGTGGATTTTAAGGACGAGGAGCAGAGAAGCCGCTATGTGGTGAATTGTCTGGAGCAGATGGCCGAAGCGTCCAAGGAGATCGATCTGCTGACGGGAGAGTACAACCTGGTGACATCCTATTTGACAGACACTGATGAGATTGAGGCTCTTCCGGAGTCGGAGAGGGAGGTCATTGATCTTATTGCGCGGAAGTTGTCCACGTTGGAGCAGGAGACGAAACGTTACCGGGGCAAAAAGAACCGTATGAGCGATACTCTATATTATCAGATGCGCAGGCGGGAGGCCGAGGTGGCAGAGGGGATTGAAAAACTCAAGGAGGCGGAAAATTATGCCGGTTTGGTCAAGCGTGATCTGCGCAGGCTGGACGGAGAGAGAAACGCTTACGAGTATCGACGTGCGGAGCTGCACAATGGAATGAATAATCTGCGCGGTATGGCGGTCATTTTTCTGACGGCGCTTGTGGTGTGTGTGCTGATGCTCCTTGTTCTGCAGTTTGTTTTCAAGATGGATACCTATGTCGGCTATATTCTGGCGGTGGCGGTGGCGGCCGTGGCCCTCACGGTGCTGAGCGTAAAATTTATGGATGCCGATAAAGAGCGGAGGCGCGTGGAGAGAGGGATCAACAAGATCATTCAGCTGCAGAATAAAGTGAAGATCCGCTATGTGAACAACAGACAGCTCTTGGATTACCTGTATCTGAAATATGAGACGGACAGCGCCAAAAATCTGGAGATCAGCTGGAACAAGTATCTTCAGGAGAAAGAGGAGCGCAAGCAATTTGCTGAGGCGGAGGCTAAGACTGAATTTTACCAGAAAGAGTTGGTGGAAAAGCTGTCCCATTATCGTGTGAGCGATCCTCACAGGTGGATCCATCAGGTAGGCGCTCTCTTGGACAGACGTGAGATGGTAGAGATCCGCCACGAACTGATCCAGCGCAGACAGTCTTTGCGGAAGCAGCTGGACTACAATACGGATGTGGCACAGACGGCCAAGAAAGAGATCATGACCGTAGTGGAACAGCATCCCGCTTACGCGCGAGAGATTCTTGAAATGGTGGATCGCTATGAGGAGGGAGCCTGATAAATTGACCCGCAACATTTGATTTTCAGGGCAAATATGTTATAATAAACCTTATTCTAAATCTTATTCTGGAACATGACCAAAGAGAGGTATGGAAATCAGTGGCAGACAACATTTATGTGCAGGCAGACGATATGGACAAGTGCAAGGAGGAGTGTGGCGTTTTTGGCGCCTATGATTTTGATGGCGGGGATGTGGCTTCCACGATATATTATGGCCTGATGGCCTTGCAGCACCGCGGACAGGAGAGCTGTGGTATTGCAGTCAGTGATACCAATGGCCCCAAGGGCAAGGTTTTGAGCAGCAAGGATATGGGGCTTGTCAACGAGGCGTTTGTACCGGAGGATCTGGAGAAATTAAAGGGCGATATCGGCGTGGGGCATGTGCGGTATTCCACCGCCGGAAGTTCCACCAGGGAGAATGCCCAGCCGCTCGTATTGAATTATGTGAAGGGCACGCTGGGATTGGCACACAATGGCAACCTGATCAACACACCTGAGCTGCGTCATAGGTTGGCGTATACGGGTGCGATTTTTCAGACTACTATCGACTCCGAGATCATCGCCTACGGCATTGCCAGAGAGCGTTTAAGGTCCAAGACTGTGGAGGAAGCGGTGGGGCGCGTGATGCATGAGATCAAGGGAGCCTACTCTCTGGTGATCATGTCACCCCGAAAGCTGATCGGTGCCAGAGATCCTTTTGGTTTTCGGCCGCTCTGTATCGGCAAACGGGATAATACATACCTGTTGGCCAGCGAAAGCTGTGCGTTGGACACGGTGGGCGCAACTTTTGTGAGGGATGTGCTGCCCGGGGAGATCGTGACGATCTCCCCGGAGAAAGGTATCGTGTCCGACACAAGCCATGTGTTGAAGCCGGAGGAGAGCGCAAGGTGTGTGTTTGAATATATTTATTTTGCAAGACCGGACAGTATCATGGACGGCGTCAGCGTGTATCACTCCCGCACCATGGCGGGAAAGTTTTTGGCTATGGATTCGCCGGTGGATGCAGATCTGGTGGTCGGTGTGCCGGAGTCCGGAAACTGTGCGGCGCTGGGATATTCCTTACAGTCGGGCATCCCCTATGGAACTGCGTTCATGAAGAATGCTTATGTGGGAAGAACCTTTATCAAGCCAGGGCAGAAGAGCAGGGAGAGCAGTGTGCAGGTGAAGCTGAACCCGATCCGCGAGGCGGTGGAGGGGAAGCGTATCATTATGATAGACGATTCTATCGTCAGGGGAACGACCTCCGACCGTATTGTGAGGATGCTTAGGGAGGCCGGCGCCAAAGAGGTACATATGAGAGTCAGCTCGCCGCCTTTTTTGTGGCCGTGTTATTTTGGGACGGACGTGCCGGCCAGAGAGCAGTTGATCGCGTATAACAGAACCGTACCTGAGATCTGTGAGATCATTGGGGCGGACAGCCTGGATTATCTGAGGGAGGAGAGGCTTAAGGAGATTGTGGACGGACTGGGGATCTGTAAGGGGTGCTTTACAGGGAAGTATCCGTTGGAGCCGCCCAAGGAGGATATCAGGGGGGAATTTGAAGCGTAGGGAAAGGAGACATAAAATGAGTACAGATCGCTATATCAGCCCACTGTCGGAGCGGTATGCCAGCAAAGAGATGCAGTATATTTTCTCCCAGGATATGAAATTCCGTACCTGGAGAAGGCTTTGGATCGCGCTTGCCGAGACAGAGAAAGAATTAGGGCTTTCGCAGAATGGAAAGCCTGTGATCACAGACGAACAGATTGAGGAACTGAAGGCTCATGTGGACGACATCAACTACGATGTGGCCAGAGCCCGCGAGAAAGAAGTCCGTCACGACGTGATGAGCCACGTGTATGCATATGGGCAGCAGTGTCCCAAGGCCGCAGGAATCATTCATCTGGGTGCAACCTCCTGTTATGTGGGTGACAATACCGACATTATTGTGATGACGGAGGCACTTAAGCTGGTGAAGAAGAAGTTAGTAAATGTGATGCAGGAACTGGCGGACTTTGCGGACGAGTATAAGGCCCAGCCCACGCTTGCATTTACACACTTTCAGCCGGCTCAACCCACTACTGTGGGCAAGAGAGCAACACTCTGGCTTCAGGAGTTTTCACTGGATCTGGAAGATCTGGAGCATGTGCTTGACAATATGAAGCTTTTGGGATCTAAGGGAACCACCGGAACACAGGCGTCTTTTTTGGAACTGTTTGACGGGGATCAGGAGACTATCGACAAGATCGATCCGATGATTGCGCAGAAGATGGGCTTTAAAGAGTGTTATCCGGTATCCGGACAGACCTATTCCCGCAAGGTGGACACAAGAGTGGCCAATGTGCTGGCTGGTATCGCGGCCTCCGCGCACAAGATGAGCAATGATATCCGTCTGCTTCAGCACCTGAAAGAGGTGGAGGAGCCCTTTGAGAAGAGCCAGATCGGTTCTTCCGCGATGGCATACAAGAGAAATCCTATGAGAAGTGAGAGGATTGCCTCTCTTTCCAGGTATGTGATGATCGATGCTCTAAATCCGGCGATCACCTCCGCTACCCAGTGGTTTGAGAGAACGCTGGATGACTCCGCCAACAAGCGTTTGTCCATTCCCGAGGGCTTTCTGGCCATCGATGGGATCCTGGACTTGTGCCTGAATGTGGTGGACGGGCTTGTGGTATACCCGAAGGTGATCGAGAAGCGTCTGCGTTCGGAGCTGCCTTTCATGGCCACCGAGAATATTATGATGGATGCGGTTAAGGCCGGCGGAAACCGTCAGGAGCTGCATGAGCGTATCCGCGAATTGTCTATGGAGGCCGGCCGCAATGTGAAAGTGGAGGGTAAGGACAACAACTTGCTGGAATTGATTGCCGCAGATCCGGCGTTCAACATGAGTTTGGAGGATCTGCAGAAGACTATGGACCCTGCCAAGTATGTAGGACGCTCCAAAGAACAGGTGGAGGCATTCCTTAAAAATGTGATTGATCCAATTCTTGAAGCCAACAAAGAGTTGTTGGGTGTCAAGGCGGAGATAAATGTTTAAAACATAAAACCAATTTAAATAGTCAAAATGAGCTTTACACATATCTGTGCACATCCTTATTTTGGCTATTTTATTCTCTACCAAGAAAGGAGGATATGAGTATGGGAGGTTTTTTCGGAGTTGCAGCAAAGGATGACTGTGTGTTTGATCTGTTCTTTGGGACAGACTATCATTCCCATCTGGGCACCAGACGTGCGGGTATGGCTGTCTACAGCAAGGAAAAGGGGTATGACCGCGCCATTCACAACATAGAAAATGCACCTTTCCGCACCAAGTTTGACAAGGATGTCAATGCGATGCAGGGAAATCTGGGAATCGGTTGTATCTCGGACTTTGAGCCACAGCCTCTGATGGTCCGCTCCCATCATGGAACCTATGCGATCACCACAGTGGGCAAGATCAACAACACGGAGGCGATCTTGCAGGAAGTTTTTGCTCATGGACATTCTCATTTTCTGGAGATGAGCGGTGGAGACATCAATCCCACGGAGCTGGTGGCCTCCATTGTAAACGAGAAAGACAACCTGTTGGAGGGCATTCAGTACGCGCAGGAGGTGATAGACGGTTCTCTGAGCATACTTCTCATGACTCCAAAGGGAATTTATGCGGCCCGCGATAAGATGGGGCGTACACCGGTGGCCATCGGCAAGAAAGAGGGTGCCTACTGCGTGTCTCTGGAGAGCTTTGCTTACCTGAACCTGGGCTATACTCCTGATAGGGAACTGGGGCCGGGAGAAATCGTGGTGGCGACACCGGAGGGAGTGCGCACACTGGCAGCTCCCGGAAAGAATATGAAGATATGCACTTTCATGTGGGTATATTACGGCTATCCTTCCTCCTCCTACGAGGGAATCAGTGTGGAGCAGATGCGCTACAACTGCGGTGCCAAGATGGCGGAAAGGGATGAAGTAAAGCCGGATATTGTGGCGGGTGTGCCGGATTCCGGAACCGCTCACGCGGTGGGATACGCAAACCGTTCCGGAATTCCTTTTTCCAGACCGTTTATCAAGTATACACCCACATGGCCCAGATCCTTTATGCCTACGATACAGACACAGAGAAATCTGATCGCCAAGATGAAGCTGATACCGGTGCATGATCTGATCCAGGATAGGAGTCTTTTGTTGATCGATGACTCTATCGTGAGAGGAACACAGCTTCGGGAGACCACGGAGTTTCTGTACCGGAGCGGCGCAAAAGAGGTACATATCCGCCCGGCGTGTCCGCCTATTATGTACGGCTGTAAATATCTGAACTTTTCCAGATCTTCCTCCGAGATGGATCTGATCGCCAGGAGAGTGCTCAAGGAGATGGAGGATGAGGGAAGGAAGATCGATCTGAAGAATTATGTGGATCCCGACAGCTCCGAGTATGCGGAGATGGTGGGTCGGATCGGAAAACAGCTGAACTTTACGACGTTACAGTTTAACCGATTGGACGATATGATTGATGCGGTGGGGATTGGAAGAGAGAAGCTGTGTACTTACTGCTGGGACGGAGTGGAGTAAGCTAATATTAGCACTATATCATGTCCAACTATGGCACGCCCGACCATGCTGACAATTCTTATTCAGACACGTTTGTCACTCAAAAGCAACAAGTTGCTTTAAGAAAAACGTAACGGACACTAGGCTCGAAAACAGCTTCCGCTGCTTTAACCTCGCCAAGTGCCGACGTTTTTCAAGGGTCTTCATAAGAACAATCAGCATGGTCAGGCTGTTTTGCGACAAGTGTTTTATGTGGGAGATTTAATAATATAAGCAAATATTATTTGATATATAAAATATATTGATTTTACTTATACAAGAAAATGTAGTATACTACACTTAGTGCTTATTTTGATTTGTAGCTTGCCGGATAGCAGCCCAGCGCGTCGATGGGTTTCATGGAGCGAGAGCGCCTCCGAATGGAACCTTTCGGCGTGACTGGGCGGAAACATCTGCACGACTGGGCGGAAACATCTGCGCGACTGGGCGGAACCGGCAAGAAGCACAGAAATTCAATTACCATGTCTACAGGTAAGAACGGAGGAAATATGGTTAAGGCAGTAGTGGGAGCTAACTGGGGAGATGAAGGAAAGGGCAAGATAACGGACATGATGGCGGAGGAAGCGGACATTATCGTGCGCTTTCAGGGTGGTGCCAACGCGGGCCACACCATCGTGAACAATTACGGCAAATTTGCGCTGCATACCTTGCCGTCCGGTGTGTTCTACAGCCATACTACCAGCATCATCGGCAACGGCGTTGCCCTGAACATTCCGATCCTGATGCAGGAGATCAGATCCATCACCGACAGGAATGTGCCCATGCCTAAGATTCTGGTATCTGACAGAGCCCAGATCGTGATGCCCTACCATATTTTGTTTGACCAGTATGAGGAGGAGCGTTTGGCAGGCAAGTCCTTTGGCTCCACCAAATCCGGTATTGCTCCGTTTTACTCCGATAAATATGCTAAGATTGGTTTTCAGGTGAGCGAGCTCTTTGACGAAGAATTGCTTCAGGAAAAAGTAGAGCGCGTGATACAGACAAAGAATGTCCTGCTGGAGCATCTGTATCATAAGCCACTCATCGACCCTAAGGAGTTGCTGGAAACACTGCATGAGTACCGAGATATGATCGCACCCTATGTGTGCGACGTGTCCGCATTTTTAGACAAGGCTTTGAAAGAGGGAAAGACAGTCCTTCTGGAGGGACAGCTGGGAACCTTGAAAGATCCGGATCACGGTATCTATCCTATGGTTACTTCCTCCTCCACGCTGGCTGCATACGGTGCCATTGGCGCGGGACTTCCGCCTTATGAGATCAAGCAGATCGTAACGGTTTGCAAGGCATACTCCTCCGCTGTGGGAGCGGGTGCCTTTGTGTCGGAAATATTTGGCGATGAGGCGGAAGAACTCAGACGCCGCGGCGGGGATGGCGGCGAGTACGGCGCTACCACCGGACGCCCCAGAAGAATGGGCTGGTTTGACTGTGTGGCCTCCAAGTACGGCTGCCGGCTTCAGGGGACTACCGATGTGGCATTTACGGTTCTGGATGTTCTGGGATATCTGGATGAGATACCCGTGTGTGTCGGCTATGAGATTGACGGGGAGGTGACGACGGAGTTTCCCGTCACCGCGAAACTGGAGAAGGCAAAGCCTGTGATCAAGAAGCTGCCCGGTTGGAAGTGTGAGATCCGGGGGATTAAAAATTATGAAGACCTGCCGGAGAACTGCCGCCAATATGTAGAGTTTGTGGAAGAACAGATCGGCTATCCCATCACCATGGTCAGCAACGGTCCCAGCAGAAGCGATATCATTTACCGCAAGTCTCCGCTGAAGGCATAAATTTATGATCAGTAATTTAGAGTATTATAAAGTATTTTATTATGTGGCCAAGACCGGAAGCGTCACCAAGGCGGCGGGAGAGTTGTCTATCTCCCAGCCGGCGGTGAGTCAGGCCCTGCGCCAGTTGGAGGGGAACCTTGGGGTTCTCCTTTTTACAAGGGCGGCCAGAGGTGTGAAGCTTACAGGAGAGGGGCGGCTTTTGTTCTCCTATGTGGAAAAGGGATATGAGCAGATTGAAATGGGTGTGACCAAGATTCGCCAAATGCAGAATTTGGAGCTGGGAGAGATCCATATCGGTGCCAGTGATATGACGCTGCAGTTTTATCTGCTTCCCTATCTGGAGAGGTTTCACGAGCAATATCCGGAGATCAAGGTTGTTGTCACCAATGCGCCGACTCCGGAGACGTTACAGTTTCTGCGGGACGGCAGGATTGACTTTGGCATCGTGAGCACTCCTTTTGAGGAAAGAGAAGATATTCGGTCAGTGCCGGTGAGGGAGATTGAGGATGTGTTCGTGGCAGGACGCAGGTTTATCTCCTACAAGAACCGGACGCTGGATCTGCAGAAGCTTCAGGAGCTCCCCATGATCTTTTTGGAGAAAAACACCAGTACCCGAAGCTATATGGATGGCTTTCTTGCGAAGAGCAGCGTGGCGATCCAGCCGGAGTTTGAGCTTGCCACCAGCGATATGATCGTACAGTTTGCCCTGAGGAGTCTGGGTGTAGGATGTGTGGTACGGGATTTCGCAAAGGAATATCTGGAGTCAGGACAACTCTTTGAACTGCGCTTTAACCAGATGATCCCGAAGCGAAGCTTCTGTGTGGTGAGCAATATGCGGATAGAACTTCCAATGGCAGTGCGGAAACTATTTGAAATAATGGAGTTGGAGATAAAATGATTCGGAATATTGTGTTTGACATTGGAAATGTACTGACGGACTTTCGGTGGCGGGAGTTCCTCGCAGATAAAGGATTTGACGAGTCAATGATCGGCCGCATAGCCAGAGCGTCCGTGGAGAGTCCGGTCTGGCGTGAATTTGACAGAGGAGGCTGGTCGGACGACGAATTGTTTCAGGCCTTTGTGGATAACAATCCGGAGATTGAAGAGGAGCTCCATAAGGCTTTTGATAACGTACACGGAATGGTGACAGCCAGAGCCTACGCGGTGCCGTGGGTAAAAAAACTCAAGGGAAACGGCTATCACGTGTACTATCTGTCTAATTTTGCGGGAAAGGCCCACAGGGAATGTGAGGACGCGCTGGAATTTATCGCGTATGCGGACGGGGGCATTCTCTCCTATCAGGACAAGATGATCAAGCCCGATCCGGCGATTTATAAGCTTCTGCTTTCGCGGTATCAGTTGAAAGCGGAGGAGAGCGTTTTTCTGGATGATCTTTCCATTAATGTGGAAGCCGCCGAGCGGGAAGGAATGCATGGGATCGTGTTTGAGACCATGGAGCAGGCGGAGGAGGAACTGCGGAAATTAGGGGTGCGGACTTAAGAGACAATGCGATCTTGTCCGAATGTGCCAATTGTAAAATAGGACTGGAGTAAATGGGAAAATGAAAAAAAGAGGCATTAGTGCAAAAGTTATTGCAATAGGAATTTTATCGATACTGATGTTGTCCGGGTGTGGGAATACAAAGGAACAGGGGGAGACCAATGCTTCGGAGAGTGTTCCGGTGTCAGAAGAATTTTCAGAAAATCTGCCGGAGGAAGCTTCAGAATTGGAGATGGGAACCAAGGAGGCTTATTCCGACGCGAATAAGTCATCTGATCAGGACAATTTTCCGGAAACAATAACATCCACAGAAACCTTTTATGCCACTACCAAAGTAAATGTGAGAACAGCTCCTTCCACTGATGCCGAAATTTACACTACATTACAGCGCAGGGAAGAAGTACAGAGGATTGATGATGACGGAGAGTGGAGCAGGATACTTCTGGATGGTGGGGTATACTACGTTGCCGGCGAATATCTTAGACAGAAGATAGAGGGGCAGAACGGCTATGTGGTGGTCATTGATGCGGGACATCAGCAGAAAGCGAACAGCGAGAAGGAGCCTGTGGGACCGGGGGCAGTGGAGATGAAAGCCAAAGTGTCGGGAGGCACCCGCGGTAACACAAGTGGCTTGTATGAATATGAACTGACCTTGACGGTGGCAAAGAAGCTGCAAGACGAGCTGGAGGCGAGAGGCTATGAGGTTGTGATGGTGAGAACGGAACATAATGTGAATATCAGCAATAGTGAGAGGGCGCAAGTGGCCAATGATCTGAACGCAGATGCCTTTGTCCGAGTTCACGCCAACGGCTCCGAAGATACCAGTGTGAAAGGGGCTATGACCATTTGCCAGACACCCACAAACCCTTACAACGGCAGCCTGTATGAGGAGAGCAGAGCGCTGTCCGACTGTGTGCTGGATGAACTGGTTGCAGCAACCGGATGTAAAAAGAGAAAGGTATGGGAGACGGACACTATGAGCGGTATCAACTGGTGTCAGGTTCCCGTGACCATTGTTGAGATGGGGTACATGACGAATCCGGAGGAGGATGCCCTTATGGCTTCGGAGGACTATCAGGACAAGATTGTGACGGGCATTGCAAACGGTATTGACCTGTATATATATGACTGATGTAAAATTCTCCGGAAAATGCCGAGAAAAATACTTTCAGATTCAAGAGTCCTGCTCCTGCCCGTTCGGATCGCCGATGGCACGCTTTCCTGTCAGTTTCCCGTACAGCCAGGTGTAGATCCAAATAAGCAGCGGAAACGCAATTGTGGCAAACAGGCACATGGCAAACAGTCGCCCGGAGGACGAGGTGTCCACAATGGCAACGATGAGAGTCACCAGATAGAGAAGCACCAGCAGGATCACTCCGACGAGGGCCACTACCTGCTTAGAGGTGATTTTCTTGGAAGGGGACTTGTCGTGGTCTATATTTTGATTCATTACTTTTCCTTTCTATTGGTATTTCTGTTATGTCTGTGACTTGTACGATTTCAGTTTACCATAGAGAAGAGCAAATTGCCAGCGGCACAACTTGAAAAACAGAAAATAGAATGCTACAATGCTAAAGAGACGTACTTTGTTATATTGGATAGATTAATAAAAGAAAAGAGGTTTGTAAGATGACATTAGAACAACTGAGAAGCGATATGGTTGCGGCTATGAAGGCTAGGGACAAGGAGAGAAAGGATGCGATCTCCTCCCTTGTGTCCGCTGTCAAGAAGGCGGCTATTGATGAGGGGTGCAGGGATGATGCACCGGAAGAACTGGTGAACCGAGTGATCCTGAAAGAACTTAAGACTGCGAAGGAACAGCTTGACGGCTGTCCCGCGTCCAGAGAGGATCTGCTTGCCGAGTACCAGAAGAGGTACGATGTGATCGCGGAGTATGCACCGCAGATGATGTCTGCTGAGGAAGTAAAAAAGTACATTGAGAGTCATTTCGCGGAGGTGGTTGCCACGAAGAATAAAGGACAGATCATGAAGAGCGTTATGGCTGAGTTGAAGGGTAAAGCCGACGGAAAAGTGATCAACGAGGTGGTTGCCGAACTCTGTAAATAGGCGGATGGCGTGCATCCGCCATCCCTATGAGAGAGGGAAGTGAGAAAAAGTGTCGAATTTTAGTGATGTTTCTTTATACTTTTTTAATTTGACATAAGAGTACTTTACAGTGTATCATCTATCTAGTGTTATTCTTTTTTTCAGACATATCCCGTCAAAAGCACGACTATAATGGGCGCTATCCAGCCCGTATTCACAGAATGTAGAGAATAGCAAGTTTGTTTTGAAAAAGGAGGTTTTCTATGAAAAAGAACGAAAGCTACTTGGCGGAGTATGCAAAACTCTGCAGGGCGGCGGATCAGGTGGAAGCTGATCTGTTCGAACAGCACGGCGTACTGCGCGGTCTTCGGGATAAGAACGGTAACGGAGTGGTGGCGGGGCTGACCAACATCTCCAGGATTGAGTCCTTTAAAATGGAGAACGGCGTGAAAGTGCCGTGTGAGGGCAAGTTATGGTATCGCGGATACGACTGTATTGAACTGATAGAGGGTTTCCGGAGAAAACGCTACGGTTTTGAGGAGATAGCATATCTTCTGCTTTTTGGTGCCCTTCCCACGGAGGGAGAGCTGAAACAGTTTAAAGATATTTTAGCCTCCCAGAGGACGCTGCCCACCAATTTCACCAGAGACGTTATTATGAAAGCACCCAGCGGCGATATTATGAATTCCCTGACCAGAAGTGTATTGACTCTGGCATCCTATGACAAGAACGGCAGTGACACATCCATCGAGAACGTGCTGCGCCAGTGTATCGGGTTGATCAGCGTGTTTCCCATGCTGGCGGTGTACGGCTACCATGCATACAATCATTATGAAAATGACGAGAGCATGTATATCCATCGTCCACAGAGGAAACTCTCCACGGCGGAGAACCTGCTCCAGATGCTTCGGCCGGACAAGAAGTATACGGAGTTGGAGGCGAGAGTGTTGGATATTGCACTTGTGCTACATATGGAGCACGGGGGCGGCAACAACTCCACCTTCACCACCCGAGTGGTCACTTCCTCCGGTTCCGACACCTATTCGGTGATCGCGGCGGCGCTCTCCTCCCTGAAAGGGCCGAAACATGGTGGCGCCAACATCAAGGTGGTGGAGATGATGCGCGACATTGCGGCCAATGTGTCCGATTGGGAGGACGAGGATGCCGTGCGGAATTATCTGCAGCGCATCTTGAATAAGGAAGTCTTTGATCAAAAAGGTCTTATCTACGGTATGGGCCATGCGGTCTACTCCCTTTCCGATCCCAGAGCGCAGGTGTTTAAAGGATTTGTGCAGCAGCTTGCCGAGGCCAAGGGTAGGAATAAAGATTTTGCTCTGTACTCCATGATCGAGCGCCTGGCTCCGGAGGTGATTTCCCAGAAAGCCCATATTTATAAGGGCGTCAGTGCGAACGTGGACTTTTACAGCGGCTTTGTGTACAGCATGCTGGAGATTCCGTTGGAGCTGTACACGCCAATCTTTGCTATTGCCAGAATTGTGGGTTGGAGCGCACATCGGATCGAAGAACTGATCAACATGGATAAGATCATCCGCCCTGCATACAAGAGTGTTATGCAGGAGATGGAGTATGTTGAGATGGAAAGTAGAGATTAAAACAAATATCACAAAAAATTCCCTGCAGCTTTGAAAGTTGCAGGGAGTTTTTTATTTCTTGAAAAGGTCTCAAGCCTGTCATTTTAAATCTTAAATCTTTTCATATGCTCCGTAAGTGTGAAGGCGGCAGCAGATACCTCGTCTGCACTCTCGGAAACCTTCCTGCTGTCGTTGGAGAACTGCAGAGAGGTTGTGGAAAGGGTTTCTGCGGAGGCCTGAATCTCCGCAGTGCTTGCGGATTGCTCTTGAGAGAGTGCTGCTATGTTGGTGGCCACATCCTCTACCTGATTGATCTCCCCAACAATTTCAGTGAGCATCTTTCCCGAGTCGGACACGTTCTGATAAATATTTTCAAATACCTGGCAGGAGTCGGTAACCTTTTTGGAATTTTCCTCAATGTAGGTGACGCTCTGACTGGTCTGCTCGATCATATCACTCACCTCTGTACTGATCTGTTCGATGATCTTGGTGATCTGTGCCGCAGAGTCGGCGCTGGTCTCTGCCAGCTTCCGGATCTCCTCCGCCACAACGGCAAATCCCCTGCCGGCTTCACCGGCGCGGGCAGCCTCGATTGCCGCATTCAGGGAAAGGAGGTTAGTCTGATCTGAAATATCACTGATCAGAGTGGCCATGGAACTGATCTTATCCGTGGAATCGCCCACCTCCGTCACAATGTCTTTCAAATGCTTAATGGACTCCACAATAGTACTCATAGTACCCCCTACAGTCTGCATATCGTCGCGGCCTTTAGAGGCTATCTTTACTGTTGTCTGCATATTTTCAAGGGCGGTCTCACTCCTCTGCGTAGTGGCTGTGACAACTTCGGAAAGCGTGACTGCGTGATCTGCCAGATCCTGTACGCCGCCGGCCACCTGATCGATGGTGATCTGAACATCACCCATGGATTCCGCCTGTGCTTCGGAGGCTGTGTTCAGCGCGCCGGCAATAGATTTTGTGGTACCGCTGGACACGCTCAGCTGGCCGGAAACATTGTGAATATCTTGGATGACCTCTCTCATAATAGAGACAAAATCCTCCAGAGAACGGCTCATAACCGCAATCTCATCGTTCCCCTTGGTTTTGATCTCAACCGAGAAATCGCCGTCCGCAATGGTGGTCAATACTTGCGTCAGACCTTTGATCGGTTTTAACATCCCGCGGATGGTTATGCTTACCACCACAAAGACAATGGCCATAATGATCAAAAAGATCGCAAGGATCGTGTAGAGCAGATTGGCCAGATCGGAAAGGATATAGTTCTCCGAAATGTAGGAGACTAAGGCCCAGGGGGTGCCGTCTATGTAGGAGACAATAACATAGTATTGTTCCATGCCGTCGGAGATGGAAGTGATGCTGGTGCTCCCGCTGGAAACCAGAGCACCCAGATCGCCGAGGAAGGTGCCGGAACTGTAGTCGGAAAGAACGGTTCCTGTCAGAGAAGGATCACCGTGAGACAAAATTGTCTGACTGCGCGTATCGATCAGGCAAGCATAACCGGTGTCCATGATACGGATCTCCGCTACGTCGTCGTAGAGGCCTTGGAGTGCTGTCGGTCTCAAGGACAGACGACCGTATGCCTCACCGATGCCGGTGCTGCCCGTGCGCTGGAGCAGATTGATGGAGACTGTCTTCATGTTGGAGACAGCTTCTTTCTCCAGTGTCCGCTTGGAGTTGGCAAGAATAGTCTGCGCACTGTTGACAAAGATCAGGGTTGCTGTGACCACGAAAGACAGTAAAAAAAGCGGCAAGATAATGCAGAGCAGCTTTTTTTGTATGCCGAATACCTTTTTCTTATGATCCTTTTGTGAAACGTTTGCTTCAGAATTTTGAGTTTTCATATGTGCCTCCCGAAAATGGATGATAAAGCGCAACAGAAGAACGGTCATAATAAAAATAACATATTTTGAAAAAATAAGCAATAAGAGAACCGTTGTCTTTGTAGTTTAAAAGAGGAGTATTTTGTGGTAAAATATGTCATAACCAGATTAGGAAAACAAAGGAGAAGGAAGCGACGACAGATGGGAACAATAATTGATTATTTAAAGGAATATGGAGACTGTTCCTTTCGGGATATGCCGATGAACGATGTGGACAGTCTGGTACTCTGTCAGCTGGCATATCTGAAGTTTGACGGGTTGGTGCCGGATGTGCGGGAGAATACAGGAACGGTGACGTTGGAAGAGCTCTCCCACCATGCGAAGGCGGAAGGGCTTTTTTCCGACGTGCGCTATGAAAAAGAGAACCGGGCGCTCTTTGAGGCGATGCTCGCAGGCAAGAGATACCGGACGCTTCGGCTGGGCTGTCATATCAATCTGATCGAGAAAGAGTGGGAGACGCAGTTTTCTGCCATTACCTTTATTCTGGAGGACGATACACTCTACATTGCGTTCCGCGGGACAGACGAGACCATCGTGGGATGGAAAGAGGACTTCAACATGGCTTTTCTGTCGCCGGTGCCGGGGCAGGCGTACAGCGTAAAATACCTGAACACGGTCACGGACAGACTGAGTGGACCTTTCTATGTGGGAGGACACTCCAAGGGCGGCAATCTGGCAGTCTACAGTGCCATGAATTGTGCGCCTGAGACACAGCAGCGCATCCGGAAGATTTACAGTATGGATGGGCCGGGCTTCCGTCCGGAAGTGCTGAGGGAGAGCAACTATGACAGAATAGCAGGAAAAGTTGTCAAGATACTGCCGCGTTCCTCGCTGGTGGGAATGCTCTTTGAGCGGGAGATCCACTACGAGGTGGTGGAGAGCAAAAATTTTGGACTTGCACAGCATGATCCCTACAGCTGGAAAGTGGAAGGCAGACATTTTATAAAGGTTCAAGATATCTACGAGAGCAGCAAGAAAATGGACAATACCCTGAACGAATGGATACTGTCCCTGGATGAGGCACACTTGAAAACATTTGTGGACACTCTTTTTCAGGTTATCTCTGCGTCTCAGGCAGATGATCTTATCGCCCTTACCGCCGACTGGAAAAAGAGCATGAATGGCATGATCTCGGCGCTTAAGGAAGTGGACGATGAGACAGCAGAGATGCTGAAGCAGACCGTCAGATCCCTTTTTGAGATCGCGAGGATGCATGTGAAAGAGGATGTGGCGGCAGGGATCGCTACTGCGGAAAGTCATGTGTCTCTAAGGAAGAGTGATTCCGGCGGAATGCGTGAACCCAGGAGGCGAGCAGGGACAAAAGCGGTTCTCCCGACAGAGTAGTGAGGAGCGGGTCAAGACGCTCGGGATGCCATTGCAGGCCGAGAATAGGCAGACTGTCATGGACAATGGCTTCAACGCAGCCGTCCTCCTCACACCACTGGATCGCACTCAGACCCTTTCCCAGCCGCCCTACTCCTTGATGGTGGGCACTGTTGGTCAGGGCATCCCTGCCGTAGAGTTCGTACAGACAGGAACCCTCTAAAATAATGGTATGGTGGTATTGATCCCGATCCGTGTATTGGTGCAGGCCAGCCGTGGACAGATCTTGTATGATCGTGCCATCGAAAGCCACGTTGATCACCTGCATGCCCTTGCAGATGCCGAGAACGGGAATCTGCCTTGAAATTGCATATTCCAGAGCCTGGAACTGTAAGATATCCAGCTCCGTGTCGATGTTCCGGGAAGCGGTGTTGCGTTCTCCGAAAAAGGCAGGAGTGATGTCGCCGCCGCCCGGCAGGATCAGGGCATCACAGTCGGTCAGGGAAGCCGGCGCCAATGTGGTAAACGGATGAAAGGGCGGCCGGTCAAAAAAGGTCTCATAGTTGGCGGTGAAAGTCGCTCGCCCAAAGATTGCTATCTCCATATCAAATAGCCTTATATGAGGTGTCTTGGCAGTATATGCAAATCTCCCTGTGGATAGAATTATTGTTGGTAAAATTGTACAAGGTATGTTCTGCGGGGCGTGTGGCAATTTTTTTGACAAAAAATATAAAATAATTAAAAAAATTGGCATTTTGTATCTATTCTTTTGGAAATAAAAGGAGTAAAATATTTAGAGTTTCAGTAGGATATTGTTTTCTACTGGAAATACATAGGAAAGGAAGTGAATGTATGGGAGATTTGGCAGCAGAGTTGCTGGAGGAACTAAATTGTGAAACGGCGTTTTCGGTTCAAATAGGAAGCTTTCAGATTGATGTGCTGGAATCTGTGGTGATCACGTGGGTTATTATGGCAGTCATTCTGCTTCTGTCGATTTTCCTGACAAGAAATCTGAGAGTGCATGACATCAGCAAGAGACAATTGGTGCTGGAGACAGCCGTGACAAAGCTGCAGGGTTTTGTGACCGGTATGATCGGGGAAGAAGGCAAAGCATATGTGCCCTATCTGTGCACGGTGTTGCTTTACATCGGCATCGCCAACACGATCGGACTCTTCGGCATGAAGCCGCCCACCAAGGACATGAACGTCACTGCAGGGTTATCGCTTATGAGCATCCTCCTGATCGAGGCAGCGGGGATCCGTCACAGAGGAGTGAAAGGTTGGCTCAAGAACTTTGCCCAACCTATTGCCATAGTGGCACCGATCAACATCTTGGAGATTTTTATCCGTCCCTTGTCACTGTGTATGCGACTTTTCGGTAATGTTCTGGGTGCCTTCGTCATTATGGAACTGATCAAAATTCTGATCCCTGTGGCGATTCCGGTTCCCTTCAGCTTTTACTTTGACATTTTTGACGGATTAATTCAGGCATATGTATTTGTATTTCTGACATCTTTGTTCATCAAGGAAGCGATCGAATAAAACAACAATGCCGCAGAAAGCGGCGGAACGGAGGAATATTATGGTAGCAATTGGAGCAGCTGTTGCAGCGTTGGCATGTTTGGGTGCAGGTGTCGGTATCGGTATCGCCACCAGCAAGGCGGCGGAGGCCGTGGCGAGACAGCCGGAGGCAGAGGGCAAGATCACCAAGATCTTACTTTTGGGCGGCGCGTTGGCCGAGGCAACCGCAATCTATGGATTCGTGATCGGCGTGCTGATCATTTTGTTTCTGGGCCAATAACATCAATCCAACCAAGAAGAAAGGACGTTAGACATGCTGAAATTAGACATCAACCTCTTATTTACAGTGATCAACCTTTTGATCTTATATTTCATCGTGCGAAAGTTCCTGTTCAAACCGGTACAGAAGGTTCTGGACGCCAGACAGGCGGAGATCGACGGGCAGTATGCCGATGCAGAGGAGGCCCAGACTGCTGCAGAGGAGCTGAAAAAGCAGTATGAAACCTCTATGAGCAATATCGCTGAAGAGAAGGAAACCATCCTGAGCGAAGCTCGGGAGAAAGCCGGACGAGAGTATGAGAAGATTCTGGATGAGGCCAGAGTGCAGGCCGATAAGATCGTGGAGGATGCCAGGAAAGACGCCGACGCGGAACAGCTAAGACGCAGACAGCAGGCGCAGGAGGAGATTGCCGATCTGGTGATGGCGGCTACTGCCAAGCTGGTGGCTTCCAAGCAAAATGCGGAGGCAGACAGGGAACTATACAATCAATTTATTGCAAAGACGGGTGAAAAAGCGTGAATGAAAAGACGAATAGCAGTTTGAACAAAAAGAAATTCGTGGTTACCCTGACCTACGTCACGCCACCCACAGAAAAGCAATTGCAGGATATTAGGGATTTTATCTGCAAAAAGTACGGTACGGAGGAGAGAAGTGCCGAGGACATTGTTCTTGAGACGGTGGAGGACCTCTCTCTGGGCGGCGGCTTTGTGATCAAGGCGGGAAATGAAGTCTACGACTGGAGTGTGGGCGGCCGCATGAAACAACTTGCGGACAGACTTAAGCAGATCGGAACGGAAACCGCCTCCGGTACGGAAGGCATCATTCCTATTTTGCGGAGTACCATAGAAGAATTTGAGCTGGAGGCATCCAACCATGAGATCGGCCATGTGATATGGGTGGGAGACGGCATTGCCAGCATTGCCGGGATCGACCACGCCGTGTACGGTGAGATCCTGATCTTTGATTGTGGCGTCAAAGGCATGGTACAGGATATCCGCCACGATACCATCGGTTGTATCCTCTTTGGGCGCGACAGCGAGATCCGCGAGGGCACTAAAGTGGTCCGCACGGGCAGGCGGGCCGGTATCCCCGTGGGGGAGGGTTTTAAGGGAAGAGTTGTGGACGCACTGGGTGCGCCCATCGACGGCGAAGGCTCTATCAGAGAGGATGGTTATCGACCTGTGGAGGAGGCGGCACCTTCTATCGTGGACCGAAAATCGGTGGGGGTTCCCATGGAGACCGGTATTTTGTCCATCGATTCTATGTTTCCCATCGGACGCGGACAGCGAGAACTGATCATCGGAGACCGTCAGACGGGCAAGACCTCCATCGCCATGGACACGATCCTGAATCAGAAGGGAAAGGATGTAGTGTGCATCTATGTGGCTATCGGCCAGAAGGCGTCCACCGTCGCAAAGCTGGTCACTACATTGAAGAAAAGTGGCGCCATGGATTATACCATCGTCGTGTCTGCGACGGCCAGTGATCCGGCACCTCTGCAATACATTGCGCCCTATGCGGGCACTGCGCTGGCAGAATATTTCATGTATCAGGGAAAGGACGTGCTGATCGTGTACGACGATCTGTCCAAGCATGCGGTGGCTTATCGAGCGCTCTCCCTGCTCTTGGAGCGCTCCCCCGGACGTGAGGCGTATCCCGGGGACGTGTTCTATCTGCATTCCAGACTGTTGGAGCGCTCTGCCAGACTGAATGAGGAGAAAGGCGGCGGCTCCATCACGGCTCTGCCGATCGTAGAGACACAGGCGGGCGATGTGTCCGCTTACATCCCCACCAACGTGATCTCCATCACGGACGGTCAGATCTATCTGGAGAGCGACCTGTTCTTCTCCGGCATGAGACCCGCCGTCAACGTGGGACTTTCCGTGTCCCGTGTGGGCGGTGCAGCGCAGACTAAGGCCATGAAAAAGGCGGCTGGGAGTATCCGTATCGATCTGGCACAATTCCGCGAGATGGAGGTCTTTACGCAGTTTGCCTCCGATCTGGACAACGCTACCAAGGATCAGCTGCAGCACGGACACGTGCTGATGGAGCTTTTGAAACAGCCTCTCGGCAGACCCTTAAGCATGCCGGAGCAGGTGATCACCCTGGTCGTGGCAAACAGTGATCTGATGTCGGATATCCCCGCGAAAAAGGCCAAGGATTTTCAGATGCAACTGCTTTCTTATATGGAGAGCGCGGACCCGGAAATCGCGCGTCAGCTGAGTGTGACGGGTGATCTGGGCGAGGAGACTAAGTCGGCTATCTTAAAATTGGCCGAAGCGTTTCGGGATCAATACCGGAACGAGTGACAGGAGGGAGTATCATGGCGAATATACGCGAGATACACGACAGGATGAACAGCATCCGGGATACCATGAAGATCACCAATGCCATGTACATGATCTCCTCCACCAAACTTCGCAGAGCCAGAAAAAAACTGGAGGAGACTCAGGAGTACTTTTTCACCTTGCAGGACATGATGGACCATATCATGCGAAATATGGCGGAAGCCAAAAGCGAGTATTTTGACTTAAGGCCGGAGAAGGAGGAAGCGGAGCATGTCAGAGGGATCATCGTGGTGACTGCGGACAAGGGATTGGCCGGCGCCTACAACCACAATGTGTTGAAGCTGACACAGGAACAGGTCGCGCAACATAAAAATTGCAAGTTGTTTGTGGTGGGGGATGTGGGCAGACATTTTTTTGCCCGGCGTGAGACCCCTATAGCGGAGCACTTTCATTATACGGCCCAGAACCCCAGTCTGCACAGAGCCCGCATTATCAGTGAGATGGTGTTGGAGCAGTTTAGGAGCGGGGAGCTGGACGAAGTGTATATCATATACACCGGTATGAAAAACAGTATTTCCGCAGAGGCCTATGTGAGGCAGTTGCTCCCTCTTGCGAGGAATGAGGAGACGAGCGCGGGGGAGGATCAGAAAGAACCGCCGGTCTTTCAGCCGAATCCGGAGGCCGTGTTGAAAAACATTGTGCCGGACTGCGTGATGGGATATGTGTACGGTGCCCTGGTGGAATCCTACTGCAGTGAGCAGAATGCGCGAATGATGGCTATGGAGGCGGCCAGCAAGAACGCTGCCGTCATCATTCATGATCTGTCCATAGAGTACAACAGGGTACGGCAGAACATGATCACACAGGAGATCACGGAAGTCATCGCTGGATTGAAGTCGCAGAAAAGAAAGAAAAATTTAAATGCAGATAAATCGTGAAGGTACTGTGGGAAAGGAGGTACTGAGCGTTGGATAATACACGAAATACAGCGCGCGGAAGGATCGTCCAGATCATGGGGCCGGTAGTGGATGTGGTCTTTGACGAGGATGCCCTTCCCTACATCAAGGACGCGCTGGAAGTAAATTGTGAGGGAAAACGGCTGGTGATGGAGGTGGCACAGCATATCGGTGACAACACCGTGCGCTGCATCATGCTGGCTGCCAGTGAAGGACTTTGTAAGGATATGGAAGTCATTGCCACAGGACATGGGATTCAAGTTCCTGTGGGTAGAAAGACATTGGGAAGACTCTTCAATGTTCTGGGTGAGCCCATCGACGGAGGGGAGACGCTGGAGCAGGAGGAGCACTGGCTCGTTCACAGAGAGCCGCCCACTTTTGAGGAGCAGAGTCCGGTGGTGGAGATGCTGGAGACCGGTATCAAGGTCATTGATCTTCTGGCACCTTACGCCAAGGGCGGTAAGATTGGCCTGTTTGGCGGCGCGGGCGTAGGTAAGACTGTGCTGATTCAGGAGCTGATTCGCAATATTGCCACGGAGCATGGCGGCTACTCTATTTTTACCGGTGTGGGAGAGCGTTCCCGAGAGGGAAACGACCTGTGGACGGAGATGAAAGAGTCGGGTGTGCTGGAAAAGACGGCGCTGGTGTTCGGCCAGATGAACGAGCCTCCCGGAGCGCGTATGCGTGTGGCGGAGACCGGACTGACCATGGCGGAGTATTTCCGCGACGAAGAGCATCAGAACGTGCTGCTCTTTATCGACAATATATTCCGTTTCGTGCAGGCGGGCAGTGAAGTGTCCGCGCTGCTGGGACGTATGCCCTCAGCGGTGGGCTATCAGCCAACCCTCGCTACAGAGGTGGGCGAGCTTCAGGAGCGCATTGCCTCCACCAAGAAGGGGAGTGTCACTTCCGTGCAGGCGGTCTATGTGCCTGCAGATGATCTGACCGACCCGGCACCTGCCACTACCTTTGCCCATCTGGACGCTACAACGGTGCTGTCCAGAAAGATCGTGGAGCAGGGCATCTATCCCGCAGTGGATCCGCTGGAGTCCTCTTCCCGTATTCTGGAGGAGGATGTAGTGGGGAAAGAGCACTACGAAACGGCGAGAGCCGTGCAGGCAATGCTTCAGAAGTACAAGGAACTGCAGGACATCATCGCAATCTTAGGCATGGAGGAGCTGTCCGAGGAGGATAAGATCACCGTGTATCGCGCCCGCAAGGTTCAGAGATTCCTATCCCAGCCCTTCCATGTGGCGGAGAACTTTACCGGTGTGGCAGGAAAGTATGTGCCGGTGGAGGAGACTATACGAGGATTTCAGGCAATCTTAAACGGTGAGATGGACGAGTATCCGGAGGGAGCTTTCTTCAACGTGGGAACCATTGACGAGGTGATCGAGAAGGCGAAGACGATGCAATAATGTGACGGAGAGGATAGAGCATGGCGACCTTTCATTTGAAGATATTAGCAGCGGACAACAGATTTTACGATGGCCCCTGCCAGAGTATCATTGTGCCGGCCCAGGATGGAGAGCAGGAGATCCTGGCGCACCATGCGGACATGGTCATTGCTGTCAAAGAGGGTAAAGTGCGTTTTCGCGAGGAGGCGGGTGCCCCTTGGAGGTATGTGATCGTCGGCATCGGTTTTGTGAACATATCCGGGAACAATGTGACGATGCTGGTGGACACGGCGGAACGACCCGAAGACATCGACAGAGTCCGCGCCGAACGCGCTCTGGAGAGGGCGAAAGAGCAGCTTCGCCAGAAGCAGAGCATTCAGGAGTATCATGTGTCCCGGGCGTCTATGGCCAGAGCGCTGATACGTCTGAAGGAAGGCGGAAAATATGAGGAGCACTAAAGAATGGTAAGATTTGTATAATAAAGCATAAAAGTAACCAAAAATAAACCCGTAATTGCCGAAAATGTGTGCAAAACACAAATTGTTATTTTTCTGTTCGTATACTATACTGGTACGGTGAAATGGCGTCTATATCATTATGCGCGCCTATTTATCGAAAAGAGGATGTTACAAATGGATCTTTCGCAGAAAAATACAAAGGGGCTTCACCAAAAGCTTCCGCTTCGCGCAATAACGGGTTTTTTATTGGAAAAGGCGAAAGCTTTTGGCTTCACCAGAGAAAAGCTGCCCTCCTGTGCTGCGCTTCTGGTGTGCCCGATCATTACATTTTATCTGTTTGATCTATATACACACAATCCCTTTACTACCATGGATCTCAAGACGCAGCTTTTGAATATTGCGTTCTATGTGATCTCGGGACTGTTCTTTTTTGGTGTCTTTAAATATGTGCGGCTGGCATTGATGCTGCAGAGTGCGCTCTTTATGATCGCAGGTCTGGCCAACTATTACGTGCTGAATTTCCGGTCAGCGCCCATCATGCCGTGGGATATTTACTCGGTGCAGACGGCGGCCGGAGTGGCGGACAATTACGATTATAGTCTGGACGGTGGGACGATCGCCGTGATCCTTGCCTTTTTACTTCTTCTGGCGGTGGAGAGCAGGTTTCACATGAAAGCGCCCGCAAAAAAGCGTAAAAGGGGACTTTTGATCGTGCTCTCTATAGCGCTTTTGTGGGGATATACCGGCATGGTGCAGAGCGAGTGGTTTGTTGTGGACTTCGGCCTCTACGACAAGCTTTATACACCGACGGTCATGAACCGGAGGGACGGCAATATCGTGGCTTTCCTCATGGAGCTGGAGTATCTGAATGTGGATGAGCCGGCGGGATATTCCGCGAAGGATATGGAGAGGATCTACCGTGAGAATATGGACGGAAATGAGGCTCTTCAAGCGGCTTTTGCGGAGCCGGAGAGCGTAGATCGCCCCAACGTTATTGTCATTATGGACGAGGCATTTTCCGACCTGTCCGTGCTGGGCGATATCCACACCAATGAGGACTATATGCCGTTTATTCACAGTCTGCAGAACGGTGCGGATAACACGGTCACCGGTTATTTGAATGTGTCCGTTCTGGGCGGCAATACTGCCAACACAGAGTTTGAGTTTTTGACGGGCAGCACCATCGCTTTTCTGCCTCAGGGCAGCGTGGCATACCAGCAGTATGTGAAAGGTGAAATGCCTTCTCTTGCCTCCTACCTGAGAGATCTGGATTACCAGACCGTGGCGATCCACCCTTACGATCCCGACGGATGGGACCGCAGCACGGTATATCCTCTTTTGGGATTCGACACCTTCCTTTCGAACAATGACTTTAAGAATGCAGAAAAGATACGCAAGTATGTCTCCGATACCGCATGCTTTAAGAGGATTGAGAAGCTGTACGAGGAGAAGGAGGAGGGGCAGCCGCTCTTTGTGTTCAACGTCACCATGCAGAATCACAGCGGCTACGATGATCCTTATCCGGATTTTACCCCGGATATTGAGGTGGAAGGAACGAATTCCACGTCACTCCCCATGTATTTGTCCCTGATCAAGCGGACAGACAGTGCTTTCCAGGAGCTGATCACCTACTTTGAGCAGGTGCCGGAGGACACCATCATTGTATTTTTCGGGGATCACCAGCCCACTACTTATGTGAGCAATCCCGTCCTTCGGTGCAATGGTGTGGATCCAAACACCTTGACGGATGAGGAAAATCTGTTAAGATATAAAGTACCGTATGTGATCTGGGCGAATTTTGACATTGAGGAGCGGACCGGACAGGAGACCAGTGCCAACTATTTGATGCTGGATGTGCTGGAGAGTTGTGGGTTGCCCCTTCCCGCTTATCAGGAAGCACTGATTGACCTGCGCAGTCAATATCCGATAGTCAGCGCCATGCAGGTTTTTGATGCGGAGGGAAATTATCTGACTGTAGATGACTGTAAGGATGCAATGGCAGAGTACCACCGTCTGGAGTATTATCTGCTGTTCGACTATGCAAAACAGAGCGGAAGCACCAAGAAATAAAAAGGGATCAGTAAGAAATGAGCAGTGACAACAAAAAGCCTATACTATCCACGGACGATACGAGGCAGAGGGCGGCCCTTTTGCTGTCCTTTGTCCTGCCCGTGAGCATTGTGCTTTCCATATTTGTAGCAAAAGGCATCTACCCCTTTGGTGATCGGAGCTTTCTCTATTCCGATATGTACCATCAGTACATGCCTTTTTTTAGTGAATTTCTGCGTGCCATAAAGGCGGGGCAGGGGCTTAACTATTCCTGGAATGTGGGGATCGGCTCCAACTTTCTGGCATTGTATGTGTATTATCTGGCGAGCCCTCTTCACTGGCTGGCCTTTCTGGTGCCGGAGTCTCACCTGATGGAGTTTATGAGCTATCTGGTGATCGTAAAGCTGGGGCTGTGCGGACTAACTTCTTTCCGGTATCTGCAGAAGCATTTTGAGACGCAGGATGGGGCAGTGCTTTTGTTTTCAAGCTTCTATGCCTTGTCCGGATTTATAGCCGCATACAACTGGAATATCATGTGGCTGGACTGTGTGATCCTTCTGCCGCTCATCATGCTTGGTCTGGAGCGACTGGTGAAAGAGGGGCGCTGTGGCCTCTACTGCCTGACGCTTACGCTCTCCATTTTGACCAACTATTATATCTCTATCATGATCTGCATCTTTCTGGTGCTGTACTTTATAGTGCTTTTGATCACGGAGAAGAGGAGTTTTCGCATTGTGGTTGATTTTGCGCTCTACTCCCTGCTCGCGGGGGGAATAGCGTCGGTACTTCTGATCCCGGAGCTGTCTGCCATTCTCGCCACGGACTTTGGGGATGTGAGCTTTCCTGACACGCTGGTTTCCTATTTTCCTGTGTTGGATGAGCTGGCAAGACATTGCCTCGCCGTGTCCACGGAGCGGGGACTGGATCACTGGCCCAATATTTACTGTGGCGTGGCGGTATTTTTCCTTCTGCCCATGTACGTTCTGAATCAAAATATCCCCATAAGAAAGCGCTTTTGCAATTTAGTGCTGGTGGGAATCTTTCTGTTTAGTTTTGCCACTAACGTGATGGATCTGATCTGGCACGGCATGAACTATCCCGACTCCCTCCCGGCGCGACAGTCCTTTATTTATATTCTGCTGGTGATCACCATGTGCTACGATGTATACCGCAATATAAAAGAGACATCGGAACGACAGATTCTTTACGGTTATTTATGTGCAGCAGTCTTTCTGCTGGCCTGCGAGCGGTTTATACAGCATGAGGACTTTGATACCGGAATTGAACTTTTGACGCTCCTCTTTGTGACCATATACGCGGTGCTTCTCTATCTCTACCGCACCAAGGACAGTGCGAGGACAAAGTGTTTCGTCGGAGCGCTTGCACTGGTGGCGGTGATCGCGGAGCTTGTCATCAACTCCTACAACACCAGCTTTGGCACTACCAGCCGTTCGGCCTATTTGGGGCAGCAGGAGGACTACAAGGCGCTGTATGAATATACCAAAGATCGTGAGGAAAGCTTTTACCGGGTGGAGAAATTTACCCGCAAGACCAAGAACGACGGAACGTTGGCAGGCTATCCCTCAGCGTCCCTCTTTTCCTCCACGATGAATTCAAATGTTATGGATCTGTACACCATTTTGGGGATGCGGCACAGCAAGGTGTACTACAGCTTTGACGGAGCGACGGCACTCACGGCGGCGCTTTTCAATGTGGAGTATATGTTTGGGGATTCGGATAAGTACGAAAATCCTCTTTATACCTTGCTTGAGAAGAGCAGGGAGGTCTATCTGTATGAGAACAGGGAGACACTTCCCTTTGGCTATGTGGCTCCCTACGGCTATGACTTGCCGGAAGGGATCATCGCCAACCCCATCCTTTTGCAAAATAAGACGGTGCAGACACTGGGGATTGATGAGAACCTGTTTACAAGAGTTTCGGGGGAGCCTGCCGGTGACAGCGTGCGGATCAAGGCAGAGAAGAACGGCATCTACTATGCGATGCTCACTGCCTCCGGCACAAAAGAAGTGGAGCTTGTGGGCGGCGAGTTGGAACTGGAGAGCTATAGTGATCTAAAGGATCATTCCGTTCTCTATCTGGGCTACCTGATGACGGGAGATACCGTCACGCTGCGAAATGGGGATGAGGACGATGAGACGCCCAAGATCTCTGTGGACGCCTACTATATGAACGTGGAAGTGCTGGAGCGGGCGCTGGCGTTGTTATCCCAAAATCACATGGAGAATGTGACGTATGAAAGCGGTTTTGTGAGTGGCGACATTACGCTTGCCGAGGCGGGGCGTGTGATCCTGTCGGTTCCCTATGAGAAAGGCTGGACGGTGACGGTGAACGGACAAAAGACGGAGTGCGCTCTCTTTGGCGGAGCCCTGATCGCGCTGGATCTGGAGCCCGGAACCTACCATATAGAATTGCACAATGTTCCGGCAGGCAAAGCACTTGGAATCCGGATCAGTGTAGTGTGTGTGATCTTGTTTGTGGTGATGTCGATCTATCATAAAAGAGTGATGAAGCGGAAAGGATATAGTGGGTATGAAAGAAAAACGAATCTTGCAAAATAAAATATATCTTTACCTGACGGAGTTTTTTGCCGGAATGTCGGTTATGGCGGTGGAGCTGGGGGCCAGCAGACTTCTCGCCCCGTACTTTAGCTCCTCCCAGATCGTCTGGACGATCATCATCGGAACGATCATGATCGCCATGGCGCTGGGTAATATTTACGGCGGCAGGACTGCGGACAAAAACCCGGATCCGGACAAGCTCTATGGGCGGATACTGATCGCGGCTGTCTGGATCGCGGCGATCCCGGTGGTGGGCAAGTATATTATCATCGGTATCTCGGCGCTTTTGATCTTTACGGTCAACAATAACTTTTTGATCTGGGCGGCCTTTGCGGCGTGCATGGTGGTTTTTGTATTTCCGCTTTTTCTTCTGGGTACGGTGACACCATCTCTGGCCAAATACGCTACGGACAGTCTGGACGACAATGGAAGGACGGTGGGGACGCTGGGCGCTTTCAACACCATAGGAAGCATTCTGGGAACCTTTCTCCCCACCTTTGTGACGATCCCTGCGGTGGGAACCTCCGTCACTTTCCTGATCTTTTCGGGGATACTTCTCGTGCTTGTGATCATTTACTTTGTAAATGTCCGCACCGGCGGGAAAAAGATGATCGTGGGCGGACTCCTTTTTCTCCTCTGCTGTGTCTTCGGTCATAAAAGTAATTTTGCATTCTGGGAGAGCGGACTTACCTATGAGGGAGAGTCCATCTACAATTACCTTCAGGTCAGCGAGAATGAGGAGGATGTGATCCTCTCCACCAACGTGCTCTTTGGCGTACAGTCTATTTTAAAAAAGGACGACACATTGACCGGCATGTACTATGACTACGCGATGGCGGCCCCCTTTATGGCGGGAGTGAACGAAAAAGAGAAGCTTTCTGTGCTGATCCTGGGGATGGGCACCGGCACTTATGCCACACAGTGCGAGAGATACTTTGATAATATGACCATGGAGGGCGTGGAGATCGATCAGAAGATCACCGATCTGGCCGAGCGGTACTTTGAGCTGCCGGCGGACGTGAAGGTGACTACCTACGACGGGCGCGCCTATCTTAACGCCATAGATCAGACCTACGATGTGATCATGGTTGATGCCTATCAGGATATCACCATTCCCTTTCAGATGTCCTCCATAGAGTTTTTCACTATGGTGCGAGAACATTTAAACGAGGGAGGTGTCATGGTGGTCAATATGAATATGCGCGGCGGCGATGAGGGAAATATCAACCAATATCTGTCCGACACGATCTCCCAGGCGTTCGACTATGTGTACACGGTGGATGTGTCGGGCACCACCAATAGAGAGCTTTTCGCTGGGAACTCCCCGGAGCTTCTCACCGTTTTGGAGCAAAATGTACGGTTAGAGCAGGATTCGGAACTGGCAGCCCTGATCCGGAGGGTGGCCGACAGGTTTGTGGCCTATGAAGCCGGCGATCATCTGATGACGGACGACAAGGCGCCCGTGGAGCTTCTGGGAATGCGCGTGATCGATGAGCTGATCCAGAATGAGGTGCTCTATTACAAGGGAGTCTATGAGGAGAGAGGAATACAGGGACTTTTGGAGAGCTTGTAGAGGTGAGTGAGATGGACGTGACGGATTTTGCAATTATATGCCACAAATCTTGAAATTTTTAAGATTTGTGGCATAATATTTGTATGGATAAAAAATTAAGTAAAACCAATGGAGGATGATGTGGATCTTGCGAAAATACGACAGCGAATTCCTGACCTGGATCAGATGGGGCAGCGGATACAGCTGGCCCTGCTCTTCGCGTCGGAGGGACAGGCGACACGTATCACCGATCAGACGCCCTGTGTGCTCAGCATGCTGGGCAATGACCCTGTACCGGAGGATTCCCTGATCTATGACGCTCAACAGGCCATGTGGGACGGGCGAGCCTTTCCTATGACTTACGAACACTGAGATAATGTCCTTACGGACATGAGTCAGGCTTACAACGTCCGGGTGGTTAAAGCGGAGGTTTTCCTTCGTACCTGCGTGCGCACTTGGCTGGAGGAACAAGGCAACGTCTCTCCTGACGGGAACCCTTGGGAGTGAGCACATGCCTGAGAACCTGTATTCCCGTGAGCAATGAGTCAAGCACGGGCGCAAATGCAAGCAAGCTTGCGTTGCACGTATTTGACGAATGCCGCGAGGGTTAAATGCCCATGTGCTTTAGCACATTTAGCTTGGCTGCGAGGTATTTAACTCATAACAGATAATGCCGCTTGGCAAAATCGGAAAGGTAAACATGAATGAAACTTGAGATCAAAAAACGGCACATTACACTCCCGGCGGTGCTAGTCACCAGCTTGCTGCTGTTCCTGATGATCGGCGGCATCTATTTTGCGCACTATTTAGAGCAACGGATCTATGAGGAACGCACGGACCAGCTGAACGAGATCACGTCGCAGGTGTATGTTAATCTTAATAACTCACTGAATGTCCACTGGCTCTATATCACTTTTGCGATCAACATGCTGGAGGGGTATGAGCCGGATACAGTGCAGGAGGCAGCCGCGTACATAAGCGAGTTGGAGCGCGTTTTGGAAACGGAAAGCCGCGGATCCAGATTCGTCCTGCTGGACAGCCGGGGAAACGTCTATGATACCAGCGGATACCGTGGCCTCTGGCCCGATGTCGGCATACTCGCCAGCGGGGAGGATCGATATTCCTTTATCTCTGACAGCTATATCTATCAGGGCAACTATTGGAAATTTGTGCAGAAGTTGAACACCCCCATACACATCAAGGAGGATGATATCAGCTTTACCTATATAGCACTGTTAAAGGATATGCAGACACTGACAAGTTACTATGACAGTGGCGCTTATGATGGTCATAACGAGACTTATATATTAAAGAGTGACGGTACCAGGATGAGCGAGGGCCTCTTTCAGGAGAGAATGATTGAGTCCTATGACGTGTTGGACGTGCTGGAAAATATGGAGGGCCAGAGATACTCCGATATTCGGGCTGCTCTGGCAGAGAAGAGTATGCTCAGCAGCAATTTCATCTACGACGGCGAGGAATACTACTATTGTATCGCCTCCCTGGAACCCCATGACGCCTTTCTTCTGTTCCTCATTCCGGCCCGGTTTGTAGCCACTGAGACGGTGGAGATGGTAAATACTGTGGTCCGGACACTGCTGGTGCTGACGGCGTTTTTGCTGATCCTGATGATATTGGCGGTCACAGCTGTCCTCCGGCACCGCAACAGCTCCCGTATGGTCCTTCAAGAGCAGGCCAACTTGCGGCGGCAGGAGGAAATGAACGCCCGGCTGGAGGAGTCCAACACCTTACTCGCAGAGTCCAAGAAGGCCGTGGAACAGGCTCTCCGGAGCGCGGAGGAGGCCAACCGGTCTAAGAGCTATTTCCTCTCCAACATGTCCCATGAGATCCGGACACCGATCAATGCGGTGCTGGGCATGAATGAGATGATTCTTCGAGAATGCACAGACGAGTCCATCCGCTCTTACGCAGCAAATATTCAGAGTTCAGGAAAAACCCTTTTATTCCTGATCAATGACATTCTGGACATGTCAAAAAT
>JAFLRM010000002.1 GCA_022511465.1 Acetatifactor sp. | reverse complement strand
GGTACGGCGGCGAGATGAAGAAGGGTATGTTCTCCATGATGAACTACTATCTGCCTCTGAAGGGTATTGCTTCCATGCACTGCTCTGCAAATACAGACATGAACGGTCAGAACACCGCAATTTTCTTTGGTCTGTCCGGAACTGGTAAGACCACCCTGTCCACAGATCCCAAGCGTCTCCTGATCGGTGACGACGAGCACGGCTGGGATGACAAAGGCGTGTTCAACTTCGAGGGCGGCTGCTATGCGAAGGTTATCAATCTGGACAAGGATTCCGAGCCCGATATCTACAATGCGATCAAGAAAAATGCTCTTCTTGAGAACGTTACTCTGGATGCAAACGGCAAGATTGACTTTGACGATAAGAGCGTGACAGAGAACACTCGTGTATCTTATCCTATCGACCATATCGAGAAGATCGTTCGCCCTGTTTCTGCAGCACCTGCAGCAAAGAATGTGATCTTCTTATCCGCAGATGCGTTCGGCGTACTGCCTCCTGTGTCCATCCTGACCCCGGAGCAGACTCAGTACTACTTCCTGTCCGGCTTCACCGCTAAGCTTGCAGGTACGGAGCGTGGCATCACAGAGCCTACCCCTACTTTCTCCGCTTGCTTTGGTCAGGCTTTCCTGGAGCTGCATCCTACCAAGTATGCAGAGGAGCTGGTTAAGAAGATGGAAGCAAACGGCGCTAAGGCTTATCTGGTAAATACCGGTTGGAACGGCACCGGAAAGCGTATCTCCATCAAGGATACCCGTGGTATCATCGATGCGATCTTAAATGGTGACATCGAGAAGGCATCTACCAAGAAGATTCCTTACTTCAACTTTGAAGTTCCCACTGAGCTTCCCGGCGTAGATACCAATATCTTAGATCCTCGGAATACTTATGCAGACGCTTCCGAGTGGGAGACCAAGGCGAAGGATCTGGCTCAGAGATTTACCAAGAACTTTGTGAAATATGAGGGTAATGATGCAGGTAAGGCATTGGTTGCAGCAGGTCCTCAGGCGTAAGGTTATACAGTTCGACTGGAATTGATAGACGGCGGAAAATCGTGTTTACACGAATTTTCCGCCGTTTTTTCTGAGGGAGCGTTCAAGAATGCCATATTTTTCTGTTGTAAATTGCCCTGTAATCAGATATAATAATAGTAACCTGAAATGTGCGATAACTCTTGTCATTTTTGAACCTACATTACTTTAAAAGGGATTCCTATATTGCCCCATGGCTGTCAAGCCCTCACTCGCGAGAGGATTGCAAGGGAAGGCAAAAGTGTGGTTGCGGTTACCCACCTAGCACAGCTAGGAGTCAAAAGACAGGAGGCGGCATTTCGGGCATAAACAAAAGATAAGGAGCAGTCCAGTGGGGCTGCTCTTTTAAGATGTGTGTGTGAGGTAAAGAGTTTGAGCCAAAAACGTTTTAAGTTAAATAAATCCCAGAGGATGCAGATGAAAGCATTTCTCTGCCTTTTGGGATTGTTGCTTTTGATAATTCTGCTGTTTGCAAGAATTGCGTCAGCTCTGCTACATAGAGAGGAACAGCCCGGTCCCGTGGAGCATGTTCCGGTGATCAAGGTGGTCACCAATGTCTGGATCATGGAGGCAGATGAAGAACACCTGAAATTTTATCAGGACGGTGAGGAGTTAGGTTACCGCTATGCAGCGGAATATATTGTGGGTCATGCCGCCGACTCTACCGAGGAGTCTGCGTGGTATATTTCTCTGCGGGAGCAGGTTGCGGACGTAGAGCTGACGGACGGACTGGTGACTGCAGTCACAGTTAAGTCAGAGAAGATTAACGGCAAGGTTTTGAGCGCGGATCAAAGCGGCGTGGAAGTGGAAGGTTACGGACATATCCCGCTGGCTGCAGATTATAAAGGCTATCGCGTTTACAATACGCTGGAGATGTGCACGGTGAGAGATCTGGCTTTCGGCTACAATTTTGCGGATCTGGTGATTGAAAACGGTGAGATATGCTGCCTGCTCATTGCCCGAGATGAGGCAATGGAGTATATTCGTGTGCTGATCAAGGGCTCTGATTTTGCGGGGCTATATCACGAAGAGCTGGTTTTGACTTCTGACACGGGATTTACTATTCAGTATGGAGCCTATGATGATCCTGTCACAGAACGACACGCGGCAGGAGAGCAGATTGCTATAGGTAGGGATAGCGCTTACTTTAATGACGGGCGCGTCGTCATAACTCCTGATGCGCTGACAGGGCGTATCTCTTTGTGCAATGTGAGCAGAAGTCAGGGGACACCGGCCTACAGAGGACATTTTGAATTGGAATTGGCAGAGGACGGTATCGTGGCCGTGAATGAGCTGCCTTTGGAGGAATACTTGTACTGTGTGGTTCCCAGCGAGATGCCGGCGAGTTATCCCAAGGAGGCGTTGAAAGCGCAGGCGATCTGCGCCAGAACTTACGCTTATGGACATATGGTGAGAGCCGGTTATCCCCAGTATGGTGCCCATGTGGATGACAGCACGTCCTATCAGGTGTATAACAACATATTGGAACAGCAGAGCACCACAACAGCGGTCAAGGAGACCTATGGACGGCTTCTCTTCACCGCGGAGGGGAATCTGGCCGGAACCTACTATTATTCCACCTCCTGCGGGATGGGGACGGACGCAAACGTCTGGAAGACGGCGGAAGCGCCTACGTTGACCTATCTGAAAGCGAAGGAGATATCGCCTGCAGGAGCGTTGGAAGACGCCGCTGCGGAATTATCTCTGGGGGAACAGCTGCGTGAGGAGGAATCCTTTGCGGAATTTATCCGGACGAAAAATGAAGATGCTTACGAGGCGGCAGAGAGCTGGTATCGCTGGTCCTATCAGGTGAAGGAGCTGGATGCAGCGCACATGTATGAGACACTTGTCAAGCGCTTTCAGGCTAATAGCCGACTGGTATTGACCCTTAAAAATGGGGAGTATGTCAGCATGGACATTAAAGAGTTTACGAAGGTGAAGGATATTTATGTGGAGACGCGCGGAGCGGGAGGCGTCTGTGACGAGCTGATCCTTGTGACTAACGGTGGTACATACAAGGTGATCGCAGAGAATAACATTCGTTATGTATTGAACGACGGAAAGAGTAAGGTGGTGCGGCAGGATGGCAGTGAGGTAAACTCCGCCAACCTGTTACCCAGCGGCTTTTTTGTGATTTCTGTTGCCATGGACAAGGAAAACGTGGTAGGATATACCCTGACAGGTGGTGGTTTTGGGCACGGCGTGGGAATGAGTCAGAATGGTGCCAGAGACATGGCAAAAGCGGGACTTACCTCCGATTCGATCCTGACATTCTTTTTTGACGGGTGCACAGCCAGAGCACTCATAGAATAATAATGAGGGTATAATTTTATGCTTCGCAAATGTTATCTGATCTTATGTGATTTTTCCGAACAGATCAAAAAACAGAATATCAATGCCTTTGCGGCGAGCATGGCATTTTTTATCTTTTTGTCACTGGTGCCAATGCTGGTGGTGATCTGTGCGATCATTCCTTACACACCGCTGACGGAAGAAAACCTGATGACGGCGGTGACGGAGATTACGCCCGAAATGATGGATCCGCTGGTGCATATGATGATCTCGGAGGTGTATGATAAATCAGCAGGGATCTTGTCCATTGCTGTCATCACTACCCTGTGGACGGCGGGAAAAGGGGTGATGGCACTGATCCAGGGGCTCAATGCCATCAATGGGGTAGAGGAGAAACGCAACTATTTTGTGGTGCGGATGTCATCCTCTATCTATACTTTTCTGATGCTGGTAGTAGTGTTGATCTCTCTGCTTGTCATGGTCTTCGGCAACCAGCTGGTGGATGTGGCATTGCATAGATTTCCCACGTTACAGTTGATCGCTCTGGTGATCATGCAGTTTCGTTTTCTTCTGGTATGGATCTTGCTGGCGTTGATATTTACTGCGATCTACGCCTTTGTACCCAGTACCAAGATGCGTTTTCGGGAGCAATTTCCGGGAGCTCTGTTTGCATCGGTAGGATGGATCGTGTTCTCGTGGGGCTTCTCCATGTATGTGGAACATTCCGGTTCCTACAGTATGTATGGCAGTCTGTCTCTGATCGTGATCATCATGCTGTGGATGTACTTTTGTATGTACATAATGTTGGTGGGCGCCTACATGAACCGGTACTTTCGGCCGGTGAACAAGGTGCTGGTTCGAAGCAACAGATAGCATCCACTCCATCAAGCGGAGGTGATCACATCGTGTCTCCGAATGTATTGCACACTTAAAATAGCAGTTGTTGTTAAATATGCGGCACATACTGCCAGAAAGGCAGGAATGTTGATCTGATAGAAAGGATTATTGGCCCGCATTCCCAAACCAAGGAGGAAGTGGGGCGTCAGATACCACATTCCCCGGTTGGCCAGAAAGAGACCGCCCACGCTGCACAGGATGGCGATGCCGATGGGCACGGCGAAGCTGCGGATGACCAGAGAGAGGAAGAGCTGTATTGAGCAGACAGCGATGCTTCCCACCAGACCGCAGAGCATCCATTCCGCCAGTTCCCTGGGCAGAGGAAGGCTTAACCCCGCATATATTCCGCCCGCGATAAAGAGTATGAGCAGCCAAAGCTGCATAAGCGCCGCCAGAAGAGCGGAGACAAGAAGCTTGTCCTTCACGATCTTCCAAGGGAAGGCAAGGCATTTTATCTGGTTCCAATTGGTTCCGGTGTGCTCCATCCGCCAGAGGTAGCTGCAGCATACACCGATCAGCGCCGGCTGGAACAGAAGGCAGGAGAACAGGGTGTGCTGTGACCACAGGCTGTACCAATCCTCCGTCAGGACTTCAATATTTCCCATGTAATTAAAAGTGCCGATCAGGGCGGATATCAAGGGCAACACCAGAAAGGCGATCCATATGGGCGTGCGTTTTAACTTGATCCATTCCGCGGGCAAAAATGTGCGTAAAGCGCCTGCATGTGGGTTGTCCGCCGTAAAGGTCTCCTCCGGTCTGGGGGAGCTTTCTTTTTGTAACTTTCTTTTTAGGGCAAGGCCTTCCGTCTCCAATCTTTCAAACAATTTATGCCCGGCAAAGAGCAGGGCAGCCATCCAGAACATAACCCAGACAAACGCGTCGTCCAGTACTCTTTCATAGGAGTAGGATATGATCCGGGTCGCCGGATCCCAGTCCATCCGCACAAAGGAGGTGGCTCCGTAGAGGCCCCATGGAATTACCTCATACAGGACAGATATGGGGAGATACAGGATAAATAACCCTGCCATGCTGCCACAGATCCCTGTGGAGATCGCAACCGCCTGATTGGCAAAAATTAAGGATAAAAGCAGTTGCAGCAGGTATAGGACAAAGGTGACAGCCAGTGTATTTCGAAAGTATAGTCCGTAGGAAAGCCAGTCAGGACTTCCCTCATAGTGGCAGAGATACCCCAGGAAGAGGGCGATCACCGTCTGAATTAAGGTAAAGAGTGTAATGGCACCAAGACCGTACACAATCTTGCACCAGAGCAGGCTTGCCTTGGATTGCAGGCTCTCCAAAAGCTTCCAGGTGTTTCCCTTGTGTTCCACATCCATGATCTGGCTTGCCAGTACAGCCATGGTGAGTGGGAGAACAATAGCGTTTAATACCGGAAGATCATACAGCAGCATGATCCAACCTTGGGGTCGGTAAGTGTCACGGTCCATCTGCCAATGTAAAAAGAACGTGTAAAATAACAAAACAGCGGCCAATATCAGCCAGGTTTTCTTATGTTTCTGTTTTTCCACCCAAAAGGCGTTGTAAAAGGAATTCATAAGCTGTCAGCACCTCCCGTCAGTGTTAGGAAGATTTCTTCCAGATTGTTGCCTTGACTCTGCAGCTCGGCCTGTGTGCCCTGAAAGATCATTTCTCCATGGTTGATGATCCCCACCTGATCGGCCATCTGTGATACCTCGCTCAGAAGGTGGCTGGACAGAATCACGGTCATGTGGCGGTCGGACGGAAGGGATCTGATCAGTTCTCGCATTTCCTGAATGCCGGCGGGATCTAAACCGTTGGTGGGCTCGTCCAGGATCAAGAGCTCCGGTTCGCCCAGAAGCGCCATGGCAATGCCGAGACGCTGTTTCATGCCGAGAGAGTAGTGCTTGACCTTCTTGTGCTGCTGGGAGGTGAGCCGGACGGTGTGAAGAACATCCGCGATCTCCGAGAAAGGGACTCCCTTTAGCTTGGCGACGATCTGTAGATTTTCCATGCCGGTCAGGTGCCCATAGAAACTGGGACTCTCAATCAGGCTCCCCGTCCGCCTGAGGAGCGCGAGGCGGTTTCGGTCGGTGACCTCATCGCCAAAGAGATAAACCTTTCCCTGGTTTGGCTTGGCTAGTCCAAGGAGCAGTTTTAATGTGGTGGTCTTTCCCGCGCCGTTTGGTCCCAGAAAGCCGTAGACACACTTTGAGAGCACCTGAAGGTGTAGATGAGCCACGCGGGGCTTCGTGCCGTGAAGCTTTGTGAGGTCGCTGGTTTCCACTATGATTTTTGTGTTTTTTGGAATAGTGTAGGTATTCATTTTGCCTCCTGTCATAAAATTCATGTATTTATGGCATTATCATAGCAATCCCAGCTTACAGGCGGATGACATCAAGTTTACATTTACCTTACTTTTGGAGAAAAATATCGTAAATATAAACATTTTAGGTTATACTGGCAGTAATGACACAATAAGAGGAGGGCACGGCATGAGTCGGTATGATAGTGCAATTCTGATCGTAGATGACGAAGCGGCGCTGTCAAAAATGGTGCAAGAACTGCTGCAGAAGGACGGCTATAGGCAGGTGGAGACTGCCGGCAGCTGTACGGAAGCTAAGCGGTGTTTGAGAGAAAATAAATATCACTTGTTACTATTAGATGTGATGCTGCCGGACGGGGACGGTTTTTCATTGTTGAAAGAATTAAAACGGGAATGGACGGAGGAGAAGCCTGTAATTTTTCTGTCGGCGAGGGATGAGGATCAGGCCAGACTGCGAGGTCTGGGTTTGGGGGCGGATGACTATATCACAAAGCCCTTTTTGCCGGAGGAACTGCTTCTTAGAGTGCGGGCAGTTCTGCGGCGCACCTATCATTTGGAGGACGTGGAGGAAACAGTCTGCATAGGCGAGGCTGTGGTGGACTGGGAAGCGGGAACCGTCACCACACAGACGGCGTGTCATATGTTGACAGCCAAGGAGTACATGTTGTTAAAAAAGCTGTGTGAAAACCGCGGAAAGATTGTCTCCATTGACCGCCTGTGTGACACCCTGTGGCCGGACGGGAGCTATGGTTTTGAAAATTCTCTGATGGTACATATCAGGCGACTGCGGGAGAAACTGGAGAAGGAGCCGTCTAAGCCGGAGTATCTCGTGACGGTGAGAGGATTAGGGTATAAGCTGAAATGAGAAGAGTGGAAAAGTTTGTGCGCTACTGCGGCACAATGTTTGCCCTGCTATTTATTGTGCTGATCGGCAATTTATTGTTGGTGGGGGTATTAAATTTTTGGTCGGACAGCTATCAGGCATATGTCAGTGCGGGCAGTATCGCGAAGCAGCTTGTCGGCGATGCTGAAGAGGGCTACACAATGCCGGAGGAGGCTATCTGGAGGCTGGAATGGTATGAGGCATTTGCCTTTTTCATCGGGGAGGACGGAGAGGTGCTCTGGGAGTACCATATGCCGGAAGAACTTCCGCGGGAATATTCCAGAAAGGATGTGGCTGCTTTCTCCCGATGGTATCTTCGGGATTATCCGGTCTATACCTATTTGTTGGAGGACGGTATTTTTGTGGTAGGAAAGCAGAAGGGAACCGTGTGGAGATACACCTGGATAGAGAACACGGACACCATGGAAGCGTATCTGAGATACCTTCCCGGCATCCTTTTTGTGGACGTACTGCTGGTGACGGTGGTTCCCTTCTGGCTGGTTCGAAGGCAGGCGACAAGGGGCGAGAGGGAGCGTACCACCTGGATCGCAGGAGTCTCCCACGACATCCGGACACCGCTCTCACTGATCATGGGAGCTGCTTCCGGATTGAAGGAGGTAACAGATGAGGCTGTGGCGCAAAAGGCAGAGCTGATCGAGAAGCAGACCCTGCGTATTCGCAATCTGATCGCCAACCTGAATACGGAGAATAAACTGAGCTATGGCATGGGGAAGTGGGAGCGTGAAGAGATCATATTGTCCGCATTTCTGCGTGAAGTAATGTGTGATGTGATGAATCGTCAGCCCGGAGAGCAGTATATCATTGCGACAGAAATTGAGAAGGAGCTGGAGCAGTGGGTTCTTCGGTCTGACCGCAGCCTGGTCAGAAGGCTGTTGGAGAACCTGATCAACAACAGTGTTGTCCACAACCCAAACGGGTGTTATATTAAAGTGTGGCTGGCGGCAGATAAACATCGGCCGAAAATGGCAGTCCTGACAGTGGAGGACGATGGTGTAGGTATCTCGGAGGCCCAGCTAAAGGCGCTCCGAAAGCCGGCGCGCATGGACAAGTTGTCGGAGCATGGGCTTGGCTTACGGGTTGTGCGGCAGATTGCAGCGTTGTATCGCTGGCCGATCCGGTTTGAGCGGGGGGATAAGGGAGGACTGCGGTGCGAGATAAGTATGAGGGTATCACGCGGAGCGTAAATTAAACGGTATTTCGTTTGATAATATTGTTGACATTTGTATATGTGTGGTATATAATAAACCCATCAGCAAATTTATGTTGAAATCTATTCGATTAAAAATACATCGATCTTGGCAAATCGCCGACATTTTCACAGAGAATACAATTAAATGTTGGCGGGCCATTTTTAAATTGTTCCATAAATATAGGTTCCGCCAAAGAAAAGGAGGATATTTGTGGAGCAGATTGTGAACGGGAGAGAGTTGCTTATGTTGATCGCGGGAGGAAAGGTGCATACCTACGAGGATATTCTGGCATTGCCGGAGGGAGAGCGGGCAGAGTTGATCGGCGGTGAGATGTTTATGATGGCATCGCCCACTACGTCTCATCAGGATGCGATCACTTGGTTTGCCTTGCGGATTGGTAATTATTTACAGGGGGAAAAGGGGAAGTGCAGGTTGTATCTGTCCTCTTTTGCTGTATTCCCCAAGAAGGATGACAGAAATTACGTGGAGCCGGACATCACCGTCGTCTGTGACCGGGACAAGCTGGATGACAGGGGCTGCAACGGCGCACCGGAGTGGGTGATCGAGATCGTCTCGCCTTCCAGCGTCAAGATGGATTATGAGCGAAAGAAGAAGCTCTATCAGGAGAGCGGCGTGGACGAGTACTGGATCGTGGATCTGGAGAAGGAGCTTGTGACCGTGTACCGCTTTGGGGAGAGCGATCCCGCAAGGACATATTCTTTCGCAGATATGGTGAAAGTAGGAATCTACGAAGATTTTGAGCTTGATCTTGGCGCGTTGGCAGATTATTTGAAAGGATGGGGAAAAGAATTTTCACAGGAGGAATAACGCATGATATTTTTACAGTATCCCAAGTGCAGCACATGTCAGAAGGCGGACAAGTGGCTGAAGGACAATCAAATTGCAGTAGAGTCGAGAGACATTAAGGCGGATAATCCCACCTATGAAGAGTTAAAAGATTGGCATCAGCGAAGCGGTCTGCCGTTAAAGAAATTTTTTAACACCAGCGGCCTGATCTACAAGGAGCTGCAGTTGAAGGACAAGCTGCCCTCAATGAGCGAGGAGGAGCAGCTGAAACTCCTCGCTACGGATGGCATGCTGGTAAAGCGTCCTCTGGTCGTGGGGGAAGATTTTGTGCTGACCGGTTTTAAGGAAGCGGAATGGCAGGAAAAGTTATTATGATGTCACAGAAATTTAACAGTTGACAATTCCCTCCAAACTGATTAAAATGTTAGTCATGTAATGAGAAAAGCGTTGATGGTGCACAGTAGAGGATCATTTTCCGGCAGAGAGAGGGAGTCATCGGCTGCAAGCTTCCTCAGGTTCAGATGATCACTTGAATTTCCCACCGGAGCTGTCAGAGGGAAAGCGGTGTAGAGAGACTGTGAAATTTGGAAGCAGTTTGCAATATGCCTGTTGGTAGTTCTGAACGGGTTGCGCACGTTAAGCGCAAGAGAGCCTATATCACAAGAATAGGAATAAGGGTGGTACCGCGGAGAATTCGTCCCTTGTCGCATAGAACGTGCGACAAGGGTTTTTTTGCGTGTACAATGAGCCGGGCGTTGCCGCGACAACGAGGAACGGCGAAGCCGTTTAGAGCTTTTCATAGCGAAGCAACCACAAACCAAGAAAGGAAAAGACCATGAAAGCCAAATTAGACCAGATCAGGGAACAGGCCCTGGCGCAGATCAAAGGCTGCGACACCACAGAGAAACTGAACGAGATACGTGTGAACGTTCTCGGAAAGAAGGGCGAGTTGACCAGTGTGTTAAAGTCCATGAAGGACGTTGCACCCGAGGACAGACCGAAGGTGGGACAGTTGGTGAATGAGACCAGAGAAGAGATTGAGAAAGTGCTGGAGGAAGCCAAGACCAGAATGGAGAAAGCTATCCGCGAGGCGAAGATAAAAGCGGAGGTCATTGATGTGACCCTGCCGGCCAAGAAAGCTGAGATCGGTCACCGTCACCCCAACACCATCGCTCTGGAGGAAGTGGAGCGAATCTTTATCGGCATGGGCTACGAGGTTGTGGAAGGCCCTGAGGTGGAGAAGGATTATTATAATTTTGAAGCGCTGAATATCCCCGCAGATCATCCCGCCAAGGATGAGCAGGACACTTTCTATGTGAACGGGGACATCCTGCTGCGCACCCAGACCTCCGGAGTACAGGTACATGAGATGGAGAAAGGCAAATTGCCTATCCGCATGATCGCTCCCGGAAGAGTGTTTCGATCCGACGAGGTGGATGCAACTCATTCTCCTTCTTTCCATCAGGTCGAAGGGCTTGTCATCGATAAAAACATCACCTTTGCCGATCTGAAAGGAACTCTTGCGGAGTTTGCCAAAGAATTGTTCGGCGAGGAGACACGAGTAAAATTCAGACCCCACCATTTCCCTTTCACGGAGCCCAGCGCCGAGATGGATGTGACCTGCTTCAAGTGCGGCGGCAAGGGCTGTCGTTTCTGCAAGGGAGAGGGGTGGATCGAGATTTTGGGCTGCGGTATGGTGCACCCCCACGTACTGGAGATGAGCAAGATCGATCCAGAGGAGTACACCGGCTTTGCTTTCGGTATGGGATTGGAGCGTATCGCGCTGTTAAAGTATGAGATTGACGACATGCGTCTTTTGTACGAGAACGATATCCGTTTCCTGAAGCAATTCTAACACCTGTTATTTATTAAAACCGTAAAACGAATAAAGTGAAAGAAGGAAAGGAAGCTAACATGAATACTGCGTTATCATGGATCAAAGCATATGTGCCGGAACTCGACTGCACCGATCAGGAGTATCGCGATGCGATGACTTTGAGCGGCACAAAAGTGGAAGGATATGAAAGAAAAGACAAAAATCTGGAGAAAATAATCGTAGGACAGATCATGTCCATCGAAAAGCATCCCGATGCGGACAAATTGATCATCTGTCAGGTGAACATCGGAAGCGAGACCATTCAGATCGTCACCGGCGCTCCCAACGTGAAGGTGGGTGACAAGGTGCCGGTTGTTCTGGACGGCGGCAAGGTGGCCGGCGGTCACGACGGCGGTCCGTTGCCAGAGGACGGAATTCCTATCAAAGCCGGCAAGCTGCGCGGCGTGGAGTCAAACGGTATGATGTGCTCCATCGAGGAGCTGGGCTCCGATCGCAATATGTATCCTGAGGCACCGGAAATGGGCATCTACGTGTTTCAGGAGGATGTAGAGGCAGGGGCGGACGCCATTGAGCTTTTGGGACTGCATGACACTGTGTTTGAGTACGAGGTCACCAGTAACCGTGTGGACTGCTACAGTGTGCTCGGTATCGCCAGAGAGGCGGCGGCAACCTTTAGAAAGCCTTTTGTACCTCCGGTGGTGAAAGCAACCGGCAACAACGAGGACGTAAACGATTATGTCAGCGTAGAGGTGAAGGATACCGACCTCTGCACCAGATATCTGGCGAGAGTCTGTAAAAATATAAAAATTGCGCCTTCCCCCAAGTGGATGCAGAGAAGACTGGCGGCCAGCGGCATCCGCCCTATCAACAATCTGGTGGATATCACCAACTATGTCATGGAGGAGTACGGTCAGCCCATGCATGCTTTTGATCTGGACACCGTGGCCGGCCACAAGATCATTGTGCGCCGCGCGCAGGACGGAGACGAGTTCCAGACGCTGGACGGCCAGATACGCAAGATGGACAGCGACGTGCTGATGATCTGTGACGCGGAGAAAGAGATTGGTATTGCGGGCATCATGGGCGGTGAAAACTCCAAGATCACCGACAACGTCAAGACTGTCCTTTTTGAGGCTGCAATCTTTAACGGTGCCAATATCAGAAAGTCTGCCAAGAGGATCGGTCTGCGCACCGATGCCTCCGGAAAATTCGAGAAAGGACTGGATCCCCGCACCGCCGAGGAGGCTATCAACCGTGCCTGCCAGCTGATCGAGGAGCTGGGCTGCGGTGAGGTAGTTGGCGGCGTGGTGGACGTGAAGGTTCCCCTTGCCCCTCTGCGCCGTATTCCCTTCAGCGCAGAGCGCATCAACAAACTGCTCGGAACGAACGTGGAGGAGCAGGAGATGCTGCGTATTTTTCGACAGGAGAATCTGGTGTACGATGAGGCGTCCCAGGAGGTGGAGATTCCCTCCTTCCGTCAGGATCTGATCGGCATTGCCGACCTTGCGGAGGAAGTGGCGAGATTCTATGGATATGACAAGATCCCCACCACACTTCCCAGCGGAGAGGCTACCACCGGCAAGCTGACCTACAAGATGCGCATTGAGAGCAAGGCGCGTGATATGGCAGAATACTGCGGTTTTTCACAGGCCATGACATACTCCTTTGAGAGCCCCAAGGTGTTTGACAAACTGCGCATGTCTCCGGAAGACAAGCTCCGCCAGACTGTCACCATCTCCAATCCTTTGGGAGAGGACTTCTCGGTTATGAGAACCATCTCCTTAAACGGAATGCTGACCAGCCTTGCCACCAATTACAACCGCAGAAACAAGAATGTGAAGCTCTATGAACTTGGAAATATATACCTGCCCAAGTCTTTGCCTGTGACGGATTACCCCGATGAGAGAATGCAGTTTACATTGGGATCTTACGGCGACGGTAACTTCTTCACTATGAAGGGTGTGGTTGAGGAATTCCTGGAGTCGGTGGGCATGAAAGACAAAAAAGAATACGATCCAAATGCAGGCAAAAACTTCCTCCATCCCGGACGTCAGGCGCTGATTAAATATCGGGGAACTGAGGTAGGCTATTTGGGAGAGGTTCATCCGGAGGTGTTGGATAACTACGATATCGGTACCAAAGCTTACGTGGCTGTGATCGATATCCCCAGCGTGGTTCCCTTCACCACCTTCGACAGAAAATACACCGGCGTTGCCAGATTTCCGGCTGTCAGCCGCGATATCAGTATGGTTGTGCCCAAAGATATTCTGGCCGGCCAGATTGAGCAGCTGATCGAGCAGAGAGGCGGCAAGATTCTGGAGTCCTATGAGCTCTTTGACATCTACGAGGGAGCGCAGATCAAGGAAGGTTATAAGTCCGTGGCCTACTCCATCACGTTCCGGGCGAAGGACAGGACGCTGGAGGAGAGTGATATTACGGCTGTTATGAAAAAGATCTTAAATGGACTGGAACAGATGGGGATTGAACTGCGGCAGTAAGAGATAAACATAAAACGAGGTAAAACAGATCATGGAAAAGAAAAACACATGGGAGACCTACGATGCCAAACAGCTTAAAAAGCTGGAAAAACTCTGTCAGGAATACAGAGAATTCCTTGACAGCGGCAAGACAGAGCGTGAGTGTATTGACACGATCGTGAATACCATAGAGAGATCCGGATATCGCGAACTTGACAAAGTCATCAAGGACAAAGCTGTCTTAAAACAGGGCGATAAAATCTACAGTGTGTGGATGAACAAAGCCATTGTCATGTTCCAGATCGGAGAAAAACCCCTGAGTGAAGGGCTTAATATTTTGGGGGCCCACATTGATAGCCCCAGACTTGATATCAAACAGAATCCCCTCTATGAAGACGGCGGTTTTGCCTATCTGGACACCCATTACTACGGCGGCGTGAAGAAATACCAGTGGGTGACCATCCCTCTGGCCATCCATGGAGTGGTGGTTAAAAAGGACGGCACTACCGTGGAGATCAATATCGGCGAGAACGAGGACGATCCCGTGTTCTTCGTTTCCGACCTCCTTATCCATTTGGCGCAGGAACAGCTTGAGAAAAAGGCTGCCAAGGTGATCGAGGGAGAAGCATTGGATATCATCATTGGCAACCGTCCCATACAGATCGATAAGACCGTGGAGGAGAAAAACACTTCCAAAGATTCCGGAAAGAAAAAGAAAGACAAGGATGATGAAGAGAAGAGTGCCGGAAAAGATGCCGTGAAAAAGGGAGTTCTGGCTATATTGAAAGAGCAGTACGGATTCGAGGAGGAGGATTTCCTTTCCGCGGAGCTGGAGGTGGTTCCTGCCGGAAAAGCCAGAGAGGCGGGATTTGACAGAAGCATGATCCTGGCTTACGGACAGGATGACAGAGTGTGCGCGTTTACCTCCATGAAAGCTATGCTGGACACTGATAAAACCGAGCGCACCATGTGCTGCATTTTGGTGGATAAAGAGGAGGTTGGCTCCGTGGGTGCCACCGGCATGCAGTCCCACTTCTTTGAGAATGCGCTGGCAGAGGTGATGAACCTGACCGAAGAGTACAGTGAGCTAAATCTGCGGAGATGTCTGGCACATAGCTGTATGCTCTCCTCCGATGTGAGCAGTGCATTTGATCCCTCTTTTGCGTCCAGCTTTGACAAAAAGAACGTGGCCTATCTGGGCGGCGGTATGGTATTTAACAAATTTACCGGAGCGAGGGGAAAGTCAGGCTCCAACGACGCAAATGCAGAATATATCGCTCATATACGCAATATTTTTGAGCACAAAAAAATTAATTTTCAGACAGCAGAGCTGGGGAAAGTGGATCTGGGAGGCGGCGGCACTATCGCCTATATTCTGGCTCTTTACGGCATGAACGTCATCGACAGTGGTGTGGCAGTGTTGAACATGCATGCTCCTTGGGAGGCGACCAGCAAGGCCGATGTATATGAGACTTACCGCGGCTATCGCGCCTTTGTGGAAGGAGCTTCCCTGTAATGGCCGACACCCAAAAGCAGATACTGAAAAAATCGGATTTTTCCTTTGAATTGCCCCCGGAGCTGATCGCGCAGGATCCTTTGGAGGATCGAGCCGCCTCAAGGCTCCTCGTTCTGGATAAGCATACAGGGGCGGTGTCTCACCATATTTTCCGCGATGTGGCGGACTATTTAAAAGCCGGGGACTGTCTGGTACTAAATAACACCAAGGTCATTCCGGCCAGACTGCTGGGGGAGCGCGAAGGGACGGGCGGCCATGTGGAAGTGCTGCTCTTAAAACGTCAAGGCGGCGACGTGTGGGAGACTCTGGTCAAGCCCGGCAAAAAGTGCAAACCGGGCAACAGACTGGTGTTTGGAGACGGACTTCTCCGGGCGGAAGTGCTTCAGACTGTGGAGGAAGGCAACCGTCTGATCCGTTTTGAGTATGACGGGATCTTTGAGGAGGTTTTAGATCGGTTGGGAGAGATGCCGCTTCCTCCCTACATAACCCATAAACTAAAAGATAACAATCGTTATCAAACTGTGTACGCAAGGTACGAGGGATCTGCTGCAGCACCCACTGCGGGGCTTCACTTTACCCGGGAGCTTCTCAAACAAATTGAGGAAAAGGGTGTGAAGATCGCCTATGTGACACTCCATGTGGGACTTGGCACATTTCGTCCCATGAAAGAGGAGAACGTGCTCAACCATCACATGCACTCCGAGTACTATGAGGTCACGGAGGAGGCGGCGGCGCAGATCAACCGGACTAAGGCAGAGGGCGGAAGGGTCATCTGTGTAGGCACTACCAGTTGCAGGACGATCGAGAGCGCGGCCGATAAAGACGGAATAGTGCAGTCGGGCTGTGACAACACGGAGATCTTTATTTATCCGGGCTATCAATTCAAAGTCCTGGATGCCCTGATCACCAACTTTCACCTGCCGGAGTCCACGCTGGTCATGCTGGTATCCGCGCTGGCGGGCAGAGAGCACGTGCTTGACGCCTATCACGAGGCTATCCGGGAGAAATACCGTTTCTTCAGTTTTGGGGATGCAATGCTGGTTGTTGACCTTTCGTAAATTATTCTTGTGTAAAATGTAATATAATGATAAAATGTACGCAAAGGGCAGAGTCAAATGCACAAATGCGTGCCTGCCAAGCTTGCTTGAGCAGATGCGCATTTGTGTATTTGACGAGCGAAGCGACCGAGGAATCCCGAAGGGATTACGAGGCTCTGCCCGCAAGAGGCAGGAGAATCGATGATTACGAGGCTCTGCCCGTGGGAGGCAGGAGAATCTTATGCAAGAGAGAAGAAGAAACAAGAGAATGGAGCTGGAGGCTAACCTGACGATCAACACTCTGGACGAAGACAAGCCAAAGGACGTTTTGATCCGCATTATGGATGTGTCCAAGCGCGGCATAGGGTTTCAGTGCATGGAGGCGCTGCAGATCAATGACGTGTATGAGTGCCATCTGACCCTTTGGACAAAGGAGGTACTCCATGCGTTTCTAAAGATTGTAAGAATCGATGAGAAATCGGATCCATATGAGTACGGTGCCGTGTTCATCGGAATGTCTGAGACCGATGTCTCCAGAATAGCGGCGTATCAGACCGTCAGTGAAAATGAAGAATAATCCTTTTATGGCACGATCAGTGAAACAAAACTACAAGAGAAGGAAACAGGTGGTCACCATTGTGGCCGCCTTGCTCCTTTTTTTTCTTTATAGCATAATTTTTTCTTTCTCCGATCAAAATGGAGAGCAGTCGGGAGGCCTGAGCTATCGTATCTCTGAGCGCTGTGTAGAGATCGTGAATACCCTTGTAGGGGGACAGTGGACACAGGGTATGATGGATGATCTTGCTGCATACTGGGAGCATCCCATCCGCAAACTGGCCCACTTATTTGAGTATGCCTGCATGGGAGTGCTAGTGTACTCTATGTGGAGACCCTGGTGGGAGAGAGGGCGCAGACTCTATCTGCTTGTAATTGTGTGGGTGTTTACCTCAGCGGCGGGAGATGAGCTGCACCAGCTTTTTATCCCCGGAAGATACGGGAGCTTTTTGGATGTGCTGCTGGATACCGTGGGTGGTGCCTGTGGTGTGCTGTTCTGTGTGATGATGGAAAGGATCGGAATGAAGCTGTATCGATGTGGGATAGGGCGAAAGAAGAAGCGGAAAGCTAAGATGCGGTAATTGTGTAATAAAGGGTCACCCTGTGGGGAAGGGATCGCCCGACTGACTCTAATTGCCTATCACCCGCGCTCGTTTATCGTATACCCTTTCCCCAACAGAATCTCTTTGGCTCTCTCCACGGAGGCCTCATCATAAAATTCAATGCGGAGCACACCGCCCTCATATTCTCTGTTGTGCGCAATTCCAATATTTTTGATACTGATCGCGTTGAGTGCAAGGATCGTAGCGATGGCTGCCAGTGCGCCAGGCTCGTCGGCAATATCAAGCTTTAACATGTAATTCCGCTTGATAGGGCCGCTGGATGTATTGTTGAAAGAGTCACGATAAATTCTTGCGTTGTCAAAGAGCTGATACAATGCATCTGCGTCCGAGGAATCCAACTGTTCCCGGATCTCACAGAGCACATCTATGTAGTCGGACAAAAGTCCTTTGATATTCTCCGTGTTGGTGAGACAGATCTGTTGCCACATCACGGCGGAAGAGGAGGCAATACGCGTGATATCTTTAAATCCTCCGGCGGCGATCTGCTTCATAATGCCGTCATGTGAGTCACTGTCCCGCACCAGGTTGACCAAAGATGCAGCGATCACGTGAGGCAGATGGCTGACCGCGGCGGTCACATAGTCGTGCTGTTCACAGTTTAGGATGAGCGGGAGAGCGCCCAGATGCTCCACCAGATTTCGGTAGGCTTCTACTTTTTCAGAGGGAACCTTCTCCGTAGGGGTTAGAATGTAGTATGCATTCTGCAGAAGCAGCGCTTTAGAATTGACAAACCCCACACGCTCACTGCCCGCCATGGGATGGCCGCCGATAAACTGACTTTCCAGACCGGCTTCTTTGATAGCGCGGTGGATCCCTGTTTTGACACTTCCCACATCCGTCAGCAGACAGTTGGGGGACAATACTTTCTTTACCGCCTGAAGATTCTCGTCATTTTTCTGTACCGGTGCACATAAAAAGAGATAGTCACAGGCCGAAAAACTGTCGTCAATGGAGGAGCATGTGCTGTCTGCCACTCCCGTTTCCTTAGCGAGCGAAAGAGCCTCCGGATTGATATCGTAGGCAATGATCGTCGCACCCGGTATGTTCTCACGAATGGCCCGCGCGATGGAGCCGCCGATCAGTCCCAGCCCGATAAAGCCACAAGTAATGGATCCCATCGATCAAAATCTCCTTTGGATAGATTCTCGGTAAATCTTTAACTGCATAACACTATATCACTTTAAAGCATGAAAATCAACCGTCTTTCGGGAGAGATGCCGGATTGGGGCAAAAAAGTGGCCGCAGAGAGTAAAAAGTGCTAACAATTACTTGTAAAAAGCAGCAATATTTAGTAAAATAGACACATGGGGCGTAAAATTCCAACAAAAGCGTCGGAAGACTGCCCGAAAATGTAAAAATGGAGGACGGAATATGAATATCTACACAACTGACAAGATTCGTAATGTGGTTCTGCTAGGCCATGGCGGCAGCGGCAAGACCAGTCTGGCGGAAGCTTTCGCCTACCTGTCCGGCATTACATCCCGCCTGGGGAAAGTGACCGACGGCAACACCGTGAGTGACTACAGTAAGGAAGAGCAGAAGAGAAAGTTCTCCATCAACACATCCGTGATTCCGATTGAGTGGGAGGGACACAAGATCAATGTGATAGACACACCGGGCTACTTTGACTTTGTGGGCGAGGTAGAGGAGGCGGTAAGCGCTGCAGGCGCTGCCATCATCGTGGTAAACGGCAAGTCGGGCATTGAGGTCGGCACCCAGAAAGCTTGGGATCTGTGCGAAAAGTATAAGCTGCCCCGCTTTGTCTATGTGTCCAACATTGACGTGGACAACGCCTCTTTCCGACAGGTGGTGGAGGATATGACCGCCCTCTACGGCAAGAAGATGGCACCTTTCAATCTCCCGATCCGCGAGAATGAGAAGTTTGTGGGATACGTCAACGTCATCACCGAGACCGGCAACCGCTGGGAGGGCAAGGAGGTCGTGCCCTGCGAAGTACCGGAGTATAATAAGGCCAATCTGCAGATCTGCCGTGACACTCTGATGGAGGCAGTTGCAGAGACCAGCGAGGAGATGATGGACCGATATTTCAGCGGAGAGGAGTTCTCCGAGTCGGAGATCCGTGCGGCGCTCAGGACCAACGTGTGTGAGGGAAGTATTGTTCCCATGACCATGGGATCCAACACTCTGTGTCAGGGCATCTACACCTTGCTTGACGATATCATCAAATACATGCCAAGCCCCGAGAACCGTCAGGTGGCGGGCATCAATATGAAGACCAACGAGATCTACAATGCGGACTATGATTTCTCCAAGGCGAAGTCGGCGTACATCTGGAAGACGATCGTGGATCCGTTTATCGGCAAATACTCCCTGATCAAGGTCAACTCCGGCGTGTTAAAGACCGATGACCTGCTTTACAACGTAGACAAGGATATCGAGGAGAAGATCGGCAAGCTGTATGTGATGCAGGGCAACAAGCCCATCGAGGTGAGCGAATTGCATGCAGGTGATATCGGTGCCCTTGCAAAGCTGACCGCCGCCAGAACCGGCGACAGCCTCTCCACTAAGGCAACCACCATCAAGTATGGCAAGTTTGATATCTCCACACCTTACACCTATATGCGCTACAAGCCCAAGAACAAGGCGGACGTGGATAAGATCTCCCAGGCGCTGCAGAAGATGACCCATGAAGATCTGACTCTGCGCTCGGTGAACGACTCCGAGAACCATCAGCTCCTCCTCTACGGAATGGGTGACCAGCACTTGGAGATCGTGGTGAGCAGATTGCTCAACGAGTACAAGGTGGAGGTTGAACTGGAGAATCCCAAGATCGCATACAAGGAGACCATAAAGAAGAATTCTGATGTGGAGTACAAATACAAGAAGCAGTCCGGCGGCCATGGACAGTATGGTCATGTAAAGATGCGCTTTTCGCCTTCCGAAGATGTGGAGCAGGCTTACACCTTCGAGCAGGAGGTTGTGGGAGGCGCCGTACCCAAAAACTTCTTCCCGGCGGTGGAAAAGGGACTGCAGGATGCGGTGGAGAGAGGGCCTCTGGCAGCTTACCCCGTGGTGGGTGTGAAGGCGGTGCTCTATGATGGTTCCTACCATCCAGTGGACTCCTCCGAGCTGGCGTTCAAGGTTGCTACGGTTCAGGCCTTCAAGAAAGGTTTCATGGAAGCACAGCCAATTCTGCTGGAGCCCATCATGAGCCTGAAGGTGACCGTTCCCGATGCCTACACCGGCGATGTCATGGGCGACCTGAACAAGAGAAGAGGACGTGTACTCGGCATGAACCCTGCACCCGGCGGCAAGCAGGTGATCGAGGCGGACATTCCCATGAGCGGACTGTTCGGTTACTGCACAGATCTTCGTTCCATGACCGGCGGCAGGGGAGAGTACGCCTACGAGTTCGCCCGCTATGAGCAGGCTCCCTCCGATGTGCAGGAGAAGGAGGTCGCTGCCAGAGCGGCTAAGGTTGCGGAGAACAGTGTGGAATAAATGCTTGACAGCCAGGCAAAAACAGGATAAAATAGGCGTTAGTTTTAGAAAATTAAAGATAAAGAAACTGACGCTGATGAGGAATATTAAGAGCATCGGACTTTCAGAGAGCCGCCGGGTGGTGTGAGGCGGCAGCGAGATGTTCCCAACTGGCCTCGGAGTCCTCTGCCGGAAGCGCACGTGCGTGGGTATGGCAGGGCGGGTGATCTCGTTAACGATTTTAAAAAAGTGCGCAGCAGAAAATTAAATTTTCTACGCGAATTAGAGTGGTACCACGGAATGAAGCCCTTTCGTCTCTAAGTGACGAGAGGGCTTTTAAAATGCACGAAGTAGTACAGAATGATTACGTGTGTTATTTTTAGAAAAGAATTTTGTGAATGTGAATGAGTTTGTCATCTGTGAGGCGTAGAAGATAGCGGCCTACAGAAGAGAGGAGAGATTATGTCAGTACCTTACAACCACCACGAGGTGGAAGCAAAATGGCAGAAGGTTTGGGATGACGAGAAGGCGTTTAAGACCTCCGACGATTACTCCAGACCTAAATATTATGCGCTGGTGGAGTTCCCATACCCGTCAGGACAGGGGCTCCACGTAGGTCATCCCAGACCTTATACCGCGCTGGATATCGTGGCCCGCAAGAGAAGAATGCAGGGCTATAATGTACTGTATCCTATGGGATGGGATGCGTTCGGTCTGCCCACCGAGAACTATGCTATCCAGAACAAGATCCACCCCAGGATCGTGACCAAGAACAATGTGGAGCGATTTAAGGGACAGCTTCACGCTCTCGGCTATTCCTTCGACTGGGACAGAGAGATCAACACCACTGATCCGAATTACTATAAGTGGACTCAGTGGATCTTCTTAAAACTTTTTAACGCGGGCCTTGCCTATAAGTCGGAGATGCCTATTAACTGGTGTACTTCCTGCAAGGTGGGTCTTGCCAACGAGGAAGTTGTGAATGGCGTCTGCGAGCGCTGCGGCTCCGAGGTAGTCCGCAGGGTGAAGAGCCAGTGGATGTTAAAGATCACTGAGTACGCCGACAAGCTGATCGAGGGATTGGACACTGTGGATTATGTGGAGCGCATCAAGGTGTCTCAGAAGAACTGGATCGGAAAGAGCCAGGGTGCCGAGGTGGATTTTGCGCTGGCCGGAAAAGACGATAAGATGAAAATTTATACCACAAGGCCGGACACTCTCTTCGGTGTCACCTATATGGTGCTTTCGCCGGAGCACCCTTTGATCGATAAATACAAGGATGAGATCGGCAACTGGGATGAGATTGTGGCTTACCGCGAGATGGCGGCCAGAAAGTCCGACTTTGAGAGAACAGAACTTGCCAAGGATAAGACCGGCGTTGCCATTCAGGGTATTACCGCTGTCAACCCCGTAAATGGCAAAGAGATCCCCGTCTGGATCTCCGACTATGTATTGATGACTTACGGAACCGGCGCCATCATGGCCGTTCCCGCTCACGATGAGAGAGACTGGGAGTTTGCCAAGAAGTTTGACCTTCCCATCATCGAGGTGGTGGCGGGAAGTCCTGTCAGCGTGCAGGAGGCAGTTTATACGGATGTGGCCACCGGAACCTTGGTAAATTCCGATTTTTTGGATGGCCTGTCTGTGGCGGATGCCAAGAAAAAGATCATCTCCTATCTGGAGGAGAAAGGTATAGGAACAAGCAAGACCAACTTCAAGCTGCGCGACTGGGTATTTTCCAGACAGCGTTACTGGGGAGAGCCGATTCCCGTTGTATGCTGCGACAAGTGCGGCTATGTGCCTTTGGATGAGAGCGAACTGCCTTTGGAGCTTCCCGAGGTGGAGAGCTATATGCCCACGGATAATGGTGATTCTCCGCTGGCGGCCATGACGGACTGGGTGAACACTGCCTGTCCCCGCTGCGGCGGTCCCGCAAAGAGAGAGACGGACACCATGCCACAGTGGGCTGGTTCCTCCTGGTATTTCCTGCGCTACACCGACCCGGATAATGACAAAGAGCTCGCAAGCAAAGAGGCATTAAACTACTGGATGCCTGTGGACTGGTACAACGGCGGTATGGAGCATACTACTTTGCACCTTCTCTACTCCCGGTTCTGGCACCGCTTCCTCTATGACCAGAAAGTGGTGAATTGTGCCGAGCCTTACCGGAAGAGGACCAGCCACGGCATGATCCTTGGCTCCAACGGTGAGAAGATGTCCAAATCTCGAGGAAACGTGGTAAACCCTGACGATATTGTGAGAGACTACGGGGCGGACACCCTCCGCACCTATGAGATGTTTATTGGAGCCTTTGACCTGAGCGCCGCGTGGAGTGAGGATGGGGTGAAAGGCTGCAGAAGATTCCTTGAGAGGGTGTGGAAGCTGCAGGATATCCTGACAGATGATGATGGCTACAGCGCTGATCTGGAGACTAAGATGCACCAGACCATCAAGAAAGTGTCAAGCGATTTTGAGAATTTGAAGTACAATACGGCCATCGCTGCCATGATGTCTCTGATCAACGAATTTTACAGGAAGAATTCCGTCACAAGAGGAGAGTACAAGACACTGCTCACCCTGCTCAATCCAGTGGCTCCCCACATTACGGAGGAACTTTGGAGCGTTGCCGGCTACGAGGGCAGGATCTATCAGACCACATGGCCGGAGTTTGACGAGGCGAAGACCGTAGAGGATACCATCGAGATCGCGGTTCAGGTGAACGGTAAGTTGCGCACGACTATCATGATTCCCAAGGATGAGGCCAAGGAGGCAGTGATCGAACAGGCCAAGGAGGCTCTGGGCGATAAGCTCACCGGCAACATTGTCAAGGAGATCTACGTGCCGGGTAAGATCGTGAACATTGTGGCGAAGTAAATAACGATTGTTATTGTGGCACCCCTTACTGAGGGGTGCCCTTTTGCTGTCCGGCCTGGGACAGTATCTTGTCGATCTTCGATAACTCTTCGGAAGTGCTGTGTTTGCGGATAGCCGCGATGGCAGAGTTCATCTCCTGTGTAGTAAAGCTTAGATGCTCCGCTTTGGCGCGCCGCATCATTGGAAGCATCATGGACATCATCTCTTTCTGACTCTTGCCCTGACTTTCCGTGAAAAGCTGTCCCAGAAAATCCAGTTTCTTTTGTGGGATCTCCCGCACCAGTTCGTCCTCCATCCAGGCAGGACGCTGGTTTGAAGCCTGTGATTCACTCATATGAACCCCCTCCTTCCTTTATACGATACATTAGTCGGGAATCTGGAAGCCCTGAAGCATCTGCAGGATGGAGACCATGTCGAGGCCGCCATCGCCCTCGGCCGCAGTGCCCATGCCGGAGAGACCGGCAAGGCCGGAGAGAAGGTCAGCTCCGCCTTCGCCGCTTCCCTCCGGGAAAAGCTCCTTCATCATCTGCATCATCTCCATCATATCCTGTAGATTCTGAAAACTCTGCATGGTATTCATGACAGACTTAAGCCTGTTTTGTTCGGATGGACTCAAGTAGGGCTGTACCTCCTCACAGATCTTGCCGATATCCGGCTTTGCAGGGGAAGTGCCCGCAGGGAACGCGGCGAAAGGGTGTCTCTTTAAAAAGGAGAGTGTGTAGTTAAGCTCCGCCAGTTTTATGTAGACTGCAAGGGTCTGACGGGCGGGAGGCTCCAGATAGCTCATGAGAACCTTACACATCTGGATATGGTTGGTGGTAAATAGAGTGTCAAAAGCGGTCACCTTATCCAGATCCTTCTCGTCCATCATATTACCCCCCTTGCTTCGCATTCTTGTTCTATCCTATGAGACAGGGAGAGGAAAAATGATAGGCTCCCGGAGGAGCCTATCTATATCGCGTGGTATCGCCTGACTTAGTTGTTGCCGCAGCAGGAGCTGAGGATCAGAAGCAGAATGATCCATTCACAGCAGCTGTTGTTGCCACTTCTGCCAAACAGGCCGTTTCCGCCACAGCCGTTGTCATTGCCGTTGCAGAACAGTAACAGAAGGATGATCCAGATGCAGCTGTTGCCTCCGAAGAAGTTTGCGGTGTTGTAGTCATTGCCGTTGTTGCAGCCGCAGTTGGTAGCGGTTAAATCGCTCATTGTTTTGCCTCCAAGTTTTATTATGGTTTATTCTATGCGTTATGGCATGTCAATGTTTCCAGAGAGAGTTTTTTTCCAAAAACACTTGCATAAATTTCAACATGGAGTAAAATAGAAGATGTAGGATAATGCGAATCGGAAAAAGGGATTAACATGACGCAGAAGACATACGTTGTGGAGGGCAGGCAGTTTCGGACGCAGTCGGACTACGCGAGAGCCAGCCGCGACAAGGAGCTGATCGATAAGCTGCGACAGCGGGTGAAAGGAAATGATCCGGTCGCGCTAAAGCAGCTGAGTCAGGAACTACATAGCGGTCAACATAAATTCTACACGCTTCTGGGGCAGGACTTTCAGGATGAGATTGACGATCTTGTGAAGAAAGCGCCTGCGAGCCAAACGGGAAAAGGTGTTTCCGGGAAAAAGCTATCCGGGCAAGAGACCGGATCAAAAGTCTCCGGGAAGGCCGCAAAAACCCCTGTGGCGGCAAATGTCCCCGTGTCCACAGAAATGGACAAGTACGTGGAGGATGCGTTGAAGCAGCGGGAGAAGCGCAGGAAGCAGCTGATTCTCCTGTGCAGTCTTGTCAGCCTCGCCTGTCTGGGATATTTTTCCGTTTATTCCTACTTTGACTACCGGACGCGGTCCACCTATGAGCGGTGGAGCGAGATTCGGGAGAATGCTGCCGAGAACCCACAGGTTACCTACACACCTGTTATTCATTACGACGATCCGGACAGGGAGATCCCGGAGGTGCTGGACGAATATAAAAATTTATTAAATAAGAACCAAAAGCTAATAGGATGGCTTAAAATTGACGATACAAAAATAGATTATCCTGTGATGCAGACAAATAATAACGAGTATTATTTAGATCATAATCTGAATCAGGAATACGACAAGAACGGTTCCATATTTATGGATAAGGACTGTGATGTATTAAAGCCCAGCACCAACTACATCCTGTACGGGCATCATATGCAGAGCGGCCGGATGTTTGGAGACTTGGATAAATATGCCTCCCAGAAGTATGCGGAGGAGCACCCCTACATAGAGTTTGACACGATCTATGAGCACGGCCTGTATCAGGTGATGTATGTGTTCCGCTCAAGGGTGTACAGTGAGGAAGAGATTGTTTTTAAGTATTATCAGTTTATAGATGCGGCCAGCGAGCAGGAGTTTGACTCCAACATGCAGGAGATGGCGGCCATTTCCCTGTACGATACAGGGGTGACGGCCCGGTACGGGGATCAGCTGTTGACCCTGTCCACCTGTGATTATCAGGAGACGAACGGCAGATTCGTAGTGGTAGCAAAGAGAGTCACGGCAAAGGAGTAAAGAACATGGCGAAGGCTGTAAAAAAGAAGAGAAGATTGAAGAAGACTGTCAGGAAGACGCTGGGAAGTTTGTTCCTGGCATCTGCTATTGCAGTAGCGGCAATTCCGGTGGACAGCTTGCAGGCATTTGATCCGTCCGGATACACTGAAGGGAGCGCAACGATTAAGGCCAAGGTCTTTGTGCCGGATGATGACGAATCTTTTATCCCTACCATCACGAAGGATAGCAGTCCATGGGGAAATGGCGATACTATATACAGTGATGAGACGGAAATGTTCCAATTTGCCGTTATTGGTTCACAGGATCATCCGAAAGCGGTTTTGCTGCGCTGTGGGGATCAGTCTTCGTCGGTAGTTGTCCCCAATATGGTGGATGCTTACAGATGGAATGAAGAAGGCTATCTGACTGCCTATGGCCCAAAGGGCTTCTTGTGGTTTAGACAGAGGGAACAGGCGGTATCCGTGTATGGAGGATATAAGTATAATGTGCTGGATCAATATACTAGGACGCCTATAGAAAAACCGTCGACAGTAAGTGGTGGTGATCCATATGATGGTGAGGCAGATGAAAATGGTAACTGGATTATTTATCTGAGTAATCCGGGGCTTGAGAATGGGACTGTGGAACTCTACGGAGTAACATATGCTGTATCACCTGTCATGGAAGACAAATTCTACCCTTGTTATTCTCGTACTAAGGAAACCTGGATGAAGGTTGAGGCATCGGAGGGACTGCTTTATAAAAAAGATGGCGCTGCCGGTGACAAGCTTGATGATTTTGACAAGGCAGATCCCTTGGCTTATACAAACCGGTATGCGGATATTCCGGTGCAGTATATTGGAAAGCAGTATTTGAGACAAGATACTGATAAAAACTGGGGAATTGCCCCTTCTACTGATCATGGCTATATTCAGGCTCCCAATCAAGGAGTATTTGCCGGGACCAATATCCAGTCGATAGTTTTTGGTGAGAATCTGGAGGGGATCGGTGATTATGCTTTTGCCAATTGTACCAGCCTGAGCAGTGTCACTTTCAATAAGAGCCTGAGTGTGATAGGAGATGGTGCGTTTTCGACCTGTACTAATCTTTCCAGCGTTACTTTTCCTGCAGAGGCCGGATTGAAAATGATCGGCGCCCGTGCGTTCGAAAATTGCATCAGACTTTCAAGCTTTCAAGTGCCGGTCAATACTTCAAAGATTGGAGACTATGCGTTTTCCGGGTGTGCTACGCTGGCCAGTTGCGATCTGTCCAATATATCTCATCTAGAAGAATTGGGCGAATTTGTATTTAAAGATTGTACTGTGCTGCAGTCACTGACTATACCCTCCGGATATATCGATGCCGGTACTACAAGAAAGGTGAAGGGCTGGGAGAACGGAGTCCCCATCAGTATTCTACAGGGGTGTACCGGTCTGCAATACATTAAAGTGATCGCAGGCTCTGCTAACAATTTCACATTCGTAGATGACGATAAAAGAGGGGGATTTACCTTTACGTTAGATCAGTTCCGCTCAGCTCTGAAGAATGAGACGTTCTATATTGAGGGATATGCAGACATTGGGGAGACAACTCCGGCGTCGGCTCTGCATAAAATGGCAAGCGAGCATATGTTTGCATTTAAGTTTTTGAATCAGGATATCTATGAATTGACCCTCAAGGACAAGGATGGATATAGAGCCGTATACCGCGTCAGGGGGGATAATGAACTGTATTATGTGCAGATCGATCCGGGTATGAAGAATGTTACCATTCCGGGCACAATTGGTCCCAAATCTGTCACGACCCTCACGACAGGTTTTCGTCGCAATTGTTTACTGGAGAGTGTGATAATCCCATCCACGGTCACCTCGATCGGCGATGAAGCCTTTGTGGGATGTCACAATCTGGAAACCGTTATCTTCGAGGAACCGGTAAACCTCCGACCGAATGGTATTGGAAAGAACGCATTTGATACGCAGGATGCCGTATCGCATACTTCTTATGTGGTAGAGAAAGATGGTAAGGAGGTAGAAGTAAAGTGTCCTAACGGGGAGACAGACGCTGATAAGAACGGTAAGGCGGATTGGACTGAGGGGACACCTCAACTGTTCTTTGTGGGACCGATCTCTTATGATAGCGTTCCGTATAAGTTTGCGATGGATCCGAATAACAATATTGAGAGGGCATCACAGACCCCCAATACATACATTACTTATTGCAGCGGCTGGCCGAGTAATCTGATCGTGCGTTACAATCCCAACAAGGCTGAAGGTAGGCGCAACGAGTTGATCGCGTATCCGACCCTTTCCAACCTGGCGTCTGACAATACCGGACTGACTGATAACAAGGGTGTGAAGATCGGATGGAGTAATCTGCTCTACATCGAGAATGATGCAGACTATCTGGCCGCGAGAGGAAATGCTCCCAGTAAAATATCCAGTTTCTTCGCAAAGAATTATTCCGGCATGACATCTGCGGAGAAGGATCTGTTGACCGCTGTCACGGAAATCGTGATACCGGACGGTGTGGAGTCTGTTAAGACGTTTACATCCGACGTATCGGACGGGAATGCGGCGGCAGAGGTAAGCTTGTTTACCCAAAATGAGGCAGAGGACTTTGCGGTCGGTAGTTATCGGGATATATTTTCGGCAGAAAGGACGAAGACCCTCACCATCAACGGCTTTAACGAGATCGATCCTCTGCTCTTAGATGATTGTGATACCCTTGGGACAGTGTATATTTATGGAGATACGCAAAAGATTGGTGATTATGCATTCCGTGGCTGTGATAACCTGCAGAATGTAAGCGTCACTTCCTCTGTGAAGACGATGGGGAAACGGCCTTTCACGCTGTGTGAACAGTTGGCTGCGGTAGACTTCCCGGAGAGCGCCTACTTTACCTGTGAAAATTCCATTATCTATGGACCGGCCGGCGATGGAACGATCACCAGGGTGATCGAGTATCTTCCGGGCAGAAAGATTGGTACGGTGAGTGCTGATCTTTTGGAGAGAGCGACTGAGATCGCGCCGGAGGCTTTTATGGAGACCAATGTGAGCTCCGTGGACTTGAGAAAATCCAGTGTAAAAGTGATTTCGGATAGTGCCTTCCAGTGTACTCCTAAGCTATACAGTGTAATGCTGCCCTACAGCGCGACTACCATCAACAAAAATGCTTTTTCGGACAGCACGATAGAGTGGTTGGAGTTTACAGGGGATAATGTACAGATCATTGATTCGGATGCGTTTGGAAATGAGTACTCTGACAGTAAATATCCGGGCACGGAACTCTCAAACCTGACGTTCTATACTCAGGCGGGTTCTTTCGCAGATCGTTATGCGGAGAGTAAGGGCATCAACTCTGAGGAGAAAGCTCCGGAGCAGTACTTTACAGTCAAGTTCTATAAAGATAATACCATGCAGGATCCTCCTCTGCTCACTGTGGACGAAGTGCTGATCGGCACGGATGTGGATGTTGAGAAGCTGATGAAGGACGGAAAGCTTGTGCCTCCGGACATAGACGGCTATCTTTTCAAGTCATGGGAGCCGGTAGCCGCGTATACGAATGTGCAGGATAATGGTAGGGCATATCCGACCTATACTCCGGCCTCCGGTACGCACAAGGTCACTTTCCTGGGTAAAACATCAGGGGAAAAAGATTATGAAGTGCTGGGAGAGTATACAATTGACAATGGCAAACGTGCTACGCCTCCCAATGCGGAAATTGCAGGCTATACCCTTATCGGTTGGGAGTGTGTGATCCCTCTCGGCAAGTATACCCTTGACGATTATGAAATAATTGCGGAGGATGTGACATTCCGGGCAATATATCAGTTGAATAATGCGGGCAGCAACCCGAATGACCCGAACAACCCGAATAACCCGAATGACCCTAATAATCCGAACAATCCGAATGACCCGAACAACCCGAATGACCCTAATAACCCGAACAATCCGAATGACCCTAATAACCCAAATAATCCGAATAATCCCGGCGCTACCGGAAATTATTACACTCTGACCGTGCGCAACGGAAGCGGTTCCGGAAGTTATCTGGAGGGTGCACAGGCGATCATCGTTGCAGACGATCCAGCATCCGGCATGACATTTAACAACTGGACCATCGAACCCTCGGATACGAAAATTGCAAGTACCGGTGTCTCTGCTACCGTGGTTACGATGCCGGCCAAGAATGTGGTTGTGACGGCGAACTACAAGAAGAGTAACGGAAGCGGTGTTGTCTCGGGAAGTGGCAGTACCGCTACCGGCAACAGCTCTCGTCCGGGCGGATCGACAGGTTCCGTCAACAAAGGAACAACAGTTGTTATTGATAAAAATGGTCTCTCCAATACCGGAGTGGTGTCCGCTACGGTGAACGGTTCCTCCGACAACTTTGTGATAAAGATCACGGAGAGCTCGGCGGCGGCTGAAGCAGCTGTGAAAGCATTGATGGCTGAGTACGGAAGTTTGGACGGTATTCAGTACTTCCCGATGGATATCAGCCTGTATGATTCCACCGGCAACAATAAGATTACGGATACCACAGGTTTGTCGGTGACGATCACCTTGCCTATACCGGATTCCATGATCACCTACGCAGGCAACAACCGGGCTGCAGGTGTGGTGAATGACAGACTGGATAAACTGTCTGCAAGGTTTACCACGATCTCCGGTGTATCTTGTATCACCTTTACGGCGACGCACTTCTCGCCCTATGTGATCTATGTGGACACGGGGCACCTGACTGAGGGAACCACTGACAGTACTCCCAAGACGGGCGACGGGATCCATCCCAAGTGGTTTTTGTCCATAGGTCTGGCTTGTGTATCTATGGTGTTCTTTATGAAGAAGGACAAGAAAACTGTAAAGAAGCGTCAGATGGCGTAGTTTAAAGTAAAAGGAAGGCATATGAGGAAGAGAAAAAGGCTGTGCGGTGTCCTGATGATCATCGCAGCACTGGTTATTATGCAGCTTCCTGTGTCGGAAGCAGATGCTGCAACATCTGCTTCCGATTTTCAAATGGAAGGGAATGTATTAACAAAATATCGCGGCACGGACACGGAGGTGACTGTTCCTAACACTGTGAGTGTGATCGGTGAGGGAGCCTTTGAGAACAATGGCAGGATCACGCGGGTGATCCTGCCCAACTCGGTGGAGCAGATCAAGCCGTACGCTTTCTGGGGGTGTGATAATCTTAGCACAGTGTCATTGGGCAGTGGCCTAACCGAAGTGGGAGATTATGCCTTTGCGGGAGCCAAAGGATTAAAGCGGATGACCATTCCGAACAGTGTCACCAGAATTGGCATCGGAGCCTTTGCCGACTGTGTCAATATGGAGGAAATTACCATTCCTGCTGTGGTGTCGCACATTCATGAGACCGCATTTGACGGCTGCGCCAAGCTCAAGATCAACTGTATGGCTGGAAGCCTTGCGTATAAGTTTGCGCAGGAGTTTTACGAGAGACAGAAAGAGATGCCGGAGTACGAGGATGTGTCCAACTATCAGCCGGACAGCAGTACTGCGGGCACTAACACTACAGATAACAACACCGGTAATAGTACTAGTACCAATACCAACACGAATACAAACACTAATAATAGTGGCCGTATTCCTAATCGGGATGACAATGTGCAGATCAATCCGGATATATTAGGGCCCAGTGGGGACGTGCTCGGTTCCACCTATGTGGTGGGGAATCATGCGGTGGTCTTTCTGGACAACACAAGTCCTGAGGTACTGAGTGGAACGTCCATAACACCCGTTACTCCTGAGATAGTGCAGCCAAATTTTGAGAACAATGTTCAGGGTACCACAGGATCGACGATTCCCAAATACACGATCGTGGATGGAGATACGGTGGCGGATCAGGCTTATTATCGTAACAGAAATCTTCAAGCGGTGACGCTGCCGGAAGAGATAAACGAAATTGGACAGTTTGCCTTTGCAAGGAGCTCGGTCAGCCAGCTCGTGATACCGGAAGGGACGAGAGAGATTGCCTATGGAGCTTTTTATCACTGTGACAACCTGACACAGGTCAACTTGCCCACTACCCTTATCAATGTGGAGCCCAAAGCCTTTGCCCATACCGCTTGGGTGGATCAATTCCTGGCGGGGACCGGTGGAGAGAGCGATTTCCTGGTAAACGGCAACACGCTGGTTGCTTACCGCGGAAGCGGCAGTGCGGTGGAAGTTCCGGAGGGTGTAACGCTGATCGCGGCGGAGGTTTTTCAGGATCATACTGAGATTACAGATGTAATTTTACCGGAGAGTCTTCTTGTTATAGGTGAGGGGGCCTTTGAGGGCTGCAGCGGTTTGAAAGAGGCAACTTTTGGCAGTCAGGTCACGGATATCAAGGACAGAGCTTTTGCGGGAACTGCTTTGGAGCATGTAGCTCTTCCGGCTACCTTAAAACGGATCGGCCTACAGGCATTTCCTGAGACCGCCGGCGTAGGTTATGCGGGCGTGGCACCGGAGAAGGTCCATGAGATCTCAGCGGAGCGTCTTTCCAATGAGGCTTATCGGGGCTCCGCAGCGGAGAGCGGACAGTCGGGCGTGAAAGTGGACGGTCTGGACGGTGCGCTCGCCCAGTTGGACGGCGCATCCAGAAGCTATACTCTTTCTATATGGGAAGCGACCGATGCGGTGCGCACCGAAGTGGAGTTGGCGTTCCAGAGGAATCTGCATCAGACGATGCCGGCGAATATCCAACTGTATGGGATGTCCCTTACAGACAGCAGCGGTATTCCTATCAACAAGACCGGCAGACAGGTGCTGACAGTGACTCTGCCTGTACCGGAGCGTTTTGCCGAGACCGGTGTTCAAGTAGTTCTCTTAGACCGCAATGGTCAGTTGGAGAGTGTGTCCGCCATGAGACTCCTGGTGGACGGCGTGGACTGCGTGCGCTTTGATACCAACTTCCTGTCGGTGTACGGACTGTACGGTGATGGTACCGTGCTAAATACCGATTATCTGATTCAAACGACTACAACCTTAGAGAGTATGGCAGCTCCGCCCGATGCGGCAGTCATGGGGGGCAGCTCACACCTAAAAATTTATCGGTGGCTGGTTGGCGGCTTGCTTTTGCTGGCTGGTATGGTTCTTGTGATAGGCAGACCTCTGAAAAATAGAATATAAGCGGATAGTGCCAAAAAGGATTGCCCTGACATAGGATAAAGAAAGAATGTCAGGGCAATTTTATATGCAACGAGTGAGAAGACAGATTGAAATTCCGGAAGAGCTCGGTCTTCAGGCAGGACGGGGAATTACGGTGGCTGTTCTGGACACCGGTGTCGGCCAGCACCCGGATCTGGAGGGGAGGCTGATCGCATTCCGTGATTTTGTAAACAGACAGGATTATAGATATGATGACAGCGGACACGGCACACATGTATGCGGGATCCTCTGTGGCAGCGGAGCGTTGTCCCGGGGCAGATATCAGGGAGTTGCGCCGGGGGTAAATCTGGTGGTAGGAAAGGTGCTGGATCACAATGGCGACGGCAGAACGGAGCATATGCTGGAAGGACTGAATTGGGTGCTTGCGGAGAAGGAAAAGTACCATATCCGTATACTGAATATTTCTGTAGGGATCGGCTCTTTGAGTGAGCGTTGTAAGGAGGATGCACTGCGGCGGCAGCTGGAAAAGGTGTGCGCAAGCGGCATCACGGTGGTGTGTGCTGCTGGAAACAAGGGACCGGGGAGCGGATCCATCTCTCTGTTGGGAGAGGGAAGAGACATCATCACCGTGGGCTGTCACGACGGGTTATTTTGCCGAAATGATCCCAAAAGATGTGAGATTTATTCCGGACGCGGCAGAGCGCTTTCTTCGCTCAGAAAGCCGGATATTGTGGCGCCCGGAACGGACATTACCTCCTGTAACGCTTTTTGCCAGAAGAATGGCGGCAGAGTGCGCTATGCCTATGTGAGTAAGAGCGGAACCTCCATGTCCACACCTATTATCTCCGGTGTGGCAGCACTTTTCTTCCAGCGGTATCCGGAGGCAAACAGGGAAGAGTTTCGTCAAAAACTGACCTTCACGGCCACAGATCTTGGAGAGGAGTGGAACAAACAGGGATGGGGGCTGGTGAATGTCCGCAGACTCTTAAAATAACAGGGGATTGTTTTTTCAAGGAAATTGGCAAAAAATATTGACACTTCTCGTATGATTGTATACAATGATACGAGAATTACATAAATGGAGTGAGAAAAGTGAAAAGTATTGACGGTAAGCAGGAAGCGACGGACAAGTATTCTTTGCGCGGTCGTGTGTTTCACAAGCTGAGAGACGATATTTTGAGCGGTAAATATGAAGAGCGCGAGGAACTGAAAGAGGTTGCCATCGGCGAGGAACTGGGTGTGAGCCGTACCCCGGTGAGAGAGGCGTTCAGACAATTGGAGCTGGAGGGCCTGATCCGGATCATCCCCAACAAGGGCGCCTATGTGACAGGCATCACGGAGAAGGATGTGAAAGACATCTATATGATCCGTTCCCTGCTGGAGGGACTTTGTGCCCGTTGGGCCACAGAGCACATTACCAAGGAGCAGATGGAGGAGATGGAGGAGAATGTCTATCTGGCGAAGTTTCATGCCGAAAAAGGGCACTTGGAGCAGCTTGCTGAGTTGGACAACCGTTTCCATGATATCTTGTATGAGGCCTGTGACAGCAAGATGCTGGAGCATCAATTAAAAGATTTTCACCAATATGTGCTTCGTGTGCGCAAAAAGACGTTGTCAAATGCCAACAGAGGTCCCAAGTCCAATGAGGAGCACGAGCAGATCATGGAAGCGATCAAGGCGGGTGATGCCGACCTTGCAGAGAAGCTGGCTCATCAGCATATGATCAACGCCTACGACAATATGGTGAAGAGTGGGTTGCATGAGGCATACAAAAAGGAGGACATATAGTTTATGGACAAAATTCAGATGACAACGCCCCTGGTAGAGATGGATGGAGATGAAATGACCAGAATTCTCTGGCAGATGATCAAGGATGAGCTGTTGCTCCCCTATATCGACCTAAAAACCGAGTATTACGATCTTGGTCTGGAGTACCGCAATGAGACAAACGATCAGGTGACGGTGGATTCTGCCAATGCTACGCTGAAGTATGGTGTGGCGGTAAAGTGTGCCACGATTACGCCCAATGCTGCCAGAATGACAGAGTATGATCTGAAAGAAATGTGGAAGAGCCCCAACGGTACGATCCGTGCCATTTTGGACGGCACGGTGTTCCGTGCGCCAATCCTGATCAAAGGGATCGTGCCTTATGTGAGCAACTGGACGAAGCCTATCACCATCGCGCGTCATGCATACGGTGATGTCTACAAGAACACAGAGATCAAAGTGCCCGGTGCCGGAAAGGCAGAGTTGGTATTTACTGCTGCGGACGGCACTCAGACCAGGGAGTTGATCCACAATTTTGACGGGGCAGGCATCCTGCAGGGCATCCACAACACGGAGAAGTCTATCTCCAGCTTTGCCAGGGCGTGCTTTGGCTATGCTATCGACACGAAGCAGGATCTGTGGTTTGCCACCAAGGATACCATCTCCAAGAAGTACGACCACACTTTCAAAGATATTTTTCAGGAGATCTACGATGCCGAGTACAAGGCCAAATTTGAGGAGCTTGGCATTGAGTATTTCTATACACTGATCGATGACGCAGTGGCAAGGGTAATCCGCTCTGAGGGCGGTTTTATCTGGGCCTGCAAAAACTATGACGGCGATGTGATGTCAGACATGGTTGCCACCGCTTACGGTGATCTGTCCATGATGACGTCTGTGCTGGTTTCCCCAAGCGGCGTCTACGAATATGAGGCGGCCCACGGCACGGTGCAGCGCCATTATTACAAGCATTTAAAGGGAGAGGAGACCTCCACCAACTCCATCGCAACCATCTTTGCGTGGACGGGAGCTCTGAGAAAGCGCGGCGAGTTGGACGGCATAAAGGGACTGCAGGACTTTGCAGATAAGCTGGAGCAGGCTTGTATCAAGACTGTGGAGGACGGTAAGATGACCAAGAGCCTGTCCTTGATCTCCACTTGCAAAACACCTGTAATTTTAAACAGTCTGGACTTCATCAAGGCGATCCGCGAGACGCTGGATAGCTTGCTGTGATAGAAAATTAAAAAGCACCTGTGGGTTATTTCACTCATTAATGATAACCCTCAGGTGCTTTTCTGTTATTCCGCCATGGTTTCCCATTGCTCATACAGAGCTTCCAACTCAGTATTCAATGTTTCCTGTTCCTTGGCAAGCTCCTGAAGCTTTGCCACCTGTGTGCCAATGGCGGGATCGGACATTTCCTCGTCAATCTCTTTCAAACGTACTTCCAATGAGGCAATTCTTTCCTCGCATTTTTTCAGATCGTTTTCTTTCTTGCGCTGTTTAGCTTGTTCCTCCTTTTGGGCCTTCCAGTCTTGCTTACTGTCGGATTCGATGGGGATAGATCCGGAAACCTCGGACTTTCCGGAAGCAGTCGTACCAATAGACTTGCCCTGCCCGGCAATTCCCCTGTTTAGTGAGGCCATCTGCACATCGCGTTTTTCCAAATAATAGTCATAGTTTCCGATATAGTTGACAAACTGATGTGAGGTCAGGTCCAATATTCGGTGGGCGGTCTTGTTGATAAAATAACGGTCGTGTGACACATACAACACAGTGCCCTCATAGCCGTTTAGAGCATCTTCCAAGATTTCTTTGGACAGGATATCCAAGTGGTTGGTGGGCTCGTCCAGGATCAGGAAGTTGGCGTTTCCCAGCATGAGCTTTGCAAGGGAGACGCGTCCTCTTTCCCCACCGCTTAAATCCTTAATACGCTTAAACACGTCTTCACCGGTGAAAAGAAAAGCGGCAAGGGTATTGCGGATCTCCGTGTTGGTGAGATAGGGGTAGTCATCAGAAATTTCGTCAAAGAGCGTCTTGTCGCTGTGCAGCACATGATGCTCCTGATCGTAATAGCCAATCTCCACATTGGTGCCCAGGCGGAAGGTGCCTTCGTCCGCGGGCAGGATATCATTCAGAATTTTTAAAAGGGTGGTCTTACCGGTGCCATTATCACCGATGATCGCCACGTGCTCGCCGCGCTTGATCTCAAAGCTTACGTCTCGAAAGAGAAGCAGTCCGTCAAAGGCTTTGCTAAGTCCCTCCACGGTCAGCACATCGTTGCCGCTCTGTATGTAGGGAGTCAACTTTAATTTCATATCACTTTTGATCTCAGAGGGTTTATCCAGTACTTCAATCTTGTCCAACATCTTCTCACGACTCTCCGCGCGTTTGATGGATTTCTCGCGGTTGAATGATTTAAGTTTCTCGATCACTTCCTCCTGATGCTTGATATCACGCTGCTGATTGAGGTAAGCGTTCCAAGCAGCGACGCGGAGTTGTTCCTTTTTCACGGCGTAGGCCGAGTAGTTTCCCTGAAAAGTAGTCGCCTTGGTCTGGTCTATCTCGATGATCTTGGTGGCAATCCGATCCAGAAAAAAGCGGTCGTGAGAGACGATCAGCACGGCACCTTTATAATTGAGCAGATAGGTCTCCAACCATGTGATGGAATTCATGTCCAGATGGTTGGTGGGCTCGTCCAGCATGATGAGGTCGGGTTTTTGGAGCAGGAGTTTTCCCAAAGCTACGCGAGTCTTCTGACCGCCGGAGAGTGTGGAGATGGACTTGTCAAAGTCGTTCTCCTCAAAGCCAAGGCCTTTCAGCACGCCAATGATCTCGCTTTTGTAGATATAGCCATCCCCCATCTCAAAGGCGTGGGTGAGGGAGGTGTATTGTCTCATCAGTTCCTCCAGTTCTGCGCCTTCGGTCAATTTCATCTGTTCTTCACAATCGCGCATGCGCTGCTCCAGATCAATGAGATTTTGTTTGACGGAGAGCAGTTCGCTATAGATGGTGTTTGCGGTGTCCACGGCGCCGTTTTGCGCCAGATAACCTAAGGTTTTATCCTTAGCAAGGGTCACCATTCCGTCGTCCGCCTGCATTTCGCCCACAATGATCCGCAGAAGAGTAGTCTTTCCGGCTCCGTTGATGCCGACGATGGCGGCCTTTTCATTATCCTCTATATGAAAACTTACATTTTGAAGAACGGCGTTCTCCGCAAAAGATTTGGATATGTTTTGGCAGGAGAGTATCATGGTGTGTTCCTTTCTAAAGCGATTTGCATCCCATTCATTTTATCGTGTAGAATTTGTCCTGTCAATTCATTGACAAGTTTTTAACATATGGTATAATGTACGTATAGGGCAGTCGACCGAGGATTACGAGGCACTGCCCGTTGTATAAAATTAGGCAGGTAACGCTATTGGAAGAGAAAGAAATATCACAGGCTGTGGTCGGACGACTTCCCAGATATTTCCGCTATCTGGGAGAACTGAAGGACGAGGGAGTGGAGAGGATATCCTCGCAGGAGCTGAGCGAACTGATGAAGGTCACTGCTTCCCAGATACGTCAGGATTTCAATAACTTTGGAGGGTTCGGTCAACAGGGATACGGCTATAACGTAGAATATCTATATCATGAGATCGGCAAAATACTAGGCCTGAATAAGACACACAACTTTGTGATCATTGGTGCCGGTAATCTGGGCAGGGCGCTGGGAAACTACATGAATTTTGAACGCAGAGGCTTTGTTTTCCGAGGGATCTTTGATCGGGATGAGAGCTTAGTTGGTCAGGAGGTCAGAGGCGTTAAGATCAGAGATATGAGAGAATTGGAGCAGTTTGTGCGGGATAACGAGATCGATATCGCGGTACTCACCGTTCCAAAGACCAGCGTGGGAGATATTGTAGACAAACTGGTGCAGAACGGCATCCGTGCGATCTGGAATTTTGCACATGTAGATCTAAATGTGCCTGAGGGGGTTCAGGTGGAGAATGTACATTTATCCGACAGCCTGATGAAACTATCATACAATATCAACCGTTATATGAAGGAGAATGATTCGTAAGAGTATGGGGCGCAAGGAAGAAGGGAAAAGAAGAGAAGAAGTTTTTGCGAAAGCTCTTCAGGGCAAACAGATTCCTGTTTTGACGTTGGACAGTAAATGGTATCGCCTGTTGGATGAGCTGGGGAGAAGTTCCGTCAAAAGTCTGGAGGATCAGCTAAATAAACTGCTTAAGAGACAGGGCAAACTGAACACAGAGTCCAAGGACATCCATAAACTGAAGAAAAAGCTGATGAATGAGATCATGGAGATGGCCGACGAGGCGGACCAGACGAAGGATAAGAAGTTGGAGAAGAAGCTGGCAGAGCATAAACGTCTGGTGGAGGACTGTAATGCGAAGCTGGCCGACTATCAGGATGAACTGATGGAGATCCCCAGAGAGATCGACCGCATCAACATTCGTCTGATGACGATGACGATGGAGTACTGCTATGACGCCCTGCAGGAGAATACAGAGGAGATCCAGCAGATTTCCGACTGGGTCACCAAGGTGCGCATCGAGCTGAAGAAACGCCTGATCAGAAAGCAGGAGATGGAGCAGCGAAATCGAGAGATTTATTCCTACATGCACGATATTTTTGGCTCCGATGTGGTCAATATATTTGATGTGCAATTTAATCCGGAAGTATCCAAGCCGAAAGAGGAGCCGGTACGGAAAAGTGGGAAAGAGAAAGAGCCTTCACCCAACGACAGGATTTTGGAGGACATTTTAAAAATGCAGGCGGCGGACGAGGCGGCGAAAAACATAAACAAAAAGTCTTGATTTTATGCGGAACCACCAAAGGGTGGTTCCCTTCTTGTTATGAAATGAATGTCTGTAAACGGAGGTAGTTGGCATATGAAATATCTTGTGACCGCGGCGGAGATGAAACGGTACGATAAAAATACCATAGAGCGTACAGGGATTCCGGGCATGGTGCTGATGGAGCGGGCTGCGCTGGCGGCATTTGAGGTCATAGAGGCGCGCTTTGGTGACAGGGACCGCTGCGATAAAAGAGTGCTGATCGCCGTGGGAACCGGCAACAACGGAGGCGATGGGTTGGCTCTGGCAAGACTTCTCTCGGAGGCGGATTATGACGTGGAGGTTTGGGGGATTGCAACCGGGCCGAAGGATGTGGACAGAGCTTCTGTACAGTGGAAAGAGCAGATGCAGATTTTGACACATTATTCGGTGAATATTGGGGGCAAACCACTTCGGACGGAATATAATATTATTGTGGATGCCCTGTTTGGCGTAGGACTGTCCAGAGAGGTGACGGGGGATCACGCCCGGGCCATCGAATTTTGTAATGAGAGAAAAGGCTTTAAACTGGCCATCGACATGCCGAGCGGGATCCATTCCGACACGGGTGAGGTGCTGGGCTGTGCTTTTCGGGCGGACGTGACGGTGACCTTCGGATTTGTAAAGAGGGGGCTTAAATTTTATCCCGGATGCAGCTTTGCCGGAGAGGTGATCTGTGCGGATGTGGGGATCACTGAGCGCAGCTTTTATGGGGAGTTGCCACAGATGTATTATTATGACGAGTCGGTGGCGGAGCTTTTGCCAAGACGTGACCCCGCAGGAAACAAAGGAACCTTTGGGAAAGTGCTTCTGGTCGCAGGGAGTTATAATATGGCCGGAGCGGCAGTCTTAAGTGCCAGAGCAGCCTATCGCGCGGGAGCAGGCATGGTGAAAGTGCTGACACACAGGGAGAACCGGGTGGTCCTTCAGGAGAGTGTGCCGGAGGCGCTTTTAGGCACATGGGAGGACTTGGAAGAAAGTGTTCGTTGGGCGGATGTGATCGGTATAGGTCCGGGACTTGGCGTGAGCGATGAGGCAAAAGGTATTTTGTGGCAGGTAATCTTTGAAACCGACCTTCCCCTTTTGTTGGATGCTGATGCATTGAATCTGCTCTCCGGGGATGAGGGATTGAGAAAGGAGTTATCCAGGCAGGGAGCACAGGGCAGGAGTGTGATCCTGACACCTCATGTGGGAGAACTTTCCCGCCTGACAGACAGAGACATTTCGGAGTTGAAAAAAGAACTGCCTGCCCAAGCATTGAAGCTGGCGGAAGAACTTTATGCAATCCTCGTGGCCAAAGATGTCCGGACTTTCATCTGTGCGGAGGGAAGAGCAGTCTGTGTGAACCTTGCAGGGAACAGTGGCATGGCCACGGCAGGGAGTGGCGATGTGCTGGCAGGTGTCATCTGTGGCTTGTTAGCACAGGGGATGGAGCCTTTTGCGGCAGCATCCGTGGGTGTCTATCTGCATGCATGTGCGGGAGATGCGGCGGCGCAGAACAAGGGTGAGCACGGCTGCATGGCTATGGATATTGCGGAGGCGGTGGGATGCTGCCACAATACAGGAGGACAAAAATGACAGGACAGAACATGAATGACATGGAGGAGAAGCTCCGCAGCTACGCCCGTGGTTACGTGGAGGTGGATCTGGACGCTATCGTGTCCAATATGAGGCATATGAAAGAAAATATTGCGCCCAATACACAGATGGTCGGCGTGATCAAGACGGACGGCTATGGGCATGGAAGTGTGCCCATTGCTCAGGTGCTGGAGCCTCTTGACTTTTTGTTTGGATTTGCGGTGGCTACGGCGGAGGAAGCTCATATTTTGCGTGTTGCCGGCGTGAAAAAGCCGATCCTGATCTTGGGATATACTTATCCCTACAGCTACGAGATGCTGGTGCGGGAGGAGATCCGGCCGGCGGTGTTTCGGATGGATATGGTAAAAGAACTTGCAGATGCGGCCCGGAGAGTGGGAAAGCCAGTCAAAGTCCACATCAAGGTGGACACCGGTATGGGCCGGATCGGCATTTTGCCGGAGGAGTCCGGACTTCGTTTTGTGGAGCAGATGATCTGTGAGAAAGATCTTAAAGACTGGATTGAGGTCGAGGGAATATTTACCCACTTTGCCAGGGCGGACGAGACGGATAAGACTAGCACCAAGAAGCAGTTTGAACGGTTTGTGCATTTTGCGGAGCAGATCGAGCGTGAACTTGGACTCCACATACCTTTGCGTCATTGCGCCAACAGTGCAGGAATTCTGGAACTGCCACAGATGTCCCTCGATCTGGTGCGGGCGGGCATCACGCTGTACGGACTTTACCCTTCGGCGGAAGTAAGCAGGGAGGTCGTGACTCTTCGTCCCGCGCTGTCCCTGCACAGCACAATTGTATATGTAAAGACTATTCATGCGGGGGACAGCGTAAGTTACGGCGGTACCTTTACCGCTGATAAGGATACCAGAGTGGGCACCGTTCCTCTTGGTTACGGAGACGGTTACCCCAGAGGGCTGTCGGGCAGGGGGTATGTCCTGGTTCGAGGACGTAGAGCACCCATTTTGGGGAGAGTCTGCATGGATCAATTTATGGTGGATGTGTCGGACATTCCGGAGGCAAAGGAGGGCGATGTGGTGACACTTCTCGGTTTTGACAGAGAGGAACATATATCTGCGGAACTTCTGGGTGACTTGTCGGGGCGGTTTAACTATGAGCTGGTCTGTGCTCTGGGCAAACGTCTCCCCAGAGTTTATCGGAAAGATGGAGCGGTAATCCTCACCAAGGATTATTTTGATGACAGTTATGATCCGCTGTAAAATGGGATATCAAGATAAATGGAAATAAATTGAATACCTCCGGATAAATCGGCAATACTTTCCCTATCGAGAGCTGATGGACCGTCCGAAAAGAGAAACACACGGACGGCGGAATGGAGGAGAAATGAGAAGAGGAGATGTATATTATGCAGATCTGCGTCCGGTGGTGGGCTCGGAGCAGGGAGGGATCCGCCCGGTCCTCATCGTGCAGAATGATGTGGGCAACAGACATAGTCCCACCGTGATCTGCGCAGCCATTACCTCAAAGATGAACAAGGCGAAGCTGCCTACGCATATTGAACTGAGTTCCTCGCTCTACGACATGGATAAGGATTCCGTGGTGCTTCTGGAACAGCTGCGCACTATAGACAAGAAAAGGCTTAAGGATAAAGTATGTCATTTGGACGGAGAGATCATGCGCAAAGTAGATCATGCCCTGATGATCAGTCTGGAGCTGGATACATAGCGGCAGGTTTCGTGCTACGTTCTTGACGAAAAGGGGCAGAAATGGTATATTTAGGGAAAATTGTATAAATATAACTTGCTAAAGAGAGGAAATTTGCATGGACGATGGTGGGCCTACTGCCAGTATACTTTTGTTTTTTGTATTGATTTTGATCGACGTATTTTTTTATGGATTTCACGCTGCGCTTAACAATTTAAATGAGAAAGAGGTGGAGCGCAGAGCCGGAGAAGAGAAGGATAAGAAATCCATGCGCCTGATGCGTCTGATAGACGATCCCGCTTTGTATGACAACACAATCCAGCTGGTTGTCACACTGGTTCATATGATAGTGGGAGCGTTCTTTCTGGGCTTTTGGGTCGGTATTATAGAGAAATTGTTTGACCTGATGCGGAAATATGCTCCGGATCTGGACAGACTTCCCGCGGGATTGATCGCGGGAGTAGTGACGGTGGTGGCTTTACTTGCCTTGCTCTACATACTCCTGACTTTCGGAGTTCTCCTGCCCAAGCGCATTGCGGCTAGGGTGCCGGAGAGATGGGCGTATTTTTCTGTCACTCCCATCTATGTGATCACCAGGATCCTTTCTCCCATGAATGGACTGGTGAAGGCCACTGTCGGAGGGATCATGTTCCTGTTCGGTGCCAGAGGGAAAGAGGATGAGAATGATGTGACCGAGGAGGAGATCATTGAGATGGTCAACGAGGGTCACGAGCAGGGTGTCATTGAGGCCAGTGAGGCGAAGATGATCTCCAATATTTTTGAGTTGGGTGATAAAGAAGCGCAGGATATCATGACGCATCGCAGCAACATTGTGGCCATCGATGGTGCCACCAGGCTGCGGGATGCGATCCCCCTTATGCTGGAAGGACAGAACAGTAGGTACCCCGTCTATGAGGAAAATATTGACCATATCATGGGTATTCTGCATTTGAAAGATGCCATGCGTTTTTATCAATGGGAGGAGAAGCTGGAGTGTCCGGTGAAAGATCTGCCGGAGCTTCTCAGGGAGCCTCATTTTGTCCCGCAGACCAAAAACATTGACGAGCTTTTCCGGGAGATGCAGCGGGATAAGCTGCAGATGGTCATCGTGGTGGATGAATATGGTCAGACGGACGGACTTTTGGCCATGGAGGATATTTTGGAGGAGATCGTCGGCAATATTCAGGACGAGTATGACGAGGACAAGGATTACATCGAGGAGAAGAGCGAGGACGAGTATGTCATCGAAGGAAAGATGCCGTTGGAGGAATTGGAGGAACGCTTCCAGATACATTTTGACAACGAGGACTTTGAGACCCTGAACGGTTACCTGATCTCCAAGCTGGATCGTATACCGGAGCCGGATGAGGAGTTTGATGTGGATCATGAGGGCTATAATTTTAAGATTCTCTCCGTGGAGAATAAGATGATCACCAGCGTGCTTTTGACCAGATTGCCGGAGTCTGAAGCGGGAGCTGCGGACGGGGAGAGTGTATCAGGGGATTCCACGCTTGAAGAAAATGGTAATTAATGCTATGATGAAATGAAATGTCGATGAGATACTAAAAAAGATAACATAAAAGGAGTAAGGTTATGTCTGGACATTCAAAATTTGCAAACATTAAGCATAAAAAGGAAAAGAACGATGCCGCAAAGGGCAAGATCTTTACCATTATCGGGCGAGAGATCGCTGTTGCCGTGAAAGAGGGCGGCCCCGACCCGAGCAATAACTTTAAGCTGGCGACCGTGATCGCAAAGGCCAAGGCCAACAACATGCCAAACGACACCATTGAGCGCGGCATCAAGAAGGCTGCCGGTGACGTGGGCAATGTAAACTACGAGTATGTTACATACGAGGGATATGGTCCTAACGGCATCGCTATCATCGTGGATGCACTGACCGACAATAAGAATCGTACCGCAGCAAACGTGAGAAGCGCTTTCACCAAGGGACAGGGCAACGTGGGCACTCCCGGCTGTGTTTCTTTTATGTTTGATAAGAGAGGGCAGATCATTGTGGATAAGGAAGAGTGTGACATGGAAGCCGACGATCTGATGATGATGGCGCTTGATGCCGGCGCGGAGGATTTTGCCGAGGAGGAGGACAGTTTTGAGGTGCTGACCGATCCCGACAGTCTGGAGCCTGTCCGCAAGGCTTTGGAGGATGCAAATGTTCCCATGATGAGTGCTGAGGTCACCATGATCCCACAGAATTATGTGACTTTGACGGACGAAACTGCCGTAAAGAATTTGCAGAAAACTCTGGATCTTTTGGAGGACGACGATGATGTACAGGCGGTATATCATAACTGGGACGAGTGAATAAAAGCCATACGGCCGTTTCCCGTCAGGGAAGCCGTATGATGGAGGTTTACTATGGATAGATTGGCGATTGTAGTTCCATGCTATAACGAGGAAGAGGTCTTGAAGATCGCTTCCGAAGCTCTGCGCGGTGTGTTGGACGATCTTGTGAGAAAAGGCAAGATTGGAGCGGACAGTTTTGTGATGTTTGTGAATGATGGAAGCAAGGATCGCACGTGGGAGTTGATCGAGGAGGAACACAAGAAGCACCCGGAGCAGGTGTTTGGTTTAAAGCTTGCCGGCAATGTGGGACATCAGTTTGCGCTTACTGCAGGGCTTATCACTGCCAAAGATCTGAGTGATGTTACGGTGTCCATCGATGCGGATCTTCAGGATGACACCGCGGTGATCGAAGAGATGATCGACAAGTTCCACGCAGGCTGTGATATTGTCTATGGCGTTCGGAGAGAGCGTAAGACAGATACTTTTTTTAAACGGACCACGGCTCAGGGCTTCTACAAAGTGATGGAACTGATGGGGGTGAAGACCGTATATAATCACGCGGATTTTCGTTTGATGTCCAAGCGCGCGGTTGAGCAGTTCTCCCAGTACAAGGAGACCAATCTGTTTTTGCGAGGTATGATGCCTCTCATCGGTTACCAGACCGATATGGTTTACTATGACCGCAAAGAGAGAGTGGCAGGAGAGTCCAAATACCCCTTGAAGAAGATGCTGGCGCTGGCTTTCAATGGTATTTCTTCCTTCAGCGTGAAACCGATCAGCCTGATTCTTGGCGTAGGCATGTTCATTATATTTGCATCGATCCTTGCGGCGATATATGCTCTTATTTCCTACTTTACAGGCCATGTAGTGCAAGGGTGGACATCCCTTATTTTGTCAATCTGGTTTTTGGGCGGTGTGCAGCTTTTGGCAATCGGTCTGGTAGGGCAGTATATCGGCAAGATTTACATTGAGGTGAAGCATAGGCCCCGTTACAATATTGAAAAGGTACTGAAATGATCTGGAAGAAAAATGTTTTCAGCTACATTATGTGGGTTCTCTATACCGTCCTGGCGCTGGGAGGACTTTATGTGGGAGCGGTGCATTTCTGCGAGGGAATGCCCTATCCGGTCTTAGGCAGCCTGATCGTGTGCTGTTCCGTGCTCCTTCTGGGCGGTCTGGCATTGTTGGGAGCCCATTTATTGGGCAAGGGAAAGAGAAAGCTTCCGGTTTTGAAACAGTGGCAGCGTTGGACGATAGAGGGAATTATTTTGACAGCGCTGTTGATCACAGGAGTTTTCTTAAGGATTCAAGGGATTGCCGACGGCGTGTCTGCCAACATCTATTTTGAGTATGCCCAGGTGGGGATTGACAAAACAATCCCATTCATCCCTCATCGTATTGTGAGTGTGTACTTGTATCTGCTCCACTTTATATTTCTCATTTTTGGAAATAAGCTGGCGGCGGGGATCTGGCTTCAGATGATCCTACAATATGCAGGGATTTTGTTTTTGTATGCTGCCGTGCGGAAACTCTCAGGGATCATGTCGGCAGCCATGGTGCTTCTTTTCTCCATGACCTCCCCCTATATGGTGAGCTGTGCGCTGGAACTCTCACCGGGAATGCTGCTTTTGTTCTTCTACGGAATTGCCCTTTATCTTGCAGCTTTTTTTGTCGCGGGAATGGGGAAACGGATTGTCCTTAGTCTGATTGCCGGACTGGCAATAGGAGCGGTCAGTTATTTGGATTTTAGCGGCGTGGCGCTTTTGAGTGTTGTGATCGTTGGATTGTGGATGAGAAGAAGCTCGGAGGACGAAAAGCTTATTGATCGGGCGATTGCCTGCATCTTGAACCTTGCCGCCACTGTGGCCGGCTTTGTCCTGTTGAGTTTTCTGGATGTGGCGAGAGGGGAATCAGGCTCCGGAAGGATCCTGCCAGTCTGGGCCAATGATGCCCCGAGGATGCTTCCATTTCCTTTTTCCGGCAATGTGGTGTATCATTGGTGGGATATGGTGCCGCTTCTTCTGGCCAGCTTAGGAATCTTCAGCTTTTGGCGTGATAAAAAATCGGAGAAGCTCAGCGTGTGGACGCTTTTTGCCTTTTCTCTTACCGGATCTTACTTGTTTCAGATGCTGCCGGAAGCCACGAAACCTGCCATGTGGCTTATGCTTTCGACTGGGATACTGACAGGAGTGAGTATTTCTCAGCTTGGCGGAGGAACCAGCCCTACGCCTGCGGTGGAGAGTGCGAAGTCTGACAATTTGGAATTAGCTTCTAAGGATGGCAAGCCTGTCGGAGAGCCAGGGAAGGTTGTCACGGTCACGGTCAGAGGAGAGACGAAGCAGGTCAAGCTTCTGGACAATCCGCTGCCTCTGCCAAAGCAATATGAGCATAAGCCGATGGATTTCAGCAAGAAGGCGGAGGGCGCTTATGACGACTACGATCATCCGGTGACGGACGATGATGATTATGACATTTGATCTGGCCTTTCTTTTGGCTATATGGTATAAAAAATAGAATTAGTGAGATAGTAAGAGAGACTATATCGAAGGAAAATTTGATATAGTCTTTTTTATATCATGGAAAAAACAGGAGGCGGTCAGGTGGTGGAGAAGCAGATGACAGAGGAAAATAAAAAGAAGCAGGAGCATTCCAGGGGGAATGGTGGGAAAAATGACAGAGAGGATCGGGACGAGCGCGAAAAAAAGGAGCAGTCGGAGGAACATAAAGACGAGAGAATACAACAGACCGGACAGATCACACTGAATGAGAATGTGGAGCATCACACCATTCATCTTCTGTCCATTATTGGGGAAATTGAGGGGCACGACAACCTGTCCAGCAACTCTAAGACGACCAAATATGAGCATATCCTGCCTCAGCTGGCAGCCATTGAGGACAGTAAGGACATACAGGGTGTGCTGGTGATCTTAAACACTATGGGTGGAGATGTGGAGGCGGGACTTGCCATCGCAGAGATGCTGGCCTCCTTGAGCAAGCCCACTGTGTCGCTGGTGCTTGGAGGCAGTCACTCCATCGGCGTTCCCATTGCAGTCAGCACCGACTACTCCTATATCGTTCCCACCGGTACTATGGTGATCCATCCGGTGCGGATGAACGGCACAGTCATAGGAGTGCCCCAGACCTTCGACTATTTTAAGTCGATCCAGGACCGTATCACAGGGTTCGTCTGCAGGCACTGCAAGGTGGAGCAGGAGCGATTTGAGGAGTTGATGATGGAGACAGGAGTCCTCACCAAGGATGTGGGAACGATCCTTGTGGGGGAGGAGGCTGTGGAAAACGGCATTATCGATGAAGTCGGCGGTATCGACAAGGCAATCCGCAGACTACATTTGATGATTGAAATGAAAGGATAAAAATGGTATACTCTTATAGATGTATTATTTTTATTCTTTGACAGAGAGGTAAGATGAAGATGGCATCTACATCAGGCAAAAAGGCATCATCTTCCGGGAGAAACAGTGCGGGTAAAAAAAAGGCTGACGAGGCACAAGCGGCACAGGAGAGTGCATTGTTCCATGAGATAGGACTGATCGTTCTATTTGTGGTGATGCTGATATTGTTTTTCTGTAACTTTGGTATCATAGGTTCCGTGGGTAATTCCATCAGCGGTGTTCTCTTTGGACTTTTTGGGCTTACTGCATATATTGCATCTATACTGTTGTTTTTTGCTTTTGCTTTCTGGTTCGCTAATCAGGGGAATCCAAGTGCTGTACGCAAGCTTGTGGCAGGAGTGGTACTTTTTATTATGCTGGGCGTGGTCTGTGATCTGATCGCAGGAACGTCGGCAGATATGGACCAATACGACGCGGTGGCAATCTATCTGTTTTGCAGCGACGGCAGAAAAGGTGGCGGCGTGCTGGCCGGAAGTGTGGCCTATCTGCTGCAGCATTATCTGGGGACCATCGGCACGATCCTTTTAGTACTTTTATGTTCTGTGATCAGTTTGATCCTGCTTACGGAGCGCTCTCTTCTGAACAGCATGAAAAGTGGTGGAAGCAGGCTGCGGGAGATATCCAGAGAGGACGCGGAGAGACGCAGGGAACAGGCGGCAGTCCGCAGGGAAGAACAGGATAGGCAGCGTGCCCGCAGAGAGGAAGAGCGCAGGCTTCGGGCGGAGGAGAAGGAGAACGATAAGATCCTCCGCATGGAGAAAAAAGTCACGGGTGTCATGATGGATACTTCTTTGAAAAAAGCGGAGGACAAGCATCGTGATGATATCCACGAGATCACTTACTCGGAGGAGGAATCGGAGGAGTTTCGTGGAGATGACGAGCTGTACCAAACAGATGACAATGATGTCGCATCCCCTTTTGACTTTGAAAAAATTCAGATACGCAGCGCCCATCAGGTGACGTTGGATGAATCTGCCTACGCTGACATGGAAGTTTATCGCAGAGATCCGGCAGATGACGAAGCAGAGAGGACGTCCCTTTTTGCAGAGGAAGATATGGTGCAGATACAAGTGCACAAGGAGGATATAACGGAGCCGGAACCTGTTGCGGCTTTGCCCCGCCCCCGCCCCGCGGCAAAGTTCCCGGAGGAGGGAAGCGCCTCCAATTCTATGGCTGGCGCCAGAGCACGATCGGTACATAGCGAAGTTGCCAACAGTGGGAGGAGCGTTCCCAAAGAATATAAGAGACCTTCTCTGAATTTGCTGCAGAAAGGGAAGGCAGCTACCGGAGATTCCGAGAGGGAGTTGAAGGAAACGGCCATGCGCTTGCAGCAGACGCTGAACACTTTTGGCGTGAAAGTGACTATCACGGATATCAGTCAGGGCCCGTCAGTCACCCGCTACGAGATGCAGCCGGAACAGGGCGTCAAGGTTTCCAAGATCGTGGGATTGACGGAGGATATCAAGCTGAATCTGGCGGCCACCGATATTCGTATGGAGGCTCCTATTCCGGGCAAGGCGGCCATCGGTATCGAGGTGCCTAACAAGGAGACTACTCCCGTATCTTTGCGGGAACTTTTAGAGAGTCCGGAATTTCAGGATTTCAAGTCCAACATCGCCTTTGCTGTCGGCAAGGATATCGCTGGCAAGGTGGTGGTGACGGATATTGCCAAGATGCCCCATATGTTGATCGCGGGCTCCACCGGTTCCGGTAAGTCTGTCTGCATCAACACCTTGATCATGAGCATTTTGTACAAGGCACACCCGGACGAGGTGAAGCTGATCATGGTGGATCCCAAGGTGGTGGAACTGAGTGTGTACAACGGTATCCCCCATCTGCTGATCCCCGTGGTGACAGATCCAAAGAAAGCTTCTGCCGCGCTGCACTGGGCGGTCACGGAGATGGACGACCGTTATCGCAAATTGGCGGAGATGAATGTCAGAGAGATTCACGGCTACAATGAGAAGGTCAAGACTATGCGGGAAAGAGGCGACGAGAATGCGCCTGCCACCATGCCCCAGATCGTCATTATTGTGGACGAGCTGGCAGATCTGATGATGGTGGCTGCCGGGGAGGTGGAGGAGGCAATCTGTCGTTTGGCTCAGCTGGCCAGGGCCGCAGGCATTCACCTGATAATTGCCACTCAGCGTCCCAGCGTGGATGTCATCACCGGTCTGATCAAAGCAAACATGCCAAGCCGTGTAGCGTTTGCGGTATCCAGTGGTGTGGACTCCCGTACGATTTTGGATATGAACGGTGCAGAGAAGCTTTTAGGAAAGGGCGATATGCTCTTTTATCCGCAGGGCTATTCCAAGCCGGCCCGTGTGCAGGGCGCGTTCGTCTCAGATAAAGAAGTTGCTGATGTAGTGGACTTTCTGAAAAATCAGGCGATAGGCAATACTTATGCGGAGGAAATCGAGGCGAAGATCAATCAGGGCGGAACCTCCGGCGGTTCTGTAGGCGGCGATGGCGAAGCCAGGGATGAATATTTTGAGCAGGCAGGTCGTTTTATCATAGACAAGGACAAGGCGTCCATTGGCATGCTTCAGCGTGTGTTGAAAGTGGGCTTCAACCGTGCGGCCAGGATCATGGATCAGCTGTGTGAATACGGAGTGGTCGGTGAGGAGGAAGGTACCAAGCCCAGAAAGGTGCTCATGAGTATGGAGCAGTTTGAACAGCTTTTGGAGGAGATCTAAGAGGAGATAGATTATTATGAAAACGGATATACAGATTGCCCAGGAGGCGGTGCTTAAGCCGATCACTGAGGTGGCGGCTGAGCTTGGCATCGATCCGGAGGATTTGGAGCTCTATGGAAAATATAAAGCAAAGCTCACGGACGAGTACATAGGGAAAGTGCAGACTAATCCCGACGGAAAGTTGATCTTGGTGACTGCCATCAATCCCACTCCTGCGGGGGAAGGGAAGACCACCACCAGTGTGGGGCTTGGTGAGGCGTTTGGAAAGCTTGGCAAGAAGGCCGTGATCGCACTCAGAGAGCCATCCCTGGGGCCTTGCTTTGGAATCAAAGGCGGAGCTGCCGGAGGCGGCTATGCGCAGGTGGTTCCCATGGAAGATTTAAATCTGCACTTTACCGGCGATTTTCACGCGATCACTTCCGCCAACAATCTGCTGGCGGCGCTTTTGGACAATCATATCCAGCAGGGCAACGAACTGCAGATCGACACTCGGCAGATCGTGTGGAAGCGCTGTGAGGATATGAACGACCGGGCCCTTCGAAATATAGTGATCGGGCTGGGCAACAAGACGGATGGATTTGTGCGTGAGGATCATTTTGTAATTACGGTTGCCAGCGAGATCATGGCGATCCTGTGTCTGGCTTCCGACATGAAAGATTTAAAAGAGCGGCTGTCCCGCATTGTGGTGGCCTACAATCTATCCGGCGAACCGGTGACGGCGGGGGAACTTCAGGCAGTGGGAGCTATGTCAGCACTCTTGAAAGATGCCTTGAAGCCCAATCTGATCCAGACCTTGGAGCATACGCCTGCATTTGTGCACGGTGGGCCGTTTGCCAATATTGCTCATGGATGTAACTCTGTGAGAGCTACCAGGGCAGCGTTGAAATCGGCGGATTACTGCATTACGGAGGCGGGATTCGGCGCGGACTTAGGCGCAGAGAAATTCTTTGACATCAAATGCCGCATAGCGGGGTTAAAACCGGATGCAGCTGTGCTGGTGGCTACCATCCGCGCGCTGAAATACAACGGTGGTGTGGCAAAGACTGAACTTGGAGCGGAAAATTTGGATGCTCTTAAAAAGGGAATCGTCAATCTGGAGAAGCACATAGAAAATCTGCAAAAATACGGTGTGCCTGTTGTGGTCACCTTGAATTCTTTTGTGACGGATACAGAGACGGAGGTTTCTTTTGTCCGTGACTTCTGCGAGGAGAGGAATTGTGAGTTCGCTCTGTCGGAAGTGTGGGAGAAGGGCGGCGAAGGCGGCATTGCTCTTGCGGAGAAAGTGCTGGAGACTTTGGAGAAGAAGGAGAGTCATTTCAAGCTGTTGTATGAAGATGAGTTGAGCCTTAGAGAGAAGATAGAAGTCATCGCCAAAGAGATTTATGGTGCAGGAAGTGTGAACATTGCCTCCGGGGCTGAAAAGCAGTTGGAAAATCTGGAGCAGCTCGGTTTTGGGAACCTCCCTGTATGTATGGCAAAGAATCAGTATTCTCTCTCCGATGATTCCACGAAGCTGGGAAGACCTGAAGGGTTTGACCTAAATGTGCGCGAGGTATATGTATCTGCGGGAGCTGGCTTTGTGGTAGTGCTGACCGGTGAGGTGATGACCATGCCGGGGCTTCCAAAGGTGCCTGCGGCCTATCGGATAGATGTAAATGATGAAGGTGTGATCACGGGATTGTTTTAGGCAGAAAAGAGGAGAACATGACACAGATTATCGATGGAAAAGCAATATCTGCTCAGATCAAGGATGAGCTGAAAGAGAAAGTTGCGCAGATGAAGGAGCAGGGGACAGAAGTCACGCTGGCAGTGATTCAGGTTGGCGCGGATCCGGCTTCCTCTGTCTATGTAAGGAATAAGAAGAACGCCTGCGCCTATATAGGGATTAGGTCTCTGGCCTACGAACTTCCCGAAGAGACCACAGAGAAGGAGCTTCTGGCCTTGATCGAAGAACTGAACGGCAGAAAGGATGTAAATGGTATTTTGGTACAGCTGCCGCTTCCGAAGCATATTGAGGAGGAGAAGGTGTTGAACACCATACATCCCAGCAAGGATGTGGACGGTTTCCATCCGCAGAATGTGGGAGCGCTCTGTATCGGAAAGCCGGGTTTTGTGTCCTGCACCCCCGCGGGAATCATTCAGCTTCTGAAACGTTCCGGCATTGAGATCGCCGGCAAGGAATGTGTGGTGATCGGCAGGAGTAATATCGTGGGCAAGCCTATGGCGCTGTTGTTGATCCGGGAGAATGGAACGGTCACTGTCACTCACAGCAGAACGAAGGATCTGAAGGAAGTGACGGGTAGAGCGGACATTCTGGTGGTGGCCATCGGCAAACCTAAGATGATCACAGCCGATTATGTGAAAGAGGGAGCGGTGGTCATTGATGTTGGTATCCATAGAAACGAAGAGAACAAGCTTTGCGGCGATGTGGATCATGAGAGCGTGGCGCCTAAATGCAGCGCTATCACGCCGGTGCCCGGTGGTGTGGGACCTATGACTATCGCCATGCTGATGAATAATTGTGTGGAGTCTGTAGCCTTACAGCAAAATTGAAAGGTGTCATGATTTATGAAGTGTCCAAATTGTGGGGCAGAAATGAAGAAGGATGCTCTCTACTGTGAACAGTGTGGAGAAGATATTCATATAGTGCCCGATTTTGAACCGGAGCTGGATGATGACATACAGCAGACCATCAAGAGTATTGCGGATGACATTTGGGAGCAGGATGATTCCAAAGAAAGGTTGTCCGCAGAGACACAGGAACCGCAAAGTAAGCGCGCAAGTTACAGAAAATGGATTATCTTTGCAGTCGTTCTCGTGGTATTCTTGAGTTTGGGAGTAGCAGGTGGTGTTTCCGCTTACCTCTACTTCTCCGTAGAGTATCAGACGGACAGAGCGAGGGAATGTGTGGAAGATGGGCTGTATGACAGGGCAGTCCGCCATTATACCAGGGCCATAGAGCTGGATGAGAGTAACGTGAATCTGAAGGTGGAGTTGGCAGAGGTTTATTTTTTTAAAAATAATAAAATTGAATATGAATATTTGCTGCGTCAGATCGCCATGGATGAAAATGCTACGGCGGAACAGGTGGAGAGTGCTTATGGGAAGCTGATCGCGATCTACCGAGCCAGAGGAGACTATCAGACCATAAACGATTTTCTCTTGGCCAGCGAAAATGAGAATGTACTGGCCACCTACCAAAATTATGTGGCCACCGCTCCGGAATTCAGTGTAAAGGCTGGGAGTTACAACAGTATACAGCCACTTAAGCTAACGGCATCCGGCAGTGGGCGGATCTATTATACTCTGGACGGAAGCGATCCTGATGAGAACAGCACTCTTTATACGACGCCGATACTACTGGAGAGAGGGGACTATCTTGTCAAGGCGTATTTTGTCAATGAGAATGGAATTTCCAGTGATATTGCTGCCGCTGAGTATCATATTATCATAGAGAAGCTTCCAGATCCGGAGATCAGTGTTGTCAGTGGGGATTATAACATTCCTATGGATATCGCAGTGGTAAATGTTGTGGCCGATATATACTATACTACGGACGGGAGCAATCCCAACGTGACATCCACTCCATACACAGGGCCTCTCCATATGCCCTTGGGAGAATCTGTCTTCCGCTTTATCTGCATTGAGGACGGTCGCACCAGTGACGTTGTGGAAAGAACCTACCGGCTGAACCTGAATACGAACGTGTCAACTGCGGATGCAGAGGGGATCGTGGTAGCATACCGCATGCGTACCGGTAGGATCTTGGATGAAGCGGGGCACTTTGACGCCGGGAATAGTGATATGTACAAGTATCAATATCAGTACGTCACGAACATAAACGGGGTCGGAGATTATTATGTGATAGCGGAAATTCTGCGGAGCAGGGATGGGACGTCGACCCGGACCGGAAGTTACTACGCAGTAGGCGCCTACGGTGGCGAATTGTTCCGTTTACAGATAGATAACAACAACTATAAACTAGTTGCAATAGAAGAAACCCAAGAATAGGGATAGAGAGGTGGATTATGTACAAGATCGTAAAAAAGAAAGAGCTGACTACCAACATTTATCTGATGGAGGTAGAGGCAAAAAGAGTGGCAAAGTCATGTGAACCGGGGCAGTTTGTGATCGTACGCATGGATGAGGAGGGAGAGAGGATCCCCCTGACCATCTGTGACTATAACCGTGCGACAGGAACCGTTACCATCGTGTTCCAGACGGTAGGAGCTGCCACAAAGATGATGGCAGACTTGAACGAAGGTGATGCTTTCCAGGATTTCGTGGGGCCTTTGGGATGTGCCTCTGAGCTGGTATCGGAAGATTTGGACGCGCTGAAGCAGAAGAAGATTCTCTTTGTGGCCGGAGGCGTGGGTGCGGCTCCCGTGTATCCGCAGGTGAAATGGCTGCATGAGCACGGAGTGGACGCCGATGTGATCGTGGGCAGCAAGACCCAGAGCTTACTCATTTTGGAGAAAGAGATGGAGGCGGTGGCTGGCAATCTCTATGTGACAACGGATGACGGTTCCTATGGCAGGAGTGGCATGGTGACACAGACGATCAAGGATCTGGTGGCGGAGGGCAAACAGTATGATCTCTGTATTGCCATTGGACCTATGATCATGATGAAGTTTGTCTGCCTGCTCACAAAGGAGTTGAACATCCCTACCGTCGTCAGCCTGAACCCGATTATGGTGGACGGTACCGGTATGTGTGGTGCATGTCGTGTGACGGTGGGCGGAAAAGTGAAATTTGCCTGTGTGGACGGCCCCGAGTTCGACGGACATGAAGTGAACTTTGACGAGGCAATGAGACGTCAACAGATTTATAAGACCGCCGAGGGCAGGGCGATGCTCGCGCTGGAAGAGGGCGACACCCATCACGGCGGCTGTGGAAATTGCAATTCATAAAGAGTGCGGAAAATGCATTAAAAAATGGAGGATAAAATGGACGTATTGAAAAAAGTGCCTGTCAGAGAGCAGGATCCGAAGGAACGTGCTGCAAACTTTAAAGAGGTATGTTTGGGCTACAATAAAGAGGAGGCGATGGAGGAGGCGACCCGCTGTATCAACTGCAAAAATGCGCAGTGTATTAAGGGTTGTCCTGTTGCCATCAATATTCCCGGCTTTATTGAGCAGGTGAAGGCAGGAGATATCGAGGCGGCATATAACGTGATCAGCGAGGCCAGTGCGCTGCCCGCTGTCTGTGGACGTGTGTGCCCCCAGGAGAGCCAGTGTGAGGGAAAATGCATTCGCGGTATCAAGGGCGAGCCGGTTTCCATCGGCAAACTGGAGCGTTTTGTGGCTGATTGGGCCAGGGAAAACGGGATCAAACCCGCAGCAAACACAGAGAAGAAGGGCAAGAAAGTGGCAGTCATCGGTTCCGGGCCTGCAGGCCTTACCTGCGCCGGAGATCTGGCGAAGATGGGCTATGATGTAACCATCTTTGAGGCGCTGCATGAGGCCGGAGGCGTGCTGGTGTATGGAATCCCGGAGTTCCGTCTCCCCAAGCAGGATGTTGTGGCAAAAGAGATTGAAAATGTAAAGGCTTTGGGCGTTGAAATTGAGACCAACGTGGTGATCGGCAAGTCCGTGACGATTGATGAGCTCTTAAATGAAGAGGGATTCAGCGCCGTATTTATCGGTTCAGGTGCCGGACTGCCCAAGTTTATGGGTATCCCCGGAGAGAATGCAAACGGCGTGTTCTCTGCCAACGAGTACTTGACCAGAAGCAATCTGATGAAAGCATTTGACGAGAATTCCAACACCCCCATCATGCGAGGCAAAAAGGTGGCCGTGGTAGGCGGCGGAAATGTGGCTATGGATGCGGCGAGAACGGCTTTGCGACTCGGTGCGGAGGTACATATCGTGTACCGCAGAAGCGAAGAGGAGTTGCCTGCCAGAGTGGAGGAAGTACATCACGCCAAGGAAGAAGGCATCATCTTTGACCTGCTGACCAATCCTACCGAGATCCTTGCGGATGAGAAGGGCTGGGTTAGCGGCATGAAGTGCATTAAAATGGAGTTGGGTGAGCCCGATGAATCTGGCAGACGCCGTCCCGTGGAAATTCCTAACTCCGAGTTTGTGATGGATGTAGACACCGTGATCATGTCTCTGGGAACCTCCCCCAATCCTTTGATCTCCTCTACCACAGAGGGATTGGAGATCAACAAGTGGAAGTGCATTGTCGCTGACGAGGCAAATGGAAAGACCACCAAGGAAGGTGTGTACGCCGGCGGAGATGCCGTGACAGGCGCCGCGACCGTAATCCTTGCTATGGGTGCGGGTAAGGCGGCTGCGCAGGGAATCGACGAGTACCTGAGCAAATGATCAAAGATCAGGAGGAAACTATGGTAAAACACATCGTTTTATGGAATTTCAACGAAGGCATGACCACGGAGGAGAAAAAAGCCGCAGGCGCCAAAATGAAAGAGCTCTTGGAGCCGATCAAGGAAAAAGTTCCCGGCGCGATGGAAATCCAAGTGGTTGTAAATGAATTAGAGTCCAGTAACCGAGATGTAGCCCTGATCTCTACCTTTGAGACTGTAGAGGCACTTAAAACCTACCAGACCCACCCCGACCACGTGGCTGCAGGAGGCTATGTCAGGTCGGTGACCTGCAACAGAAGCTGTATCGACTACGAATGTTAAAACCACAGGCATATTGTTCTTAGACAGTTTCCTTCCGCCTATGAATAATATGCTTGTTGTGCATTAAAAGGGAGGTGTAACATTATGCCCTGGTGTCCTAAATGCAACAATGAATATCGGGCGGGAATGACCGTCTGTGCAGACTGTGGATGTGAACTTGTGGAAGAAGAACCTCGTACCAGCTATGTCCCCGTTATCTTTGGAGACAAGGAACAGATGGATGCTCTGAAGCAATTCCTTGAGTACAATAAACTGGAAAACGTGGTTATAAAGTACGACGAGGTGGAGGAAGTCTATGAGATCCTAGTGCAGAAGGAAGATGCCAGAAAAGCTGCGGCTGCAACAAAGGTGTTTTTACAGCAAGTGTCGGAGCGTCAAAAGGAAAACGGATGGGCGGATAATGCAGAACATCCAGAAGACCACACTTCTGCGGAAGAGAATAAGACAACACAGCCGGAAAGAAGCACTTCCGCTTATCAAAAAAGTTCTGAGAAAGCGGAGGAGAATCGCTCTTCAGCGTGGATCCTTTTAATAGTAGGTGTTCTGGGCATTGTGGCTGTAGTACTTGGCATTACGGGAATCCTCCCTTTACACTTTGGAAACTTCTATATGTTTTATGGAGTGATGAGCACCGTTTTCTTGCTGTTTCTCATCATGGGTATTGTCTCCTTGAAGAATGCCAAGATCTTTGCCCAAAAGGCGGAGTCGGAACATTCCCTCGAGGACACGTTGATGAAATGGTGCAGGGAGAACCTGAACGCTGAGGCACTTGATAAAGAGATTCAAAAAAGTGAGGAAGATACAGAGGAGACCCTGTATTTCAGACGATATGAGAAGATAAAGGACAAGCTGAATCACCAATTTATGAATCTGGATCAGGCATTTCTGGAATACTTTATTGACGACAAGGTTTATGACATGGTTTTTTCTGACAAGTTATGAAAGTGACGATCGTCTGCGTAGGCAGAATTAAAGAAAAATTTTACAAGGATGCCCTGGCGGAATATGAGAAACGGCTGGGAAAATACTGTAAATTCGAGATTGTTGAGGTGGCCGACGAGATGACGCCAGATGGCGCCAGCGCGGTACAGGAAGAACAGATCAAGGAAAAAGAAGCAGGGCGCATTCTATCCAAGATCAAAGAGGATGCTTATGTATGTGCGCTGGAGATCGCGGGAAAGAGGTTGTCCTCAGAAAGTTTCGCTGAGTGGATCGAGAAGGCGGCAGTAAACGGCAAGAGCAGCCTGACCTTTGTCATAGGAGGATCTCTGGGGCTGCACAGTTCCGTGTCGGAACGCGCCGATCTCGCCCTCAGTTTCTCCGATATGACCTTTCCCCACCAGTTAATGCGCGTGATCCTAAGCGAGCAGATTTATCGGGCGTTTCGGATCATAAATGGGGAGCCTTACCACAAATAGCGTGATGGAGGAATAAGCATGAAGATCATTCACTGTGCAGATCTGCATTTAGATGCCAGAATGACATCAAACTTAACAAAGGAGAAGGCCAGAGAGCGACAGGCGGAGCTTCTCAATACCTTTCAAGAAATGATGCGTTATGCGGAGCAAAATAACGTGGACGCAATTATCATAGCGGGCGATCTCTACGACACAAAGAATATTTCTGCAGCTGCGAGAAACACCGTTTGGGATGCGATCGTCAATCATCCGGATATTGTTTTTTATTACTTGAAGGGCAACCATGATGCGGAGAGCTTTTTGGGCAGTATAGAGGAGATCCCGGACAACTTAATGTTGTTTGGTGACAGTTGGACAACCTATATAGCCGACGAAAAGGGTGCGGGAAATATTGCGGTCACAGGTCTGGAACTGAATCGGGACAACAGGGAGTCCGCTTATAACGAGCTTTCCCTTAATGTGGAGAAATTCAATATTGTGGTGCTGCATGGACAGGAGACGGAACACGATTCCAAGGATGGGGCAGAGACCATCGCCCTGAGAAAGCTTCGCAATAAAGGAATTGATTATCTGGCATTGGGTCATATTCACTCCTACAAGCAGAGCGAGCTGGACAGCCGCGGAAAATACTGCTACCCCGGTTGTCTGGAGGGAAGAGGTTTCGATGAGTGTGGGGAGCACGGCTTTGTGCTTCTTGAGATTGACCAGGAGACAGGGAGCTTCCGCACAGAATTTGTTCCCATTGCCAGCAGAAATCTGTACACGATGGAGGTAGATATTTCCGGCTGCATGTCAACAGCGGAAATTACAAGGCAGCTGAGCTCCCAGCTGGATCGGGCGGAATATGATGCAGGAAGCCTCCTAAAAATTGTTCTGAAAGGTAAAGTGGATGTAGAGTGTGAGAAGAACATAGAGCTTTTGCAAAAGCAGTTTGAACCGAAATTTTATTTCCTGAAAATAGATGATGAGACCAAGCTGGATGTGGACTATGGTGTGTTTGCGCTGGACGAATCGCTTAAGGGCGAGTTTGTGCGAACTGTGTGGGCTGCAGAGGAGCTTTTGGAGGAGGAGAAAATGGAGATCATCCGCTGTGGAATACAGGCGCTTTCCGGGGAGGAGATTGAGTGATGCGGGGAGGTTTTGAGTACCGATGAGGATCGTCAGCTGTCATATAGAAAATTTTGGAAAATTGAGCGGCGTATCTCTTTCCTTTCATCAGGGCTGCAACGTGATCTTTGAAGATAATGGTTGGGGAAAGAGTACCCTTGCGGCTTTTATCCGGGTGATGCTTTTCGGATTCGCGGAGGAGAAAGCGCGTGACGACCTGAAGAACGAGAGGAAACGCTACAAGCCATGGCAGGGCGGTGTGTACGGCGGACAGCTGGAGTTTGAGACGGAGGGAGAAGTCTATCAGATCACCAGAGTCTTTGGCGCGAAAAAAAAGGATGACAGTTTCAGCCTGCGCAAAGCGGACACCAATCTGGAGAGTAACCGATTCTCTGACAATGTGGGGGAGGAACTTTTCTCATTGGACTGCAATTCTTTCTGCAGGACGGTCTTCATATCTCAGAACGATTGTGAGACGGCGACCACTGACGGGATCAACGCGAAGATTGGAAATCTGGCGGATGACACGGACGACATCAACAATTATGAGACGGTGAATCGGAAGCTTCAGGATCTTTTGAACAAGATGAGTCCCGACAGATCGACCGGGTCGATCTACCGCATGAAAAATGAGATCGCAAGGCTGGAGGAGAGCGTGAGAGCCAGTCGAAACATCGATCAGACCATGGAGGAGGTTCAAAAACTGCTCCGGCAAAAACTCCTACAGCAGAGAGAATTAAAGGAGGTACAGGCAGAACTTTTAAAGAAACAGAAAGAACTTGGCGCTTACAAGGATGCTCAGAGTATGCTTGGGAAATACACCAGCATTTGTGAGGAGTATGTGGTACGAAAAAAACAGGTGGAAGAGGAGAAAGCATTTTTTCCGAAACGCATCCCCAAGATGAGAGAGCTGGAGGAGATGGTTGCGGAGAGCGCAAAGCTCTCCATGGTGGAGGAAAATGCGGACTTCCACAGAATGACTGAGGAGGAGGAACACCAGTACCATTACCTCAAAAAGTTGTTTGGCCAGTATTGTCCCACGGAGGAAGGGTTAAAAAAACAGAGCGAGAATATCATGCAGCTTCAGGATATCCGCCTGTCCATAGCGGAGAATCGTCTGCCTTCGGAGGAGATGGATCGGCTGAATGAGTATGAGAGACGGTTTAAAAACGGTGTTCCCACACAACAGCAGCTGGAGGAAGTGATCTCTCTCTACAATCAAGGCCTGGATAAGAGAAATCTGTTGAATCAAAAGAAAGCTACGCTGGAGACCCTGCAGAGCATCTCTCAGGCGGAGCTGGAAAACGGTTCAGGAAAAAGCCGGATGATTCTCAGACTCCTGGGTGTTCTGATCGGAATGACGGCGGCGGTGGCCGGGAGTTTATATGCGGTGTTTACCGCTGAGACAATGAGCGGTGCTGTTGCGGTAGTTGTAGGCGTTATGATCTGCGTCTTATCGTTTCTTTTGGGACGAGAAAAAAGCGGCAGCACGGGGTTGCTTAGACGGGACAAAGAAGACAGCAGTGTGGATAGGCTCGAACAGGAGATTGCAGAAGATGAGCAGTTTATATGGGGGGTAGAGCAGGACACAGAAAGCTTTCTGGCCGACTGTGGGATCGGATATCAGGAAGGCAGGATACTGGACTATCTGTATGAAGTCAAAGGCGATATCCGGGAGTATGAACAGCTGTTAAAAAAAGAACAGGCTTTTCAGGATAAGGAGCTTGTAGAACAGAGACGAAGGATCATCGATGAAATTCACGAATTTCTTTATGCTTTCTATCCGGATATTGTGCTGCGGGAGGAGGATCTGTCTATCATCATCGATGAGTTGAAAGGGCAGGTAAAGGAATACGAGAGACTTCGGGAGAAAGATACGAACGTCAACAGGGCGGACAGAATGTATGGGGACACTGTGGCCAAAATAAAAGATTTTATCTCCTCAATTTCCATGGAACCTGAGTCGGATATGCAAGAGCAGCTGTTGGACATCCAGCATCATTTGCAGAATCTGCTTGTGAGCTATGCGGAATACAAGAAGATTCGGAAGCAGAAAGAAGCCTTTGAGGCAAAGGAGGATGTAAAAGAACTGATGCAGGAGGTGCCTGAGGAGAGCGATGAGGATCTGGAGGAGCTAAACAGTCATCTTGCAGACATTGCAGCTCTATTAGAACAGCTCTATGAGCATATTGCGGACTACAACCGCCAGATGAATGATCTGCGGGAAGTCAGCGACAGGGGCCAGGAGGACGAGGAGCGTCTGAGAAGCCTGCGGGAAGAGTGTGAGAGGAGCGAAAAAAGGTATGAGATCCTGAAAAAGACGCGGGAACTGCTGCAACAGGCTAAGATGTCATTTACCGCAAAGTACACGGGACCTATCCGGGAGAGCTTTGGACGATACTATGAGATGCTGTCCCATGAGGGCGGGCAGCGCTATCGTCTGGATGCCAACAATGATGTGACTATAGAAGAGAAGGGGATGCAGAGGGAACCGCGTTTTTTCAGCGCGGGCTACCGGGATATGATAGGGATCTGCATGCGTATGGCGCTGGTGGATGCCATGTATCAGGAGGAAAAGCCGTTTGTTCTTTTCGATGATCCCTTCGCCAACCTGGACGGTGATAAGACGGATGGTGCCCTGCAGTTTTTACAGGAGATTGGCAGAAAATATCAGATTTTATATTTTACCTGCCATGAGAGCCGCATTCCGGATAGAATGGAGAGATAAGAGAATGACACAAAAGATGAAAAAAAACTTGGCTCTTGACATAATCGGGAGACTGAAGACAGAATATCCAGATTCGGACTGTACTTTGGAATATGATCAGGCGTGGAAACTTTTGGTGAGTGTGCGCTTAGCGGCTCAGTGTACCGACGCCAGAGTGAATGTGGTGGTGGAGAGTCTCTACGAGAAATTTCCGGATGTAAACGCGCTGGCGGAAGCGTCCGTGGAGGAGATAGAGAAAATTGTCCATCCCTGTGGGCTGGGAAACAGCAAGGCACGGGATATCAGTGCCTGCATGAAAGTGCTGCGGGATGAGTACGACGGAAAGGTTCCGGATGACTTTGACAAGCTTCTGGCGCTCCCCGGTGTGGGAAGAAAGAGCGCAAACCTGATCATGGGAGATGTGTTTGGAAAACCTGCTATTGTGACGGATACCCACTGTATCCGCCTGGTCAACCGCATGGGACTGGTGGATGGGATCAAGGAGCCTGCCAAGGTGGAGCGGGAACTGTGGAAGCTCATACCGCCCGAGGAGGGGAACTCTTTCTGTCACCGGCTGGTGGATCACGGAAGAGCGGTGTGTACGGCCCGGACCAATCCCTACTGTGATAAGTGTTGTATTCAGGATATCTGCAAAAAGGTGGGAGTGTAACAGGTTCGGATGCATGCACTGCACGTTGAGGCGACAGGCGGCATATAATGTGGGGAAGAGTTTTTTGGAGGTCTCCAAATGGAAATCTATGTAGTTAGAGAGGGAGACAATGTGGATGCCATTGCCGCAGAGCTGGGGATCGGTGTGGAGGAAATAATATTTAACAATCAGCTGGTATACCCTTATGAGCTTGCCGTAGGGCAAGCTCTTTTTATTGGGACAGGAGTGCGCAGTCCCCGGGGAACAATCTCGGTCAGCGGTTATGCGTACCCGTTTATCAACGAGTGGGTGTTGTACCAGACCCTTCCTTACCTGTCTGATCTTCCCGTTTTCTCTTACGGTTTTACCGCAGAAGGAGAGCTGATCGCTCCCTTGTGGGATGACGAATGGATGATCAGGGAGGCGCTTAACTTTGGCACCAGACCGATCCTCACCCTCACGCCCTTTGGCGCGGATGGCCAGTTTAACAATCTGCTTATCAATTCTGTGGTCAACAACTATGAATACAGAGAAAACCTTATCGACAATCTGCTGGGTGTGATGCAGGAGAAAGGATATCAGGGAGTTGACATTGATTTTGAGTACATTCTTGCAACAGATAGAGATCCCTTCACTGATTTTGTGAGAAGAGTGGCGGAGCGTATGCGGGCAAATGGCTATCAGACCTCTGTGGCGCTGGCACCCAAAACAAGTGCGGATCAAGCGGGACTTTTGTACGAAGGAAAAGATTATGCAGCGCTGGGGGAGGCGGCAGATCACGTGTTGTTGATGACCTACGAGTGGGGTTACACCTATGGTCCGCCGATGGCCGTGGCGCCCATCGATCAGGTGCGGAGAGTGGTGGAGTATGCGGTGACGGAGATTCCTGCGGAGAAGATCGATCTGGGAATTCCCAACTACGGTTATGATTGGCCGCTTCCCTATGAGCGGGGTGTTACCAGGGCCACCACCATAGGCAATGTTCAGGCGGTGCAGATCGCCGTCACGCAGGGGGCAGTCATAGAGTTTGACGAGAAGGCGATGAGTCCCTATTTTACCTATGTGGATCAGGCAAGCGGTGTGGAGCATGAGGTCTGGTTTGAGGATGTGAGAAGTCTTCAGGCCAAATTTGACCTGATCAGTGAGTTTGGTCTTCGGGGCTGCGGCTACTGGCAGATCATGCAGTGGTTTCGGGCAAACTGGCTGCTTCTTGCGGAAAACTTTTATGTGCAGAGGGATTGATTTTACTGCCATAATACCTTATAATAAAATAAAATATATATCGTGGCAAAATAGGCGAAAGCCTGTGACGCAAAGCTATAGGGACTGTAAAATGTCAGCCAGTTGCATTATAAGACATCACAGTGTTCCACTGTGATTTTTTGATAAAAGAGTCAGCACAGTGTTTTTGCCAGAAATCCAACGAAGAGAGGAAGAGACAATGAGTTTTCACAGCGGTACGGCTACAATTGACGATCAGTGCTTTTTAATTAAAGAGGATGATGCCTTTTATAATTTTGTAAAGTTGGATATGTATGCGCCGATTTCAGACTGTGTACATCCGGAGGATGTGGGAAAATTCCTCGCTTCACTGCAGGATCTGCAGGAGAAGAAGATGGAGCAGAATGTAATAGCAGTGCGGCTGCGCAGGTTCGACGGAGAGTATCGCTGGTTTATGATCTCTGAGGCTCTGGAGGACTTCGAATTTCAGAACCGGACACTGATCAATCTCAAGTTGATGGATGTGAACGAGACAGAGGCGCACAATAAGCGCATGAAAGATCGGAACAATGAGTATATGGCCTATCTGAATATGCTGGGCGGAGTTCTGATTGAATACGATATGGAGATTGGGCAGATAGAGCTGTTTCTGATGGAGCGGGACAGACGGATGGATCTGTTCAACGGCTCCTTAGAGCAGTTCAAACAAGAGTGGGTAAAGAGCAATGTGAAGCCATCCGGTGTCGCTATTTTTACGAAAATGTGCGATGACATCAAGGAGGGCAAGAATCTGTCGGAGGAGATTAAGATCAAGGACTTTTCCGGCAACGGCAAATATCAGCAGTACGCTGTGAAATGTCAGGGGATCAAAAGTAAGGGCAAGATCGGCCGGGTGATCGGCTGTATGCTCCCCACCAGCCAGAATCAGAACAAAAATGCCATAGTGGGCGTGGATTACACCAAGGATACCGGCATCGATGTGCTGAATAAGAGAGCCATCATCGACTATGCCAAGAGGGCGATCCGTATGGTGGAGGACGACAAGAAAGTATTCCTTGGGATCATAGATTTGGATAATTTTAAGATCATCAACGACACGCTGGGTCACATGTTTGGGGACGAGGTACTGGCAGCTTCCGCGGAGGTGATCAAGGACGCGGTTGGCAACAGTGGTATGGTGGGGCGCATCGGTGGAGATGAGCTGTTTATCGTTGTCGATCAGCTTGCTGAGCACACAGAGATCCGCAACCTTCTTCGAACTATCCGGACCAATATTGAGTGGCTTTACAAAGGAAAGAGGGACGATGTAAACCTTACTTGTTCCATCGGCGCGGCATGCTATCCGGATCACGGAGATTGCTATGAGAAAGTTTTTCAGTTGGCGGATGAGATGCTGTATAGGGCGAAGGAGAAGGGCAAGAACCGCTATGTGATCTACCGTCCGGAGATCCACGGTGTGACTACTCAGACGGAGGACGGAGTAAAGGTCGTTGACAACCTTAAGCAGGATAAGAACGGTATCCTGCAGCGGATGCTGGAGCATTATCTGGTCAAGCGGAACGTGACCAACGAGATGTTGGTGACGGAGGTGGCGTATGGATTTGGGTTGGATGAGATTCAGTTGATCGGGTATGGCAGACCTCTTATGTTTAGCTGGAATGAGAATGGTTTTACCTCCGAGGAGAAAGAGATATCTTATGTCCAGTTAAGCGAAGAGTTTCTGACAATGTTTGACCAGGATAATCTCTTTGTGATGAACGGAACCTACAATCTGGGCAATGCGGATACTTCATTGCAGGAATTGTTGAAGGCAAAGCAGATTGAATCCGCGCTCTTCTACAAGATCGTGGAGGAGGGCAAATACAGAGGCTACATAATGTTTGCCAAGAAAAACGGAAGAAGCCGTTGGTCGGAGAACGAGATTCAGGCGCTGTCTGTGGTCGGCAAGGTGATCGCTCTGGCAACGATAGAGTCCTGAGAAAAGTAGGTTGATATGCGATGAGCAATATCATGGTCATAGATGATGACATTTACATAGGGAACCTTCTGGAGGAGGTGCTTTTGGGACAGGGCTACGGTGTGTCCCGCGCCTACTCCGGAACGGAGGCCCTGCTTCTTTTAAAGGAGCGCAAACCGGACCTGATCCTCTTAGACCTTATGCTCCCGGGGATAAACGGCGAGGAAGTGTTGGCACAGATCACCGGCATACCTGTGATCGTGGTCAGCGCCAAAGCGGATGTGGAGGATAAGGTAAAGCTCTTGTTTGGCGGTGCAGCTGACTATATCACCAAGCCTTTTGACACGAAGGAGCTGTTGGCCAGAGTGGCGGTGCAGCTTAGGAACAAAAAAGCGCCTGCTGGAGACGTGCTCATTTTCGGGGATCTTGTGATGGATACGAGAGAGTACAGCGTGACTGCCTCAGGGGAGCGGATCCGTCTGACCAGGACGGAGTATGCTATTCTTAAGCTGCTGATGCAGAATCCGAGTCAGGTCATCACCCGGTCGGTTCTTTTAGAGCGGATCAGCTATGACACACCGGACGGCGGGGAGAGTTCCCTGAAAGTACACATCAGCAATCTGCGCAAGAAGTTAAAGCAGCCCACAGGCAGGGACTATATCGAGGCCGTCTGGGGAATCGGTTTTAAGCTGCGCGATCCAAAGGAATAATACAATCTGTAATCTTTACCATTTCTTAACTGTTTTCTTTTCTATTTTCTTATTCTTTTTCGGTAACATAATATCACAGCAGTAAACATAAGAAAACAGGAGGTTTTATCATGGAGTATGTGTTGACGGTAAATGCGCTGAGCAAGCGGTATCGGCGTTTTCCGGCATTGTCCGGGCTTAATATGCGGGTGCCCAAGGGCGCGATCTACGGTCTGGTGGGCAAAAACGGTGCGGGCAAGACAACGCTGATACGGGTCGTCTGTGGCCTTCAGGAGCCCACAGAGGGCGATTACACCCTGTATGGCGTACACAATAGGGAGCGGGAGATTTTGGACACCAGAAAGCGTCTGGGAGCGGTTGTGGAGTCCCCAGCGATCTACCTGGACATGACTGCGGAGGAAAATTTAAAGGAGCAGTATCGAATTTTGGGTCTTCCATCCTTCGATCAGATCCCGGAGCTTTTAAAACTGGTTGGACTTGCAGATACCGGTAAGAAGAAGGCAAGGCAATTCTCGCTGGGAATGAAGCAGCGTCTGGGGATTGCCATCGCACTGTGCGGCGATCCGGATTTCCTGATCCTGGATGAACCGGCAAACGGGCTGGATCCGCAGGGGATCATTGAGATAAGAGAGCTGATCCTAAAGCTGAACAGAGAGCGGCAGATCACGGTATTGATTTCCAGCCATATTTTGGACGAGCTTTCCCGTCTGGCAACACATTACGGTTTTATTCACAACGGGCATATGGTGCAGGAGATCAGTGCCAAGGAACTTATAGCGGCCTGCAGGAAGAGTGTGATTCTTAAGGTGTCCGACGTGGAGGCGGCAAGCCTTGTGCTGATCGATGCAGGACTGGAATATGAAATCGTGTCCGAGGGTAGTGGGACAAGGGCAGATGATAGTGAAACGACTGTATCACGGAGGATGGCTGCGGCACAGGGGTCGGTTGCTGTCTACGGTGAAGTGGCAATTAGCGAGCTGGTGCTTTCGCTGGCGGAAGCAAACTGTCAGGTTCTTTCCATGGAGAACAGGGATGAGAGCCTTGAGAGCTATTACATCAATCTGGTGGGAGGTGAGCACAATGAGTAGATTACTTCGCGCAGGATTTGTGAGACTTTGGAAAAGCAAGATATTTTGGTGGTGTTTGATCTTTTTAGTGTTCATGGAGATCATGGCTTTCAATGCCAATGTGATGACGAGTTCCAGTGTCACGTCGGACGAGACCGGGAGATTCGAGGAAACGGTGACATATATAAAATATATGGATCTGGAGGATGTTGTCTTTATGATCATGCCCTATTTTGGCTTTGTGATCTCTGTGTTTGTAAGCCTTTATATGGGGACGGAATATGAGGACGGAACCATGCGCAACAAGGTGATCGCAGGTCACAACAGAACCTCCATATATCTGGCAGAGACGATTGTCTGCACGGTGGCAGCTGTATTTCTGTGCATTGTGACAATCGCGGTGAGTGCGCTGATTGACTTGGTTTGGGGGTCTGAATTGGGAATCGGAGTTTGGATCTTACTGCGGATGGTTTTTGCAAGCGTATTGATTGCCGTCGCCTGCTCGGGAATCGCTCTGTCTACTGTCGCATGGATGCAGCAGGGGAAGAGTGCGCTTGTCATCAACCTGGTAATTTTCTTTTTGATGCTTTTTTTGGGAATGTGGATAGACTCCCGGTTGGGGGAGAAGGAGTATCTGCATTCGAGGTGGAGGATAAGCGAAGAAGGGGAAGTTATAGAGAACAAAACTCCCAACCCTAATTATGTCTGGAATCCCGCCGAGCGGGCAGCAATGGAATTTGTGGAGGACATCTTTCCCGTCGGACAGGGGATACAGCTCGCCAGTGTGGAGCTTGCGCGCATAGAGAGGTGGCCTGCTTTTGCTCTTGGGGTGACGGTGGCGACCACGGGAATCGGGGTTTTCCTTTTTCGGAAGAAGGATATCCGATAAGAAGCAGCGATACAAAGACGTTGACGGGAACTTTACGGCGGAGAATCTGACGGTATGTCTGCAGCGAGGATGAATAGGGAGAAAGATTTGTATGGAGGAAATATTGTGGCTGGTGATCGGGTGTTTAGGAATGATTCTGACAATACTGTCAGTTAAAATCATATTAATACGACAGTCCATACAGGAGATCAGAGAGCGGTTTGCGGATAGACTGCGCGGTGAGACCAACACGCTCATCACCATATCCGGACATGATCGCGCGGTGCGGGAACTGGCGAATGACATTAATGTACAGCTTCGGAAACTGCGCGACATACGTCAGCGGTATGAGCAGGGAGACAGAGAATTGCGGGAGGCGATCACCAATGTCTCCCATGATCTCCGCACACCTCTCACCGCCATCAGCGGTTATCTGGAGCTTTTGGAAGCCGGAGAGAAAGATGGGGAGACGCTCCGATATCTTTCAATCATACGAAACCGGACGGAGCATTTAAAGCAGATGACGGAAGAATTGTTCCGGTATACTATTCTTACTGCTAAAAATGAGGAAAAAGTTTGTGAGGAAGTGGTGGTAAACAAGGTGCTGGAAGAGAGTGTTGCGGCCAGCTATGCGGCGCTTACAGAGGCTGGGATCACGCCGGAGATTTTACTGCCAAAGCGTCCTGTCACACGCAGAAGCAGCGGGAAACTCTTGTCCCGCATCTTTGAAAATATCATTGCAAATGCCGTAAAATACAGTGATGGCGATCTGCAGATCATCATGGGGGAGGATGGTGTGATCGTCTTTGCAAACAGGGCTTCGGGGCTGGATGCTGTGTCGGTGGAGCGGTTGTTCGACCGTTTCTACACGGTGGAGAATAGCCGAAAGTCCACCGGATTGGGCCTCTCTATCGCAAAGAGTCTGACGGAGGAGCTGGGAGGAACGATCACGGCACACTATGAGGAGGAGAGATTGTGTATCACCCTTACATTTCCCGGGCAGGGGTGACGAACGCGGGCAGAGAAAGCCTGCGGTATTTGTCAAAACGCTCAAAGAACTGCTCTTTGTCAGGACTTCCCGACACAAAGCGATAGTCGTCCAAAATGCGTTTTTCCTCGGCTTTCACAGCGGGCACATTGCGAATGTCACCTTCCATGGTGCGTATGTAATAGTCGGCGAGGAGCGTGTTGGTCACAACGTCTGTGCGCACCTGATAAGCATCCCTTTTTAACTCCGTCAGTTCTGTCAGATCGGCCAGTAAATTGTAGATATTTAACAGAGTGTCGCCGCCGATCAGGTCGTAACATTCAAAGGCGGCGCTGCTTGCCATGGGCAGACGGTTTCCTGTGTCTGCTAACGCCAGAGAGTCGGTGAAAGGGTAGAAGTCCTTCAAAAAATCGCTGATCATTTCGTACTCCGACTGGTCGATGGCGCGGTAAAGATTCTGGGAATAGATAGTCAGGGCTTTCTTGTACTTAGCGAGAAAGTCCAATCCGGGCAGTGTGGACATTCTCTGAAACAGGGTGTCAAATCGCGCCATAGTGAGAAGGTTCCACTGAATCTTTTGGCGGCCGTTTAAGGAGGCGGAAAGCTCCTCCACATGATCCCGCATCTGGTTTATGTAGAAGGATTCATCCTCGTCGTACTCGTCTATCCACTCGGAAGCAGTGTCCATCCACTTTTCATTGATCTTTGCATAAATATCATCCTGACTGCCGGCAAGAGTGTCAAAGCGGTTCAGATAGAGTCTTGCTTTCAGGTGATTACCTTCACTGCGGTATCTTCCCCCAATCTCATAGTAAAGCTTGCAGACAGCCACGAAATCTTTCTTTTTCTGGGATTCCTTCAGGGAGGCCAAAAGCTCCTCCAGCTTCTTTTCTTTACTTCCAAACATTTTGTTAAAAAAAGACATATTTGTTCCTCCACATCCTTGTAGAATAAAAAGTTTCCTAATCTCATCTTATAACGTGCCATCTGGAAAGTCAAGGAAGGGTATGGTATACTGTAGACAATAAGCAGGAGGTGCTGGCTATGAGAATGTACGATATCATTATGAAAAAGAGAAACGGCGGAGAACTTTCGGAGGAGGAGATTCGCTTTTTTGTTCAGGGATACACGAAAGGGGAGATTCCGGACTATCAGGTGTCAGCCCTGATGATGGCGATCTATTTTCAAAAGATGACGGAGGCGGAGACCTGCACTTTGACCATGGCCATGGCGGAGAGCGGAGATCTGCTGGAATTGTCAGCGATCAAAGGAGTGAAAGTGGATAAACACAGTACCGGCGGTGTGGGAGACAAGACATCTCTGGCACTGACACCGATGGTGGCGGCTTGCGGCGTTCCGGTGGCCAAGATGAGCGGAAGAGGATTGGGCCACACGGGAGGCACCATCGACAAGCTGGAGAGCTTTCCCGGTTTTACCACGGCCCTTACCACGGAGCAGTTTATTCACAATGTGAACGAGATCGGTATCGCTATCATGGGGCAGACGGCGGATCTGGCCCCTGCAGACAAAAAGCTGTATGCTCTCCGGGATGTGACTGCCACCGTGGATAATATGTCTCTGATCGCAAGTTCCATTATGAGCAAGAAGCTGGCCGCCGGTGCAGATGCAATCGTGCTGGATGTTAAGACCGGAAGCGGTGCTTTTATGAAGGCGGAAGAAGATGCCTTTGCACTGGCTAAAGAGATGGTCAAGATTGGCAAAAATGCCGGAAGAAATACCTCAGCAGTCATCTCCGACATGAATCAGCCTTTGGGCTATGCAGTGGGAAATGCGTTGGAAGTGATCGAGGCTATTGAAACTCTTAAGGGAAACGGTCCGGCCGACTTTGTGGAGCTGTGTCTTGCATTGGGAAGCCGGATGCTTGTGGCTGGAGGACTGGCTAAGGAGGATGCGGAGGCAAGAGAGAAGCTTTTGGCAGTGATCAAGGACAACAGTGCATTAGATAAGCTGGCTGCTTTTGTGAGAGCTCAGGGCGGAGATGAAAGAGCCGTTTACGACACGAGTCTTCTGCCGAAGGCGTCTGTCGTGGAGCCGGTTGTCTCTCCCGTGGACGGGTATGTGTCCCATATCGCCTGTGATGAGATCGGTGTTTGTTCCCTGATACTGGGTGGAGGACGGGAGACCAAGGAGAGTGAGATCGATCTTGCGGTGGGACTTGTGCTTGAAAAAAAGGTGGGCGATGCGGTAAAGAAAGGAGAGCCGCTTGCGTACCTGCATGCAAATGACAGAGAGAAGCTTGCACAGGCGAAAGAACGTTTCTTAAAAGCCTATGCCATTGAGAGTACAGTGCCGGAAGAAAGACTGTTTATCAAGGGGGTTATCCGATGAACCCTGCAAAATATGAGCTTGTGATCTTTGATATGGACGGGACGATATTAAACATGCTTGAGGATTTGGCAGACAGTTTGAATCATGTGTTAGAACTATTTGGGTATCCAGTCCGTACCCTGGATGAGGTCAAAAGCTTTGTGGGAAACGGCTTGAAAAAGTTGATTGAGAGGGCGGCTCCGGAAGATGTGCCGGAGGAGACAAGAAATCAGATTTATCGAGAACATCTGAAGTATTACCGGGAACATTGTGCAGACAAGACAAAACCATATGACGGCATTGTCAGTTTGATAAAAAATTTGCGACAGCATGGAAAGAAGACAGCGGTGGTCTCTAACAAGGCGGATGCTGCCGTGCATGATCTCTGTCATCAATACTTTGAGGGGTTATTTGACGCTGCGGTCGGCGAGAGGGAAAGCATCGCAAAAAAGCCCGCGCCGGACATGGTGGATGCAATTTTGGAAACGCTTGCTGTCCCGCGGGATAAGGCTGTTTACATCGGAGATTCGGAGGTGGATATTGCTATGGCACGAAATGCGGGGATGGACTGTGTGATCGTGAGCTGGGGTTTTCGCGAGAAGGTGTTTTTGCGAAGCCAAGGAGCAGATCGGATTGTGGACACGGCGGAGGAACTACAGTTTCTTCTCCAGTAGGCAAAACCGTCCCTTTCTCCACTGGGTATAACCTACAATGCGATACGATAGAGAATAGTACATACGAAGAGAATAGGGGTTTTGCATAAATGCGTCCAGACGGATGGAGCGGACTCCCTGAGAATATAATTCCCTCTCAAGGTGTTCCATGGTCTGTCTGCCGACACCGCGGTTTTGAAAGGCGGGATTGACGCAGAGTCTATGTATGATGCGGCAGGAAGTGAATGGGCAGCTCCAGCTGCCCATTTGATATTGCGGATCACATTCCTGATTGACTACATAGACTGAGACGATCTCGTCAGAAGCGATAACCCCAACGTGCAGTTCCTGCTTTATAATGTCCTGTCTAAACGTTTCTTTATCGGGATATATATCATCCCACTGCGGAATATTATGTTCGTCCATGCGTTTTATTGCCCGCTGAAAAATTTGAAAAATCTCGTCGAGATCCTCCATAGTTCCCAATCGAAAAGTAATCTCCATAATTTCATCACCTTATCAATTCGTCTACCTGATATTCTTTATCAACTAATAGGTATTATCTACAAATCGAGCAGGCAAGTCAAGGATAATAATTGTACAAACTGTAACTCATATTACTAAAAAAACATCCATATATTTTACCATGAAGAAAAACCAAAAAACTCCTAAAAAGGAACAGTTTATCGATTCCTTAAAGCTTCCCAAAGATGTCTGTCTGGGGGCGCTTCGCGTGACCTTGACGGGCAATGCGGAGGCCTGGATCGAGAATTACAAAGGCATACTGGAATATACGGAAAACGTGATCCTTCTTCAGGGCAAGACCTGTCAGGTCTGCTTCGAGGGGAATCGGCTGTCCATCGACTATTATACCAATGAGGATATGAAGATCAGCGGCACTATCGCCTGCGTCAGATACCTTTAGAGAAGCAGTCGTGACATAAAGGAGAGCTAGTACATGATAGGTATATTGCGGTATCTGAGAGGTTACCTTAGGATAAGGGTCTGGGGGTTCTCACCGGAGCGGTTTATGAACTTGTGCAGCAACAGGGACATCCTCTTGTGGGATATTGTGCGTGACGGTGATGCTTATTATATGAGCATCTCTCTTAGCAGCTTCTATAAGCTGCGCCCCATTGTAAAAAAGACAGGCACAAGGGTAGCCATATTGCAGAGATATGGACTACCCTTTTTTATACCAACGTTAAAGCACCGGAAAGTTTTTCTCGTTGGATCCGTCTTGGCTGTTCTCTTCTGGGTGTGGTCTTCTCTCTACATCTGGGATATTGATCTGGAGGGCAACTATCAGATCACGGAAGACGCTTTCAACGAATTTCTGATGGCGGAAAATGTTCGGATCGGCATGCAGCAGAGTGAACTAAATATTGAGGAACTGGAAAAAGCAATTCGCAGAAAATTTCCACAGGTTACATGGACATCCGCCAAGTTGTCCGGCACGAGGCTTCAGATTGATATCAAGGAGAATGATGCACCTATCACCGTGGAGGAGACGAAGAAGGCGGAAGGTACAAATCTGGTTGCGGAATACAACGGCATAGTTGTGTCCATGATCGTGCGAAGCGGCATCCCAATGGTTGCGATCGGAGACACGGTGGAGGAGGGAACCGTTTTGGTGGAGGGGCTTGTGCCCATCTACAATGACGATACGACAATCCGGGAATATCAGCTGGTGGAAGCGGATGCGGATATTGTGATTGAACATATGCGGACGGAGACCATAACGCTTCCCTTTAACTATGTGAAGAAAAAGTACACAGGGCGAACCCGTTCACGCTTTTTTTTACGGGTGGGTGACAAGGAATGGAGAATGCCAATGGAGCGGCCTTTCCTGGTCTATGACAGTGTGATCCGGCAGAGCAGGCCTCTTATTTTCGAGCGCCTTTCCATCCCTGCTTACTGGGGCAGCTACACTTACAGAGAGTACCAAAACGTGGAATATGAATACTCTTTGGAGGAGGCGGAGACACTTCTTAATGAAAATTTAACCATATTTCTTTCAACTTTAGAGGAAAAAGGGGTACAAATTATTGAAAAAGATGTTAGAATAGATACAAGTGGTGGTGAATGGATGCTGTACGGGGAGTTTCTGGTGCAGGAGCGGGTGGGCAGAAGTGTGGACACCACAATACCTGACATAGGAGAGAGCGAAACGAATGAGTGAGGTTTCCGTAAGGATGGATATGCCCGCGGAGCATATGCAGAAAGTATTTGGCATGCAGGACGCCTACATCAAAAAGCTGGAGCATGACTTTCGGGTGACAGTGATAAATCGCAATGGCCAGGTCATCATCACCGGCGAGGAGGAGAATGCACATCGGGCACAGAATGTCTTAAGACAACTCACCATCATTTCGGAGCGTGGAAACGAGATTGAGGAGCAAAGCGTAGATTACGCGATCACTATGGGAATGGAAGAACAGGAAGATGTTATCGTGGAGATTGACTCCGATCATATTTGTCACACGATAAACGGGAAACCTATCAAGCCAAAGACTTTAGGGCAGAAAAAATATGTTGATGCCATCCGAAACAACATGATCGTGTTTGGACTGGGACCGGCAGGAACCGGTAAGACCTATCTGGCCATGGCTATGGCGATCACTGCTTTCAAAAATGAGGAAGTCAGTCGTATTATTTTGACCCGCCCGGCTATCGAGGCGGGGGAGAAGCTGGGTTTTCTGCCGGGCGATCTGCAGAGCAAGGTGGATCCTTATCTGCGCCCTCTGTATGATGCGCTTCACCAGATCATGGGGGCGGAGAGCTTTGCCAAAAATATGGAGAAGGGTTTGATCGAGGTGGCACCTTTAGCCTACATGCGCGGCCGCACTTTGGATAACGCTTACATTATTTTGGACGAGGCTCAGAACACCACGCCGGCTCAGATGAAAATGTTTTTGACCCGCATTGGGTTTGGTTCTAAGGTGGTGGTGACAGGTGATGCCTCCCAGAAAGATCTGCCGGCGGGAACCGGATCAGGATTGGACATAGCGACCAGGGTGTTAAGTAAGATAGATGATATCGCTTTCTGCAATCTGACCAGCAAAGACGTTGTCAGACATCCGCTGGTACAGCGGATCGTAAAGGCCTATGACGACTACGAAGCGAAAGAAAAAAACAGAAACCGAGAGAAACGTGGAAATGGAAGAAGATAAGAGACAATTAAACATCATGCTTTTTTTGCCGGAGCTTTTTTGTATGCTCCTTGTGGTGATGGGGATCTACGGAGTATCCTACCTTGAACAGCTTGCCTTTGACAAGACGCTGAGTTGTATAGTGATGGCGGTGCTTGGCGTGGCGCTGGTGGGATTTCGGGTCCGTAGAGAATACCTGGATGATGAACTGCATTACGACAACGCGAAGCACTTGTCCCGATTTTGGCTGGGTTTTCTGGGAGGAATAGCAGTCTCTTTTGCGTGCGTTTTTTTGCCGGTGGAGGGATGGCCTTTCCTGCCGGTGTTTGTGATGCTTTCCCTATTTAGCAGTCCGGTGGCAGGGATCGTGGCATCCATTGTGCTTATGATGATACCGGCTCTGCTGAGCGGGGCATCGGTGGGAGTTTTTTTCCTATATCTGCTCAGCGGAATTTTTGGAGTGTGTCTGTTTTGCCGCATTGAAAATGAGGTAAAGATTGGCATACCCCTTTTTCTGTCGGTGCTTAGTCTTCTGGTGTGTGAGACTGCCAGTTTGATCCTGACCGCTAATAAAAGACCGGCATTTGAGGATTTCGTGGTGCCGGTGGTCAATCTGATCATTTCCTGCGTTCTGCTTTTGGGGTTGATCAAAGTATTTTCCACGCAAGTGGTGTACCCTCTTAGGGTGCAATATCTGGAGTTGAACGACACGGAGAATGAGATACTGGTCAACTGTAAGAAAGAGGACAGGGATAAATATTTTCACGGTGTGCATACGGCATATTTTTGTGAGCGGATCGCGGGAAGATTTTCCATGGATGTCAATGCCATCAAATGTGCGGCCTACTATCACAAGATTGTTGAGGAAGCTCCCGCTATTATGAAAAAGTATAAGTTTCCGCCCGCGGCGGTTCGGCTCTTAAATGAGTATATAACAAGAGATGAGGGAGAGCACGACAGCTGGGAGAAAGAGACGGCAGTGCTTATGTGTGCGGATGAGATTGTGAGCAGCATCACCAAACTGCTGAAGGAGGACAAGAATGCCACTCCTGATTACGATAAGATTGTTGACTCTGTCTTTAAAAAGTTTGACGATAGAAAAGTTTTTTTTAACAGCAACCTGACCTTGAAGGAGTTGATCACCATGCATAAAATTTTCAAGGAGGAGAAGCTGTATTATGACTTTTTACGTTGAGAATGAAACGGAGAGCGTTTTTTCCTTTGATCCGGAAACTCTCGTAAAGGAAGTGGCGGAGGCTTCTCTCTTGGAGGAAAATTGTCCTTATGAGGTGCAGCTTAACGTGATCTTGACGGACAACGAGGGAATTCGGCGGTTTAATCGGGAGTACAGAGGAATTGACAAGGAGACGGACGTGCTCTCGTTCCCCAATGTGGATTTTGCAACGGAGGCGGACTTTGTCATTTCCGAGGAGAAAGAGGCCGACTATTTTGACCCCGACACGGGGGAATTGCTCCTAGGGGATATTATCCTCTCTGTGGACAGAGTGAAAGAGCAGGCAGTAAGTTTCGGTCACAGTGAGAAGAGAGAATTTGCCTTTCTTGTGGCACACAGCATGCTTCACCTGTGCGGATACGATCACATGGAGGATATACAGGCTAAAGTCATGGAGGAGAAGCAGGAAGCGATTCTTGCAGGACTGGGAATTACCAGAGAATGATCCGAGAATAATACATATGATGAAGAGGAAGATTCTATGAATCAGGTGGAAGTGAAGAGAAGGCAGATCGAGAGCCTGGCTCATTTGTTGGGCGCGGTCGCGCTTTTATTATTGGGAAATTATATGGGAGAGAATGGGCTGGCGTATTTTGCGGCGGCGTATGAGGTTTTCTCCTTTATGTGGATCTTGGTAGGTCAGAATGTACCGGATGCCCTGGGACGGATGCTTCGGGCTAAAAATGCCAGGAACCAATATAGAAATATGTATCGGATCCGCAGATACGCGCTGATCTCACAGGGACTTTTGGGACTTGTGATGAGTATTTTGTTGGCTGCAGTGGGTGGCATTGTGGTGACAAATGTATTTCACATGCCAAACGGGGCATTTTTGACGGTGATACTGGCGGCTGCGCTTTTGCTTAGAACGGTAGAGTCCATATTACTGGGATATTTTCAGGGGAAGGGTTCAGAGTTTCCCACGGCAGTGTCAGCGGTGCTTCGTCAGGTGTTTTTTATCGGCTTTGGTTTGCTGTTTGGGAATTTGTTTATGAGATATGGAGAAATGGTCAGCGCGCTGCTTGGGCAGCACAAGTTTGTAGGTATGTACGGTGCCATCGGAGTGGCGGTGGCTGCGGCGCTGACAGAGCTTTTCCTGCTGTTATTCTTAGGGATCATCTACAGGGGAGGCAGCAAAAAGAATGTGGCAGATCCGGCGGAAGGATTAAAATCTATCGATTCCTTTAGCAGTGTGTTGCGCGCTTTGTACGGAAATATGGCAGGGGAAATTCTGTCTGGTATGCTGCAAAGACTTCCAATTTGGATCGGATTGTTTCTTTTGGGAGCGGCGGCCTCGGAACTTGTGAATATAGAGATTACCTATGGCATCTTTTACGGAAAATATCTGGTACTCACAGGTGGCGTTGTCTGTCTGATTGACGCGCTGATCCTGCCTGCAGCTGCGAAAGTTCAGACTTATGTTCGCAGGGATGAACCTAAATATGCGAGGAGTATTTTCCAGACCGGTCTTCATGTGACGGTGGTGTATGGGTTATTCTTTTCTGTCTTTTTGGCAGTTATGGGAAATTATGTGGCGGAAATTTTCTGCAAAAGTGGCGTGACGGATGCAGGAGCCATGTTTTCTTATGGCGCCTTTGCGATTCTGTTTACAGCCCTTTCCGGATATTTCTATAGGTTTCTCTGGATTGCGGGCAAACGTTATCTGCTCCTTCTGGGGCTTGGTGTTATGAGCCTGACATTTTTTGTCAGCGCACTTCTGTTTGTCAATGTTGGGAAACTTGGCGTGAATTCTTATGTGTATGCAGGCATGATCGCGAACATTGTGTTGTGTGCGTTGCTTGGCATTTTGTCCTGCAGGGAACTGCAGTCGGGAATTGACTGGGTGCAGTCTCTTGGGCTTCCTGCCGGATGCGCCTGTGTGGTGGGACTTGTATGTTTGTTTGTTGGCAAGGCAATTTCACCTCATTTAGGAGCTTTGGTGACAGTGATCGTCTGTTTGGCAGCATCTTGGATCGTGTATTGGATAGCGTTAGTGCTGATGCGGAATTTCAGGGAACAGGATTTAAAACATGTGCCGGCGGGAGGGTTGGTCAGGGTACTGGGACAGATGCTTCGGGTTTATTCGTAAATTTGTATAATATTATAGAAAAAGACTGATACTAAAAGCAAACTAATATTGTGTGTGAGGAAATATGAGATTTGTAAAAGGTATCAGTTTGTTTTTGTTTTATCCGTTGCTCATGCTGACGGTGGGCTTTTTTGCAGGGATGAAAGCGGTACAGTTTTTTTATCCGGGAGATATAAAGACAGAGCAGAAAGGGAGCGTAGAGTGGGTTGATTTTCTGGAGACACAGATGTCAGAGAACGCCTATGATCTGCAGATCAATGAATTTGTTTTGTCCGCTGAGGGAGAGGGAACTATACCAGTTGCTTCCACAGGGGAGAAACTGTCTGCGGATACGGAGTATGTGCTGGAGGAGACGGATCTGGTTCGTCATACGGTGGTGGAGACCACTTGGAGGCTGCCGCCGAAGTATGTAGGGATGAATCGCGAGCAGTTTTTGGAGGCGATGGAGACCTATGGAAATTATCCGCCTTTGTCGGAACTGGAGAGGGGATTTGTCGGGTTGGAAGTGTTGTCCTTCTCGAGGGAGCGTGTCGTGGTACAGATGAATTATGAGTACCTACAGCCCAGCGAAGGGTTTTATTTGGCAGTTCAGGACAATGAGGTAATAGTCTATCTGGAGGATCTGGAGACGGTGTATATTAATACGGGGATCCTGCTTGAGCAGCTGCCGGAAGATGTGCAGATGGAGATCATTCAGATGATGTGGATGGAGGATCAGGCGGCTTTGTATGATTTCTTGGAGACGTATTCGTCGTGAGGTCACAGATAGGATATGGAGGTTAGTATGAAGAACTTGACAGTGGGTGTGATCGGCGGTGGCGCAGCCGGGATGATGGCGGCGATCACGGCGGCCAGGCAGGGGGCTCGGGTGACGATCTTGGAGAGGAATGGCCGTGTGGGCAAGAAGCTTTTGATGACGGGAAATGGAAAGTGTAACCTGGGGAATTTGGACTTGTCGGCGGAGCAATATTATGGCGCAGAGAAAGAGTGGATTGAGGAACGGTTGAAGGAGTTCGATGTGGATGATATGATCCATTTTTTTCAGGGAATCGGGCTTCTGATCAAGGACAAGAGCGGGTATCTTTATCCGGCCAGTGAGCAGGCTTCGACAGTGTTGGATGTGCTTCGTTTTGAGTTAAAGAGTCTGGGCATTGTTGTGACCACAGACTGCAGGATTGACCGGATAGAACGACTGGCAGAGGGACGGATCAAGGTTTACGGCGGACGAAAAGAATATTTCTTTGACAGGGTGGTGATCGCCTGTGGAGGTATGGCTGCACCCAAGACGGGATCGGACGGAAGCGGTTTTGTGCTGACAAAGCAGCTGGGACATTCACTGGTGCCGACAGTGCCGGCGCTGGTACAGCTTCGGTGCAAAGAGGATTATTTCCGGTCGGTGTCCGGTGTCCGTGCGGAGGCTAAAGTGGCTGTTTTTCGGGGAGAAGAATGTGTAGCTGCAGAGTATGGGGAATTACAACTTACGGAGCGTGGAATATCGGGAATTCCGGTGTTTCAGTTAAGCCGCCAGGTGGCTTATCTCTTGAAAGAGCAAAAACAGGTTTCGGTACATATACAGCTTTTGCCGGATTACAAGGCGGAAGATTTGGAAATATTGTTGATCAATCGGCTGATCTTAATGGGAGATCGGACGGTGGAGGAATTTTTTACGGGACTCCTCCACAAAAAGCTCATGCAGCTTTTTATAAAGCTGGCAGGTCTCAAAGGATCACAGCCGGTGGAACAGACGGACAAGAAAACGCTCTCAAAAGTGCTTGAACTGTGCTGGGACTGGGAGGTGACCGTGACAGGTGTGAACTCCTATGACAATGCGCAGGTGAGCGCCGGAGGTGTACCTCATACAGAGGTGACGGAGAGTCTTGAGTCAAAGAAAGCTCCGGGCGTCTATTTTGCAGGAGAGATCTTGGACGTGGATGGCAGGTGCGGCGGCTACAACCTACAGTGGGCGTGGAGCAGTGGTTATCTGGCAGGTATGGCGGCCGCTAAGAGATAATGTGAGCTATATAGGTGCATACATATGATTCGGGTTACACAGGTAAAGTTGAGGACAGAGCATACACAGGAGCAGCTTTCCAAGAGAGTGGCAGAACTACTGCGTGTTCCTGTACAGAATATCCAAAAATTGGAAATTCAGAGACAATCCATCGACGCCAGAAAAAAGCCGGAGCTTTTTTATAGCTACACGGTGGATGTGGAGTTGAATAACGAGGATAAAGTTCTGAAAAAGGCGGCTCATGGGAAAGGTGTCAGCGGACAGATCAAAAAGATGACAGATGTGTCATATTGTTTTCCCAAAAGCGGACAGGTGGTTCAGAAGCACCCCACGGTCATTGTGGGAATAGGGCCTGCGGGGCTGTTCTGTGGATATTTTCTGGCGCTTCATGGATATCGCCCCATTCTCTTGGAACGGGGCAGGGATGTGGAGAGCAGACTGCAGGATGTGGAGCGGTTCTGGCAGACCGGTATCTTGGATCCGGTTTCCAATGTGCAATTTGGGGAAGGTGGAGCTGGCACTTTCTCTGATGGGAAATTGAACACGCTTGTGAAGGATAAAGATGGCAGAAACAGGGCGGTTTTGGAAACCTTTGTGCACTTTGGGGCCAAGGGATCCATTCTTTATGAGGCAAAGCCTCACATTGGTACGGATGTGTTGGGCCATGTGGTGAAGGCTATGCGGAAGGAGATCATTCGCCTGGGGGGTGAGGTGCATTTTGAGAGTCAGGTCACGGAGGTGTTGATCAAAAATGGCGCGGTGAATGGTGTAATGATCAATGGGGAGAGAGAACTCCCCTGTGAGCAGTTGGTACTTGCCATCGGCCACAGTGCCAGAGACACTTTTTTTATGCTTCAGGAAAAGCAGGTTCCCATGGAGGCCAAGTCCTTTGCTGTGGGTTTCCGTGTGGAGCATCCGCAGGAAATGATAAATTTAAGTCAATACGGGGTGAAAGAGTCGGGAAAGCTGGGAGCTGCTGCTTACAAGGTGACCGCCAAGACCAGCTCAGGCAGAGGAGTATACTCTTTTTGCATGTGTCCCGGAGGCTATGTGGTCAATGCCTCCTCGGAGGAGGGACATCTGGCGGTGAACGGGATGAGCTACAGCGGAAGAGACGGTGTCAATGCAAACAGCGCCATTATTGTGTCGGTGACGCCACAGGATTATGGTTCGGATGAGCCGCTTTCGGGAATTGCCTTTCAGCGGAAGTTGGAGGAAAAGGCTTATCGGTTGGCAAAAGGAAAGATCCCGGTGCAGCGATATGGAGATTTTCGGGAGGCAGTAAAGGGAAGTGCAAAAAGCGGTGCAGAACCGGAAAAGATCAAGGCAATGCAGCCTGCGGATGACAATTTGAAAATTGCGGATACGAGTCGGATCACCCCTCAGTGCAAAGGAGATTATGAGTGGGCCGATCTGAGCAGTATTTTGCCGGAGGAATGTAATCAGGCATTCGTGGAGGGGATGGAAGTCTTTGGCAGACAGATCAAAGGCTTTGACCGTTCAGATACAGTGCTTCTCGGAGTAGAGAGCAGAACCTCTTCGCCGGTGCGGATCTGCAGGGGTGAAAACCTGCAGTCGGATGGCGTGAGAGGATTGTACCCCTGTGGGGAAGGAGCCGGATATGCAGGTGGGATCACCTCGGCGGCGATGGACGGAATTCGTGTGGCCGAGAAGATTGCGGAGGAGTTTCAATGTATGGATAAAACCATGGAAAAAGAAAAATGATTTTAACCGGAGAAGTAAGTTCGGGAGGATTGTGATATGAAAAATGTCAGTTATGATATTGCGGCGCTGATTTTGCTTATTGTTTTGCTGCACTCATGTTATATCAGAAAAATGACAAGGGGTATTTCAAACCGCTTATTTATGATACTTACGTTAGATACGATTGCATCGACGATATTTGATATTGCGGCAGTCTTTCTTGACAATGCGCAAAGTAATAATACCATAGCGCTGTACACGATGCATTTCGGATATTTATTGACACATTTTTTAAGTGCGCCGATGTATCTTTTGTTTCTTATCAGTTTGATAGACACATGGCACAAGCTGCGCAAAAATATAATTCTTCAGGCGATATTATTTGTACCGTTTGTGATGACGGTCAGTGTTCTGGCAGCCAATGCAGGTAATCATCTTGTCTTTTCGGTTGAGGGTGGATATAAACGGGGGCCGCTGTTTCCATTACTGTACATATGTACGATAGTTTATGTTATCGTTGCTATTATATATATTATTCGCTATCGCAGTTTGTTGGGCCGCACTAAGATCATAACCACCAGTACGTTTGTGCCGGTTGAACTTGCGGCAATGATCGTACAGATGGTTCATCCCGCCTCCCGTTTGGAAATGTTTGGCGGGGCAATCGGTCTGTTGATCGTCAGCGTTGGCATACAACGTCCCGAAGACTATATTGATTCTTTTACCCAGCTGACAAAATACAGCGCCTATGTCTATGACAGAAAACGAGATTCCTACAATGACAAGCATGTGAAGATCATTATGCTCAATATTGGCAATTTCCCGTCTGTTCAGGCCATGGTTGGATTTGATTCCGCCATGCAGGTACTGAAGGAAGTAGCGAATAAGATACGTGAGATCAATAGAAAAATGCGCGGACATGCCGATCTGTATTATCTGGATAACGGTCGATTCCGGATCGTTTTCTGGGGAAGATACTACGACAGAGCTGAGGGGATGGCGGAAGCGTTAAACCAGGAACTCAAGAAAGGGATCAACATCATGGGACTGGATATCAATCTGATGCCTTATATGGTGCTCGCCGGATATCCCGAAGAGTTTAAGGATTTTAGAACGCTGATGTCTTTCGGAGCAGATTTTCACCAGAGAGATCCTTATACCGGACGTATTATGCGTGCCAGTGAAATGTATGATCAAAAGCAGCTTGATATCCAGAACAACATTGATGCGATCATTGAAAGGGCGCTTGAAGATGAGCGATTTGAAGTGTATTATCAGCCAATCTATTCGATCCCGCAAGGCAAGTTTGTATCTGCGGAGGCATTGATCCGCCTGTTTGATCCGGAGCATGGTTTTATATCGCCGGAGTTGTTGATCACGGCCGCCGAGCAGAACGGAACGATTCACAGGATAGGAGAGTTTGTTTTTGAGAAGGTCTGTCAGTTCATAGCAAGCGAAGAGTATAAGAAACTTGACCTTGAATATATAGAAGTCAATCTGTCGGTAGCCCAGGTCATGAACGGCGACCTTCCGGAGACGTACCTTTCCATCATGGAGAAATATAATGTCTCACCGGCAAAGATCAATCTTGAGATCACCGAGACAGCCGCTGCTTATGAACAGGAAGTCATGATAGATAATTTAAAACAGCTGACACGGGCAGGGATCAGCTTCTCCTTAGATGATTACGGAACAGGATACTCCAATATACAGCGGGTGATCCAACTGCCGCTTAAAATCATCAAACTTGATAAGTCATTTGCGAATGAGAACAACAATCAAAAAGTGTGGATATTCTTGAAAAACACGGTTAAAATGCTGAAAGATATGAATATGGAAATTGTAATTGAAGGTGTGGAGACGCAGGAAATGTTGGATAAGTTTACAGATCTGCAGTGCGATTTTGTCCAAGGATATTTCTTCTCAAAACCGATTCCGCAAAATGATTTTGTAGAATTTATTTCAAATGCAAAAAAGATTTAAGAAAGAGAAAGTAAATGAACGATAGATTTATCCGAAGTATCTGCATTGACTGGGATCAGATAGAGGGGAACTCCTATCTGCGCAGCATTGAAGCGATCAAACATATGGGTGAGTTGGAATTTACGAACAATGTCACCTTTTTTGTGGGGGAGAACGGTTCCGGAAAGTCTACGTTGATCGAGGCGATCGCGGTGGCATACGGCTTCAATCCTGAGGGTGGAACAATAAATTACCGTTTCAGCACCTACGATGATATCTCACCGCTTGGAAATGCGGTTCACATGGTGAAAGGCTTCCGTAAACCGGGGAGTGGATATTTTTTCAGAGCGGAGAGCTTTTTCAATGTAGCGAGTAAGGCGGAGGAATATCGGGATGGAGATCCCAAAGAACTATATTACGCCAGATATGGAGGAAAGTCTCTGCACGAGCAGTCTCATGGAGAGAGCTTCCTCGCCTATTTTCAGTCCTTTGACCGCGAAGGCCTCTATATCATGGACGAGCCGGAGGCGGCTCTTTCTCCCCAGCGCCAACTGTCCCTGCTCATGCAGATCGCAAAGATGGCGGAAGCGGGCTCCCAGTTTATTATTGCCACACATTCCCCCATACTGTTGGGGCTCCCTGATGCAGATATCCTTTCCTTTGATGACGGAGAGATGAAGCCTTGTACTTATGAGGACACTGAGAGCTATCAGATAACGGAAATGTTTATCAACAACCGCAGAGTATTGCTTGAAAGATTGCTGAAGGAAGAGTAAGATATACTTAAAAATAATTTTTTGGAGGTTAAAAATGAGTCAGGAAGTGAAAATACCGTACAAAATCTATTTGGAAGAGAGTGAGATGCCAAAAGCATGGTATAATTTGCGCGCTGATATGAAAAATAAGCCTGCTCCGTTATTGAATCCGGGAACCTTAAAGCCTATGACTTTTGAGGAGTTGAGAGGCGTATTTTGTGATGACCTGGTTGCACAGGAACTGGATGACGATACTGCATATGTGGAAATCCCCGAGGAGATTCGTAACTTTTATAAAATGTACCGTCCGTCCCCTCTGGTGCGAGCCTATTGCCTGGAGGAAAAGCTGAAAACTCCTGCAAAGATTTATTATAAATTTGAGGGCAACAATACCAGCGGCAGCCATAAACTGAATTCAGCCATTGCCCAGGCTTATTATGCCAAGAAGCAAGGGCTTAAAGGCGTGACAACGGAGACCGGTGCTGGACAATGGGGAACCGCTCTTTCCATGGCGTGTGCATATCTGGGGCTGGACTGCAAGGTTTATATGGTAAAGGTTTCCTATGAGCAGAAACCCTTCCGACGTGAGGTGATGAGAACCTACGGTGCCTCTGTAACTCCGTCCCCGTCCGAGACCACCAATGTGGGGCGCAAAATTCTGGCGGAGCATCCGGGTACCACAGGAAGTCTTGGCTGTGCCATTTCGGAGGCAGTTGAAGTGGCCACCACAAATGAAGGCTATCGCTACGTGCTGGGAAGTGTATTGAATCAGGTTCTTCTACATCAGTCAGTGATCGGCTTGGAATCGAAGATTGCCATGGATAAATATGGGATCACACCGGATATCATTATTGGATGCGCAGGCGGCGGTTCTAACCTGGGTGGTCTGATCGCACCGTTTATGGGTGAAAAGCTCCGTGGGGAAAAGGATTATCAATTTATCGCAGTGGAGCCGGCTTCCTGTCCAAGTTTTACAAGAGGTAAGTTTGCTTATGATTTCTGCGATACGGGAATGATATGTCCGCTTGCAAAAATGTATACTCTGGGAAGCGGCTTTATTCCTTCTGCGAACCATGCCGGCGGCCTTCGTTTCCACGGTATGAGTACAGTGCTTTCCCAACTGTATCATGATGGACTGATGGAAGCCAAGGCAGTGGAGCAGACAGCTGTATTTGAAGCGGCGGAAATGTTTGCAAGGGTGGAAGGAATCCTCCCCGCTCCGGAAAGTTCTCATGCAATCCGTGTGGCCATTGATGAGGCGCTCAAATGCAAGGAAACCGGAGAGGAAAAGACTATCCTCTTTGGTCTTACAGGCACAGGCTATTTTGATATGGTGGCATATGAGAAATTCCACAACGGCGAAATGAACGATCATATTCCCACAGATGAAGAGTTGCAGGTAGGATTTGATGGGATTCCGAAGTTCCCGGGGAATGAAATTTAAGATATTGCAATAAAGCACAGCCGGCAAAAATGCGTACCGGCTGGCGCTAATGTGAGATACAAGATTACACGCGCACGCAAGCGCAGGAATGGCAACTTTGTGGATCAACAAAAGGAAAAGCTCAGAGAAGCGATCAAAGAAAAAAAGCGTATCGTGGTAAAGATTGGGTCCTCATCCTTGCAGCACGCGGAGACAGGGGACTTGGACTACATAAGACTGGAGAAGCTGGTGCGGGAGCTCTGCGACATACGCAACCAGGGAAAAGATGTGGTGCTAGTTACCTCCGGTGCCATCGCTGTGGGCAAAAAAGCCATCAACTTGAAAGAGATCAAGGCGGACACTCAGGCGGAGGCCATGGCGGTAAAGCAGGCATGTTCTGCCATCGGGCAGGCGCGGCTGATGATGACCTACCAGAAGCTTTTTGCGGAGTACAACCAGGTGGCGGCCCAGATTTTGATGACCAAGAACACCATCGTGGACAACCTTAACCGCTACAATGCCCACAACACTTTTTCTCAACTGCTGGATATGGGTGTGATTCCTATTGTAAACGAGAACGACACCGTGGCTACCTATGAGATCAACATTGGTGACAACGACACCCTCTCTGCCATTGTGGCGGCATTGGTGGGAGCCGACCTTCTGATCCTTTTATCCGACATTGACGGGCTATATACGGATGATCCAAGGCAAAATCCAAATGCCAAATTTATTGAGCAGGTTGAGGAACTGACCGACGAACTGATGGATATGGGCAAGGAAAGTACCGGAAGTAATGTGGGAACCGGTGGTATGAACACGAAGCTCATTGCGGCAAAGATCGCCACCAGCTCCAATGTGGATATGATCATAGCAAACAGCAAAGACATCGGAATCCTACATCGGATCTTGGCGGGAGAGAACGAGGGAACTCTCTTTGTGGCTCATGAGGACGAAGCCTTTGATCTACCGGACTTTGTGGATAATCTCCACAAAGACTGACGCATGTGTCATGTGTCGGCGTAATGATGTGACAAATAGGTAAAAGTATGCGCAATGGCGCAAATGAGCGAGGAAATAGCCATGAACATGGAAGAACGGATAAAGCGCATCAACGAGCTTTATCACAAGTCCCAGACACAGGGCTTAAATGAGGAGGAGAAGGCAGAGCAGGCCGCTCTCCGGAAAGAATATGTGGAAAATATCCGCGGCAACCTGAAGGCCCAGCTGGACAGCATCCGTGTGGAGCGTCCGGATGGAACGGTGGAGAGGTTGAAAAGATGAATTCAGGGATAGAAGCTGTGGCGGCAACGGATGCCAAGAAGAATCTGCGCAGACAGATGCTTGCCCGCAGAGACGCTTTGACCAAAGAGGAGAGAGCACGTGCTTCGCTCCTCATGACCGAGCGGATATTGGGGCATCAATGGTTCTACCGGTCGGAGTACTTTCTTGGTTTTGTGAGTTATGGGAGTGAAATAGACACTAAACCGCTTTTGGAGGAAGCGATCAGACAGGGGAAAAAGGTCTATGTCCCCAAGGTGGAGGGAGAGCAGATGGTGTTTTACCGTATATGTTCTCTGGAGGAATTGATAAAAGGTTACAAAGGGATTCCGGAGCCTGTGGGGGATACGGAAATTTTTGACTATGCGGTCTGCCAGAAAAAGGGTGAGACGGACAAGGTACTTCTTTTGATGCCGGGGGTTGCTTTTGATCCTTATCGCAACCGTATCGGCTATGGGAAGGGATTTTATGACCGCTATCTGGCGGAAAGAGAAGAACTGACTCTTCGTTCTATCGCGGTAGGATTTCGGTGTCAGATGGTGGATGAGGTTCCTGCCGAGTCTTATGACAAAAGGCCGTACCAAGTAATTTGTGTGTAGAAAAGGAGGAGCGTTAGATGGCTGATCTAAACGCTATGGGGCGACAGGCTGTTGCCGCCAAATATGAGCTGCAGAGGCTTACTACTGAGAAGAAGGATCAGGCGCTGCGCCATGCGGCTCAAAGTCTGATTAATAAAAAGGACGATATTCTTTCCGCCAACGCAGAGGATATTGCAAACGGTGAGAAAAACGGTATGCATCCCGGCATGATCGACAGACTCCGTCTGACAGGGGAGCGTATCGAAGCCATGGCGGAGGGACTTATGCAGATTGTGGAGCTGCCCGACTGTATCGGCGAAGTGATGGAGCGCACCACGCGCCCTAACGGCATGGAGATTGAGAAAGTGCGTGTACCGCTGGGCGTCATTGGGATCATCTACGAGTCCCGACCCAACGTGACGGCGGATGCCTTTGGGCTTTGCTTTAAGACCGGGAATGCCGTGATCTTAAAAGGCGGCAGTGATGCCATACGCTCTAATATGGCCATTGTAAAGGTCTTACGGGAAGCGCTGACTGAGTCTAAAGTGACACAGGATGCCATTCAGCTGATCGAGGATGTAGACAGGCAGGTGACAGCGGAGTTTATGCGGTTAAATCAGTATGTGGATGTGCTGATCCCCAGAGGCGGCGCGGGGCTGATCCGCAGTGTGGTGGAGAACAGCACCATTCCGGTGATTGAGACCGGCACAGGCAACTGTCATGTGTATGTGGACAAGGACGCTGATCTGGATATGGCTGTGGAGATCATATATAATGCAAAGACCCAGCGCATTGGTGTCTGCAACGCCTGTGAGTCACTGGTGGTGCACGAAAGCGTACGGGAGAAATTCCTGCCGCTTCTGGCGGAGAAGCTTCGTCCCAAGAATGTAGAGCTGAGAGGCGACGAGCGCATCAGGGATATCCTTGTGGAAGAGTGTATGCCGGCCACGGAGGAGGACTATGGAACCGAATATCTGGACTATATTTTATCCATCAAGACGGTGGACTCTGTAGAGGAGGCTATCGCACATATCAATCGGTACAATACCAAGCATTCCGAATGTATTGTCACGGAGAACAGGGAGACGGCGGAGCAGTTTTTAAAAGAGGTGGATGCGGCTTGTGTCTATGTGAATGTATCTACCCGGTTCACTGATGGGTTTGAGTTTGGATTTGGTGCGGAAATTGGTATCAGCACCCAGAAACTCCACGCAAGAGGCCCTATGGGCTTGAAGGAATTGACATCTTACAAATACACGATCCGGGGCAACGGACAAATCCGCGGATAACCCTGAGGAACAAAGATTGCCAAACAGCGATCTCTTGAGGATGCAAGTTATGACATAAAAAGCGATATGGAGGAAACTATGGAGCAAATAAACGGTAGCATTTGGCACAATATCGCCACGGAGCGGGTAACACCCACGGATTTTGCACACTTCAACCCACTATCCGGCAAACTATGGTTTTATTCCCCGCACTTACGGTGATGACGGGGATCCTCTGGACGTACTGCTTCTCTGTTCGGAGCCTATCCAGCCTATGACGCTGGTGCGGGCATATCCCATCGGCGTGATCTCCATGCTGGATAACGGTAAAAACGATGAGAAGATCATCGCCGTGCCCTTCGATGATCCCAACTATAACTGCTATCAGGATATCTCAGAGCTTCCCGAGCATGTGGTAGCGGAGATGGAGCATTTCTTCTCGGTGTACAAGTCTTTGGAACACAAGACCACAGCTGTAAATGAGAAAGGTAACCGGGAGGAAGCCATTGAGGTCATAAAAAAGTGTCTGGACAATTACATCAATACATTTATCAAGAGCTGGTAAAGAGCAGCATTACCGCTTGTATAAAAGAGAGTTATGGAACTCCGGCGTCATTTTGTGTCGCCGGAGTTTTTGCGTAATATGGGAACTTTTTCCGGCAAAACTCGTCCTTTCTGACAAACACCTTAACACGTTATTATGTGTATGTCAGGAGATTGGAGGAAAGAGATGAAAAGAGGCAGACGATTTACAGAGAAAATGGTTTTAGCGGGAGTGATCGCAGTGACAATAATGGCATTATGCGGTTGTGGTGCCAGGGAGAAAGGCAGGGCCGTTTCTCTGGAGGACTTAAGGCAGGAGAAAGAGGTACAGGGAGAAGATGTAATCGCAGGAAACGGTACATTTTCTGTGGATATTGAGGCGGATGTACCAGAGGAGGTGCCGGAATATGATACATTAAAAGGAGATATACAGGAGGGAAATGTACGAGATAAAATGGAGCAGATGGAAGAAGTGGAACCGTCTCCTGCCACAACGAAAGAGTCCAGTGGAGAAAAGGTCTCGACACAAGTGCTTTTGGACAGAAATGACATTGCGCAGGTTCAAATTGTCAACGGTTCCAATGGAGAGCGTATTACATTGACAGAGGGAGATCATTTTGAGCAGATTTTGAATTATTACGATCAACTCAAAATAGTATCGGAAGGGGAGAGGAATCAAATTGTAGGATATACTTATAGTTTGATCTTTTACGACAGTCAATCCCATGAACTTCAGACTATGGTGCCAAGATCAGGCAAAGTAGTGCTTGACGGTATGGTATACGTAGAGGATGGAAGCAATGTGAGTAGTCAACTGGAACAGTATATTACGGAGCATTATATGGATATATGGGGGGCGCAACAAATCTGTGCTTATCCACCCAATATGGATGAAGCAGAGAATCGGCCAGTGTGTATAGAAATACAGTATCCGCCAGAAAACCTTGATTAAATGTGGAAAATAAGCTAAAATATCAGGAGGAACATGACTATGAAAAGATTGTCCGTGAAGACAAGCGGAAGAAGATTACTTTCTCTGACTGTAGTAATTATGTTGCTTGGTGCTTTGCTTACAGGCTGCACGGGGAAAGGAAACGCTCAAGGTGATTCCCATACTACAGAGGGCTCAGAAGAAAAAACACAAGGAGATTCCGTAAACGCAGAGACTAAACGGGGAGAAGATATGGAGATGCATCCAAAAGAGCATAGCACGATCCAAGCCAAGCGCCTTGAAGTAAACACAAGGCTCATGATCGATTACTCCATCTACTCCTACGCCCCGGTACAGAATTTTTCTTATAATCTTTTGTCACAAAATTTGGATAAACTCAATCCGGTATTGTCTCCGGTGTCCGCCTACTTGGCGATATCTATGGCAGGGTGTGGTGCAGAGGGAGAGACTTTGGAGGAGTTTCGAACCGTTTTGGGATCGGATATGGCGTGTTTGCAGGATGACCTGATGAACCGCTTGCCCCAAGATGAGGAGGAATTGCAGGTTTTACTTGCCAATTCCGCATGGCTGGATGATGATCTCACGGTGCTGGAGCATTGGCTGAGTGAGGTGTACAGCTTCTACGATGCTGATGTATATCAGGCGGAGCTTACCGCCGAGGAGACGAGAGAGGACATCAACCTCTGGGTAAAACAAAACACCGAGGGAATGATTCAAGAGTTTCTCTCGGAGCAGCTAAATGAGGATGTCGCATTAGTGCTCTTTGACACGGTGTATTTTCAGGGTAAATGGGAGAAACCCTTTGCGGCGGCAAATACCCGCGAAAGAGAATTTACGTTAGACAGCGGGGAAGTGATAATGGCGGAGACCATGAGCATGCCTTCTGCGAAAATACAATATTTCCAAAGTGATCTGGCGGAGGGAGTTGTTCTTCCCTATGTGGGGGATGCCTATTCCTTTGTTGCGGTGAAACCGACGGGGAAACTGACGGTGCGGGAGCTTTATGACCGGCTCACTTTGCAGGAACTGATGGAGTTGATCGGCACCAATACTTCCACCGTGATGGATCTGAATTTACCCAAATTTGAGATTACCTTTGATCAGGTATTAAATGAGAGTCTGCAAAATATGGGACTGCAGCGTGCATTTGACATGTTACAGGCGGATTTTACCGGGATATCAAACGATCCCAGAAGCCCGCTGTATATTGGTCTGGTGCGTCAAAAGGCGGTATTTCGTCTGGACGAGGAAGGCACAGAAGCCTCTGTGGCAACGGAGGTGGAGTTGCTTACAAGAGGGATGTCATCGTCTATCCTGAGTTTTGACAGACCCTTCCTCTACATGATCATAGAAAACGAATCACAAGTCCCGCTGTTTATGGGAATTATGGATAACCCTGCAGAGGTACAGGAAAAATAAACGAAAATGGAGGATCACAGGTATGTTCACACTGGAATCTGGCAGACCGGAGGACTACAATATTCCGACAGCCGCCGTGGAGCGACTGGAGGAATTGCTGAAACAGCAGAGGGTACATATCCATGGCTATATGCTGTTGGGGGGTAGGAAGGTTCTCGCAGAGCGCTACTACGCGCCCTATGGACCGGAGGATAACCACCGCATGTATTCCATCACCAAAAGCTTTGTGGCATTGGCTACAGGACTTCTGGTGAAAAACGGACTGGTGGGAATGGACGATCTGATCTGCGATCATTTTCCGGAATATATACCGGAGGGAGGCGTGCATCCCTGGTGTGCCGAGATGACCATCCGGGAGATGCTCAGCATGCGCACCTGTTACGCCAACACTACCTATAAATTATACGACAGCGATGACTGGACGGAATCCTTCTTCCGGGTGCAGCCGGATCATGCGGCCGGCACCGTGTTTTCCTATGACACTTCCTCAGCCCATGTGCTGGGTGCGCTGGTGGAGAAACTAACCGGCATGAAAATGTTGGATTATTTGAGAAAGGAAGCCTTTGATAAGTTGGGCTTCTCCAAGGATGCTTACATTATGGAAGATCCGGTAGGCGTGTCTCAGGGAGGAAGCGGACTCATGTGTACCCTGAGAGATGTTGCGGGTGTGGCTTACCTGTGCAACCATTTTGGAATGTTGGACGGAGAGGAACTCTTGCCCTTCGACTTCATGCGGGAGGCGCTGTCCAATCTGGCACCCACCGATATGCAGCCGACACTGGACGAACAGTGCGGCTACGGATATTTTTTCTGGATGCCCAGAACGCGAAAAGAAAATGAACTTGGCCCGGAGGATGGGTTTGTCATGTACGGCATGGGAGGGCAGCTGGCAGTCTGTTTCCCCAAATATGATTTCTGCTATCTGACCATGGCGGACACTATCGGTAATTCCGCAGGATTGCAGATTCTCTACGACTGTTTCTACCAGACTGTATACCCCTATCTGAAGGAGCGCAGAGAGGACAATTTGGACGCTTTCTTAAGCGAGAAAGAACCGGCCGGTTCAACAGCACCTGGCGGAGCAAACACCTTCAACCAGGCTGCCCATTTACAACAGTTGTCCGGTAAAGAGAGTTACCGCTTTTTCGATAATGCTCAAAACTGGAAGGATGTCACCTTCGACTGGCAGGATCTGTCTAAAGGCCTGATCCAAATGACGCTAAACTACGAGCGCGGCATCAAACCGTCCCTTGGCAAGGCAACAGGAGAGAAGACGGTGCTTAACCTTATCTTCGCCGTAGGAGAGTGGAAACGCCAGACCAATCCCGTCAGTGGTTTCCGCTGTGAGTGCAGAGCCGATTTCAAGAATGGACATCTGATCCTGCAGTGCTTCCTGATTGACGAGGAACACGGTCATGTGTGTATGGACTTTGCCTGGAAGAATGAGAACCTGTTCAGTGTCCGCATGAACTGTACAAGTGAGCCATCTCTGGAGAATATGATGGGTTTTGCTTCGGCGGAGAAAATGTAAAATTAGAATATAAACTCATTGCACTTTTTTTCAAAACCGATTACAATGAACAATAGAATTTTTCCAGAAAGGAACCATACACACATGACCAAAATCAGAACCCGCTACGCGCCCAGTCCCACCGGCAAAATGCACGTGGGTAACTTGCGTTCAGCCCTATACGAATTCCTGATTGCCAAACACGACGGCGGAGACTTCATGCTCCGCATTGAGGACACCGATCAGGAGCGTTACGTGGAGGGAGCCACCGAGATCATATACCGCACTTTGGAAAAGACCGGCTTAAAACACGATGAAGGCCCCGATAAGGACGGCGGCTACGGTCCCTATGTTCAGAGCGAACGCATGAAGATCGGCATCTACATGAAATACGCCAAGGAACTCATCGAGAAGGGTGAGGCATATTACTGCTTCTGTGATAAAGAGCGCCTTGCATCTCTGCGAACCGAAGTGGTGGACGGCAAGGAGATCTCCATTTACGACAAACACTGCTTAAGCCTCTCCAAGGAAGAGATAGAGGCCAATCTGGCTGCCGGAAAACCTTTTGTTATCAGGCAGAATATCCCCAACGAGGGAAATACTACCTTCCACGACGAACTTTACGGCGATATCACCGTGGAGAATGCAGAGCTGGACGACATGATCCTGATCAAGTCCGACGGCTACCCCACCTATAATTTTGCCAACGTGGTGGATGACCATACCATGAATATCACCCATGTGGTGCGAGGGAACGAATACCTTTCCTCCTCCCCCAAATATGTGAGACTTTACGATGCCTTTGGCTGGCAGGTGCCTGTGTACATCCACCTGCCCCTGATCACGGACGAGAACCATAAAAAGCTCTCCAAGAGAAGTGGACATGCCTCCTTTGAAGACTTGATCGAGCAGGGTTTTCTCACGGAGGCGGTCATCAACTATGTGGCGCTTTTGGGCTGGAGTCCGGAGGAGAACAGAGAGATCTTTTCCCTACAGGAGCTGATCGAGGCTTTTGATTACCACAGGATCAGCAAATCTCCTGCGGTATTCGATATTGTCAAGCTTCGTTGGATGAACGGCGAATATATGAAGGCCATGGATGACGCAGTCTTTTATGAGATGGCAGAGCCTTATTTGAAAGCGGCTTTGACCAAGGACTTTGACTTGAGAAAGATCGCGAACATGGTGAAGACCCGCATCGAGGTATTTCCCGATATCGCGGGACAGGTGGACTTTTTTGAAGAACTTCCCGAGTACGATACCGAAATGTACACCCACAAGAAAATGAAAACAACAAAAGAGACCTCCCTGGAGGTTCTCACAGAGGTGCTTCCCATTTTGGAGGCACAGGATGACTACAGTAATGACGGGCTGTATGAGTCCTTACTCAAATACGTGGAGCAGAAGGGCTGTAAGAACGGTTTTGTGATGTGGCCGATCCGCACCGCGGTTTCCGGTAAACAGATGACCCCCGCGGGCGCTACGGAGATCATGGAGATACTGGGCAAGGAGGAATCCTTGAAGAGAATATGCAAAGGAATTGAAAAGCTTCAGGATGCTTGAACTGGAAGCTTTGAATGAAGCGCAGCGTCAGGCTGTGACACACGGAGAAGGGCCGCTGCTCGTGTTGGCAGGGCCCGGCTCCGGCAAGACCTTTACTATTACCCAGCGCATATTCTTCCTGATCCAGGAGTGCAGCGTCCCGCCGGAAAACATACTGGTGGTGACCTTTACCAAGGAGGCGGCCCTGTCCATGCAGAGGCGTTTCCACGAACAGTCAGACCACCGGACCTATCCCGTCAATTTTGGAACCTTTCATTCTGTATTCTATCGTATCATCTGTGATTCCCACAGTGTAAATTCCCACAAGCTTATTACAGAGAACCGCAAAAAAAGCCTTATCACGCCCATTTTGAGGAAATTGCTGCCCAGAGAGGAGACTGCCGAAGGCCGCGGAGACAAAAATTCGCAGGACGCAGCCCTTTTTTTGGCCGCGATAAGCTTCTACAAAAACACCGGAAATGAGAATGCTGCAAGGAACAAGCTTCCCGGAGAATGTCAGCCCTATTTTTTGGAGGTTATGCAGGCATATGAGAGGGAAAAGAGCAGGCAAAGGCTGCTTGATTTTGACGATATGGTATATCGCTGCAGAAATCTTCTTTTAGAGGATGGACGGGCGAGGAAATACTGGCAAAACCGATTTTCCCATATCCTGATGGATGAGTTTCAGGATATCAATCCCATGCAGTACGAGGTTGTAAAGCTTTTAGCCGGCGGGAGGAGCCAGCTTTTTGCCGTGGGGGACGACGATCAGTCCATCTATGGTTTTCGGGGATCGGAACCAGCCTGTCTGAAACGCTTTGCTGAGGAATTCGGAGTAAGGAGACTTTGCCTGACGGTCAATTATAGGAGCTGTCCGGAGATCGTGGAGGCATCCTGCAAGGTAATTGCAGACAATAAAGAACGTTTTACAAAAGAGCTGAGGTCTGCGCAGGAAAAAGAGGAAAGACAGGCCGTCAGACTGTGCGCCTATGAGAATCGGGAGGCGGAATATACTAACCTTGCTGAGAAATTGAGAGAGAGACTTTCCGATGGGAAAAGAGCTCCGGCAAAAATATCGGGGAAGTCGGAGAGCCTCGCCGTCCTTTTTCGCACCAATGCCCATATGCAGGGATTTGCATCCTATCTGAGCAGGCAGGATGTGCCTTATCGAATGAAAGAGAAAGTTACCAGTATTTACGAACATTTTGTTGTAAAAGACATTCTAACCTACCTGCAGTTGGCCGCAGGAGAAGTTACCAGGGAACGGCTCTTACAGATCATCAACAGACCACAGCGCTATATCAGTCGGGAATCGTTGGGCAGTGGGGAAGGTAAAAAAGGCCATGCTTTGTTTCAGGGGATGCTTGACTATTATCGTAATTCGGGGGAAACGGGATATATGCCCTACCGGAGAGAACGCATCCGAGCCATTGAGCGACTGGAGCGAGATCTCGGTTATATTGGGAGACTACCTCTTTATCTGGGGGTCCAATATATTCTAAAAAGTATCGGTTATGAGGCATATCTAAAGGAAAATGCCGGACATGGAGAGGAGCGATGGAGGGAGTGGAAAGAGATCTGTGACTGGATGAAAGAGGAGGCCGCACAATACGAAAATATTGGAGAATGGTTGGAAGCAAAAGAGTGCTATGAGGGGAAGCTTCAAAAGATGAGTGAGCAGAAAGAGGAGGAAGGGAACGCAGTTCAGCTTATGACGGTTCACGCATCCAAAGGTCTGGAATTTGACAGGGTGTGGATTCTGGACTGCAATGAGACTGTATTTCCCCACGGGAAAGGGATTGATGCCTTGGCCTGCGAGGAGGAGAGAAGAATTTTTTATGTGGCCATGACAAGGGCGAAAAAAAGTCTGGAGCTTCTGTACCTGACCGGTACAAGAGAACGCCCCAGATTTCCCTCCAGATTTCTAAATTCACTTCTGCCGAAAAAATAGCCTATACTATTTGTCATTGCCGTCCACCAGCTCGTCAAACTCACAGTTGTCCAAAAACTCATCAAAAGCGTCTGCCACTTTATCATATTCGTCATCGTCATCAATGTAATCCAGCTGCGGCTCTTCGTTGGTATCATCCGGATTCTCGCTGTATCGGTAGAACCATACCTCGCCGTCATCGTTGGTGCCGTCTTCCTTCAAGGGAAGCAGAGCGATATAATCCTTTCCCTCCACGGGAAGGATCGTGACAACGGCACAATTGACGATCGTACCGTCGTCAAGCTCCAATTCCACGGTCATTTCTTCATCCGCGTATTCGTTATTCTTAGCCATGACAGAAATTCTCCTTTTTTCTTTTTAGTATAACTGCTTGTGGTTTCTTTGACAATAGGTTATAATATATACAACTACATTTTTATGAACACAGGGATGCTTCGCAAAATGCGGCATCTGTCGTTTGATGAGTACGTTGTATGGATTGCGGTGATGGAGGTAGTTGATGACAGGACGTGATTGGCAGATGATACCATATCCTCTTGGAGCGCACTATGAGATGGATTGTATCCGTTTTTCCTTTGCATCAAAAAAGGAGCACTGCGGTGTTATTTTATTTGACAGAAATTCCGGCAGGAGGCTGAAGAAACTTCCCTTCTCCCAGAAGGAGAGAATTGGAAATATTTATTGTAAATATTTGGAAGATGTAGATCCGACACAGATTGCATATCAGTTTTATGAGGAGGACCACATTATTCCGGATGCCAGGGCCCGGGTGTTTGTGGGCAGACACGCCTATGGCAGGGAGCGGGAAGATAAAGATCTGAAAGCCGGATTCTTACGACGTGATTTTGACTGGCAGGGGGATGTGAGACCCCATATTCCTTATGAGGAGAGCGTCTGTTACTGCATGCATGTGAGAGGCTTTACAAAGCATGCTTCCTCGGAGGTGGCAGACAGAGGAACCTTTCGGGGAGTGATCGAGAAGATTCCCTATCTGAAGGAGTGCGGGATCACCACGGTGGAGCTGCAGCCGGTCTATGAGTTTATGGAAGTACCAAGCAAGGAGGAACGCAGAACAAAGCTTCCTCAGAGTTTGGTTACCCCGAAGGAGCTGGATCAGCTCGTACCCAGAAAGCTGAATTATTGGGGATATAAGAAAGGGTATTACTATATGCCGAAGGCTGCCTATGCGGCAGGAGAGGATGCGGCCACAGAGTTTAAGGAGATGGTGCGGGCGTTTCATGCAAACGGCATGGAAGTGGTCATGCAGTTTTATTTTCCAAACGATGTGCAAGAGAGGGAGATACCGGAAATTTTGCACTTTTGGTTGTTGGAGTATCATGTGGACGGCTTTCATCTGATGGGAGAGCGTATTCCCACCACCGTGCTTGCCAAGGATGAATTACTGGCGGACACCAAGCTTTGGTACTATTATTTTGACACGGATCTCATTTATGAGCGGGGTGAATACCCGCATTTCCGAAACTTGGCATCGTATCAGGATGATTATATGTATACCATGCGCAGATACTTAAAGGGCGATGAGAATATGCTGCAGAGCGTTCTGCATCAGATGCGCCACACGTACGGAAAGGAAGCAAACATCCACTATCTGACGAATTATTATGGATTGACGCTGATGGATCTGGTGTCCTACGACCGCAAGCACAATGAGCCAAACGGCGAGGATAACCGTGACGGCAATAATTTTAACTGCAGCTGGAACTGTGGGGAGGAAGGAACCAGCCGCAGGAAGAAGATACTCAAGCTTCGCAGAAAACAGATCAAGAATGCCATGTGTATGCTGCTTTTGGGGCAGGCTACCCCGCTAATCTTTATGGGAGATGAATTTGGCAATTCCCAGAAGGGCAACAACAACCCCTACTGTCAGGACAATACCGTCACTTGGTTGGACTGGCGGGATATTGAGCGCAACAGTGAGATCCACAAGTTTTGGAAGACGTTGGTAAAGATCAGGAAGGAGCACCCGATCCTGAGACAGCAGGGGGCATTCCGTCTTATGGATTACAACTCCTGCGGATACCCGGATCTGTCTTATCACGGGCAGAATGCGTGGAGGCCGCAGCTGGAGAGTTACAATCGCCATGTGGGAGTTATGTACTGCGGCAAGTATGCTCAAAAAGAGGACGGACAGGAGGATGATTTCTTCTATCTGGCCATGAATATGTATTGGGAGCCTCAAAAATTGGGGTTGCCGAAGCTTCCCAAGGGACTCAGGTGGAAGCAGATCATCTGTACGGATAATGTGGAAGACCAAGGCGAAGGATCGTTTTGCGATATTCCGGCGGGAGAAGAGATACAGGAGGATACGGAGCACAGGATCCCAGCGAGAACGATCGAACTGTTTATGAGTGTTCCCGTGCAGCCGGTGGGTAAAACGAAGCGTAAGCGCATCAGTTCCAAGAAGCAGTGATGGGAAAATTATGGAAGCATTTTAAGACAATTACATATCATAAATATCTGGTGGCGAAAGGCTGCTTTCGAGTCGGTCTGTACCGACAGGGAATATTACACGATCTTTCTAAGTATTGTCCCTCGGAATTTCTGGTAGGTGCCCGGTATTTTCAGGGAAATAGAAGCCCCAACAATGCAGAGCGCGAGGAGAAAGGCTACTCCGCCGCGTGGCTTCATCACAAGGGGCGCAACAAGCATCACTACGAGTACTGGATTGACTACAGCCTGCATGAGATTCCGGGAGGAATGGCGCCGGTGCCTATGCCGGACCGCTATATCGCGGAGATGATCATGGATCGCATTGCGGCCAGCAAAGTATATAAGGGAAAGGATTACAAGGATTCGGATCCTCTGGAATACTATGAGCAGGGCCCGGAGAGGGCACCCATCCACGAGGATACCCAAAAAAAGCTTCACCGAATGCTCAAACTGCTTGCTGAGAAGGGGGAAGAGGAGACTTTTCGCTGTATCCGCAGGGAGTTTGTGAAGAAAAAATAAATGGACTTGCACCGGGCAAGCACAGCCGGAATAAGATACAGTAAATAAGAGAATAAGGACACAATGTGATGAGTTGTTGGATTTGGTTATTACTGTTATTCTGTGGCTGTGGCGGCAATAGCAGAAGTGGTGGCGGTTGTAACGGTAATGATGACGGATATGGCAGAGGAGGAAGAAGCGGAAGGAACAGAGACAACGGCAACGATTCCTGCGGTTGTAATGGCAACGACAACGGCTATGGCCAGACAAGAGGCGGAAATGCAATTCCTGCGGCTTGGTCATCTGACTGTGAGTGTGACAATGATTCCAGAGCGTTTTCCGGCAGACAGGATTTCCCCAGTGTTGGACGTGGTGGGGACACCTGTGGATGCGAAAATCAGGATTAATGTACGTGCGGCGTAGTACCCGTTTAGGGACTACGCTGTATTTTTTCCGAAGAAAAAAGTATTTCAAAAAACACTCATTTGTGCTATGCTATATGCAGGGAAGGTGTTAAGGAGGACTGCTGTATGGCAAGGGATAAGTATGTGGCATATGTCTCCACTTACACACAGGGGGACAGCCACGGAATCAGAGTATATGATGTAGATATTGCAAAGGGGCGTTTCGTGGAGAAGGACAAGGTGGAGATATCCAACTCCTCCTATCTGACCATATCCAACAGTGGAAAATATCTGTACTCCATCACAGATTTTGGTGTGGAGGCGTACCGGATTGAGAAAGATGGCACGCTGGGAATGATCAATCACGCACCTATCAACGGCATGAGAGGCTGTTATCTTGCCACGGATTTCACGGATCAGTATCTTTTTGTGGCCGGTTATCATGACGGTAAGCTGACGGTGTTGCGACTTTCGGAAGATGGGTCTGTGGGGGAGATCACGGATGAGATATTCCACAAGGGACTGGGAAGTGTGGCAGAGCGGAATTTCCGGCCTCACATCAACTGTGCCCGCATGACCCATGACAACAAGTATCTGTTGGTAGCGGATCAGGGTATGGATCATGTCAATGTGTATCGGTTTGATCCGGAGAAGGGTAAGACAGCGCTTGCTGACATCATTCGGAGCGATATGGAATCTGCGCCGCGGCATATCAGGATTTCCGAGGATGGAAGATTTATTTATATTGTACATGAGTTGAAATGTTATATCGATGTGTATTCCTACGAAGAGCAGAACGGAATGCCTTATTTTGAGAAGATTCAGAAGATTCAGACGATTGAGCTGGAAAACGGCAGCAACAACGCTACGAGTGCTCTGGTTTTTTCTAAGGATTACAATTATCTGTTGAGTTCTGTCTCAGGGAATAATTCTGTAGTGATCTATAATGTGGACAAGGAGACGGGGATGTTGTCAGAGATATTGTGTCTGCCGATCAGCGGAGAGTATCCTAAAGATGCGGCCTTGTTCCCCAACAACAAGTTCTTGGTGTCGTTGAATCATGAGAGCGACACTATGACGTTCTTTGCGGTTGATCTGAAGGCGGGGACGCTCGCCATGAACGGACCGGCGATCCGGATAAGTCAGCCGAATTGTATATTGTTCCATAAGTTGGAGAGTTGAAATTAAAGCTGTGAACCTATAAAGGTATCACAGCTTTTTATAAATGATATTATTTACGGTAAAAACTGACAATATTGTCAAGTCTTGCACTCATGTTGAGGAGTATGGCATCCAACACTGTGAGGGCGGTCATGCATTCCATGACAACCACGGCCCGGGGGACAATGATGGGGTCGTGGCGGCCTTTGATCTGAATGTCGATCTCTTCACCGGTTTTGTTGATGGTCTGCTGGGGCTGGTAGATGGACGGAGTGGGCTTTACGTGGGCGCGTATCAGGACAGTATCACCGTCACTGATTCCACCGAGGATGCCCCCTGCATGATTAGTGGACTTTGTGACAATTCCGTCATTTACACGGAAAGGATCGTTGTTCTGGCTGCCGTAGCGGGCAGAGACTGAAGTACCGTCACCAATTTCCACGGCTTTCACTGCTCCGATGGACATGATGGCCTTGGCGAGGTTTGCATCCAGCTTCTCGAAGACAGGATCGCCTATGCCGGCGGGAACTCCGGTGACAAGGCATTCCATACAGCCGCCCACAGAGTCGGAATTTTCTCTGGCCTGTTCTAAGTAAGCAACCGCTTTTTCATCGGCCGCACGGTCGGGCATAGCAGTCCTGGTGGAGAGGATGGCCTCCGCGTCAAAATGAGTCAGGTCAGCCTGTATGGGACCGATGCTCCTTGTGTAGGCATGTACGGAGACACCCAACTGCTCCAAGAGTTTGCAGGCGATGGCACCGGCGGCTACGCGGCCGATAGTCTCTCTGCCGGAGGAACGGCCGCCGCCTCGGTAGTCGCGGAAACCGTACTTGGCATCAAAAGTGTAGTCTGCATGGCCGGGGCGGTAGTAGGATGCGATCTCGCTGTAATCCCGTGAGATCTGTGAGGTGTTGCGAACCACGAGGGAGATAGGAGTTCCGGTAGTGCGGCCCTCGAAGACACCGGAAAGTATCTCTACAAGATCGTCCTCCTTTCTCGGCGTAGTGATGCTGCTGGTGCCGGGCTTGCGGCGATCTAAATAGCGCTGGATATCTTCTTCGCAGAGGGGAAGTCCTGCGGGACAACCATCCACAACCACGCCCAACGCCTTGCCATGAGATTCGCCCCATGTGGTTATTTTAAAGATGGTTCCAAATGTTGAACCTGCCATAAGTACCTCGTTTCCGCGCGGCAAAGTCCGTGCTTTTTTATAAGGACGCCTTGCAATGCGTGGCATCCGATGTTTGTTACTAAAAAATTATAGCGAATGAGAGTCTGTTTCGCAACTTTATCCGAAATATTTTTGTAAAAAATAGTGCATCTATGAAAAAAGTGTGCTATTATGTATTTGTATTATTGTGGTTATTTTGTGGTTATTTATAAAAGGGTTGAAGACGAATGAAAAAAACTTTGAAAGAGCGCTTTCGGACAAGCCTCTTAAAATTCGGTAAAAAAAGCATATTACATAGAGTCTTTGCGTTGCCTGTTTTAGTTGTTGGGATGTTTTTTCTCCATGTACTATCGTACATACGGGGAAATGGAAAACGTTTTGCCATGCTGGCGATGACCGTTTTTTTGTTTGTAGTGTACAGCAGCTTTTCTTTTCCGATCTTTATCCATGCGGAGGAGACAGAGCAGGGGAGCATCGATTTTTCCGCGGGGGATGAGAGTGTGTCTCTTGCACAGGAGCAAGAACTTGATATGACAGGGCTCTTGGAGGAGGATGAGTTGCTTGGTCTGTCCGAGTATGGGGAAGCTTCCGGTTACGGCTCCGCAATTAATTATGATGCGGAAGAAATTTTGCAGTCTGTGGGCGAGACCGGTGAGGTTGGTACAGACATCAGGGCAGAAGCAGGGTCGAATGTTACCTTTTCCAAGGATGACTGGCGTCTGATCTTGGTCAACAAGCAGCATTCCATACCGGAGGATTATGAGTTTAAGCTTGGTACCATCACAGGGTACTTACAGTGTGATGAACGTATTATTGACGATCTGCGGGCTATGCTGCAGGCGGCCAAGGAGGATCATATCAGTTTAACGATCAGTTCTCCATATCGGACGCAGCAACGTCAGGAGAATAATTTTAACGATCGTATCGCGCTCTATATGAGAAAGGGAATGTCTTACATGGAGGCTTATCAGAGGACGAGCCGTGTTATAACCATACCGGACAACAGTGAACATCAGATTGGTCTTGCACTGGATATTTTGTGCGATTCATACAAAGAGATGAATGCGGGTTTTGCCGATACGGAGGCCGGCAAATGGCTTGCGGCCAACAGCTATAAATATGGATTTATCCTGCGCTATCCGGAGGGGAAGGAGTATTACACGGGTATCGAGTATGAGCCTTGGCATTTCCGCTATGTAGGTGTGGATGCTGCCACCGTGATCACGGAGAAAGGCATTACTTTGGAAGAATTCTGGGAGGATCTTTGATTTGGCTTCAAATTATCATATTTTAAAGCAGGAAGGAAGAGCCAAGAGAGGCGAATTCCATACGGTACACGGCGTCATCCAGACGCCTGTATTTATGAATGTGGGCACGGTGGCCGCCATCAAAGGCGCCGTGTCCACGCAGGATTTAGAGCAGATCGGGACTCAGGTGGAGCTCTCCAACACCTACCATCTTCACGTCCGACCCGGTGATCAGGTGATCAAGAAACTGGGCGGACTGCATAAATTTATGTCATGGGACAAGCCAATTCTCACGGACTCCGGCGGTTTTCAGGTGTTTTCTCTGGCGGGACTTAGAAAGATCAAGGAGGAAGGTGTTTACTTTAACTCCCACATTGACGGACACAAGATTTTCATGGGGCCGGAGGAGAGCATGCAGATTCAGTCTAATCTGGGCTCTACCATCGCCATGGCCTTTGACGAGTGTCCACCCAGCAAGGCAGACAGACGTTATGTACAGGCTTCCGTGGAACGAACCACCAGATGGCTGGAGCGCTGCAAGCGGGAGGTGAACCGACTGAACAGCTTGGAGGACACCGTCAATCCGAAGCAGCTTCTCTTTGGTATCAATCAGGGGGCAGTCTATGACGATATCCGCATAGAGCATGCAAAACGCATCTCGGAGCTGGAATTGGACGGCTACGCCGTGGGCGGCTTGGCCGTTGGAGAAACTCATGAGGAGATGTACCATATTTTGGACGAGGTGGTGCCATATCTCCCCTTAGAGAAACCCACCTACCTGATGGGAGTGGGAACTCCCGCCAACATCTTAGAGGGTGTGGAGCGGGGTGTGGACTTTTTTGACTGTGTGTATCCCTCTCGAAACGGTCGTCATGGGCACCTCTACACCAACCATGGAAAAATAAATCTCTTTAACGCAAAGTACGAACTGGATGATCGCCCCATCGAGGAGGGGTGCGGCTGTCCGACATGCAGACGCTATTCCAGAGCTTATATCAGACACCTTTTGAAAGCAAAAGAGATGCTGGGCATGCGTCTCTGTGTATTGCATAATCTCTATTTTTACAATTCCATGATGACGGAGATTCGGGATGCTTTGGATGAGGGGCGTTTTGCGGCGTACAAGAAAGCAAAGCTGGAAAGTATGAAATTTTCGTAAAAATACACTCTTTTTTCAAAAAAAGCTTGTCGCAGCGACTTTTTTTATGTATTATTATTACTTGAATATGTTTTGATGCGTAAAACGCGGAATGGAGGAGCAATGGGTATTTTATTAGCGAGTGATGCAGAGGCAGCTGCTGCAGGTCAAACAGCGGGCAGTATGATAATGATTGTGGCATATGTGGCGATTTTTGCCGGATTATATTTTTTCTTGATGAGACCACAGAGAAAGGAACAGAAGCGTGTCGCAGCCATGCAGGCGTCAGTGGAGGCCGGTGATTACATTGTGACCACATCCGGTTTCTATGGCAGTGTGATCGGTATTGAGGATGACACAGTGGTCGTGGAGTTTGGCAATAACAAAAACTGCCGAATTGTCATGGAGAAATCTGCGATCAGCCGTGTGGAGAAGCCCGGAGAGGCTGCCAAGGCAAGTAAATAAAGGATATGTATATTAGAAGATTAAGGGAACAGAGTCGATTGAGGCTCTGTTCCTTCTTTATGTTTATCAATCAAGGAAGCTGGCAAGGTCTGACGGCGGTGTTCCCGCGCGCACAGGCTTCGTCGGAAGTTTTTTCTAACAGGCCGGTAAACGTGTTTGCAATTTGCGGGTCAGTCTCAACGGCCGTCCGTGGCCGGTGAGCCTTAGCTCGGCCGTCCTTGGCCTCGCTCCCCTTGAAGCTTGACGGCCTGTAAGAAAAAGCATTCCGACTGCGCAATGCGCGCGCGGAAACACCGCCGTCCGACCTTTATTTTTCTGTATATGCTATAATCTGCGGGTAAGTGCTTATGTACGGTAAAGAAGCACAAAAGGAAAAGGTGGTAAAGGCATGGCAACAGCTGGAATCACACTTTGTATTATCACACTTATTTTGATGATTGCATATTTTGCTATAGGTGCATTTCTAGGTTATAACGGACACTCATGGTTTCAAAAATCGTCTAATCAAGAGATACCATTGGAGGAGTATACGAGATCCTATTCTATCCAAGAAGATATATCCGAGAGCGATTTGAAAGATTTGGTTTATACATTACAAGTACGAGCGAATAGTTTTCAGCGGAAGCACAGTTCTTACATCAAAACAAAATAATGGTAAATGGATTATTCAGATTTATATTCCAGGAGTTCAGGAAGAGATTTTTGATGAAGTTACCTTGTATATGACGGCGAAGTTTTAAGCGCACCAGTTGTTTATGCAGCTATTACGGATGGAAGATGAGTTTTCCGAAACGATTAAGTTTTTTCGCAGAACAAGGTAGTTTATTGCAGATGAAGCTGTGCTTTCAAGGCATCCTGTAGCACTTGAGAGAAATTAATATTGCATTCCAAAGCTGCTGCATTGAGCCAGGCAGGCAAAGTAACTGTTCGGCTGACAGAGCGGTTTATATGGGCTTGGCGGATAGAGGGCATATATACGTCAATCAAAACTGCCCGTTCATTGCTTTGAAGTGCCACCTTTTGCAATGGAGTGGGAATCGGAATTTCTTCATGGTCTTCTTCCAGACCATAGATCGTGCAGCCTAATAATTCTCTTGCAGATAATAAAGCATCGTCATCGTTGATTCCACTGGTTGCCACATCTAAATCAGGAAATACAACGGCGATCTCTTGACCCTCATCGTAGGTAAAAACTGCAGGATAAAAATATCTTTCTTTCATTTTCATAAAATCATACCTCATACAAATTTATTACCTTATTTAAATAATAAACCGGATTGGCGTTCAATGCTGTCCAATGTTTTGCGGGGAATATCTTTATCAGGGTGTTTTACGGTTGTTCGACCCTTTTTCCTTTTTGGTCGGATGCTTAAATTGATGATGGCTTCCCTCAACATTAACTTCATACCATCCATTTTCTTTAAGTATTATTATAACTTCTCTCGATGAATAACTTTTCATTTTTCTCCTTAATTTTATCATAATGTAAATTGGTGTGTCAATGAAAGTGACACATATTATAATATGTGTTTTAGAAATTTGCTGTTTTATCTTTGGGATTAAGTATTTGATAAAAAGATTTGGTGAAAGAAAATACTTTTATAAATGATTTTCTGTCTTTATAGGTAGTATATCGGATAGATTGGCAATATGCAAGTAGTATGATAAGAATGATATGTTACCACTCTCAGATACCAGCAAGGAGAGCATCATTGGGCAGTATGTAACATTTACTAGAGTATATAACGAAGAGTGGGAACTGGTTCCCATGATGTAATTATGATGCATCTCTATGATACTATGACAATGGATGCGAAGAAAGAATTTAGATTGGAGTGATGGACGAATGAAAAAGAAATTATTGAGAACTTTTGGATTGCTTCTTTTACTCGGTATAGTTTTTTGGCAGACAGAGGTACCGGTTTGGGCAAAAGAGCGGACGGAGCAGATCAGTTATAGTAAAAGTCTTGAGCAGAAACCATGTTGGCCGCAGGTGAAGGCGCTTCTCGAGAGCCTCCTGACGGATGAGGTACATGTGGAGGTATATGGGCAATCCAGCTGGAGTGGAGCAGATCGGGAGATGGAGCATCCGGCAAAGTATATTTTTGCAGTTTACCTGTATGAAAATGATTTTTCTTATGACTTTTATAAAGATGTACTTGACCGGTATTTGGTAGTTTTAGATCACTGTATTGAAATGGACGGTAATTTTACATTTTATATCTGGGTAGAGGAAGACGGGGATGAGGATGTGATAAAGACAGATTTTCAACAGCAGCTTTTCAGCTATGTTCTCGCCAAGACCTCCCATGAGCGGGCGCTGGAGAAGCAGAACGGTTTTTTGATCGGCAATTCTCCTTCGGAATCCAACTATGCAATTCCCTATTATGAGCTGATGGAAGAACCGATTGTGTTGGAGACTATGGGTAGGGAGGACAATGCGAAGGTGGTCTTTCAGAGATCATACGAAAAGATGCATGATTGGCAAGAACAGATTGAAGGAGATCTCACCTTGGCAGTGCGATTCTGTGATGATTTCAATCCGGAGGACACGGAGCGCTATATTGATCCGGGAAAGCCACAGGAAAGTCTGAATTCACAGGAACTTACCAACTGGGTGGCGTTGATGGAAGTTCAGGGATACCGGTATTGGCTGGACAAGTACGGCGCATATTTTCCTGAGCACGAGCTTTCTTTTCATTCGGACTATGGAGAGGAGCAGGAAGCGTTCTATGAAATGCTATTGTCGGAGCGCAGGAATTATCTGACAGGGCAGAAGGGATCAGGAGAGGCAAAAAAGAGCACTTATACCGTGCAGGAGGGAGATACACTCTGGCGGATTGCCGTACAGTTTTTTGGTGATGGAAAGCGTTATGTTGAGATTTGGCAAGAAAACCGTGAGGTGATCGGAGAGGATATGAATTATATTCTTCCGGGCCAGGTTTTGCATCTGCCGGATATTGTGTCATAAGAAGATAAATTTACGAGGTAAACAGTGAAGATGTAGGCGCAAATCAGAAACAAGAAACTATAGAGGATAAGGTTGCGTAATTTTTTTGGAAAAAAGTTGACATTTATTTTAGGCAGTTGTAAAATGTCTATATCCAAATATTAGGCAAATGTAAAAATAAAAAGTGTCAGAACGGAGGAAATTGGATGAAACGATTACCCGAGTCGGAACTGGAGATCATGATGATCATCTGGCAGTATGACAGGGCGGTCAACCGGATGGAGATTGAGGAACATCTGCAAAAAAAGGTGGCCGCGCCGACAATTTTGTCCTTTTTAAACAGGCTGGAAAAGAAAGGCTTTGTACAAGTGGAGAAGGAGGGCAAGATCAACTGGTATACGCCTCTTATCAAGGAAGAGGAATATTTACAGAAAGAGAGCAGGAGCATTCTGCAGAGGATGTATCAGAACTCTCTCAAAAATTTTGTGGCGGCTTTGTATAGCGGGGACGGATTAAGTGATCGGGAGCTGCAGGAGTTAAAAGATTTCATCGAAGAAAAAAGCACACGGAAGGAACAATAGAAAAAGTTTGGAAAGGGAGTGAGTGATATGCGGGCAAAATGGCGCAAGATCATATGGGCAATTTTGGCGGTGCAGCTTTTGTTGGTGCATCTGATGATACTACAAAGTTGGCAGCTGAAGTATTATCTCAATCGGGCGACGGCACATTTTGGATGGTCCCGTTGGTCATACATTAATTGGAACAAGCTGGCAATCGGTGTGTGGATCGGCTCGTCATGCGTTGTTATGCTCCTGTATTATCTCCATTATCTTTGGTTTCGCAGGAAGTGCATTCTTAAGGTCACACCGGTATCGGAGCCATGGATCCTGGAATGTATACAAAAGGCAATGGAGGAAACGAGGTTACAAAAAAGATATCCGGTGCATTTTCTGTATTATAACGAAGATATCAAAGAACCCTTTGTGATCGGTTTCCGGAAGCCGATCCTACTCCTTCCCACAATGAAGTACGAGAGGGAGGTGCTTCCCCTTATTTTTTTACATGAATGTTATCATATCCGGCATAGGGATACGCTCTATAAGCTTTTTATGATCTTTTTACAGTCTTTAATGTGGTTTCAGCCTTTCATGTATCTGCTCAAGGCGGTGAGTTTTTTGGATGTGGAAGTGGCCTGCGATGAAGCTGTGGTGGAAGGCAAGGATATGGAAACCAGAAAAGCTTACAGCATGGCGCTCTTAAGAAATTTGGAGAAAAAGAGAACCGCAGGAGAGGCATATTCGGCCTATTTCTATCACAGGGGCTATCAGATACGCGCCAGAGTGAAAGCTATCATGGACGAGAGGAGAAGATGGGATTGTCTGGCGGTGGTCAGCATTTTTCTTCTGCTGACGGAAGTACTGTACAGTGGATATCAGATCGGTCATAGATGGTATATCTCCTATCAGACAAGGCAGGAGGAGCAGAAAGCTGCCATCTACGAGGGCTATGAAATACCAGAAAGTTTCACACAGGCGGCAGCAGAACGTATGCTTGCGGTTGCGCCGGCTGCAGAGGACACCTATTATAAAGATGTTCAGACAGTAGATGATCATGAAATGTTGGATTACGCTGATCTGCCCTGCGAGGCTGAAGGCCCATGGCAGATTCGATTGGAAGATGCAGACCGCTATCAGGATGCGATCAGACCTTTGCTGGTGAGGTATCTATATTATTATATCGATCAGAAGCAAGCGACCGATTGGGATTTGGAACGTGATATTTCTTATCTGATGACTTTGGAGACGGTATACCAGAGACTGCTTGCAGGCGGCAGAGAAAATGCGGTCTGGGCGGTGGTCTGCAAAAAATATGTTGGAAATGAGGAAGAACTATTGGATTTCCCGGAGCCTTTGGCAGATCGGGCGCAGTTTGTCTGTGAGCAGGGGGCGTATTATGCGTATTTTGACTGGACTGTACAGGTGAGAATGGTTCAGGACTATGTATTTGAACTGGAAGGAGTGGCGGATACCGGACAAATGCTAGCTGCTTATATGGATAAATATCCGCAGGCGGACTATGCGGATGTCCCTTTCTTGGATCTGGTGTATTTGGTGGATAGAACAGAGATTGGAAATACTGCTCAGTCAACACAGAGCGCGTACACAGGCGAGCCGTGGAAGTTTGTCGTGGATACCAAGGCAGACATATTGCAGGTGAGTGGTGCGGACGGCATCATGCGGGAAGTTCCGGTGCCTTTGTCAGAAATGCTTAAGAGAGGCGATGAGATGAATGGTAAGCTCACTTCCCTGCAGGCTGGCAGCTATCAGGTGGATGAGAACAAGATTATTTTCGCCTACGGAGGTAGTGGTGATATTCCATTTTCCGTGGTGTTCTATGAGGAAGAGAGCGATAGTTTTAAAAAGTCCATTGTCACCTATGATTATTTTGGAGGCAGAATGATCTTTGTGGATTTTCCGGAAAACGGGCAGGAGGGCTTTTTAATCGCCACGGGGGAGCGGGTCATGTATCGGGAGGATACGGTTTTGTTTCATACCGCGGATGGCGGCAAATCCTGGCAGAGGGTCGGCCCCGCGGGTCCGGATGTTATGACGGAGTCTCACTCCCTGACCACCGGGGCAGGATTTATCAGCAACGAAGTGGGCTTTGTCACCATCCGGGATTCACAGACGCCGGATATCTGGCGGACGGGGGACGGTGGCGTGACCTGGGAAAAGCTGGAGATTCCCGACGTTCAAAATTATTATGGCATGGCTTATATGCCGGAGGAAAAGGACGGCGTGCTGACGCTCTATGTGGGAATGGAGGAATATTCGGAATATGGAGGAACCAAGGCAAAATATGTGTCAGACGACGAAGGGATCACATGGGAATACCGGGGACTTGTCCTGCGGAAATAGCGAAGAGACCACAAAGAAGAAATCACTCTTTTGGACGATAGTTCCCTATGTAATGACTAGACCGGGATGTGTTTTGTTTATGGGTATTTCCTGGTTTCACCTGTATTCCCTGTGCCGTTTTGGGCGGCTCCACAGAAATGTGCCGATTCTGCTTCTCTGCCTGCTTTGGTGGGTCGGGGAAATGATATATGGACTCTGGCTGTGGCGTTCCTACGAGAAAAACCGACAGATGCTGTTACCAGAGGAAATTGACGCAGAAATAAATAAAGTCAAATGGTTTTTCCGAAAGAGGAATATTGTGATGATCTTCCGGAAGGACAAAATAGTATTTACACTCAGACTGAGTGAATTAGATGAGCGAACAAAAGCATTTTTGTCTTTAAAATTATCGACGGTATCTTTCTTTGGAAAAGGATTCTGGCGCAGATTGGCATGCATTCTTCTCGCAGCAATGACGCTGCTTGGAGCGTGTGCTGTGGCTCGAAGTGCAATGCCCTTTCAGGGAGAACTAGGAAACTACCTGTATACCTGGAGGGAGGAAAGAACGGTGGAGCTTACACATGATAATGTATTTGAGGATGGGATTGACGGGCTGCTTCAAGATATCCGCGCCAAGATCAAGCTGCCTTACACGCTTTGCCTTGCCACCAGCTTCAATCTGCATTTTGCGCCGGACGGGACGATTCAAACGTTGGACACTATGCTGTATGGTTTCGATGAAGACGGCAATTTTGTGGACAGCTATCTGATCACTTATAATGAAAAGCATTCCTCTAATATTTCGATTTATCTGCATGGAGTGGGCGGTGCGCGCTATGAGGAAGAAAAGGATCTGACTCCGCTCATAGAAGCGGTATCTTTGATTCCTTTGGAACAGACGGTGCAGCAGTGGCAAGGTGAAAACTGCTATGGGCTTCTCTATTATGGGATGCGGGAGTGGAGCAGCAGAGAGGGGATCCGTATTCTGAAGGAGGACGGCACGGAGAGCCTGCCACCGGCAGAAGATCATTATTTTTACGGCTACAGTATCTCTCTATTTTGTCCCAAAAATGATGAGCCTACACCGATACGCTACCTGTACCCTGACTATTTAAACAGACCAAAGAATGAGCAGAACGGCCCATATCTGGCGGACTATTATCCTGAAAAGGAAGAGTCGGCGGAAAAGAGCACTTATACAGTGCAGAAGGGCGATACACTCTGGCGGATTGCCGTACAGTTTTTTGGTGACGGAAGGCGCTGTGTTGAGATTTGGAAAGAAAACCGTGAGGTGATCGGAGAGGATATGGATTATATTATTCCGGGTCAAGTTCTGCATTTGCCGGATACTGTGTTATAAGATGATCTGTTTTGATTTTATTCAGATATCAGCAAGGTCGGACGGTGGTGTTTCCGTGCGTCGCATTGCGTAGTTGGAATAATTTTTCTTACAGGCCGATAAGCATCGAGGGAAGCGAGGCCAAGGACGGACGAGCTAAGTCTCATCGGCCTGTTAGAAAAATCTTCCGACGAAGCCTGTACGCGCGGGAACACCGCCGTCCGACCTTGCTGCATCTACAATTTCCTTAGCCATCTCATCTATGATATTCCCAAAAGATTATAGTTGAAATTTCCATCCCCATCAGTTATCATAGAAACAGTGGCTATCTATGCCCAAAAACATAATGAAAATTTAAACGGAGGCTTACATATGGAATTAAACATTACCTGCATCCCCGGCGATGGGATCGGGCCGGAGATTGTGGCTGAAGCCAAAAAAGTCCTCGAAAAAGTGGCAGAGGTCTACGGACATAAGATGAACTTTACAGATATTTTCATGGGAGGTGCCTCTATTGACGTGCACGGAGTGCCTCTGACGGATGAGGCTGTGGCAACCGCAAAAGCTGCGGATGCTGTACTTATGGGATCCATCGGTGGCAACACAACCACCTCCCCCTGGTATAAGCTTCCTCCTGAGAAGCGGCCTGAGGCAGGGCTTTTGAGCATCAGAAAGGCATTAAACCTTTTTGCGAATCTCCGTCCTGCAGTCCTCTACGACGAGCTGGCGGCAGCCTGCCCCTTGAAAGAGGAGATCAGCAAGGCCGGATTTGACATTATGATCATGCGGGAGTTGACCGGTGGACTCTATTTCGGTGAGAGAAAGACATACGAGGAGAACGGAGTAAAGACTGCTGTAGATACCCTCGTCTACAATGAGAACGAGATCCGCCGCATTGCAATCAAAGGGTTTGATATTGCAAGGAAACGCCGCAAGAAGGTGACCAGCGTGGACAAGGCCAACGTCCTTGATTCTTCCCGCCTTTGGAGACAGGTGGTGGAAGAGGTGGCAAAGGATTATCCCGACGTTACCTTAGAGCATATGCTGGTGGACAACTGCGCCATGCAGCTAGTGAAAGATCCCGCACAGTTTGATGTGATCCTGACCGAGAATATGTTCGGAGACATCCTCTCTGACGAAGCCAGCATGGTGACCGGATCCATTGGAATGCTCGCCAGCGCCAGCTTAAACGATACTAAATTTGGTCTCTATGAGCCCAGCCATGGCTCCGCACCGGATATTGCGGGACAGGATGTAGCCAATCCTATTGCCACCATTTTAAGCGCGTCCATGATGCTTCGCTACAGCTTTGATCTGGATAAGGAAGCGGATGCTATTGACGCGGCGGTGAAACAAGTCTTAAAGGACGGCTATCGCACCGTTGACATTATGTCTGAGGGGTGCACGAAAGTAGGCTGCAGTCAGATGGGCAATCTGTTGGTGGAGCGGATTAAATAGGTTTGCCGAAACAAGCCACTATTTCAAGCAATATGGAAAATTTTAACGCTCGTGAGCATAACTCAGAAAATAACAAATGAGCATGCTTACGGATAAAAAGTAAAATGTTAGGAAAAGGAGAAGAAAATGAGAAGTGATTCCGTAAAGACGGGTACCGCGCAGGCACCCCATAGAAGTTTGTTCAATGCACTGGGCTATACCGAGGAGGAGCGCAGACGCCCCCTGATCGGTATTGTCTGTTCCTACAATGAGATTGTTCCCGGTCACATGAATCTGGATAAGATCGCCGAGGCGGTGAAGCTGGGCGTGGCTATGGCAGGAGGAACCCCTATCATGTTTCCGGCCATCGCGGTCTGTGACGGCATTGCCATGGGACATGTGGGCATGAAATATTCTTTGGTGACCCGCGACCTGATCGCGGACAGCACGGAGTGTATGGCTCTGGCACACGGCTTTGACGGCCTTGTGTGCATTCCCAACTGTGACAAGAATGTGCCCGGCCTTCTGATGGCTGCGGCTCGTGTGAATATCCCCACCATCTTCGTGTCCGGCGGACCCATGCTGGCTGGGCGCGTAAAGGGAGAGAAGAGAAGCCTTTCCTCCATGTTTGAGGCGGTGGGAAGTGTTGCGGCCGGCACCATGACCATGGAGGAGCTGGCTGAGTTTGAGGAGAAGGTTTGTCCTACCTGTGGCTCCTGCTCCGGCATGTATACAGCCAATTCTATGAACTGCCTGACAGAGGCCATCGGTATGGGGCTTAAAGGCAACGGCACTATCCCTGCTGTTTATTCCGAGCGCATTCGTCTGGCAAAGCATGCCGGAATGAAGATCATGGAGCTGGTGGAGAAGGACATCAAGCCCCGTGATATTATGACGGAGAAGGCTTTTGAGAACGCATTGATCGTGGATATGGCTCTGGGCTGTTCTACCAATTCCATGCTGCATCTGCCAGCCATCGCGCGCGAAGCCGGTGTAGATCTGAATCTGGATATGGCAAACGAGCTTTCCGCGAAGACCCCGAACCTGTGTCATCTGGCACCGGCAGGCCCTACCTACATGGAGGACTTGAATGAGGCCGGTGGTGTGTACGCCGTGATGAACGAACTGACCAAGAAGAATTTGTTAAATTTAGATTGCATGACCGTAAACGGAACTACCATCGGGGAGAATATCAAGAATTGTGTCAATAAAGATCCGGAAGTTATCCGCCCCGTGGAGAATCCTTACTCCGAGACCGGCGGTATCGCTATTTTGCGTGGCAACCTGGCACCGGACAGCGGTGTGGTGAAACGCTCCGCAGTTGTGCCTGAAATGTTGGTGCACGAAGGCCCCGCCAGAGTATTTGACTGTGAGGAGGATGCCATCGACGCCATCAAGGGCGGTAAGATCGTTGCAGGTGATGTAGTTGTTATCCGCTACGAGGGTCCGAAAGGCGGCCCCGGCATGAGAGAGATGCTCAATCCTACCTCCGCCATTGCGGGAATGGGACTTGGCTCCAGCGTTGCCCTGATCACCGACGGACGTTTCTCCGGTGCATCTCGCGGCGCGTCCATCGGCCATGTGTCCCCCGAAGCGGCGGTGGGCGGCCCCATCGCGTTAGTGGAAGAGGGAGATATCATCCGCATCAATATTCCGGAAAACAAGCTGGATGTGCTGGTGTCCGATGAAGAGTTAAGCGCGAGACGCGCAAAGTGGCAGCCCAGAGAGCCCCAGATCACTACCGGCTATCTGTCCCGCTACAGAGAGCTTGTGACCAGTGGAAACCGCGGCGCTGTCTTGGAAGTTAGGAAATAATACTACGTTGAGAGAATTTGTTGAGTTGAGAAACAAGGTTAAATTTAAGAGACATTGTTATATTAAGAAAATTGATGTGTAGGAGATAAGAGCATGTTGTTAAATGGTTCTGAGATCGTTGTGGAATGTTTGAAGGAGCAGGGTGTAGATACCGTGTTCGGTTACCCGGGAGGAGCGATCCTCAATATCTACGATGCACTGTATCAGCATAGCGAGGAGATCCGGCATATCCTGACCTCTCACGAGCAGGGGGCGGCGCACGCTGCGGACGGCTATGCGAGAGCTACCGGCAAGGTGGGTGTCTGCATGGCTACCAGCGGCCCGGGAGCCACCAATCTGGTGACCGGCATTGCCACCGCCTATATGGATTCCGTGCCCCTGGTGGCGATCACCGCCAATGTGACACTTCCCCTGTTGGGCAAAGACAGCTTCCAAGAGGTGGATATTGCTGGTGTGACCATGCCAATCACCAAGCATGGATTTATTGTAAAAAATGTGGAGCAGTTGGCGGATACCCTGCGAAAGGCGTTCCACATTGCAAAGAGCGGCAGACCCGGTCCGGTGTTAGTTGATATCACCAAGGATGTGACTGCGGCTACCTGCGAGTTTACGCCCATGAAGCTTGAGGAGGAGCCGCCTGTGGTCAAGTACACGAACGCCGATTTGGATCGGATTGTAGAGTATATCGATCAGGCCAAGAAGCCCTTTATCTATCTGGGCGGCGGAGCCATCATCTCGGGAGCATACAAGGAGGTGGCCGAGTTTGCGGAACTGATCGACGCACCCGTCTGCGATACTTTGATGGGCAAAGGCGGATTTGACGGCAGAAGTGACCGTTACACCGGTATGATCGGCATGCACGGCACTAAGGCTTCCAATCTGGGAGTCAGCCAGTGTGATCTCTTGATCGCTCTGGGAGCAAGATTTACGGATCGTGTCATCGGAAACCCAAAGCGTTTTGCGGAGAATGCCAAGGTGATCCAGTTTGACGTGGACAGTGCGGAGATCAACAAAAATATCCGTGTGGACGCCTGTCTGGTAGGAGATCTGAAAAAGATCCTCTCCGAGTTGAATCCTAAGCTGAAAAAGCAGGATCACAGTGAGTGGATGCAGACAGTCCGCGAGCTGAAAGAAAAATATCCGCTGAAATATGACAATACAGCATTGTCCTGCCCTTATGTGATCGAGGAGATCGATCGTATCACCAAGGGTGAGGCTATCATCACAACTGATGTAGGTCAGCATCAGATGTGGGCGGCGCAGTACTATAGATACACTGAGCCCCGCACATTCCTGTCCTCCGGTGGTCTTGGCACCATGGGCTACGGCCTTGGCGCTTGTATTGGCGCACAGCTGGGACAGCCCGACAAGCTCTGTATCAACATTGCAGGGGATGGATGTTTTCGTATGAATATGCATGAGATGGCTACCGCAAGCCGCTACAACATTCCGATCATTCAGGTGGTGATCAATAACCATGTGCTGGGTATGGTGCGCCAGTGGCAGACCCTTTTCTATGGTAAACGCTATTCTCAGACTGTGCTGAGCGATAAGGTGGATTTTTGCAAGGTGGCAGAAGCTCTGGGCTGTGCGGCGATCCGTGTGACCACAAAAGAGGAGGTCGCGCCGGCCATTGAAAAGGCTATTGCGCTGAAGGCACCTGTTTTGATCGAATGTATCATTCCTGAGGATGATAAGGTGTTCCCTATGGTTCCGGCGGGAGCGCCCATCAGCGATGTGTTTGACGGAGATGATCTGAAAGAAGAATAGGAAACCGATGAGAAAAACACAAAAGACAGCTTTGTTTAAAGGGATCGTCGTTTTTATTTTTATATTGCTTTTGCTGGTATTTATAGGTTATTTTCTGCTGGCGTTCTACTACCGGTCAGGATTTAGCCTGAATACGTGGATCAACGGGGTCTACTGTACCGGCAAGACGGTGGATGAGGTCAACGAGGAGCTTTTGTTGCAGGCAGAAGCTCCCGTTCTCGTATTCTCTCTTGATTCGGGATGGGATGCGGTCTATCCGAATACAATTGATCTGGGGGAGCTGGGATTTGAATGTGACTATCTTGCCGCGCTGAACGCCTACATGGAGAAACAGAATCCCTTCCTTTGGGTGGACAATATCATTTTTCACAGAAATCATGAGATCGTGCCGGATATCACCTACGACGAGGAGGATTTGCGGGAAGCCTTTGAACAGACCTGTGTAAGACATTACAGCGAGTCAATTTCCGGCACCTATACGATCCAGTTGGATCAGAAGATGGGTTGGAACCAGTATGACGGACTAACGCACCGGATCGATATGGACAGAGCCTTTGTTCTGGTAAAGGAAGCGATCGCAAACGGACAGTATGAGATCAATATTGACGAGCTGGACTGCTTTTATGACATTTCTTTTACGGAGGAGCAGGAAGAACTTAAGGAGATCTGGGAGAGATTGAACACCTTTCAGCATGTGGATATTGTGTACGACATGGGGGAGGAGCAGGAGATTCTGTGGCCGGAGACGGTGGCACGCTTTTTACAATATGAGTACCGTGAGGATCTGCAGATGGATTATCCCGTTCTGGATGCACAGGGACAATTCCTTCTAAATGAGAATGAGGTCAGGGAGTTTGTAGCCGATCTGGCGGAAGAGTACGATACCTATGGAAAAGAGCGGGAGTTTCTAAGTACCAGGGGGGACCTGATCACGGTTCCTGCGGGAGGCACCTATGGTACTACACTGGATCAGAAGGCGGAGGTTACATTTCTCATGGAAAATCTGCTCTCCGAAGAGTTTCATACCGGCACACAACAGCTTCACATTCCGGCCTATGAGCGTCAAGGGCTTGTCCGGGGCAGGGATGACATTGGCGACACCTACATAGAAGTGGATATGACACAGCAGCATTTGTACTATTATGAGGGTGGGGTACTGATGTTAGAGACTGATGTGGTGACCGGTGATACTCGAAGACGCAGGGGAACACCCCAGGGAGTCAACTACGTCTACGGAAAGCAGGAGCACCGGGTGCTGAGAGGTCCCGGCTACGCTTCGCCGGTGGATTACTGGATGCCGGTCAAGGGAAATGTGGGAATCCATGATGCCAACTGGCGCAGCGAGTTTGGTGGTACCATTTATCAGACGGACGGATCACACGGCTGTGTTAACATTCCGCCGAAAGTGATGCCTGAGCTCTACGACATGGTGGAGATCGGGACGCCGGTGATCATGTTCTATTAAGTTTATACTTGACGAAAACAGTTGAAAAGCTTATTCTATACGTATGTGTTTTTCAAAATATTTGAAATTTTAATATACTATATTAGGAGGAGAGAAGAATGGCAAGAGTTTATAATTTTTCTGCCGGTCCTGCAGTGCTGCCCGAGGAAGTACTGAAGGAAGCGGCAGAGGAGATGCTTGATTACAAGGGAAGCGGTATGTCCGTGATGGAGATGAGCCACCGCTCCAAAGTTTACGACAATATCATCAAAGAGGCAGAAGCGGATTTGAGAGAGCTGATGAACATTCCTGATAACTACAAGGTGCTTTTTTTGCAGGGAGGCGCCAGTCAGCAGTTTGCTATGATTCCCATGAACTTGATGAAGAATAAAAAGGCTGCTTACATAGTGACCGGCCAGTGGGCCAAGAAGGCGTATCAGGAGGCAAAGATTTACGGTGAAGCTGTGGAGGTGGCATCCTCCGCGGATCAAACCTTCTCTTATATTCCTGATTGCTCTGATCTGGACATCCCGGAGGATGCAGACTATGTCTATATCTGCGAGAACAATACGATTTACGGCACCAAGTTTTGGACACTGCCCAACACCAAGGGACACACTCTCGTGTCCGATGTGTCCAGTTGTTTTCTCTCCGAGCCGGTAGATGTGACCAAGTACGGTGTGATCTACGGCGGCGTGCAGAAAAATATCGGCCCTGCAGGTGTGGTGATCGTGATCATCCGCGAGGATCTGATCACGGAGGATGTGCTTCCGGGCACTCCCACCATGCTGCGCTACAAGATCCATGCCGACAACGAGTCCCTGTACAACACACCGCCTGCATATGGCATCTATATCTGCGGTAAGGTGTTCAAGTGGCTGAAGAAGCAGGGTGGCCTTGCGGCGATCAAGGAGCATAACGAGAAGAAGGCCAAGATTTTGTACGATTATCTGGACGAGAGCAAGCTGTTTAGAGGAACCGTCCGCAAGGAGGATCGCTCCCTGATGAATGTGCCTTTTGTGACCGGAGATGAAGAGCTGGATGCCAAGTTTGTCAAGGAGGCGAAGGCGGCCGGTTTTGAGAACTTGAAAGGCCACAGGTCTGTGGGCGGCATGCGCGCCAGCATCTATAACGCAATGCCCATCGAAGGTGTGGAGAAGTTGGTGGAATTTATGAGGAAATTTGAAGCGGAGAACCTGAAATAAGCCGCTAACGAAAAAGGATATGGAGACAAGAAGGAGAAAGAAAATGTTTAAAATTCATTGTCTGAATCCTATCTCACAGGTAGGACTTAAGAACCTGAAGGCTGACTATCAGCTGACAGATAATGTAAACGAGGCGGAGGGTATTCTGGTGCGCAGCGCTTCCATGCATGAGATGGATCTGCCGGACGGCTTGCTTGCCGTTGCAAGAGCCGGAGCGGGCACCAACAATATTCCTCTGGATAAGTGTGCGGAGAAAGGTATTGTGGTGTTTAACACTCCCGGAGCCAATGCAAACGGTGTGAAGGAACTGGTGGTGGCAGGAATGCTTCTGGCTGCCCGAGACGTTGTCGGCGGCATTGAGTGGGTAAAGGGCAACAAGGGCGATGAGAACATTGCCAAGACCGCAGAGAAAGAGAAGAAGAACTTTGCAGGAACCGAGCTTCTGGGAAAGAAACTGGGTGTCATCGGTCTGGGCGCCATCGGTGTCAAGGTTGCAAATGTGGGAGTTAGCCTCGGTATGGAGGTGTACGGCTACGACCCTTACTTGTCCGTCAATGCGGCGTGGAATCTGAGCCGTTCGGTAAAGCATGTGCTGAATGTGGAGGATATCTATGCGGAGTGTGACTATATCACTGTGCATGTTCCTCTTTTGGACTCCACAAAGGAGATGATCAATGCGGATGCTATCTCCAAGATGAAAGACGGTGTTGTGATCCTGAACTTTGCCAGAGACTTGCTTGCCAATGAGAAGGATGTGCTGGAGGGTTTAAAGAGTGGGAAGGTGGCACGTTATGTGAGCGATTTTCCCAATCCCACTACAGCGGGTGCGGAAGGCTGCATTGTGATCCCTCACCTGGGTGCCAGCACGGAAGAGTCGGAGGACAACTGTGCGATAATGGCAGTGGAAGAGATCATGGACTATCTGGAGAATGGAAATATCCGCAACAGCGTAAACTATCCCGCCTGTGACATGGGTGTTTGCGCACAGGCCGGAAGAGTTGCCATCTTCCACAAGAATATTGCCAACATGATCACCAAGTTTACAGCACTGTTCGGCGACAAGGGTATCAACATCAGCGATCTGACCAACAAGTCCCGAGGAGATGTGGCTTACACCATGCTGGATGTGGAGTCCGCACCCACGGGGGACATCATTGCGGCGCTGGAGAAGATCGACGGCGTGTTCCGCGCAAGGATTGTGAAATAAGAAAACTACGGCCAGCTGGTCTATAGTGTCTCTCTGACGCAACGTTACGGCCGGGTATTTCTCTAATGTGTCGAAGAAGGTTACCATCTTTTACGGGCCGGTATCTACGGACATCCTGTCGGACATTTTTGTTCAACAAAAATGTCCTGAGATACCTGAAACAGACATCGTGTCTGTTTCTCCCTAGTAAGAGATTGACACATAAGAGAAATACCCGGCCTTCACAATGTCGTCAGAAGAGACACCATAGGCCAGCTGGCCTCAATTTTTCTCACGTTTTAATAGGCTTATCACCGGTACAAAAGCGGAGAGCCGTCTCCATCATTTAAATCTTTTAAACTCTCCTGCAGCTTCTGGTCGGAGAGAGAGGATGCTTCGCTCTGAAGATCCATATAGAGGATGAAGATGTCTTCCAGACTCTTGCCCTGCTCCTTGGCAATCTCCTCCATGATGGGGCGCAGGTTTTCAAGCTGTGTAGAGACAGGGACCTTCTGGGGATCGATGTCTCCCATAACTTCTTCCGCGTACTTGTTGATGCGTTTTAAAAGTGCCTTACTTTCCTCGGTCATATCTATTTACCATCCTTTCTTTTTCTGAGATAAAGCTTCTGAGATAAAACGATGCTTCCCATAAATTTTCTGTGATATATTTTAGCATTGAATATCCTCTGTGTATAGTAAAATTTATATTTATTTTTCCTATCTTTTGCATTATAGTAAGATTAGAAACAATAGAGGAGAGGAAAGATGTCAGAACCTAAAGTTTTGCTGGAGGATTGGTCGCCCAGATGCAGCGTACAAGCTTTTGTGGAGGAAAGTGATACCTGTTGTTATTTCTATCTCTGGTTTCATCCAGGAATGGAAAAGGCTTTTGTGAAGAGCTGCTGGGTATGTAATACGGCTCCGTCACCTAAGCAGCTGGACGTAGATGCCATGCAGGCAGGGAATGCTCCTGCCCTGCCGGAAGAATTTGTGAATCATGCCCCTGAGGGAAAACGACTGGATCCGCAGACCTTGTCCATTGTCTGGTTTGAGGAGGGAGATGCTGCCGCTTTGCTGGAGGGAGAACAGATAGTCTGTGTGATTCCCGGGTGGAGCGGTTACAATGGTTTTTCCGGATATTCCAGATATGCAAAAGGAATGGCTCCCTATGCATGGGAATTGGCACCGGCGGAGGCTGTATTGTCTGCAAGGGTGGAGAACAGCCGACGGTTCTGGGAGTATTTGGAAGGAGAGTATTGGGGAGAGGTACAGAGTTTTCATCTGCAGGTGCTGGAAGCCTTTTTTGGATCACACGAAAAATACTTTGCCATCGATGGAGGTAAATTCCCGCCCAAGGCGTTAGTATCCGGCAAAAAAGACAGAGTCTTTTATGGAATTACTGCCGGAGTAAGCCTTTTTCCTATGCCTGGGGTAGAGCAGTATTATGAGGAGGGACCAGAAGATTTTCGGCGGATAGAGCTGGGTTTTGTCGCTGTGGAGGAGAAGCAGGAGGTTTGCATGAAGATGTATTCTTTTCTGTCAGCAATCTCCAACCTGCCGTGGAATGAGTTGACATTTCTGGGACATGGACATACCGTCCCATGTAATGCCATCGAGGGCTTTGCAGCAGTCTGGCTGCTGGATGCCAGGTTGATACCTCAGATAATGTCCCCCGTATATCCTGCGTTTAGAGGAGATCGTATTAATTTACTCTGGGCAGTTCCCATAAAGCAGGAGGAGTATGATCTCATTTGTAGTTTGGAGGAGGGAACTGAGGCGGCCCTAAAACAGGTGAGAGGATCCATCGAAAGACTTGTAATTTTTGATGGGGAAGGAAAACTAAAGCCGATAGAAACATAAAAAGCATGACAGAAACCTTTAGTTTGAGGTATAATAAAAAAAACACAAAAAGAGAGGACGAGTATATGGCAGATGTTAGACCCTTCCGGGCTTATCGCCCACAAAAGGGACTGGAACAGCGGATAGCAGCCCTTCCCTATGACGTATACAATAGAGAAGAGGCCTGTCAGGTAGTGATGGACAATCCCCAATCATTTTTGGCCATTGACAGGGCAGAGACTCAGTTTGGCTTGGAGACGGACACTTATGCACCGGAGGTCTATGCCAAAGCGAAAGAGATGCTCTGGGGACAGATCGCAGAGGGGCGTTTTGTGAAGGAGGAGAGGCCCTGCTATTATCTCTATGAACAGATCATGGATGGCAGGAGTCAGACCGGTATTGTGGCATGCGCCTCCATAGATGACTATGAGAGCAATGTGATCAAAAAGCACGAAAATACCCGGGCGGACAAGGAGCAGGATCGCATCCGTCATGTGGATGTATGCAATATGCAGACCGGCCCTATCTTCCTGGCATATCGGGCCAACGATGTGCTTCGGAAGATCGTGAGTGACACCAGGGCCAAAGAACCGGTGTACGACTTTGTTTCCGAGGACGGTATCGGTCACAAGGTGTGGGTGATCTCGGATGAAGTCCAAGTGGAAGCCATCAGATCAGCCTTTGCGGAAATTCCTAACATTTATATTGCGGATGGACACCATCGTTGCGCCTCGGCAGTCAAGGTGGGCATGAAACGGCGGGAAGAGCATCCTGATCACACCGGTGAGGAGGAGTATAATTATTTCCTTTCTGTGCTATTTCCGGATGAGGAATTGCATATCTTAGATTATAACCGCGTGGTGAAGGATCTGAACGGACTCACTGAGGAGGAATTTCTCCAAAAGGTGGGAGAGAGTTTTGACGTAGAAGTCGTTGGAGAGAAGCCGTACGCACCGCAGGAGAAAGGAACTTTTGGCATGTATCTGGGCGGTGTGTGGTATTCCTTAAAGGCAAAGGAGGAACTAAGGAGCGCCGACGCGGTGGACGGACTGGATGTTTCCATCTTGCAGAGGTATTTGCTGACACCTGTTCTCGGCATCGGGGATCCCAAAACGGACAAGAGAATTGACTTTGTGGGAGGGATCCGTGGCCTGAAAGAGCTTGAACGCAGGACACAGACGGATATGAAGGTGGCTTTCTCCATGTACCCCACCTCCATTCAGGAGCTTTTTGCAGTTGCGGACGCGGGAAGGCTGATGCCGCCCAAGTCCACCTGGTTTGAACCCAAGCTCAGAAGCGGACTGTTTTTACATGGTCTGGAAGCCTAAGAGAAAGGAAGAGAAAAGATGACAAGTAAATTATATAAGCTGATGAACTGGCCAAAGATTGAAGAAATTATCTATGCGGAGAGCGATGATCCCAGAGAATTGTTAGGCCCTCACAAGGCGGGAACCCAGACCCTTTTGCAGGCTTTTTTCCCGGGAGCTAAGGAAGTCTTGGTACAGTGGGATTATGAAGGCGGCAAGGAACCCAAGGAGAAAAAGATGGAGCTGGCAGATGAAGACGGTTACTTTGCGGTACTGATCCCGATGAAAGAACCGGCTGCTTACCGCTATGTGGTCAAGAAAGAAGACGGCAGCGTCCAGACCACGGGGGATCCCTATCGCCACAAGTCCCAGATCACCCAGAGCGATATGGAAAAGTTTGCAAACGGCATTCATTACACTATCTATGAGAAGTTGGGAGCGCATCCCATGACGCTGGACGGGGACGAGGGAACCCACTTTGCGGTGTGGGCACCGAACGCTGAGCGCATCAGCGTGGTAGGAGATTTCAACCAGTGGGATGGCCGTGTTCACCAGATGTGCAGACAAGGTGACTCCGGCATTTTTGAACTGTTTGTACCCGGCGCGAAAGTGGGAGACAATTATAAGTTTGAGCTGAAAGTCAGAGGCGGTCTCACCTACCTAAAGTCAGATCCCTACGGCAACGCGGCGCAGCTTAGACCGGACACGGCTTCCGTGATCGCGGATCTTCGGGATTTCAAGTGGGAAGATGCCTCCTTTGTCAAAAACCGCGAGAAGTTCCAGACCGGCAATGCGCCTATCAGCGTCTACGAGATGTATCTGGGTTCTTTTGTGGAACCAAAAGAAGGTGAAACTTATGCCAACTACCGAGATATTGCGCCCAAGGTGATCGAGTATGTGAAGGAGATGGGATACACCCATGTGGAACTCATGCCTGTAATGGAGCATCCCTTCGACGGTTCCTGGGGCTATCAGGTGATCGGATACTATGCGCCCACATCGCGATACGGCAGCCCAGAAGATTTTATGTATTTTGTGAATGAACTGCACAAGGCGGGGATTGGTGTGATCTTGGATTGGGTACCCGCACATTTCCCCAGAGATACCTACGGACTGTCCAACTTTGACGGTACCTGCCTGTATGAACATCAGGATCCCAGACAAGGTTATCACCCTCACTGGGGAACCCTTATCTATAACTATGGAAGACCTCAGGTGGCCAACTACCTGATCGCCAATGCACTTTTCTGGGTAGAACAATTCCATGCAGACGGCATCCGCATGGATGCGGTTGCGAGCATGCTCTATTTGGATTACGGTAAGAACGACGGTGAGTGGATCGCCAACATGTACGGAGGCAAGGAGAATCTGGAAGCTATCGAGATGATCAAACACCTTAATTCCGTCCTGAAAAAGCGCGATCCGGGCGTTCTGTCCATCGCGGAGGAGAGTACGGCATTTCCGATGATCACCGGTTCTTTGGAGGACGGCGGACTGGGATTTGACTTGAAATGGAATATGGGCTTTATGAATGATTACCTGACCTATATCAAGTATGATCCGTATTTCAGAAGCCATCATCATGGGGAACTGACTTTCAGCATGATCTATGCCTACAGTGAGAACTTTATTCTGGTGTTCTCCCACGATGAGGTGGTGCACGGAAAGGCTACCCTGATTGGCAAAATGCCCGGTGACAGAGATCAGAAATTTGCCAATCTACGCCTGACTTACGCCTATATGATGACTCATCCCGGCAAGAAGCTTCTCTTTATGGGGCAGGATATCGGAGAGTTTGACGAGTGGAACGAGGGAAGATGTGTTCAGTGGAACCTGCGGGAAGTTCCGGAGCATCAAGCACTGGCAGCCCTTGTAAAGGATTTAAATCATCTTTATCAGACTAAGAACGCGCTATATGAGCTGGATGATCAGCCTGCGGGATTTGAGTGGATCAACAATATTTCCGGCAACGAGAGTTATCTGTCATATCTGCGGAAAGGCTCCGATCCGGAGGATACCCTCCTTGTGGTGGCAAACTTCTCGGGTGCGCCCAGAGAGATCACGACAGGAGTTCCCTACGAAGGCAAGTACAAAGAGATATTTAACACGGACGACGCAAAGTACGGCGGAAGCGGTATGGTAAATGACAGAGTAAAGAAAGCCGTTGACACCAGGTGGGATGACAGAACGCAATCCATTACAGTGAAGCTGGCACCGCTGTCTGTCAGCATACTGCAATTTATTCCCTATACGGAGACGGAACTGGCAAAGGTTATCGAGGAGCGTATTCGCAGAAGTACACCCATTAAGAAGACGACGAAGAAAACCTCAGGGAAGGAGACCCCAGGGAAATGATGATTGCTTTGAGCGAGGGAGGAAAGCTTCAGCAAGTGGCCAGTGAGGCGATTGAGATACTGGCGGTGGATGTTCCATCGCCAAGTATCATTCAGGGCTTTCTGGAAACCTTGCCGGAGAGGGCTTTTGGTCTGGGCGTGCGGGTCCTGTTTGCAATAGTCTGCTTTTTGATCGGCGTGCAGTTGATAAAGCTGATACGTAGAATTATCAAACGATCCATGAAACGGGCCAGTGCGGAGGTAGGAGTCATGCAGTTTGTGGACTCCTTTGTGAAGGCTGCGCTGTATGTGGTGATGATCTTCTTCCTGGCGTCCTACTTTGGCGTGGACGCTGCCAGTATTGTGGCACTTTTGGGCTCTGCCGGCGTGGCCATTGGTCTTGCCGTTCAAGGAAGTCTGTCTAATCTGGCAGGCGGTGTGCTGATTCTTCTTTTAAAGCCTTTTGTAGTGGGAGATTATATTGTGGAGAGCGCCACCGGCAAAGAGGGGACAGTAAAAGAGATCCAGATTTTCTATACGAAACTTATAACGCCGGACAATAAGACCATTGTGCTTCCCAACGGCAATCTGGCCAACACCAGTATTGTTAATGTGACGGCGGCACAGAACAGACGCGTGGATGTGATCGTGAGTATTTCCTACAGTGCGGATCTGAAGAAAGCGAAAGAGGTGCTTTTGCAAGTGCTTGAAGAGGATCCCGCCGTGCGGAAAGATAAGGAGATGATCGTCTTTGTGGATGAACTGGCAGCTTCCGGCGTCAATCTGGGTGTTAGGTGCTGGTTTGACAATGAAGACTACTGGACGGGAAAGTGGAGAGTCACGGAAAACTGCAAGCTTGCATTAGATCAGGCGGGCATCGAGATTCCTTTCAATCAGTTAGATGTACATTTGCGGGAGAAAGCAGAAAAGAAATAGGATTAATTCCAAATATTACAAAAATGTTACAAGAAAAATGAAGGAAAAGTTGCAAATTAATATTAATTTCAGGTAATATGGTACAATTTGCAAGAAAAGTTGCGGAGCAACTTTTCGAGCCTAGTATCCGCTACGCGTTTCTTCGAGTGGGAACGTGTCTGTAGGGGTAACATTGGCAGGGAGGGGCTTAACTTGCGTGGATATCACGTGAGAATGCTAGATTTGTTAAGGAAAAATAAAATTCCTAGTTGCAAAATAACACTATAACCGATATAATACATTTAGTTGTCTGTTCGCTGGTGCGATAAACAGCTAAGTGACGCTGAAATAGCTCAGTCGGTAGAGCACTTCACTCGTAATGAAGGGGTCGTGGGTTC
>JAFLRM010000019.1 GCA_022511465.1 Acetatifactor sp. | reverse complement strand
AGATAAACTGTACCAGTTTTCCGTCTTCTTCCAGTTCCTGACGAAGTCCTTCCGCATCATAGCGGTTGATCTGTATATGCCCATCGAAGGTCTCAACCTTCTCTGTGCGGTTGAAGACATCGTAAGTATATCTGGCCCTGTCGTCAGTCAGAAGATTGCCTGCGTTGTCATATGTAAATGTATTGGACATCCCTCCTTTTGTGTATTCTGTCAGCCGGTTTCTGGGATCATAGCGGTACAGCTCCTCCGTTCCACCGATTACCCTGCGGCTGCGGTTCCCGGCCTTGTCGTAGTAAAGTTCCTCCGTGTAGGAAGGGTACTCTACTTTGGTCAGTTGGTTCAAGACATCATAGGTATAGCGGGTAGTTCCGCCTATCTGCTGCTTCACGATTTGATTGCCATTCTTGTCAAAATGGTAATGATTGTCCACCAACAATTCCCTATCCAGTGTGGTCTTCAAACCAGTCAGGTTTCGGTCGGCATCATATTTATATTCCGCATATAATGCACCCTTAAACAATCCCTTTATTGTACCATCCGGATGGTATAAATATTCCACCACCATGTTCCCATTATCCGTCACATTCTCCAGCAAGTCAATGGAATTGTACCGATATTCCGTTATCTTCCCGGTGACATCTTTCTGATGAGTCAGATTGCCATTTAAGTCATAGGCATAGGACAGCAAAGTTCTGCCACTGGCAGACTTCCTGACCAGACGGTTCATTCCGTCATACTCATAACCATAGCGCATTCCCCCGGAGATGGCTGACTTTAACAAGCCCTCCGGTGTGTATTCATACGTCTCAGAGAGTTTTCTATCCGGCTGGGAAGGATTCCGGGCCTTCCGTCCGGTCAGATTCCCATATAAATTGTAGGCATAGTTAGTTATGATACCATTCCTGTCAGTCTTCTGGCACAGGCGGTTGCCAATGTCATAATAATATTGCTCCTGCGCACCGGTAGGGTCGGTCATACGGGAAAGTTTTCCCGCACAGTTGTACTCATACTGAGTGGTGTTGCCATTGCCATCCACGCTCAGGATAACGTTGCCGGCATAATCGTAACGGTAAAACTCGCCGACGCCGTCTGCACGCTTTACCTCCACGATGCGTCCCCACTCATCCAACACATACTCTGTCCGGTTGCCCTCGCCGTCCACTATGCCGGTGATGCTTCCTGACGCATCATACTCGTACTGCTGTCCCGATCCGCTGTCCGTACAGGCATATATTCGGCGATCTCCTAAGTCGTATTTATAGTGGATGCTATTCCCAATACTGTCAATGCTGCGGATCAGCAGACCTCCTACGTCATAGGTGTGATTCTCCTGCACTACCCCATCGGAACGGGTTACGGTTAGGAGCCGTCCCTGCAGGTCATAGGAATATTGTTCTCCTATACCGATTCCCTCTTGGCATTCTTTGGGTCGCAGGACTTTCACACGCCTTTGGTCCAAATCGTAGAAGGTTCGGGTCATGCCTCCGTCCTTCTCCATGCGACAGGTCTCCTGACGCAGCAGACTGTACTCCATCCGGGTCTCCCTTCCCAGATTATCCGTGATACAGATTAGATTTCCGGCTTTATCGTAGGTAAACCTTGTAGTGTTATGAAGCCCTGTCTTTTTCTCCAGATGGATCTCTGCGGTCAGACGATCCGCTACATCGTATTCCCGCCGAATCTCTGCACCGTAAGGCAGGAGAATCCTGGTCAGATTCCCGTTGTGGTCATACTCATATCTGGTGACGGAAATTTTACGACCACAACCATCCTCATCGGCGCTCTCTTTTGTCTCAATCAGTCGGCCAGCCCCGTCATAAACATAGACCAATTTTTGCTCCACCGTGTCACTGATCCGCCTCTTCTCCAAGGTTCTCCTGTTCTCACAGTCATATTGGTATTCCATGACCGCCCCGGTACAGTCACTAACCCGGATCAAACGGTTATTCCGGTCATATTCATAGTCAATAGTGTGGATTACTCCTTTTTCGCTGTCAATGGTCTGGTAATCCCGATATCGCAGTTCTTTCACCAGATTTCCGGCCTGATCATGACGATACTGGATTAATTGATATAGAATCTCACCGTTCTCTTCTTTCATGGGTTTCCGGGCCTCAGTAACCCACCCCATGTAATTATAGCGGTACAATTCTCCTATTTGCTCTTCATCATTGTCGCCTGCCAGATATCCTTTAGCCGTAATTCGTTTTACCACATTACCCTGAAGATCATAAACATAGCGCTGTTGTACAACACCCTCCGGATCGGTAATCTGGATCAGACGGTTCATTTCGTCATATTCATAGCACCATCCTGCGCCGTCATCCCTCCCTTCATCATACTGCATAGGAGATATCTTCTTGATGATATTCCCCGATGCATCGTACTTTATCCGCTCTACACCGCCATCCGGATAGCATATTCTGGTGCGATGATCAAATACGTCATATTCATAGGAAATACCCTCTCCATCCCCTGTAGAGGGATTGTATGTCTCAGGGTGAATCTCCTTTAAGATATTTCCTGCGACATCTCTCGGGGTTGCCCAAACATTGCCCAAAGCATCCACCATTTTTACTACTGCATCAAGGGAATCGTAAATGTACTGTATCCCAATGTTGCTTCCATCTTTCCCCGTCTGATTGGGCTTTACTACTCTGGTCAGATTACAGAGACCATCATAGTAATACTTAGTAGTCTCCCCTAATGGATTAGTCACCATGGTAGGATAGTTCATATGATTATATGCGTACCGGGTAGTTCCCTGTGCGCTAGAGACTTCCATACAACGACCCGCTTTGTCGTAGCGGTACTGGTAGGTATCATTTTCTGGCGTAGTGAGCGAAGAAGGCAAGGGACATTTTCCCTCGTAGGAGTACTTTGTCACATTCCCATTGGCGTCTAGCACTTCCAAAGTCCTGCCCAGAGAGTCATATGTAAACTGCACTTTCTGCACCACACCGTCCGCTATTTCCTGACAGATCTCCACTGGGTTTCCATGCCGATCATAGCGGAACCAACGTCTGCTTCCGGCATTGTCCCACAAACCGCTCAGCCTTCCATTCTCATCATACTCATAGTGGGTAATCAGATGATTCGGCATACATTGTTCCACCAGACAACTGTCCTCATTGAATAATCTGGTCCGTTCATTGCCCCTTCTATCCTTCTCCCATATCTTATTCTCCCGTTCATCGTAACGGATTTCTTCGTTACTTCCGTCAGCATAGACCGTTTTCACGATCAGCTTATCCTTGTTGTAATGATACTCCACGCGGTCATTGTTTTCCAAATTCAAGAAAGTATTGATACGGTTGTTGTCATCATAGAGGATGACCATCTCCGTATTTTCTCCCAAAAACTGTCTGGTGACCCTTCCATCTTGTGCATATTCATTCCGCACATACCTGTTTCCATTTTGATCTGTAATACTTTCCAGATATCCTTCCGCGGTATAGGAATAAATGATTGTTCCTCCGTTGGGATAGGTAACTTCCGTGAGAAGTTCACCCTTGTAGCGATACCGAACTCTCCTTCCAATAATATCTTCCAGATAGGTCAGTTTATTATTTTCATAATGGAAAGATATCACCTGCCCGCTGGGAAAATCCATTTCCACCAGAACTGCACCTACATATTTTAATATGATGACATTTCCGTTACGATCCACTATCCCTGTCAGTTTACCATCACTGTCATACCGGTAGGTTTTTTCTTCTATCTTTTGATACAATTCATACCCTCGGTTTTTATCTTTCAGTGTTACAGAACCATCTTTACCACGTAGATTCTCCCATAAACCATCCTCATTTCGAGCAAATCGCTCCAAATGACGGTTGGGCAATAAAATGGTCGCATTGCTGCCCTGAATATACAAATAACTGCCAACGTTTAAAAACCAACGTTCACCTAATAAACTATGACCATTTTTGTAAATAGACTCATAGTATCTTCGAATGACAAAATCGCCACTCACATCCTTAATTACCAGTTCCGCCTGCGCAATCTTCTGGCTTCCTGTCACTACATCAACAGGATCTATCGCACTTTGTTCATTGCTCTTTTTTGTTTTGCTGGCTTCCGTACCTTGTCCCGTGGATCCCTCGGAACCACCCGATTGTCCGTCGCCTTGTATTTTGCCGTTGTCCCCAACCGGCATATTACTGTTTTGAGTATTGCGTGATGCCTCATCCATATCCCTTGCGACACCATAAATTGATCCTGCAGACTGGAAGCCTAACAAAACGTTTTCCCAGGTTTCCAGATCGTTTATCATGCCGAAACCTTCTTCGTTAAACAATTTCCTTAACCGATATTCGGCAAGCGACAAATTACCCATAGCATTGGCCATTTCCAATCCCGCCATGACCTTGTTTGCCTCATTTAATATTTTAGTTGCCTTTGAACTTCCTTTCACTGCCTTGCCAATCATCTTAGTAACGGCACCGCTGGGGATTAGGCTAATCACCGCTGAGGTATAGTCTCCGCGAAAAACATATATCGAGGCGCTGATTAATTTTAACGGATATAGAACAGGGGCGATCATGCATGCCACATCGATAACCAGATTCACAAAGTCCAGAAAAACATCCATGCCTGTCCTCTGACTTTCACTGATCTCAATATACCCTTCCTTAGGTACAAGTCCCAACTGTTCAAAATAGTTGGCGCTTAGGATCACATAGCTTTTTCCGATCAAAATACAGGAATCCCCTACAGAAAGTTTTAATCCCTGCATGGCAATGAGAGATATCCTCTTATCTTTCACATCATGAAATCTGAGCTTTTCCGGATCTTTCTGAGTCTCCTGCTTGATTTGATCATAAAAATTAAACAGAAAGTCAACCGGAGATTTCAGAGTCTCAATGGCTCCTTTCTTAGTGCTTTCCCATGCCATACTGCGCAGTTCTTCCCAAAATTCAGGCGAGGGTACTGTTCCTTTATGCTCTTCATATAGAGTGTGTCCCTTTTCAACTCGCCCGCTAAATTTCTCCATGTTGGCCGCAAACGAGTCATCAAACCACTCCGTCTGCACTTCCTCTTCCACAGACAGATCCTTTGCCTGTAGAAGAAGGTTTAAGTCTGCAGTAATATTGATGTCTCCCGCTGACGAAATGTCAATTCCGTCTGTATCAGAAAAGATAATCTTTACTTGATTTCCTCCTTTCCCGTCATATTCATCACGGTTTGCAATCAAATCAATGCCGTCCTCAAGGAATTTAATCATTCGATTGTTGGCAGTAAAGCTTTTTTCATTTGGCTTGTTAAAGTCAGGATAAGAGGTGTTTTCAAACTTGCTTCCAAGCGCTACAATCTCACCGCTGTTGTCATAGTAACAAAAAACCTTATCTCCCTTATCCGGCATAACATAGATATCATTTCCCAAAGAGGTAGTGTAAGGAATCCGCCGGACGCCTCCCTGTCCCTCGTCAAACTCGACCTCAATATCCGTGCCGTACACGCCCGTCACTTCTCCCGTCAGCACGCTGGTAAAAGATGTTGCCTCAGTTCTGCCTATCGATCCGGCTGCGTGGCTTTGACCCGAAGCGGTCATGGACGTAGGAATAACGCCATCCACATAGGTTAAAAGGATCTCGTTACGCAGCATGCCCCCCTCAGATATGATCTCACTTTTGGTCACAATCTGCGGCGCACCTTTTCCCTGGGTCACGCAGCCGCTTCCCACGGTCAAATCGCTCGTACTTCCTCCGGTCTGCAGGAACTCATACGCGGAGGCATCCTTCCGCACATTCTGCTTCACATCCCAGTATGCTGCAATATCTTTGACGGCATATTCATTTTCCAGTATCAACTCACAGTCAGAGAATGCCACCGTTCCTATGTGGATCCGTATTTGGGAGGATTTGATATCAGTAAACAACATCATTCCAAACTGGTTTGCTATTCTTTTGAGAAACTGCCAGTCTGTCTCTTCCTGCTGTGAGAGCATCTGCTCAATGGGAATATCCCGCTCCACCTGCAGAGACACGGAATACTCTTCCAGTACCATGTCCGCAATCTGTCCCATTGTTTTTTCCGAAGATTGAAAAGTTCTGTTCTTGGGAGTCTGATCCGTGACATAAGCGTGACCTTTTGCCTCCAGAGACATTTCCACATATCCGTTTTTGCAACCAAGGCTTGCATTGGTACATAATCCCGCAAATATTTCCTCCCCTTGTGGAGTGAAAACGGCCAGGGGCTGCCCCTCCAAGCGCTCATCCGGTTTCTCCTCCATATCCGGAATTGTCAGACATAGATATAACGTTCCATATTCATTTGCATTGTCCGTGATATATAATTCCTTCACGGCGATATAGGGTAGCGGTATGTCCACTAATATTCTGCCAATTTCCAATGCTTCCGTGTTTTCCATGTCTTCATCCTCCGCATTTCATACCTTACAATGCTATGCATCCACCATATCCACCGGCACGTAATCCATTCCCCACATGCCGCGTCGCAACATACTCTCCGTCAGTTCCATAGAGACCAATACGATGGTCTCTATGGTTCCACCCACCATCAGTATGGGCTTCCCCTGAGTTTTGTCCGGCCGGATCACCAGACGGTGAATCAGTCCGTTGGAATATTTCTCCGTTTTATCACTCATACAGTCAATTTTGTCGAGACTCGGCCACCAATAGAGTAAAGACTCCGGATCATCGTAATCCTGAGGATAACACCGAATACCTTTAAACCGCATCTTGGAGTCGTACTTTTCCAACAGGCGTTTAAGCCGGTCGGACACCAAAAAAGCCGGCGAGTATAGAATATCTGGCTTTTCCACATCCAGGGAATTGGGATAGTAGGTTACGATCATATCCGAAACCTTGTTAAATCGAAGCCTCTCTGCACCGTCCACATATACAGTTTTGTCAATGTCTCTCAGTACGATCGGATTGGATATCTGCCGATCCTGAGGTATCCTGAAATATTTCATTTTCTCTCTCCGTCTCATCAAATATCTGACAATCCACAAAGCATTTTTCTTCTATCGGTGTTTCCTCCCAATGCACCGACTCCAAGAGACTCCACCGAAAGACAACTGGGGGATAGAGAACTTTTGCTTTTCCCTGTCGGTAGAAACCATCCAGAAGACGACAGTTCTCAAATCCGGTATTCTTCACACGGCTGGATAAAATGGAACTCCCTCCCATCTCTACCTCTTGAAAGTGACAGTCCTCAAAGATACAGTCAAAAAAACGTGTCATGCGAAATCTCGTACCCCGAAAAGTAACCTTCCGAAAAGTACATTCCCGAAATATACTGTCATCCATTATCCAATCCGGAAAGGTTTTCTCTTCATAGCATTGTTTTTCAAATTTTCGAAAATGCATGTCCTCCTTTTCACTGCACAAAAAGGGGTCTATCTCATCGCGTATTTGATTCAGTGTAAGCTGCCAGTCCATGTATTCCCCATAAGATATGGTAAAGTCTTTTGTTTGCTCCAGTTCTTTCCATTCAGGATATTGTTCCAACTGGCGAACCATATATTTCAGATAGATAACCAGATAGCCCAGCACCGCCGATACAGCTTTAGAGTCATAAGACTTCCGCTCCGGCTCTCTGACATATCTGCCAAGCGCCTGCTGGCGGATACGCTCTTCCATTTTTTCCTGATACTTCTCCCAGCAGGGAAACATCCATGCGGCATTCAGTTCACAGGACATGACCGGTTTCACCAGAAAAGGGGTATTTGTGTACGCCTCCACAAGCAGTACAGGATTTCCCAAGTACATGGCACTTCTCAAGAAAGAAATACACACTTGCCTAACCGGCTCATCCAGTTTTCGCTTTTGATAATCCAGCAGCAGATTGAAAAAACCTTGTAAAGGCTCAACAAACATTTCCATTACCAGATTACTTTTTTCCCGAAGGACTTCCCCTGTTTGCAGCAACAGATCACCCACAGATACCTCATAGCAGTTTTTTTCAAAGAGCTCTTTAAAATTGATTGTTTCCACGACCCGTCCTCCTATATAAAACCTTATGCGAGAACAATTTGCTGCCCCGTAGCATTGATGCCCTCCTGCCGAATGTTAATGTGGGCCTGTGCTGTTCCCAGGACGACTTCCTCTTCTGCGATGATCTTGACGGTATTGCCCGCCGAGATATTGACATTGGCGCTTGATGTCACGTTGATGTTTTTGTTTGAAAAAATCTCTATTCCTTCATCCGAAAGTTTGATATAAATCTCCTGATCCTTACATGTGATAATGAGCCCTTCCTCCGTCATCAGTATCTCTTTTCCGCCAATGCCGGTCCATGCTTTGTCAGTGGGGTTTGTTCGGGCATGCTTTGCCACCGCCCCCGCCGCAAATGCCTCACCTTCGTCGCCGGATGGGAAAAATACTCTGACCTCGTCTCCCTGAGCCGGCATACTGTACCAGCCGCTTCCGTCCTGAGAGGAGTAGGCGGTAGCGTAAGGAAACCACCAGTCTCCCTTATCATCGTATGAAGCGTCAATAGATGGAAAAGATACCTGCACCCTGTCCTTCTCTACCTTCTCTACTTTTCCTTTTATCATCCTTCCCGATGCCTGTCGGTTGGGTACTCTGGCAACCTGAAATCCATTGGAAACTGTGATACAGTACCTACAATCCAACAATCCATCCACCAGATCCGCCTGTATTGATCGGATAATATATGTTTTTCCGTTTAACTGCAGTTCATCTCCCAGATAGGCATACTCATAGACAGATACCTGCTGAACGCCAGCGACCACATTTGACAAGGCTTTGCCCGTCTCCACAAAAGACGTATCCACCCGAACCGTCTTGCCCTTGTGAGGGATACCAATATATATCTGCGGTACCTCAGATATAATATTGATACAGGCAGGCACCCCCAGTCGGGATGCCATACGGACAATAAACTCCCAGTCTGTCTCGTCACATTTGATGATAAAGCTTCCTACAGACTTGTCCTGTCCCGTGACTTCTATCGTGCCTCGTCCCTCTAGCAACTGACTCAGAAGCTCTTCGTAGGTCTGAGTCGTGTTTTGGAAGGTGCGACTCCCTCTCAAAGTGTCCAATCTGCCGCTGGATGTTATGCCGTCAACGGTCACTACGGCATAGTCATTCTCCTTCTTCATACGGATTGACTGAATGACTCCGCAGAATAGCCGGCTGGGTTGTCCTTCCGCGCTTGTGGTAATTGTAAAATATGAATGTTCATCCGCGCGTTTAATCGTTTGCTCCGCATCCCATTGCCACAATATTCCTTCAATGTGACAGGTTCCATGTTCGTTGACGGCATGCTTTATGGAAAGACTCGTAATTTTGCGAAACGGTATGCCGTCCACTTCTATGTTTTCAAAGGTGATTGTCTCCATAATTATTCCTCCCTGATACGAAGTGATCTCACGATTTCCTCCGTGAGCGGCGCCAGTCTCTTGCTCAGCATCTCGTCAAAAGACAGAGTTCCCATCAAAAGCCTTCCCTCTACACAGGCGCAGAACATATTCATATAGACCACTCCATCTAAGGTATTGGCAACAAACTGAAAAGTGGCAATATTTCCTTCATCCCTTTTCAACTGCTGTTTTCCAAGGAACCGTGTTTGAGGACCCACTCTATCCAGAAGGTATTCTACGTCCCTTGCCGCTTCAAAAAGTGTCTCCTTGTCAATCTGATGAGCTGTCCAATTCAGTGCAAGGGCAAAGTCCAGATAAGGATTACTGTAAACATACTGCGGCTGGTTGCCCAAAAAATATACTCTTGCAATTTCTTCCTCCGTCCGTGGAGTGAAATCATTAGGCAGTCTCATGGTGATCCTGCCGTCCAACAGCTCCATATCCGTGAATTTCACCGGCAGATGAAATATTTTAATCTCTTCATCATATATGGAATGCTCCAATTCCTCCTTAATCACCTCGTCCGAATGGCTCTTTTTCTCGTTTTGCTCCATCTGTTCTCTTATCTTCAGTATCGCTTCGTCTGTATATATCATGATTCCTCTCATTCTGCCGCAAAGCGACCGGCGGCACACAAACACATTGTCATATCAGTGGTTCTCTTTTTGGGTTAAGGTAATTGCCGCGATGGCTATCGGATTCTCTTCTTCAAGGGATGCCTCAAACTCCTCAAACTGCATAGTCTGCGTCTCAACTCCATTGTAGGTATTGTAAAAGGAAAAAGAGCCGTCATCATTATGCTTGCAGGTTACATAGTGAACATGATCCTGGGCCACATACATAATAATCCCCGCGTCCGACTCCTCAATATGTGCCGCGAGATCTGTCACCTCATAGCTCACCTGCATGTCACCCCGCACATAGTAATCTATAAGTCCGGCGGGCATCAAACCATAAGGATTGTTTATCAATCCATATGGCTCCATCTCATAAATTAACTCTTCCAAAGGATTATAAGATTCCAGCTGCAAGATAAGGTTTGCATTATAGGCAGCCACGGCTCCACATCCTACTTGTGACGCATTGAAGTAATTGACTCGAAAGTCCCCCAACGCCTGCTGATTTGTAATTAATCCATTTTCGAGTATATAGTTTTGGGCATGGGAAAGTGTCACATTGTACTCGTAATTGCTCATCGCTTGCTCTCTCTCAAGTACAAGTCGTTCAGCCCGTTGCATAGCCATATATCCTTGAAGAAATGTTTTGACGCCTTCCAGCTCCTCAGGTGATTGGGCTGCGGCTTGTAGCAGATACATCTGTGCTTCCAAAACAGCCTGATCTCCTCCTTCTCCGGTGGAACGGATTTTTTCCATAGCGGCGGCGACCACCTCATCGGTCTCCTTTTTTACAATATCCTCCTCTTTATCCTCCTCATTATCCTCCTTTACAACCTCTTCCGCTTCCGACTTTGTAAAAGTGATGGTTCCTCCATACCGACAAGTGGCACAGCTCCCCACAAGCAATGCGGGCGCACCATCCAGCATGTTTTTGTCATTTGTATTTTGCCATACTTGTTCCACCACCGGAGTACAGTCAAGACTTACAATTCCCCAATCTTCAAGCAAATCCCGCCCCCACTCAAAGTTACATGAGAGCGTTCGTAGGAACACACGGTGGGGATTGTGATCCGAACGGCACTTTCCAAAATGAATAATATTGTTACCGGTGCCTCCTATATGATCATTTGCATTCAACAGCGGCTGCTGATCACTTCCTGTAACCACTCCGTGGTCTATTGGAATATTGATGTAATTACTCTTGGTTCCGCAGGAACATTTGATTCTCATTAAGCGCTGTGCATACAGCATTTTCTCTTCTTCCGAAAATTCCTCTTCCTCTATATTGGAATTTGTCTGTTCACTCAACGGTAACCCTCCATTTCTTTCTCTGCTTTACCTCTTCCGGCTGTTCTTCCCCGGCGGCCTTCTTCAGCACCTTCGCCAGTCCCATGTAGATATCATGATTTGTGCCATCCGAAAGCTCCCTGATACCTTTTCTTTTGAGGTATGCTTTGAGAGCCTCCTTGCCGATGGGTTGGTTCTGTCCCAGAATCTGCATACAGAACAGCGCGTCAAAATCTGTTATGGAATTGATTTCCAGCATCTCTCCGGCAAAGCTTCTGGTGATGTCGGGCGACAGCGTGCTCCGCCCTATCGAGGCATAGGGTACATACACTCTGTTCAATGTGTCGTAGATGGTATCCCTATCCTCAAAATCCTGATATTCATAGCGAAGCCTCGCTCCCTCCTGCAGGGTGAAGCGACACATCTCCATTTCTCCCTTTTGGGGTTTCTCCTGCTCGGACAGGATCAGCTCCATCTCCCGATATATAAAGTTGACATCACGCATCTCATCCGAAAACTTCAGCTTCAAAACGGTCAGATTGTTGGTAGGATGATATGCGATTATCATGGGCTCCCTCAACAGATAGAGTTTCTTCTCAAAGAGCAGAATGCCCTCATTTAAGATAATGGTGTCCTTGGTGGTAGTCAGTTCACAGCCCGCCAGGATCCCGTCCGCATATCCCTGATACTGATGTTCCGGAAAGAGAAACGTGTAATCGGACAACGCCTCCAGCATATTTCTCCTCAAAAGATGCGCATCCTGAAACAATGGAATTGCCTGTACTAACATATGCCTCCTCCTTACTTGGTACCGTCAAAGAAATTCGTCAGCCAGCTATCGGTCTCAAACAGGAAGAAATGATCCGGTCCCAGCATCAGCTGTTCTTCCTTTCGCAGCACCGGCACTACCACAAATCCCCATCGCTCCTCATCTCCCAGCACAAAGAATTTCAGCTCTCTGTTGACGATGGAGTCCAGATCATCCTGCAGGATCTCCCCGTGGTATTTTTCCAGTATGTCATCTGCCTCCGCAGTGACAAAGTCACCGGCGTTTACAGAGTAATTGTATTTGTACCGCACATTCTGGCTGGCATCCTTCAGATAAAGCTGCAGAGTCAGATCCGCCATGTTCCTGGAAATAAAGCCACGGATATTATTCCGATCCAGACTCTGAATCAATACCTTCTCCTCCCCGGTGTGGGTGATGGCAGTCACAATGTAGGGGAAGGCCGCATGCTCGTTGACAATGTGAATATCCGCATAGCCAAACTTTTGATCCTTGATATATTTGATAGCGCCGTCCAGACAGATCAGCTTCATTTCATGGCCGTCCGCTCCATTCCGCTCCCTCTTGGAGGACTGGATGATCTTGCCGGGGATAAACTCCTTCAGCGCCTCCCTAAACAAGTGAATCTTGCACGACTGTCCGGTCAAACGCATAATGGAGTACTCCTGTAATTCTCCGCTCTCATAGGAGTTCTCAATAAATCGCTTCACAATCCCATAGATGTCCGCCTGCAGCAGGCGGTTCAGCAGATTGATGCTGAAATACACTGTGGGAATATCCTTCAACAAGGTCAGTCTCTCCTGTTCCCTGACAGACAGTTTGAATCGATCCGCCAACAGGCATTTGGTGGCTGTCTCCCGGATGGGCACACCCGATATGGCGATCCGCAGGATTTCCTCCCTCCCGTAAAAGATCTTCTTGATCTGCTCCGCCAGATTGAACAGGTAGTAAAAATTATTTTTTACTGCGTAATACTCGCTGTTGCTTCGGTGTTCATATTCCCGAAACCGTGTGGGTATTACTTCCTCCGCTCCGGCGTACTCCTCATCCAGCAGACGGTACACATCACCGATCCCGTCCGCGTCCACCCGGCGGAAAATGTCGTCGCCCATCTGCTCCACGATCTCCTCGGGCATATCCCCTTCCGCCTCGCCCAGTTGGGCCGCCAGCGCGATCTTGAGTACCTGCATGATCCGGTAGGTCAGATTGTTGCCGCCAAAGTCCGTGTCGCCGTTCTCGTAGGCGGTGGCGATATTGATCCGGTATGCCACCCTCTGGTTACGGATGGAGAAATGGCAGGAGGACAGATCGGTGGTACCGCCGCCACAGTCTATGATCAGCGCTCTCAGTTCCTCGTTATTGCGGTATTTTCCCTCGCTGATCAGTTCCGAAATGGAATTATAAAGAACTGCCACACCCTCGTCCAGCATATTCGCTTCCTCAATGTGGTAGTCCGGCAGAATCTCCTGATACAGCTTTACAAACAGTTTTTTCTGTTTTACCGGCGCCGACAAGTGCAGGCTGTCAAACCGGCACTTGAACCGCTGGGTGGCACAGGCTATGACATACTCCAGAAATGCCTTGATGATCTCCTTGCGCTTTACAAAACAGCGGTGGCCGTTCTTATCCACCAGCTCCTCCTGTTTGTCCGGATCACTGATCCATCTCTTGATGTCGTAGAAAATGCAGAATCCCTCGTCGATGTAGCTCATCTGAAATATTTTGTTGGCTTCATGGCCAAACACGTAGTGAACCTGGTCTCCGTCAATACGCGTAATGCCCACTACAGAGGGCAGGATGGGACTCTCCTCTTTATCTTCCCCCTCTTCCTTCAGCCAGGTGACATAGTTTACGTCATTCTCCCTGAGAAGCTCCTGTACCGGATCACCCTCCAGCCTCTCAATGTACCCGGAGTCCAGATAGGTGCCCGCGGTGGTGTTGGTGGTTCCAAAGTCGATGGCAAGGGGCATATTGATCTGAAGCAGCTCACGAACCTGAAAATCCATCACCGGCACCATGTAAAAATTCAAATGCTCCGGAAGGACATCATAATCCGACTCATACAGGCGGTACAGCCATTCCGACTGGGCCTGCTCCATACAGTAAAGCTGGTAGCTTTTCACGGCGGATTCCCGGCATTTGATCTCGGCCGACTTGGTCAGGTACAGGCAGTCTGTCCGTGCCCCAAACTGTTCAATCTGGAGAATGGCACAAATCTGTCCCCCACTCACCAGAAGGGCATTGGTATTGACGATCTCCGGCCGGTAGCCGATTGTAAAGTGATCAAAGTAGTCTATGGCCAGTCCCTCATAGGCGACAATTTTGGCGCACCCTTTCACGGTTTGGGGATAAGAGTGTATGACCGCCGTATGCAGCAGCTCCTCCAGACGGCTCCATCCCTCATCGTTCTGTTCCAAGATATAGAGATTCTCTTTCCGCCCGCGAAAACGCATAATCTGACGGATCAACTCCTCCTTGTCCAAAGGTGCCTGTATTCCGTTGATAATCTGCTCTTTCCAGCAGATATCACGAAGCTGATAGGTAGTCATCAACTCCAACTGTTCCCGGGTATAATAGTGGTGGTTTTCTTCTTTTCTGTTTTTCTGATTTAAGGTGTAGGTATACTTATCCATTCCATCTCGCATCCTTTAACTTATCCCTAATATATGGCAATCTCATCTATTTTCATGGTGTCTTCCACTCCGATGATTCCAAAGTGATACTGCCAGAACACTCGAAGGTGAAAACTCACCGGTAGAAACATATCCTGCAAAAGATTGAGCATACGCTCGCGACCTTCTGTCCTGCTTTCCTTCAAGTATAATGGGATTTCCCTGCGCTCCTTTCGAAGCTGGTAGATGACGGCGTCGGGAAACAGGACTCGGACACCCCTGCGAAAGAGCATGAGGGAAGATCCTGTCTGCATCTGGGTCAATACCAGGGCTGCCAGACGATTTCTCTGCTCCAAAGGGATCCGGCAAAACGTATCCGCCCCATCTTTCCAGAAAACACCGCTCTCCAATTCTTCACGCACCTTGCGTATGTAGATATCTCTCTTGGAAAGTCCATGCCGCAGATCGGTATACAGTATCATGTGCAGTGCCGCATCCACCAGATAGCGGTTAAACTGGGGATTGACCGGATCTTCCTCCGCCAGGATCCATTGAAAGATTGGCGCAAGGCGAAACAGAAGGTTTAACTCTATCTCCTTTCCGGGCACCTCTTTCTCATTGACACAGGAAAATGCCTGTTCATAAAAGGGGCTGTAATCTTCTGCCTGGCAGAAGAAAAGTTCTTCCTCTTTCCATCCCTGCCGCTTAGCGACCAGCGCAATGTCCCACAAAAAATTCACGTTACGCCTCCTTGCTCAGACTGCCGACACATAAATATTCCGGAAAAATCTTCTGCACCTGCGTGACCAGAAAACTCATGATATCTTCGTTCAGGTAATGCTCCGCGTTAACCGGAGCAAAGGACAGATGCAGTATCTGTCTGGCATTTCCTATCCGGATCTCATCCTGAATAAATCCGTCCATGTTGTAGTTGCTGTCTTCCCAGTCCTCCGGAGGTGTATCCTGTATTTCCATCCCCCGAAAGAGCACATAATCATCGTAGGAAAAAGCTTCGATCAACCGAGCCATCTCCGCCTTGGTCTTGATGCTTCTGCGGTACATCTCCGTAATTCTCCCGGAAAAGCTTTCCTTGTATTGATTGCCAAGCACCGGATAGAAATACTGCTCCTGATGCTCAATCTGGTTGACCTGATACATCTCCCACTCATAAGGTTTGTCCAGAGGACAGGAGATCAGCAGATCTCCGTTTAATCGCCTGATATTGGTAATCTCCACGTCCGTGTTCATCACAAGATACTCACAGTCCGGCTGCAGAAGATGCGCAAAAATCTGATGCTCATAGTTGGTCTTATCTATGCAGGGATCCGGATAAGTGCTGGTTTTTAGACTGATTTTCTGCAAATTCCACAGGGGAATCATCTCATGCCGCACCACATCCGCATACTCCTCAAAATCCACCCGTATTTCCAGAATCTCATCCTGATCGGGTATATTTTCTACCGTGCACAGATATACATCCATCAATTTGGTCAAATAAGCTTCACACACGGTAGTCCAAGTCTGATTGTTTGCCGCAAAAATGTAATACAGTTCTTTCACCATATCCAGATAAATCTCGTTGCGCCGCAGAATAAAGGTTCCCCGATACTCCCGCTTCTCCGTTTTAAGCACACCGGTAAATGTTCTCTCCCCCTTAAGAAGGCGTCGGATATCAGAGGCACCGGTTTGGAAAAACACGGTATACAGCAGAAATTCCTCCCCTTTTTGAACGGCCTCGTTCACCTCTTTCGCGAGAAGCTTTTGCTTCTTGCTGTCCTCCTCCCGCATGGGAAACATAAAGACATCCGTGGCATCATAGTGCTCTCTATCCGTCATGGTCAGGTAAATGGCGTAGCTGCTCTGCTCGGGCGTACTCTCTTTCAACACCCGCTCTTCCAGCCCCCGGTACGCCTCCTGATTGTACTCATACAGTTTCAGCAGCATATCACCCACAATATTCTTGTACAATTCCCGATCTTCTAACTGGGTGATCTCCAGCATACGTTCCCGGATATACTGTTCCATGTCAAAATTGTTGTTGTCCACCTGATTCTCCATTCCGCCAATTTCTCTCCACGCTGATCTATTTTAGGGTATTTGCTGTTACTCCGTGTTTTCCTGATTTGCCGGCTGTGAACTCTCCTTAATTTCCAAGGTCTCCATCTTTCTGGAGATTTCATTCAGCTTTTCCTCATCCTTTAAAGTTGCGTAGATGTCTTTTGCCAACAAATAGTATCTTTTGGCTCCGTTATAATCCCTCGCGTCCGCACATGCGGCCGCCTGAGCCACATAGTTTTCCGCTTCCACAGACTGTGCTTCCCTGGCCGCAAGCTTCTGCTCCGTGATCTCCAGCTTGCCATTCACCACTTCCTGTTGTACTTCATCCCCCAGCTGCACAAACTTCTGCAGGGCCGAGGAGTAGTATACCTGAGCGCTCTCGTAATCCCCCTGGGCGAAGGCAATGTCTCCCTGGGCAATAAAGTTTGCACCGGACTCCTCGTTGGCAATCTGCTCTCGCCGGGCTTCGTTCTCCGCCTCCAACTGCGCCTGCTGGTCTTCGTAAAGTTTATCCAGAGCATCTATGGCGGCCGTTCTGCCCTCGTCAAAATAGATTTTGGAGGCTTGCGCCCTGGCTTCCAGATACTTTTCCTCCGCTCTGTCATACTGTAGGTTAAGTGCCAGACGGTCTCCCAGATAGATCAGGTCATACACGGACAGATAGTCGGCCGTCCGTTCCAGTCGTTCATTGATATAATCCAATCCCAGCCGATCCAGATATTCCGAACGGTTGGCCGCCTCCCGGAAAGCAGTCAGAGCCTCCTCATAAGATCCGGTGTTCAGAAACTCTTGGGCGCTCAAGACGGATTCGATCAACTTCTGATAATCGCCCAACTGCGCCGTCATATTCCGATCCTTCAGATCTTGAGACAGCTCCATCACATCCTCACATTTCTCCCGGGCTCTGGCGTAATTATTCATCTGGATATACTCGATCATATCCGTATATCCCAGCTGCATCTGTTCCCGCTTCTCCATTTTCTTGTTATGCAGGACCACGAGCACCACTGTCAGCACAATAAGAGCTATTACCACAGGGATCGCGATCATGAGTATCCGGCGGATCCTGCGTTTTCGGTTGGGATCTACAAAGAGTTTGTTGGCAAAGATCACTGCCAGGGTGTACTTCTGCAAATCCTCCGGCTGTCTGGACAACAACATGTCCTCTATGTTGTCCACCGTCTCCTTGGGATCGTCGCCGGCGTCCGCAAATACATCATTCAATTCCCCCTCATCCACATGTTCCCAGACACCTCTTGTGTAGAGAGCGATCGCATCCGCATCGGTCAGCTTAATCTTCTTTGATATGTAAGGATGAAACTCCCTATCCTGTCCCAAAAAGGCATATAAGTTGTTTCTCTCTATGTGGTCTGCCACTTTGTCCTGAGAGATTCTCTCCTCCTTCACCATGTCCATGGTGAGGGACTGATCCGTGGTTCCCAGCTTAAAAAAACCATTGCGGTATAAACGCAGCCGGATATTGCCCGCCTGTCCATACCGCAATTTTACATAGTTGGTAAGTACGATGATGATAGATGCCTTCAGCGTCGTTTTGCTTTTGGCCTCCAACAGGGCTTTATTGGCGGCTTTCAGGCATCTTTCCACGGTACGGCGGCTCATGGAGGGAGCCTCCAAAAAGGCTGAGGTTGCAGCCGTCACTGCCAATCTGGCACTCAGCGCCTCCAGCTGGTCATCAATTCCGTCCGCTATCACATAACAGGCATAGTCGTCCAGCTCTACAAAACCGAAATAGTCTGTATTTTTGATATCATTGCTTGCTTCTGATGAAAATGCTGTCAGAAATTCCGAATTTTGTTTTCTCATGTCGAGACTTCCTCTCCTGCCCGGTTCCCTTTACGCCCCTATCAGGATCACACTGGCGTTATCTTTGTGGTCACCGGTGTTTCGGTTCACTTTCTCTATGATCTTCAGGGCCTTCTCCTGACATCCTCCCTGCTCCTTCAAGACTTCTTCTACCTCTCGGAAGCCCAGAAGATCGTAGACTCCGTCACTCATCAGAACCACAATATCCCCCGCCATCAGTCGTATGGGGGCATCAAAAAATTCAATGTCACGAAAATCATCCTTACCCAGATAGCTGTACAATCTCCGGTTCTCCAACAGGGTTATGGTGTCCTGGCGGGAGATTTTTCCCTCATGAAATTTTTTCTCTGCCATGACCGCCACGGTGTGTCCCACAGAGACAGGCACCAAGGTTTCCTCCCGGAAAACGCCGATCTTCACATTTCCCACAAGCGCGTAGTACAAGTATCCACCGCGTATCATAGCGCAGCTGGCACTGGCCTTTCCCCGGTTCTCATCGCCCACTGCCTTCAAAATCTCCCTGTTGGCACAATGGAACGCCTTGCGAAAAAAATACTGAGGATTATTGAACGCATTATAGTCGCGAAATATGTCTACAAACGTCTCAACTGCCGTCTTTGCAGCAATTCTGCCACCGTATATTTTGCCCGATCCGTCGGCAAGCACAGCCATAACGCCGGCCTCCGTGTTCATAATCGCCAGCTGGTCTTCCTGAACCTCCCGACTTCCTATAGTCATACATGTTCCAATATTCGATTCTCCGTATTCTCTCCGTTTTTCCTGACAGGACCATTTCAAAATCTCCAATATCAGGATCACTCCCGCCAGCACTGCGATCACAACATAATTCACACCCATGTCTCACCTCACTGATTTCCGCCGGCTGCATCTCCCCACATAAAGTGATTTCCGCAGAAAGGCGCAAACAGAAACACGGATTTTCCCAATTCAATTTTGTCGTATGCACTCAGAACCGTAGGAGTGTACACTGCGGTCTCATTCAAGTAGACCAATCCGTTGGAATCCCCCGGAAGCAGCACTGTCTCCATTTTCTTGGGGTCAAATACCACCACAGCATGGTTTCTTCTGGATATCTCATTGTCACCCAATATCTGGATATCCATGTCGTCCGCCCTGCCGATAAAATTCTTGCCGTGAACGATCTTATAGTCCTTTCCCTGGCGTGGTCCGGAAATACACACCAGCCACCCGCACACCGGCTTTACATCCTCACGAAAGATTTCCTCCTCCAGATCAATCTCCGTCTTCCCCACTTCCTGTTTTTCCTTTGATGCAGTCTCCACGTTACAGTAGGGACACACCGTTCCATATCGCTTCTTGCTGAATAAATGACCGTTTTCGCAACGGATCAGGTTAGATTCTCCCATTTTTGTCCACCATCCTTTGTCTCTTTTGGCTTATTCTTATAAAATCTGCAATCTGGTCAGAGCCACGTAAATCACGTCCCCTTTTTCCAGTTTGCAGGGTTTTCCGTAAGACAGTTTGTATTTTTTGCCGTCTCGTTTCTGAATGCTGACACCGTTTTTCTCCGAAATATCCTCTATGTACCAGTTGTTCCCGGAGTAATTAAGTACGGCGTGCTCCACATCGATCATACTGGCGTAGGTGCTGTCGTTTAGATTGATGGTAACGTTGTTCTCCCCTACATCCCGCCCTATGACGATTCCGTTTTTACCGTAAATATTCCAGGAAGCCAGCCAGCTGTCATCTTCTCCCAAAAGCACTACCTCTGTCAGGGTGGTAACAGGCAATACCGGATCCACCACATTGACCCGCTCCTGCACTTCCCTCTCTGACCAAAGAGCCAGCCCTATATGGACAACGGCAAACAATACTGCCAGAACAGTCCAAATCTGTGCAACATTCGTCCCAAACGTCAGTATTCCTGCGATTGACAGCGACAATATGGCAATGGTCCAATTGATTGCTCTTTTCATAAACTACCTCTTAATCCCCATAAAACGCTCAAACAGATCCGTGGTATCCAGCGGATTCTTCTCTTTGGGATCTCCTTTTTTCTCTTCTGTCACATCCTGCATATCCGGTCGAAAACCAAAAAAGCTTTCAAAACTTCGCTGGAGGTTTGAGAAATCCATGCTTTCGGCGCTCTGCCTCTCCCCACGCTTCTTCTGCTGACCTGCATTTGCCCCCCGCGCGGCACTGTTTCTCTCCGCATCGTACTTTTTTCTCTTCTCGGCATCCCCCAACGTATCGTAAGCCTCATTGATCTCACGAAACTTCTGTTCACATTCCGAGTCCCCGGGGTGCACGTCGGGATGATACTTCTTGGCCAACTTCCGGTATGCAGTTTTTATCTCTTCCTCCGTAGCCCTCGCAGAAACTCCCAGCACTTTGTAGTAGTCCTGAAAAACAGCCATTTCCTACCCGCCTTTCTTATCTGTACTCCAAAAAACTCCTGTGTCTGACTGAGAAATTTTTTGGAACACAGACAACAGATACCGCACTTTGCGGAAAGTTTTAGAAAGGCGCGCCTCACAAGACGCGCCTTTTAAAACAATACCAAAACTTAGGCGCCAGCATATCCGCCATCGATGGAAACAAGATCCAGTTTATCCTTCTTCTGCTTGATCACAATGCTAAAGGTACCTACACCGTCCTCATTGCCAAAATCTTCTTTGTAATCGATTACAAAGGCTCTGGGGAAAGTATACTTTCTCTCTATCACACCGGCTTCCACGATCTCAACGGTCACCTGACGGTAAGCCGCTGCGTTCTCTGCGGGTACCATGGACCACAATGCCAGCTGTCTTGTGCTATCAAAAGGATCTCCGTCGGTCGCTACCAGAATCTTTCCGGAAATCTCCAGAGCACATCCTACATCCTTTGTTCTCGCATTGGAGTCCAGAGGGATCTCTGTCATGAATTTTACCTTCTTCACACATTCCTTTGAGACTTCAAAGCTCTGCTGTCCGTCAATTGTTACTCTCAATGACATTTTTTATCCCTCCTTTACTGTGTAAAGCCACCTTCAATGGCCGTCAACTCCGTAAGATCCTTCTTCTGCTTTACATGCAGATAGAAAGTGCCTACACCTGTCTCATCATCCAGTTCCTCTGTGTACTCCATCACGAATGCATTGGGCAGTGTGATCTGTCTCACAATCTGACCTGCAGCCACCACGTCCACCTTCACATTGCGATAGCAGTCAGCAGAATCGCTGGGCACAATGCTCCACTGTGCCAGATTTAGCGTGGCATCCTGTGCCTCCGCGCCCAAAGAGAACAGCAACTTACCCCAGATCTTCAGGGCTGCGCCATTGTCGGTTGCTCTCGCGTTAGAGTCAGCGGGAATTTCGGAATGAAATTCGACATTGGTGACACATCTTTCGCTCAAGTCTACCGGGCCTGAACCATCAATTTTTAATCTGAAACCCATTTTCTTTCCCTCCGTTTCTTGTTAATGGTTATCCTATATTTGAAGTTAATCTATTGATTAGAACTTCCAAATTTCTGGGACTTCCGTTGAAGGATATGGTGAGTTCGCATACTCCGTTGAAATCACTGATCTTGTAATCAACGTTGTCCCCCTCCGCCATAATGGCGTTGATGCAGTCCTTCTTCGCCAGCCACTTGCTCTTTTGGCTGTTGGGATCACTGGAGAAGAAATACTTGATATTGTCCTCCTTAAAGTCTCCGGTCACATACCGGAGTACCCGTTCTATGTAGGTAGTCACCTGCGTTTTATACACCGGCTCATAGGAGGAGTTCTCCGGATCATAAAGGAGATTTCTCGCCTTATACACGGAGATATTGGTGATCGCTTCGCCGTTGAGCGAAGCATTTTCGGAGGAAAAGATCCATCCGAAATTCCGCTGGTTGATCTGTGCCTTGATATTGTTCGTAAAACCTGTGATCTCCTTGGGCATTGTGGTGTATGCAAGAAGCGCATTATTCCCAGACTCAACATCAAAGCGCACCCCCGGCTGCTCCAGGTCAATCTTCGTTCTGGTCTTTTTAAAATGATCCTTCAAAAATTCGGGGCACTGACACGCCGCACGGAAACCGGCCGCCACATAAGCGCCATTGATGTAGACGCCCTCGATCCAAAGCCGCATAATGTCCTCTTTTTCTTTGGACAATTCTGCATTATTTTCATCTGTTACTTTCATCTTGCTGTCCAAAACAACACCTGACTTGTTCTTTGGAATCACGGTGAAGTTGGGCAACACAGGAATCGCAAACTCACTGAAAGGCTTGCCGATCAAGGGAGCACACTTTTCAATCGCCCGCTCGACTCCCTCAGATGCCAGTGCATTAAAGGTGGTCTCCTCCCTGTTCTCAAAGGAGAAGAAGGTCTCCACGCGGTAATCCTTAAATATATCCAGCAAAGTGCTCAGTGCCTCCATACTGTAGACATTGCTCTCAACCTTAGCCACATTTCCTTTAAAACGCTCACGCTGGATCTTGTTGGTCACATTCTGGTTCCATGCGACGTTCGGATAGATAGCATACCAGATCGTGTCATGGAAGTTATTTTTGGCATTGGTGGTATTTAAGTAGGTGATCAGTCTGGGCAAATAAGAACTCTTTGCCAGCATCTCTGGGGAGACGTTGGCGATCACCAATGTGGGCGCCATACCTTTTGTCTTGGTCTTGTACTGATCAAAGAACATTCGGATTCCTAAGAGCTTTTCCAGCAGGGGCTTCACCACTTTGATAAAGTTGTCCTTGGAGTTTCGGTAAAACTCAAGATAGCTGTTGTAGTGAGCCACCTCGGTCTCCACATCAATCTCGGTCTGCTGTGTGGAAACAAGAGGACAGAAGGTGCGTACTACCAGGCTCTGTACGTAATCATTGGTATTCTGGTTGACAGCCTCATAATCCTCCTTGATCACCTCGATCAACCCCGTGTTGACCTTATCGTCCAAGGCTACCAGAGCGGTCTGCTCTTCCTTGGGTGCTTCCAATACCTTCAACTCGCCATCTGTACCCAGCGACAGATATCCGGGCACCACCGCCTTTTTGTCCTTCTGCTGTTCGCCTACGCCCAACAGCAGTCTGGTCTTGATATCTTCAATCGCCAAAGGAAGCATGGCCATCACATTGTTATAGTTTTTGCTGGCATCCTCGAACAGCAGGTTCAGCTTGTCACCCATGTCCAGCTTCAGAGGGTCACCATCCTCCAGATCCACATACTTTTTGTAGTTGTACTGGATTTCCTTTCTCACTTGCTTGATATCATCCATCACCTGTTTGGGTGAGATCATTTCCAGCATCTTTTCAAAACCAAACTCTACGTTCAGAAGTCCCTGCGCCCTTCGAGACTGCATCACAGATAGAATCATTTTCTGAAAATTCTCGTTCCCATTCAGGTAGATGGGAGTCAGCATATTTTCCGGAAGCCCCATGGGTTTTTCCAGTGTGTACTGCACAGACTGCGAGGCAGCATCAAAAAATGACCACACAACAGGTCTAAATTTTTCCTCCACTTCCTCATAGCTGTGACATGCCAGAAGCTGATTGATCTCTTTCATTTTGTCGTCATCAAGACTGTCAATCCCCTTCACATCACCTACAATGGTGAGCAGATCTTCCACGTCAGGATTGATGTAGTCCAGAAGCAGCGTCCGATTGGTCTGGTTTATTGTCTCCATCTTTGTTTCACTCCCTTTACTTATTTTTATTTAAACCTTATATTGCAAGGTCAGTTCACTGATCTCGTCCTCAAAAGACACATCTACTTTGGCATCCACCGCCAAAGAATAGCTTTTCTTTTTCATTAATATTTCGCGGTTTCTGATCATGGTACAGTCGGAATTATTGGTCAGGATCAAGCTTCTGGCTGCTCCTGCCTTGAAATAAATATGTTCGGATCCCGGAAACTGCTCTTCCAGTCCACACTCTTCCAGTATTTCTTGTAAGGATATTACTTTTCCGGAAGGAAGGCGGAACAAGCTGTAGGATAGTGGCGGTATATCGTACCCGGAACCGGTTCTGGTTATATACAACTTAATTTTCCCCACATAGCTGTATTTGCCCGGTTCCGGCCTATCGTCTACTGACACAGGAACCGGTTTGGGCTTGGTTCTGTACAGCACAAGTGCCAAGACTATGGCTAATATAATGAAAACACACAAAACCAAAGCCGCTATCAGCAGATAATTTGGCTCGTGTGGCTCTTCCACCAAAGGTACGGGCGGCGGTTCCACGTCTACCGTTATCCTGTTTGCTCCCATCACATTGACAGGCAATGCAGAATAGTCAAACAGCACCTCATAAGTGTGTTGCTCGGTTGTGCTTTCCGACCATGCCAAACATCCCGACCGGAGCAAAAGTTCCTGTTGATCCCCCCCTATTGTTGCAGTAATAGGGGTGTAGTCAAAATACTCCTCATTCCATAAAGGAACACTTACGTTGTCCGCGCGATAAAAGGAAAAAACAAGGTTCGCCGTCGGCAAAATGCCTTCCTCATAGTCGATTTCCACCTTCGGAATTACGCGATATTCCGGTATCACATTCACCCTGACCTGACTTCCCTTGGTACCTTCAAAATGTAGATCCAAGTGACTTTCGAACGGCTCTTCTATTTCTATCAGGGAGTATCTGACACCGTTTATCTGGTTTGCACTCTCCGCGTGAAAATTAGCGTTTAAATTTTGAATCGGGGCACTGCTGGTCAGTAAAACTCGAATCTTATCCGCATGGGCATACGGCAAATCCACTGATACAGTCTCCTGTCCCCCTTCCGTGTCCACGATCGCAACCGTGGATTGCTTTACTCCCAGTTCCTGCATCAAAATAGCATCAATAGCACCTTGAATCTCTAACGCCTGATCTATATAATAACTTTGTCCCTGTGTGCTCTTGGCAGCTTCAAAAATAGCATTGTCCGAATCTTCCATCTCGTCACCGAGCCCAATGACATATATGGTGATCCCGGAGTCCTTTGCCTGTTCTATCGCTGCTTGGTAAAGCATCGCTGCTTCGTTTGTGGCACTCTCCCCACTCATCAGGATCTCTCCATCGGAAAGCATGACAATACTTTTTTCTTGCGCACTATCTTCCATCAATGCGGCAACCGCACTTGCCAGTCCTTCGCCTGCATTACTGTAACCGGAATACGCCACAGCCTCCGCTGTGTTCATGATTTCACTTCTATGGTCTTCTCCCACCAGATCTGTCGCAGCTGCTATTGCGCTATTGTAGGCCACAAAACCAACCTTATAATCGGAGGGCAGCGTGTAAACCAACTGAGCTATACTGTCAACTGCCAACCTTTCGGGATCATTTGTATTCATGCTGCCGCTCGCGTCCATCAGAAAGACCACAGCCTTGCTGACTTCTTCTTGTGCGTGTACCTGAATACAACTGGCAGCCCCCAACAGCAGACCAATCATCAGAGATATGCATTTCCATCTCCATATCCTTCTCATATTCTGCTCTCCATCGTACTAAAACTTAATTACGTGATGCCATTATACACCTTACAAGCTTCGACATTTTTTGCACGTTGAATTTACTGTTTAAAATGTAATTTTTGATAATTATATTTATTTGTTTTATTTCTTGCGCACATTTTATTTACATTGTATAATCGTAATAAAACTTTTAGCGGAAATGGAGTGATCATCCTGAACAGGAAGAAATTCTTGAATAAATATTATTGGGAGCTGTCCCTATCATACATCAATACCACTACCTGAAACTTGTTGCCATCATCTTCTGCGATCATTTCCCCATGATAATAGGCAGCTACCTGCTCCACCGAGGATAACCCTACCCCGTGATGCAACTTGTCTTCCTTCGTGGTGAGGTATCTTCCCCTATTGTCCTTCTCGTGCAGCGGCAGACAGCTGTTGCTCACACAAATCTTAAGCAACCCTTTTACATAGGTTACCTCCAGATTGATATATCGCTGCTTTTGAGGAAGCTTTTGACAAGCCTCCAGTGCATTATCCAGTAAGTTTCCAAGTACAACAGTCAGATGTCCTCCCTGAAAAGGGAGCACCGCGGGGATTACGACATTTGTTTCGAAGGGGATCCCATCCTTTTGCGCCAAAGCATACTTATGGTTTACCAAAGAGTCCACTACGATATTTCCGCTTTTTGAAACCTCATCCGCCTGATCACCGATTCCTTCTTCGAGCATGGTCTGTATGTATCTTTCTGCTTCCTCCAGTTTTCCGGAGCGTACCAAGCCCAACAGACTTAACAGGTGGTTACTCATATCGTGCCGCATTCGCTGTATTTTCAAATAATAAGTCTCCCGCTCCTTTGCTTGGCGGCTGCATAGATCAAGCTGCTGTTCATACATCTGATTTTGTGCCTGTAGTGCTGCATATTCCTTCATTTAATAGCCGCCTTTCCTACCGCCAGGTCCAAAAGCCTACGACGTATTGCTTTCTGCCGATCATCACTGATCTTCAGTTTAATGTCCCTCCCGGCAAAACTGAGCTCTACATTAGTGAATGTTATTCTTTTTGCATAGTTATAATTTATCATGTAGGACTGATGAATACGCAGAAAATACTGACTTTTCGTCAACTCTTTCTCCACATTATTCAGCTTTCCGTAAAAGTAGCAGGAACTTCCATCCTTCATGTAAATATATATCACTCTATTACGACTCTCAAAATAGACCACGTCCTTCAGAGGGACTTTTTGAGTCTCCTTGTTAAAAGCAAACTCATAAAAAATCGCTGAATTATCTATGCGTTGACAAGCTTCACGAAAATAGCGGCAAAACATTCCTACATCTAATGGTTTGGAAAGAAATCGGAAAGGCTCTACTTCGAACAGCTCCTTTAGATAATTTTCATATCCGGATATGTATATGAGAAGCGAAGAACGCTCCATCTCCCGTATTCGCCGGGCAGCTGTTATTCCATCCACCTGTCCCATTTCAATATCGATAAATATAATGTCGTAATTATCACCTGACCAAATACTCTCTACAAGCATTTTCCCATCAGAAAACACTTCTGTTTCTACCTGCTGGCCCATGTGCTTACTCTCCTGCAGTATCAGAGTCTCCAACTCCCCCGCAAAGTTCAGATCGTCATCACATATAGCTATCCTCATGGTTTGTCTCCTTCTTCCTTTAGTTTATCGGGCTCTTCCAGTTTTTTGGGAAACTGCTTATTATTTGATCTATTATCTTTTTCCTGTATCCTCTTTTTAAGATATTAATTCATTATATATTACTGTAACATTTAATAGTGATTTTGTGAACCACTTTATTTATTTTTTATGAAAAGAGGAAAAATAGAGTTATGATTTTATTTTTGTGAGTGGACGAAAAAGATGTATGTTGCCAGATTCCTGTGGGAAGTTCTCTCTCACTCCGGCAAAGCATAGAAGAGTGCATGTTAAAGGAGCAATAAAAATAATGTCGTGTTTACAAGACCATATCACGGCATTACTTCCTTCGATTTGACCAAATTACTTACATAATTCCTTGATTCCCTTCGGCTGATGCAAAATATACATTTTTGACATGACCAGCACCTCCTTTTACAAGATTTGACGTTATTATACAACACTTCTCTCATAAAAATTTGTGCTTGTTGATTTTCCGAGATAATATGTCATTTTTGCCTCCTTCTTGCGCATTTTTACTATTAAACAATACCCTGAGCGGTCATTGTATATTACGCATATATTACTATCTTCATCAATCTTGCTCGATCTTGAGCTAAAATATTATGTGAACCAGAACTATAAATAAGGTAAAAGATTACAAAGGAGGATTATTTTATGATTGAATATAATGTTTATTGTGACGAAAGTTGTCATTTACCTCATGATAACTCTGATTTAATGGTTATTGGTGGAATCTCTTGTCCAAAAGATAAAGTAGAATATATTAACAAAGCAATAAGAAGTATAAAAGAAAAACATGGTGTCTTTAAATTTGCAGAAATCAAATGGACTAAAGTTTCTGAGTCCAAATATAAAATGTACGAAGAATTAGTAAATTTATTTTTTGACAATACGTTTTTAAGATTTAGGGCAGTTGTTGCTTTAAATAAATCACATTTAAATTACGAGCATTTTCATTTATCTCATGATGATTGGTATCAACGAATATATTTTTTAACACTCCGTGAAATGATTGATATTGGAAATAAATATCATGTCTATATTGATATAAAAGATACAAAAGGTGCCGAAAAAATTGAAAAATTACGTGATGTGTTAAATAATGTTGTTGGATATTTTTATGATGAAACTGTCGAAAACATCCAATTAGTTCGTTCTGACCAAATACAACTGATGCAACTTGCTGATTTATTTATAGGTGCCGTTTCTTACTCAAACAGAGGATTGAATAGCAATATTGCAAAGCTACAACTAATTAATCATATAGAGGAAATAGGGGGACGTAGTTTAAAATTATCTTCTCCCAAAAGCGAATCAAAAATAAATATTCTCAAGTGGATACCAAGAGAGGTGTAATTATGGAATGCCCTGAAATACCAGAATTGATTGAATTGGATTCTTATAATGGCGATTATTCAAAATATGAAGATGCTGTATATTTTGGACAGCCTACCCTATCATTTATAAACATACCAAAGATAAATTGATGAAAGAATATTCCGAGTACATTGCAAAGAAAACAACCACATAAAGCAAAGAGCGCTTGCATTGCAAGCGCTCTCGTTACTCCTTCTTCCTATAAATGGTAGATGAGCTATAATGTGCACACTACATAGTATGCAAAAACTGCCTAAAAGAATACACTAAAATATATTTTTTACCAAGATGCTTATTAAGTAATTTAATTATACATTGCTTGTCCACAAAAATCAATAAGGTACTGAAAATTATCTATATTTTTTCTTAAGTACAAAAATACCGCAAACAATCCTCCTGAACTGTCTGCGGTATTCCTATTTCAATAAATTATTTCTTTTATTTACCTTACACAATACCCTGAGCGGTCATGGCCTCAGCCACCTTCAGGAAGCCGGCAATATTGGCACCTGCAACGTAGTTGCCCTCCATTCCGTACTTCTTTGCAGCGTCGTCCAGATTGTGGAAGATGTTCACCATAATACCCTTAAGCTTGGAGTCAACCTCCTCGAAGGTCCAGGAAAGTCTCTCGCTGTTCTGGCTCATCTCCAGAGCGGAGGTAGCAACGCCGCCTGCATTTGCAGCCTTGCCGGGGCAGAACAGAACGCCGTTCTTCTGCAGATACTCGGTAGCCTCCATGGTGGTAGGCATGTTAGCGCCCTCTGCCACTGCGAAGCAGCCGTTTGCAACCAAAGCTTTTGCGTCCTCCAGATCCAACTCGTTCTGGGTAGCGCAGGGAAGAGCCACGTCACACTTTACGGTCCACACGCCGTGCTCGCCGTTCTTCTTCTCGTGATACTCAGCGCTCTTTCTTGCTGCCGCGTACTCGGTCAGTCTTGCACGCTTTACTTCCTTTACTTCCTTCAAAAGCTCTACATCGATTCCCTCGGGATCATAGATCCAGCCGGTGGAATCGGATACGGTCACAACCTTTGCGCCAAGCTGTTGTGCTTTCTGTGCGGCATAGATTGCCACGTTTCCGGAACCGGAGATCGCTACGGTCTTGCCTGCGATATCCTTGCCGTTGCACTTTAACATCTCCTCGGTCAGATACAAAAGACCATAGCCGGTTGCCTCGGTTCTTGCCAGGGAGCCGCCGTAGGTCAGGCCCTTGCCGGTGAGAACGCCCTCATACAGGCCGGTCAGTCTCTTGTACTGGCCATACATATAACCGATCTCTCTTCCGCCGGTTCCGATGTCGCCGGCGGGAACGTCGGTGTCTGCACCTATGTATTTGTGAAGCTCTGTGATGAAGCTCTGGCAGAATGCCATAACCTCTCTGTCAGACTTGCCCTTGGGATCAAAGTCGGAACCACCTTTACCTCCGCCGATAGGAAGGCCGGTCAGAGAGTTCTTGAAAATCTGCTCAAAGCCCAAAAACTTGATGATGCCAAGATTTACGGAAGGATGAAGTCTCAAACCTCCCTTGTAGGGTCCGATAGCGGAATTAAACTGTACACGGAAACCATTGTTTACCTGAACCTGTCCTTTGTCATCCACCCAGGGTACACGGAACAGAAGCTGTCTCTCGGGAGTTACCAGACGCTCCAAGAGAGCATCCTTGCGATATGCCTCCTCGTTCGCCTCGATCACTACACGAAGGGACTCCAACACTTCCTTCACTGCCTGATGGAATTCCGGCTGTGCGGGGTTCTTTGCGACTACAAGGTCAAATACCTCATCAACATATGACATTTTAATGTCCTCCTTTATTTTGTATATACAGATTTTTGTCCCGCGTTTTATTATAAAACTTGTCCCTCAATTTCACAATAAACTTTATTACAGTAACTTGTAAAAGTTTTTTTACTTTTTTTATACAAAATGCACAAATCTACAGATAATCCTTGAGTCTCGCAATATTTTTCTGTTCAAAGTCAATGAGCTGCCTGGCCAGAGATACCGTCTTCTCTCCCGCCTCCTCGTTGTGTTTTAATATCTTCTCCATCTCTACGATGCCGTTGTTGCTCCCCCGGATCATCATCTCAGCGATGTGACTGGTGCTGGTGTTCAACATAGTATTGTAGTGGATACCCGTCTTTAGCATCATATCAGAGAGGTAGCTCCCCCGGTAAGACTCTGCCTTGGCATCTAAAAGCGCCTTGGTTGCCTCGTTGTGCAATTCCGAATATTTTAAGGATTGTCTGGATATCTGTATAGCGAGCTGGTCATCATACACTTTGTCTGATATCGTGTCAATAGCTTTCATAGCCATCTCCGTATTCTTTTGGATCTCTCGGTAAACCTTTACCTCCTGCGACTTCATTCCCTTTTCCCTCCCGATATCAAAAATGCTGCCCACAGACCGCTCTGTAGACAGCATTCCCATTTTCTATACTTCTATTCTTCTTATTCAACATAATCCGCTTTCACATATCCGACCTGACCGTTATAGTTAATCTTGCACCATCCGTTCTCGTTGGCCAGAAGATTCACCACCTCACCTCCGGCCAATATGCCGAGTCGGTCAGCCGTCTCGCTCGCAGCAGCGCGCACGTTGACGTTGGTGGTGGCCGTCACCGTTCCGATCACCTCCGCGTCGCTAGCATTCTCCACTAACTGCAAATATTCAGACTTGATATAACCATCTTTGCCTTCATACAGAACTTTGGTCCAACCATTCACACGCTGTTCCAACACCTGAACTTTGGTCCCGCCGGACACTTTGCCGAGTCGGTCAGCATTCTCGCTGTCCGAGCTTCTGACATTCACTGTGGTGGTAGCTGTCGCATAACGGATGGCAGGCTCTGACGGCGCCGTAGTTCCCTCACCGCCTCCCGGTGCATCCTGATTATTATTTCCATCTCCCACATTATTGTCCGCATTGTTCTCCTGCGCATCCGTTTCCGCATTCCGCTGTGCAATGATCTCTCCCACGGCGGTATCCACATATCGGGTCAACTCTTCCTGATACGCTAAAAGCTCCGGATGCTCTGTCATCAGCTCATTGTATTCCACAGTGACACGATTGTTGAATTCGATCACATCATCCTGGGAACAAACTGCTTGGATATAATCATTTACCTGCTGGCTGTTCTCTCCGCGCTTGATATAGTATGTTCCCTGCTCGTTAGTGCAGACATAATAAGCCTGATACCCGGGTAACTCCTCCTCATGTCCATCGAACACCACTCGGTAATACACATAGGCGATGGTAGCACCAGCCTCGGAACCGGGTTTCGTATAAATCTCCAGAACCGGATAATTTGCAATGTATCTTGCCATCTCCTGATAGCGGAGCAGATCCTGCTCTGCCACCTCGTCACAGAGGGAAGCGATCGTCTCCGTATCCCCCTCCGCCATGGCATTATAATAGTTGCTGATCAGGGTGTTGATCCCCTGATCGGTATTTTCCACTAACGGCACCAGAGGCACATTTCCGTCCACTATCGTCACACCGGAACCGTCAGCAGAGAGACTCTCCGGATCCAATGTTTCCGGACCTTTTCCTGACTCTCCTGCACCCAGCGCAACCACCACCGTCACGGCCACCGCAACGATCACGATCACCGGAAAGACGATCACACTGTGTCTTAAAATAAAATCGCGAATCATTCCCGCTTTATCTTTCCACATAAAATAAAACCTTCTTTCAGAAACACGGCATAGAAATCATTACAATCAAATCAGGGTGATGTAAAATGCATCCGACAGGAATCGAACCTGCATTAAAGGCGTCGGAGGCCTTCGTTCTATCCATTAGACTACGGATGCAAAATGTTACAAATTTATTACATCACCCTGAATATGATATCATAAAAAAAGTCTTATGTCTACCTTGTTTTTTAGGAAAATATCAGGAAAAAATAGAAATTTCTCTCAGAAAAGGCATTTTAAAGAATCTTGACACATTTTTTCGTGCGATCATAGTAGTACAGACTGTCGGATAATATTTCCTCCGGCTCTACCTGTGTCCGGTTTACATCAAAGATCATCTCTTTCAACAGTTCCGGTTCTTCCCTTCCGCCGTCCGCAAGCAGGATCACCTCGTGGATGGAACTTGGCAGAATGTATAGGTTTCCTCCCGCCTGCGCGGAAAGCTGCTCCAAAACATCCGGATAGAGGATGCATGCTGCCCCCTGAACCCGTTTTCGGTTACTTAAGATCCGCATGGGCACTCCGGAAAAGAACGTATCCTGCTCCTCTCTGCTCAGGTGTAGGTTTCCCTTTTGTTCCCGTAGTATCTCCTGAACCACATCCTCCATGGAGTTGCACTCCCATGGGAATATTCGGGGAGTATTTTCCTGTGCCAGTCGCAGGAGCTCTGCCGTGCTTGTCTCCCACATCTCCATGTGAACATTGTGGATCAAGATCGAGCCCTCTCCCAGCATCCTCCCCTGATAGGCATAGAAAAAGCAGATCGCAAGATCCAGAAATCCAATGTGGGGGATGTCCTCCAAAAGCTTCGCATTTTTCCCGGCGTGGATCAGCCGGTAACAGATCCGATCCCGAACCTTCTCAAAGTGTTTAAAAAAGTTCATATTCACCTTTTTATTTGGCGTGTCCTCCCAATAAATCTGCAAAATTTTGTCCACCACAGTCTCCAGTGCCATCCCCTTCTCGTAGGCCTCCCAAAAAGGCTTTAAATAGATCGTGGGAGAAACGTTTTTCGTCTGCGATAGGATCAACAGTCCCTGAAGCATCACGCAATTATTTTTACATACCTCCTGAAGGGTTACCTGATAGCTTTCCCCCAGTCTCTCTGCAATCCGTTCCTGCACAAGTTGTGCAAATTTGTTCATTTCCATAGATTATCCTTCCTTGTTTTATTTTTTGAATCTACCGTCTATAAAAATAGAAAAAAGAAAAGGCAATAAAGTGTCCCTTGAGGACATTTTATCGCCTTACAAGTCTTTGAAGATCATGCAGCCCGCTTATACACGGGACAGATACTCTCCTGTTCTGGTGTCGATCTTGATGATCTCACCCTGATCCACAAACAGAGGTACTTGAACCTGCGCGCCGGTCTCAACGGTAGCAGGCTTGGTAGCACCGGTAGCGGTGTCGCCTTTGAAACCGGGCTCGGTGTCTGTGATCACAAGCTCTACGAACAGAGGGGGCTCCACAGAGAACACGTTGCCATTGTGGGAGCAGACCTTACACATCTCATTCTCCTTCACAAACTTAAGTGCATCTCCAACGGTCTCCCCGTTCAGTGCGATCTGCTCATAGTTCTCTGTGTCCATAAAATAAAACAGATCACCGTCGTTGTACAGATACTGCATATCTTTTCTATCGATACGTGCCTGAGGGCATTTCTCAGTGGGACGGAAGGTCTTCTCAACCACACCGCCGCTCTTGATATTTTTCAATTTCGTTCGGACAAACGCTGCACCCTTTCCCGGTTTTACATGCTGGAATTCAATGATCTGGTATACATTGCTGTCCAACTCAATGGTAATACCATTTCTGAAATCACCTGCAGAAATCATAGTATATTCCTCCTAATAACTTGTCACATTATAATTCTTTAACAGTTTAATATAAAAAAAGGCAATTTTCAACTCTTTTTGTAAATTTCATTAAAAAATATATTATATAGCCTATTTTCCTCCCAGAATAAAGTCGATCGCCTGCAGATATCCTTCCAGCCCCTGCCCATATATCTGCTTGTCACAGGCCGGTGCCGTCACTGAGATCTTGCGGAACTCCTCCCGCTTTGTGATGTCGGAAATGTGTATCTCCACTTTGGGCACGGTGATGCTGGCCAGCGCATCCCGGATGGCATAGCTGTAATGGGTGTAGGCTCCCGGATTGATCACGATTCCCTCTGTACCGTCAAAATACGCCTCCTGTATCCGGTCAATGATAGCCCCCTCATGGTTGCTCTGAAACACCGTGATATCGTTTCCGGTTTCTTTTCCTTTCTCAGCGATCAGATCCAGCAGATATTGATAATTCTGCGTACCGTAGATACTCTTCTCCCGGATCCCCAAGAAATTGATGTTGGGGCCATTGATAACCAAAAGCTTCATTCCGCCATCTTTCCTCTCTTTCTTTTTTTCCAGTCTGTCCGTGATCGCCGTGAGAATCTCCTCGGTGGGAAGACCATCCACATCGATGACAATATCCGCACATTCCTCATAGGCTTCTTTTCTTGCGTCCATCAGTGTCCGAATTCGTTCCAACGGATCCTCGCACTGTAGGAGCGGTCTGTTGGTATCTCCTTTCAACCGCTCATGGACCGTCTCCGGGCGGAGCCGCAAATACACCACTGTCCCGCACTGTTTTAGAAGCGACCGATTCTCCGGCCGCACGGGAGTGCCTCCCCCCACAGACAGGATCCTTTTGTAATCGCGGGTACTGATCTCTTTTAAAAGCGCAGTCTCCTGCTGTCTAAAGTACTCCTCTCCCTCCACAGCAAAGATCTCACTGATACTTCTGCCCTCCCGCCGCTCGATCATCTTGTCCGTGTCTTCCACCGGGATCCGCAGTCTGTAGGACAACTTTAGACCGACAGTGGTCTTGCCGCTTCCCATAAAGCCTATTAGAATAATATTCTTCTTTCGTTTCATACCCGTCCCCCAATCTACTTTCCCATGGCTTTCAACATTTCCCCATAGACCCGCTCTGCCAGAACATCCTCCACCGCTTTGCCGGTCCACAGCTCATAAGCGATGATCCCTTGGTACAAAAGCATCTTGTAACCACAAAATGCTCGTCCTCCATGAGTCTGCACCAGCTTCATAAACCGGGTTTCCAACGGGTTAAAAATCAAGTCATAGCCCGTGTGGATTCGGTCATAAAATCTCTCATCCTCGATCACCACATCCTCCACATGAGGGTACATCCCCACACTGGTGGCCTGAACTGCCAGATATTTCCGGTCTGCGGGAAGTCTGTCATACTCCGCAAGGGACAGCACCTTTACGAACTCCTTGCCCATCAAAGCGTTCACTTCGTCTGCAATCTTCTGTGCCCGCTCCACTGTACGGTTAAGAATCGTGACACCTGCCGCCTTTTTCTCCGCCAGAAGGATTACCACCGCACGGGCTACACCACCTGCACCAAGGATCAGAACCTCCTCATTTTCAATAGCCACACCGTCGCTCACCATGGCCCGGTACAGACCCGGCATGTCTGTGTTGTAACCTTTGAAGCCTCCTTCTGTGCGTACCAAGGTGTTTACCGCACCAATCTTTTCCGCCAGAGGATCCAGTTCCTGGAGATAAGGGATCACGTCGCTCTTGTAGGGAACGGTCACGTTGAGTCCTAAGAGGTTTAGGGCATAGGCTCCTTTCACAGCCTCCTCCACATGGCCTTCCGGCACGTGAAAGGGCACATACACCAGGTTTTCTCCTGTGGCCTCCGCCAGGGTGTTATGTATCACCGGGGACATTGTGTGTTCCACCGGGTTTCCGATCAAGCCGCAAGTGCGGGTATAGCCGTTGATGTTCATATTATATTTATCGCCTTAAGAGGCGGCTCCTTTCTGGTGGTAGTTTCATGATAATTTCGAGATAAGCTCAAAGCAATTTCAAGATAGGTCCGTGGCGCAGGTAGATGTTCTCCCCGCAGCAACATTCCAAATGGCGTTTTTCTAAACAGGCCGATTAAGGTTACAACAATTTACGGGTCAGGCTTAACGGCCATCCGTGGCCGATAAGCCTTAGCTCGGTCTTCCATGACCTCGCTCCCCTTGGATATAGGCGGCCTGTAAGAAAAACTGCCATTCTCCATAATGTCTGTGGGGAAAACATCTACCTGCGTCACTCACTTTTGTGTCACTATTTCAATCTTTTAATATTTTTCTCCCTCATTTTTATAAAAGTGTTCCTACGATAAACTGGAATTTATATGTTATTCATTACCATTTCTTTACACTTCCACTCTTCATCTAAAACACAATACGTTTCAGTAGTATCAAGAACCACATCGTCAAAACCAACTGCTTTATAGCAGTAGTAAGCTGGAAGGTTATTCTCAAAAACGCCCAATGACGCCCGTTTAGCACCATATATTTCAAATACAAATTTAAGTCCCAATCGAAGCATCTCTTTTCCATAGCCTTTTCCACGCTTGTCAGGATCAACAATAACAAATCCAAAACGCAGTTCATCCAGTGATTCATTTGGATTTCTCAATGTAAAAAAGCCAACAATTCCTGTTTCATCAAATGCAGTAAACGGCATAAGGGATTCAACAAAACGAAATTCATTCTGTGTTATAGGATAATTCCCAAGTATTCCTGCTGTCCACTGATAAAATGCTTTTTCATCTTGACACCACGATAATATTGTATTACTATCCGTGGCTTTATATGGTCTTATTCTAATCATGAGTTTCTCCCCATAAATTCCGATTTATATTACTAGCAACACAAATGTAAAAGGACTAATTTTTAACTTTGCGCCCTTCTGTGATAAAAAAACAGTACAATCCTCTCCAGATATCTTTTCAGTACAATCTGAATCTCCTCCTTGGGATGGATCGGTTTCGTCAGGTAGGTCTCGATCCCTGCCTTCTTCGCACCCCAGACATCCGTGAAGAGCTGATCGCCCACGAACAGGGTATTCTCAGGTGTAGTTCCCATTTTTTCCATGGCTTTCAGATAGCCCCCTCTCGCCGGCTTGCCTGCTTTAAATATATACCGGGAACCGACGCTATCGCTAAAACTTTTCACCCGGGGCTCTTTGTTGTTTGACAGAAGAAGGGTCTGATATCCGATTCCACGAAGCCTTTCAAACAGTGCCACAGCCCGCTCGTCCGCGGGAGCGCCGTGGGGCACCAGAGTATTGTCAATATCGTAGATGATTCCCCGAAATCCCTTTTTATATAGCGTCTCATAATCTATCTCATAGGCGGATGCCTGCTCATGGTCGGGATAAAATCTCTCCAGCATATAATTGCTCCTTCTTACGGGCAGAACCTTGAAAGCTCTGCCCTTTGCGGACATTATACCACAAATCACTCCAAAATCAAATTAAGGCCTTGCTACCACCTTGAGGCGCCGTCCCATTCGGGACATGAGTTCGTTGGTAATGCTCTCCGCGTCGTCAGCCACCTCTGCTGCCAGGATCTGCTCTTCACCGTCCTCACCGATAAAGGTTGCCACATCCCCAAGCTGTACCTCACCGATATCCGTCACATCCACCGCCAGCTGATCCATACAGATACGCCCGACCACGGGCACTCTCTGTCCTCGGATCAGCACACTGCTCTTTCCGCCGGATAAATTTCTGGGGAACCCATCCCCGTAGCCGATGGGAACAATGGCGATCCGACTGTCCCTGTCCGCCACAAATGTCCTGCCATATCCTACGCTCTCACCCATTTTTATCTCCCGAAGAAGTACCACTCTTGACTTTAAGGAAAGTACCGGTTGCAGATCCAGTTCCAGTTTTGTGGAATCTTTTGCGGAACTTAGCGCACCGTACAGGGCAATACCCGCCCTCACATAATCACAGCTAAGCTCCGGATAATTCCAAAGGCCGTAACTGCTCTGCATATGTGTTTTGGGGATCGTAATCCCCCGCTCCTCCAGCCGTCCAAGCAGCTTATAAAATCGGTCTATCTGCTGTTTGGAGAAAGCGATATCACTTTCCTCCAAGCTGTCCGCAACACATAGATGCGTGTAGATTCCCTCCACTTTAACGTGTTTTAAAGAAAAAGCTTCCGCGATCCGTTCTGTCTCATCCGCACCAAATCCCAATCGATGCATTCCCGTATCCACTTTCAAATGAGCTTTGATGCGATATCCCTGCCTGTCCAAAAGCATTGCGTGCTCGTAGCTGATCAAAGTCGCCGTCAGCCGATATCGTGAAAGTTCTTTGGCCCGCGCAGGGTTCACGTAACCCAAGATCAGGATCTCTCCCACAATACCATACTTGCGCAGGGCAATCCCCTCGTCGATGGTTGCCACGCCAAAGGCCCTCACGCCTATCCTGTTAACGCAGGCTGCCATCTCGTAGGCTCCGTGTCCATAGCCTTCCGCTTTCACCACGGCCATCAGTTCACAGCCCTCTGGCATCGCTCTTTTCAGTACCTTCACATTGTTCCTCAAATGTTCCAGATCAACTTCAATCCATGATCTGTCCGTATTTCCACTGCCGAACGCTGCCATACTTTCGTCCACACGTAAGGATGGCACAAAGCGCGGCAAAACCTTTTTCCTGCAAAGAGCAGCCGCCCACACAAACACCACCGAAAAAACAGCTGACAGAATCGCTACTGCCAAATAGTGGATCAGGCTGTTTTCCACCAAAAGCTCCCACATCCCCAAGACTCTAGCCGCCAGTCGCACGCCCACGATCATGATGGGATGAACGATATAGACGACAAGGGAGATCGAACGGAGTTGTACGATCCTGCTCCCCCGGAAGAAAAGAAGCGCTTGAAACAGGCAGTACATACAGGGCAGCAGAAAAATATACATGCTGTCGTGCCTCTGCAAGTCAAAGTGATGCAGCAACATGGCTTCTCCCAACATCAGGAGAAAGAATACAAACGAAGCTGCCGCCCATGGTCCAAAGTTCCCCCTGTGTTTTCTCTCCGCCTTCCGATCCGCCAGCATTCCGCCCATTACGAAAAACACCGGAGCAAGGAAGATTCCGTTTCTGGTGTAGTCAGACACCTCAAAAAGACAATCATACGCCTGACACAGGAAAGTATTTCCCTCGATCACGCCGTAATAGCTGTCACCAAAAAGACCCACACAATAGAGGATCACCGCAGCCACAAAAGCCTTTCCCATCCCAAGCTTCCTCACAAGCATCCACGCAATGGCGCCACCCAAGATCGATGCCGGCAGATACCACAAATGGTACAGTGTGCCGTCAAAGACGAGATCCTTGATGAGATTGGGCAGAAAGTGCTCCATGCCAAAATAACCGTTGTATAGATTTAACGGCAGACACACTACAATGGAAATGCCGTAAATAATCGTCATCTTCTTCAAAAAACGGACCAGCCGTCCGTTGTCACATGCATATCTTGAGATCAGAAAAAAACCTGAGGTCATCAAAAAAAACGGCACAGCAACCCTGGCTGCTATGCGCGTTAAGATAAAATCGCCGGTCTCACTGTAGGTGGTGAAGGGAGAAGTGTGGATCGCCACCACCAGAAAAGCCGCTATCAGTCGAAAAACATCAATTCCCGTGTACGCTTTACTTTTGTTCATCATATCCTCCGTTCCGAAGAGCTTTACGCCTAGTTTCCCTTCTTCCTACGCTTCCTTATACAGATCCAGCAGCCGTTCCAGCATCTCCCCAAAGGAAATGCCGATGCCTTTCATCATGTTGGGATAACGGCTGTGGGAGGTAAAGCCGGGGATCGTATTTACTTCGTTAAAGACAATTTCTCCGGTAGGACGCAGGAACATGTCCACTCTGGCAAATCCGGAACATCCAAGTGTCCGGTAGATCACCATCGCGGTCTCCTTGATCCGTTTCTCGCACGCTTCGTCAATCCGCGCAGGCATATGGATCTTGGAAGTCTTCAGAGTGTACTTTTCCGTGTAGTCAAAAAAGCCGTCTGACAACTCGATCTCGTCCACTCTTCCCACGGTCAGCTCGTCCTTTCCCAAGACGGCGCAGCCGACCTCGAAGCCCTCAATATTCTCCTCGATCACGACCTTGTCGTCATGCTCAAAGGCAAGCTGTACTGCTGTCTGAAGCTCCACATCGCCGGAGATCTTGGTGATGCCGAAGGAGGATCCGGCTCTCGCGGGTTTTACAAAAAGAGGATACGTGAGCTCTGCCGTCAGCTTTCCAAGCTGCCATCTCTCGGCTTTGCCGATAGTGACAGACTTGGGAACGGCGATCCCCGCTGCCTGCACCAGTCTGTGCGCCATATCCTTGTCCATGCAGAGGGCGGAAGAAAGGGTATCGCAGCCCACCACCGGAATACCGGCCAGTTCAAACAGTCCCTGCACCGTTCCGTCCTCTCCGCACTTTCCATGCAATACCGGAAAAGCCAGATCCAGCCTCGTCACCTTGTCCCCGCTCTCCAAAAACTCTATCATGCCGTGCAGCTTCCGGCTCTGGGAGATGATCACCGGTGTCAGATGATCCGTGTCCTCACTCCACGTATTGTCCGCAATATTCTTATATTCACCGCTGTACCGGTACCATTCACCATCCTTTGTGATTCCGACAGCGATCACATCATACTTTTCGGTATTCAGATTCTCCAAAACGGAGAACACCGACTGCAGCGATACCTCATGCTCTGTAGAGTGGCCTCCAAAAATAACAGCGATCGTCTTCTTTTGCATATTCTTTCTCCTCTTGGCATTTTTGCCTCTCTCTTTTCCTTCTACTAAATTTTTAGTTTAACACAAAAAAAAGGAAAATAAAACCAATTCGGAAGAATATTAATCAATTTTAATAATTCTTGATTTTTTACCATAGGGAAAATATAATGATGCTGTATTTCCACGGAGGTTTTATATGAGTTACGCACCCAAAAAAGAAATCTATTATATTGAGGACGATGATAGCATCGCTTGCAATGTCAAAGAATATCTGGATCAAAAAGAGTTTGTCGTCACCGTCTTTTCCACGGTAAACGCCACAGAGTCAGCACTTAAGACAAAGCTGCCCGCCCTCGTGCTGGTAGACTGGAACCTTCCGGACGGTCGCGGAGATGCCCTGTGCAGCAAACTTCGTGCCCGCTGGCAAAAACTTCCCATCATCCTCCTGACCGTCCGAAGCGACGTACGTGATGTGGTGACCGGCTTTCAAAACGGTGCAGACGACTACGTGACAAAACCCTTTGAGCTGGAAGTTCTGTACTCCCGTATCTGTGCCCTGCTCCGAAGGACGGGCGGCGACACGGGCTCAGTCCTCTCCTGCGATCAAATTGCTGTGGATCAAAACCGGCTGACCGCCTTCTGTCAAGGGGAGGAAGTCGCTTTGAGTCACGCCGAATACCAGTTGCTCTTGACCCTGATGCAGAACAAGGGAAGGACCGTCACCAGAGAACGGCTTATAGAGCAGATCTGGGACATGAGCGGCAGCTTTGTAAACGATAACACCCTGACCGTCACTGTAAAACGCTTGCGGGAGAAGTTACACGATCCTGCCTGTCTAAAAACCATCCGAAGCTTCGGATATCGCATGGAGGACACCTTATGAGGAAAACCAAGGATCACTTGTCACTGTTTCTATGCTTCATTTCCGTCACTCTGATCAGCGCATCCCTATCTGCCGCCATCACCTTAAATCACGCGAACCGCACCCGGTTTGAGTCCATAGAGGATCTCTGTCAGGCGATCCTTGAGCGGGCACCTGAAGCGGAACAGACCGTTTTTGCCGCCCTCAAGGAATACACCTCAGGGTCATCCGAATTTTCATCCGAAAACCTTCTGCTCTCCTACGGCTATCGACCCTCTGACTTTGTGGGAACTTCCCGGGAAAGCAATCTTCTTCCTGTGTTCACCGCCCTTTTGGGCATCCTTTTGTTTCTCATCATTCTATACTTGAGCCATCGTAGAAATCTCGTCTACATCGAAAGGCTGACTGCCTATCTGGAGCGGATAAACGGCGGAGATACCGGAACGCTGATCGTCACCGAAGAAAATGATTTTTCCGGACTACAGGATGCCATTTACAAGACGGTAACCGCTCTCTATCAGACAAGGGAGGAAGCTCTTTCAGCGAGGGACACTTATGCGGATAATCTGTCCAATATTGCCCACCAGTTAAAGACACCCATCACCTCCATCTCCCTCTCCACGCAGATGATGAAAAGGCAGCCTTCACCGGAATATGCGGAGCAGATCAACCGGCAGTTGACCCGACTGACCCATTTGGAGGAAGACCTGCTCCTCCTATCGCGCATCGATGCGGGAACTCTCCCTTTGGAGCGGAAAGCGGTAGATATCTTCACTGCGCTGACGCTGGCAGCCGACAGCTTGGAGGAACTGCTCTCGCAGGCGGATGTCACCGTACAGATTCCGGAGGCTAAAGAAACCACTATCCTCGGTGACATGACTTGGACAATGGAGGCATTCAGCAATCTTTTAAAAAACTGCATGGAACACACGCCCCAGGGCGGCACTGTCCATTGTACCTACGAACAGGATCCGCTCTATGCAGAGATCCGGATCTGGGACGAGGGTGAGGGGTTTGCCAAAGAGGATCTGCCTCATCTGTTCGAGCGTTTTTACCGTGGGAAACAGGAAAAGGGCGATGGAATCGGGATCGGACTCTCTCTGGCAAAGACGATCATCGAGATGCAGAACGGCACGATCCGCGCCGGGAATCTCCCAGAGGGCGGCGCCTTCTTTGAAATTCACTTTTACCGTCACTGAGTTGTCACTTTTCTATGCTACGCTATAACAGAAAGCTTTCAAAACCATTATAGGAAAGGAAACGTATATGGAGATACTAAAATGCAGCGGCGTAGAAAAAATATTCGGCAAGGGCGACAATCAGGTGGCCGCCCTGAAAGGAATCAATCTGTCTGTGAATCAGGGGGAGTTTGTGGCGATCGTAGGTGCCTCCGGTTCCGGAAAGTCCACCCTTCTGCACATTCTGGGGAGCGTTGATCGTCCCACCAAGGGAACCGTGACTATAGACGGCGTTAATCTTGGCACTCTAAACAGCACCGCAGCGGCGATCTTTCGCAGGAGAAAGGTGGGACTGGTGTACCAGTTTTACAATCTCATCCCCACATTGACAGTGCGCAAAAATATTCTTATGCCTCTTCTTCTGGACAAGCGAAAGCCGGATACGGCATACTTTCAGCGGATCGTTGACACTCTGGGGCTTTCGGACAGGCTGGAGGCAATGCCTGATCAGCTATCCGGCGGGCAGCAACAGCGCACCGCCATCGCCCGCTCTCTGATATACCGCCCCGCTCTTTTGCTTGCGGATGAACCCACCGGCAACCTGGATCGGAAAAATTCCCGTGAGATCATCGACCTATTGAAGTTGTCCAACCGCAATTTAAAGCAAACCATCCTTCTGATCACCCACGACGAGAAGATAGCGCTGGAGGCCGACCGTGTTGTGACCATTGAGGACGGCCGCATTGTCGCGGACGAGAGCCGGAGGTGAGCGTCATGTGGAAAGACTATTCTTTAAGCTATATCAAAAGCAACCGCTCTTCCAGCATCTCCGTTATAGTGGCCTCCTTTATCTCGGCTTTGCTTCTGTCCTTACTGTGCAGTTTCTTTTACAATCTCTGGAAGTCTGATGTGGATCGCATCCGGCTTCAGGAAGGCGACTGGCAGGGACGCATCACGGGAGAACTGGACGAGGTGGATCTGTCCACCATCCAAAATTATTCCAACGTGGAAAAGTTTGTAGTGAACACGGAATTATCCGGCGAGCAGGAGTTAGTGGTAGATCTCTATTTTACCAATATGAGAACCATCCTCACGGATCTGCCCCGGATTGCCAATCTGGTGGGACTTGAGTCGGAAGCGGTCTCCTACCATCACTCGCTTCTGTCCATGTACCTTATCCGCGATCCGCAGGATACCGCTCCCAGATTGCTTTTTCCCGCCTATCTGTCTATGACAGTCATGGCCTGCGTTTCTCTGGTTCTGATCATTCACAACGCCTTTGCCATGTCCATGAGTACACGAGTCCATCAATTTGGCATTTTTTCCAGCATCGGTGCCACTCCAAGGCAGATACGGACCTGTCTGCTTCAGGAGGCCGGTATGCTCACCGCTCTGCCGATCCTACTTGGCAATTTATTGGGAATTGTGATCAGCAAGGGAGTGATCGCATGGGCGAACACTATAGCAGTCGATGCGCCGGGGCACATAAAGACGGTCTGGGGATATCACCCGCTGGTATTTGCGGTCACTCTCCTTGCATCCTGTTTGACCATATTTTTCTCGGCGCTTCTGCCGGCGAGAAAGTTGAGCAAGCTGACACCCCTGGAAGCTATCCGAAGTACGGATGAACTCCGGCTGAAAAGGCGGAAGCACTCCCACATACTGGCGTTTTTCTTTGGTATAGAGGGTGAGCTTTCCGGAAACGCTCTGAAAGCTCAGAAAAAGGCCTTTCGCACCGCCACTCTGTCCCTGACCCTTTCCTTTCTGGCCTTCACTTTAATGCAATGCTTTTTTACACTCTCACAGATCAGCACCACAATGACCTATTTTGAGAGATATCAGGATGCGTGGGATGTGATGGTCACCGTGAAAAGTACGAAAATCGACGAGTTTGAGGAAACGGATGCACTTTCGGGACTCTCCGGCGTGCAAAACGTCACCGTGTACCAAAAGGCGGCAGCAAAAAAAATGATCACGAAAGAAGAGATCAGCGAAGAGCTGCGTGCTTTGGGAGGGTTTGCAAACGCCCCGGAAGCGCATGTGTCGTCCCGGGATGACGGATGGCTGGTAAACGCCCTCCTGGTCATAATGGACGACGCAAGCTTCTTGCAATACTGCGAACAGGTCGGCATCGCTCCAAGTTTGGACGGCGCGGTAATCTTAAACTACATCCGCGATATCACCAATTCCAACTTCCGCGATCCGGGCCGTCTCCCTTATGTGAAAGAGGATTCGGCTGCAACTGTTCTGCGTCAGGCAGGGCAGGAGGAAATAACGGCTGAGGTTCCGGTGCTTGCTTACACGCGGGAGGTTCCCGTCCTGCGGGAGGCATACGGAGAGCTGGATCATTATGTACTGGTACATTTTCTTCCGGTGTCTGTTTGGAGAGAGATAGAGGGACAGATCGGCGGCACAGAATCGGACTCCTACATCCGCGTTCTGGCTGAAGACGGGGCTACCCTGGAGGAGCTGAATGAGCTGGAAACAATGATCCTCGGACTTATAAGCTCCAAATATGAGACAGAAAGTGAAAACAGAATTCAAGAAAAGCTTGACAACGACGAGATGATTCAGGGAATGATGACGATATTGGGCGGTTTTTGTGTTCTACTGGCCATCATTGGCCTTGGCAATGTGTTTTCCAATACGTTGGGTTTTGTGCAGCAGAGAAGACGAGAATTTGCCCGCTACCTGTCCGTAGGGCTCACGCCCTCAGGAATACGAAAAATGTTCTGCTTGGAAGCCTTGGTGATCGCAGGTCGCCCGGTGTTGATCACACTGCCTGTGACCGCCGTCGCACTGGGACTTATGATCCGGGCAAGCTATCTGGAACCGACGGTATTTCTAAGAGAGGCTCCCATCCTGCCTGTCGCAATATTTCTTCTTGCCATCTTTGGTTTCGTGGCACTGGCCTACTATCTGGGTGGAAGAAAATTATTCAGATGCGATCTGAGTGAAGTTTTGCGGGACGACACCCTATAGGGTAGTCGTCCCCCTTTACTCCCGGAATCTGTCGTATCTGCTTTTCCTTTTCTTAATATAAATATTTAACGCTGTGATCAATAGAAAATCAATTACTATAACCACGGCCACTGAGCTCATACCATAGATGATACCCGCAGACTCCGCAATCCTCCCGATGATCGTAGGCATTAGGATGGAGCCGAAGCTGGCCAGCGTTAGGATAAAGCTCCATGCCATTGTATAAGTTTTGATCAGACCACCACAAAATGACACTGTTGTCGGATAAATGCCCGCCATACTGTAGCCAAAACCTATAATGCCTAAAACAATCATACCTGCACTCTTGCTAAACAACAACCAGATAAAGAAAAATACAATGCCTGCCCCCATCGCCAAAAGCAGCTTTTCTTTTGGAAGTTTCTGCGACATCCATGCGGTCATCAACCGCCCCGTCAACATCATGACCCAGAGTACGCTCGCCATCAGCTGGGAAAGCGCACCGCTCATCAGCCCCGTATCCACAAAATAGGTGATCAGCCATCCGATCACACCCTGCTCTGCGCACAGATAAAAAAACAATGTGAGCGTACAAAGGTAAAACAACGGTTCCCTGAAAAAGCCTATGCCCGCACTGCCCTTTTCCTCCGCTTTTCGGCTCTCCTTTCCGGTTTCCAGCGGAATCATAAAATACAAAAACCAACTTAAGATCCCCATTCCTATCATAAAATAGCAGGCATATATCCAACGCGACCCATTCACCCCGGTCAGCAGCGTCAGAAAAATTGGAAAAATAAACGCACCAATTGAGAACATGGCGTGCAATGCGTTCAAATATCCTGCTCTGCCCGGCGCCAGATCGTTGACCGTATAATTCGCAAAGTTGCTTGTTGCGCCCCTTGCCAGCCCAGTCATGAAAAACGCCAATGCAAGATGCAGATTCCCTGTTCCAAAAATGATCAAGACATAAGAAATGCTATAGCAGGCATTAAAGAGCAGAATACTCTTCTTTCTTCCGATCTTGACCGAAAGCGCGCCTGCTATAAAGCCGGAAAGCAGATTTCCTACCGAATGCAGACTGACGATCGTCCCTGCAAAAGCGTAGCTTAAGTCTCTGGCATCCCTGACAAACGGTAAAAGAGAGCCAATCGACAGCGCCAGCAGGCCGTTCAACATAAATGTTAGATAAGTAAAACATAGCTGTTTTTTTTCATTTACCGTTTTTAAATAGGCCATTTTTTTTGCTCTCCTCTTACTGTTTATAAGCAATGGGCAGCCGCATTGCGCACTGCCCATTCATCATTTTGTTACCACTAAAACAATATATTTTTAACACATTTACTATTTGGAGTTCTTATTCGTCCAATCTTACCACCCGGTTCTTTCCGGTCTCCTTAGCCTTATACAATGCCTTGTCTACTCTGGTGCACAGGGCATCCACGGTCTCTCCGGCTTTTGCCTGGGTCACACCGACGCTGACGGTCTGTTGTCCGGCGCTATCAAAGGTCATGGACGCAAATTTCTTCCGAATCTTTTCCGCAGCGCCCATCACGGTATCCATGTCTTCATCTGCCATGATCACCATGAACTCCTCGCCGCCCCATCTTCCTGCGGTAGCTTGGGAAAATTCTTCCGTCACCTGCCGGAGAACATTAGATAACCCTATAATGACCTGGTCACCTTCCCTGTGACCATAGACATCATTCACCTTTTTAAAATTATCGATATCCAACATGATCAGGTAAATTCTGCCGTCGCCCGTTCCGGCGTCGAATTTCTCCATTTCGCTGTTGATCCTTCTCTCAGTCTCAGCACGATTATACAGACCGGACAGTCCGTCCGTGATCGCCATATCAGAAAGCATCCGGTTCATTGCTTCCAATTCGGCAGTGGAGGCCTCAATAAAAGAGACAAAGCGCCAGATCATAGGGATCTTATCCAACCTTTTAAAAACGGGGCCACAGAAAACCCTTTTCTTATCTTCCGCCGGTTCTCCTTCCCTCATGGCCGCAATCACCAGCGTCACATTAAAATTCAGCATATTTCCGTTCATTCTCAGAAACTCACCATGCGTATAGAAGCCCGCCGTAGGCGCAACATCCTTAAACATCACCGTCTCTTTGCTGATATTCTGATCTCCCCAGAAAGCTCTCCTGGCCGCACAGGAAAAGGTTTGGATGACTTCCGGCTGAAAATCAGATATCCTCTGTCCGTCCTGCCAGATGCTGCTCAGGATCGTCTCCGGATCTCCGTAAGCTATCCTTACATAAGCATTCTCCTCCATGTCAGACGACATGACCAGAGAATTGTCGTCATTTACCGAGAGAGGACAGCGGAGGATATCCACACCCTCGCGCTCCAAAAACAGAGGAAACTCCAATGTGTTTGAAAAGAAATTATCGTTTTTCTCTATGTTCAGAAACCGCTTATATACCTCAAAGGCCGGTCTGCCGTCCAGCTCATACAGCACCTCTTTATCAGCCTTTGTAATGCGGAACCTTCTCTCAAGCGGCTTCCATCCGGAAATAAACGTACTGTATGCGTGGAAGTCCTCACCGCCCAACAGCAAAAAGATGATTCCATGACCGGAAAAACTGTTTCCCTTTGAGAATACGTGTGCAACTTCGTCATCCATGTCCGGATTGAACGCACCGCCTCCAAATACCTGGATATCCTTTGGGAGAGTGCTCATCTCATCACAAAATCCCTTCATGGACATATCCATGATCGTGGCCAGCATTTCTATGGAGTTGACCCATGGGTTCTCCTCACAATGCCTCTTCAGATCGTCTACAGCTTCCTTGTAATTATCCTCCGTGAAAGGATATTGCAGTAAAATTGCCTGTGTTGTCTCGTACTCGAAAACGGTACAGATCACCAGGATGGATGACTCCATGAGAGAACCGTCCAGGATATTGGCATTGGAAGTACATCCAAAGTACAAGGCCTCCGGCATCTTGTCATCCAGAATATTGCACACATGGGTGATATGTTCCGTGTCCATATCGTCGGAATAGATCCGAAATACAGTCCTGTATGCGGCGTTCGTATCGCACCACTGTCTGATCTCATCCAACTTTTCCAGAAACTCTTCATCACTTTTGTAGATTAGGTGAAATTGTTTCATTATGTACTCCTTTTACAGGCAATTATATATAATTTAAAATGCTCTTTGATATTCATCATAAGGGTACCATTATCTTTCAACAATGTCAATACCTGCACCGCCGATCACAATTGCCCGTAATATGCCGTTTGTCGGGAAGACTTTTTGGCATTTTGGAGTTTTTCATTATGGTTTTATAAATTTTGAATCTGAATCCGGAATTCCTTCATCGTCTGTAAGAAACCGCTCTGCCTTCATATGCACATCATATTTCTCTCTTAACTGTGCTATTTTTTCCATCATAGGAGAAGCGTGATGCAAGTCCAGTGATTTTTGATCCTTCCAAATATCAATTAACAGAATCGTTTCAGGATCATTCATTGACAAGAAATACTCATATCTCTCATTGCCATTTTCTTTTCGAATTAAATCAGCTGTCCTACTGCTCTCCATTTCTTCGGCAAATTTTCGGGCATTACCATTTATTCCTGTATAATACAGATTCATTACAATGCTGATACTATCACCCCCTTTTTCATTGGTTCACCTTCATCTCACGCACACGCTGCCTGATCTTAAGCACCATGGACGGAGCCACTGACAATTCATCAACTCCCATCTGCATGAACTCCTTGGTCAGTTCTAAGTCTGCACCCAATTCTCCACAGATACCGGCCCACTTTCCAGCGGCGTGCGCAGAATCCACTACCATTTTGATCATGCGCAAAATTGCCTTATGATGTGGATCATAAAAAGGATCCAGCTTCTCATTTTGACGGTCAATTGCCAAAGTATACTGAGTCAGATCATTGGTGCCGATACTGAAAAAGTCTACCAAGGGCGCCAACTCATCGCTGATCATGACTGCTGCCGGCGTCTCAATCATAATACCCTGTTCCGGCATCTGATAAGGAATCTGTTCTTCCTCCAATTCCTTGCAGACTTCCTCTACGATCTCATGGATCCGTTCCACTTCCCAAACCGACGTGATCATCGGATACATAATAGACAGATTGCCGCATGTCGATGCGCGCAGCAGCGCCCGCAGTTGTGTCTTAAATATATCTGTCTGAGTCAGGCAGATACGGATAGCACGGTATCCCAACGCCGGATTATCCTCCTTGCCCAGATTAAAATAGTCCACCTGCTTGTCGGCCCCGATATCCAAGGTTCTGATAATGACCTTCTTGCCTGCCATGTTCTGAAGTACCTTCCGGTAAGCCTGAAACTGTTCTTCTTCCGTAGGGAAATCATCTCTCCCAAGATATAAGAACTCGCTCCGAAACAGTCCAATTCCACCGGCGTCATTTTCCAGCACATAACCTACATCTCCCACACTTCCAATATTGGCATAGATATTGACGGTTTTGCCGTCTAAAGTGCGGTTTTCCTGACCTTTCAGATTTTGCAAAAGCTGCTGCTTCTCCTGTTCCTCTTTTATCCTCTCACTCGCCTGATCTTGAATCTCCTCTGTCGGTTCAAAGATGACTTCCGACTGAAATCCATCCACTACGGCGAGGCTTCCGGTTTGCAGCTCCTCCAAATTCATCGGCACGCCGATCAGTGCCGGAATATTCATCATTCTTGCCAGTATAGCCGTATGGGAATTGGTTGAGCCATGTACCGTCACAAAAGCCAAAATTTTTGATTTGTCCATCTGTACTGTCTCGCTCGGCGACAGATCATCTGCCACAATAATAGAAGGCTCGGCCGAAGTCAGGTCTGCATCCTGAGCGCCGCTCAGATTGCGGATCAGCCGATTGGAAATATCTTTGATATCGGCAGCTCTTGCCTTCATGTAATCGTCGTCCATATTGGCAAACATTTCTGCGAAGTTGTCACCGGTAACTGCCACTGCATATTCCGCGTTGACCAGCTGGGTTCTGATCATATTGTGGATCGCATCCAGATAATCATCATCATCCAGCATCATTTCGTGTACTTCAAAAATAGCTGCATTTGCTTCTCCGACTTCTTTTAAGGCCTTGTCATACAATTTTCGCAGCTGCTCTTTCGACGTCTCTATCGCCTCCGACACTCTGCCGATTTCCACCTCTGCATCCTCAATCTTGGAACGCTTCACCAGATCGTCCGTCTTTTTCATGACAAGCAATGGTCCCATGGCAATTCCCTTATAAACGGACTTTCCTGCATATTTTTTCATCTGCTTTACCCTCCATTTCTTTCACTTGCATCATTTACACTATTTATCATAGCAACTTCAATTCTTTCAGCGCATGTTCGATCCCATCGTCATCAATTCCCATCGTCACATGATCCGCCTGCTTTTTCAGAGCATCCATGGCATTGCCCATAGCAACGCCTGTCCCGACATACTCTATCATATCAAAATCATTCGGTCCATCTCCAAACGCGATCGTATCTTCTCTTGCAATCCCTACATGCTCAATATACTTCTGTATTCCAAGCGCTTTGTTGATTCCCCTGCTGCTGATCTCGCCGCTGTCATCGGTTGGAAGTTCAAAACTCATCGCCGTCACGTCACAATATTCCGATAATTGATTTTGAATCTCTACAACTGACATTTGGGATCCAAAATAATTAAGCTTTTCAATATCGCACCGCTGTTCAAAATGTTCATCGACCTGCATATTTTTCCAGACTTGGTCAGCCACATCCTCTTTCAGCCCCATGGATCGAAACCGCTCCACCATACGTCTTTTGCTGCTCTCTGTCGCTACGATCCCATCTTTGGTCTGTGCCGCACAACAGGCATCCGCAAGTTCTAACAGCGTCCTTGCAGCTATTAGTGCTTTCCTATCCATGTGATGTTCATAAATTACCTGTGCATCACATTCCACATACGCTCCGGAAGCTGCAATGATTCCGTCAAATCTCATATCAAGCAGCCAAGGATAAATCTGGCATAAGGATCTGCCACTGCATATGACAATCTTGTGTCCCTTTTTCTGAATCTGCCGCAGAGCATTTCTTGTCGAAACCGGCATTTTCCCCTGAAAGTTTACCAATGTTCCGTCTATGTCAAAAAATAACGCTTTTCCCATGATTATTGATTCATCCCTTAAGTTCCTGCCGCCTATATAAAGCAGCCGCATCAAAACTTTTTCCGTAACATAAAATGTCTAAAATCATATTTTCTGTGTTTTGATGCGGCATACCTTATAAATAAGTTTTATAAATTTTCCTTAAAGAACTTTTCCAGTTCTGCAGCTGCGGTATCTTCATCATCGCCCTCTACGGCAACACTCACTTCGTCACCCTGCTTAACTCCCAGGCTCATGATAGCCATCAATTTGGTCGCTTCAGCACTTTTGCCGTCCACGCTGATCGTCGCTTTAGAAGAGTATTTTTTTGCCTCTTTCACAAGGAGTCCTGCGGGTCTTGCATGGATACCTATCTCATCCGTGATCACATAATTAAAGCTCTTCATTTTGTTTCCTCCTTAAATTTACGGTGTTTTTCCTGCCCTATATTTTATAACTCAGCGCCATTCGTGGCAATCACATTCTTATACCAGTCAAACGATTTCTTCTTCCTGCGGGCAAGCGTTCCTGTTCCGTCGTCATACTTCTCCACGTAGATGAAACCATACCGCTTTGCCATCTCACCGGTGGATGCACTGACCAGATCAATACAGCCCCATGGTGTATAACCCATGAGATCCACGCCGTCCGCTACGGCCTCACGCATCTGCTCAATGTGTGCGCGCAGGTAATCGATACGGTAATCGTCATTGATGGTTCCGTCCTCCTCCAGTGTGTCATATGCCCCCAGACCATTTTCCACCACCATGACCGGAATCTGGTAACGCGCATAAATCTCATTCAGGGTATAGCGCAGACCTTTAGGGTCGATCTGCCAACCCCAGTCACTGGCTTTCAGGTATGGATTTTTCAATCCACCCATCAGGTTGCCGGCCGTGGCTTCCTCATCCGCCTCTTTGGCAACACAGTTACTCATATAATAACTGAACGTATAGAAGTCAACCGTACCCTCTTTCAGGATTTCCTCATCGCCGTCTTCCATTTTCACGGAAATACCCTTTTCTTCAAAAAACCGCTCTGCATAATAAGGATAATAGCCGCGCACCTGAATATCCGAACAGAACCAATTCATCATCTGCATCTGCCTCTGAGTCTCGATCACATCATCCGGATTGCAGGTGTAGGGGTACATGGTGGCAAAAAGACTCATATTACCCATCTTAAACTGCGGATATTTCTCATGTGCCAGCTTTACCACCTTGGCACTTGCCACGAACTGATGATGCAGCCCCTGAAACCGCTCCTGTGGTTTATCCGGTGCAGCCATTGCTACTCCGCTGTAACCCTTGATGGTTCCTAAAGATAACACACTTCCCATTGCCATCGTGCCGGAATTGATCTCATTGAAGGTCAACCAGTATTTCACCTTGTCCTTGTAGCGTTCAAAGATTGTCTCGCAGTAACGCACATATGCGTCCACACACTCTCTGCCTTCCCAGCCGTTGTATTTCTCTACCAACCCGTATGGCATCTCATAGTGTGAGATCGTCACAAGCGGCTCAATGCCATGCTTTAAGCATGCATCAAACACACGGTCATAAAAGGCAAGTCCCGCCTCGTTTGGCTCGGTTTCCGTCCCGGTCGGGAAAATTCGCGTCCATGCGATCGACATGCGGAAGGTCTTAAAACCCATCTCCGCAAATAGCGCGATATCCTCCTCGTAGTGATGATAAAAATCAATCGCCTCATGGCTCGGATAGAGAGTTCCTTCCTCTATTACCGGCGTAATCCGCTTCGGGTTCGTGTGGGAACCATTGGTGCACATATCCGATACGGACGGACCTTTTCCGTCTACGTCCCATGCACCCTCAAACTGGTTTGCTGCAGTCGCACCGCCCCATAGAAAATCTTTTCGAAATGTTTTCATATTTATCCTCCCTATATTATAAAGTTGTGATCGCGATATCTCCATTATTCACGTTTGCCGCATCGGTAGGCACTACATCCGTATAGTCGTCCGTATTGGTAATGATCATAGGTGTAACGAGGGAATATCCTTCCTTCTTGATCAGATCCATATCGAACTCTAACAGCAGATCTCCCTTCTTGACGTGTGCGCCCTGTTCTACCTTTGGCGTAAATCCTTTTCCGTTCAGTTTCACGGTATCCATGCCTACATGAATCAAAATCTCTGCACCACCATCACTCTGTATACCAATTGCATGACCTGTGGGGAAGAATGTGGTAATCTCACCGTCAACCGGTGCGAAAACCTTACCAACAGATGGAACAATAGCCAGTCCTTTGCCTAACGCTTCCGATGAAAATGCTTCATCTTCAACTTCCGTTAAAGGAATTACTTTTCCCTGTACCGGAGCCGAAATCGTTTCACCCTTTCCGGCTTCTGCGGAAGATGCGGATGATGAAGACTTTGTTTCTGCTTTCACATCATCCTTGTAGAAAAACATTTCGGTAACAAGGCCTGCTGCAACAGCCACCAGAGAAACAACAATAGAAATGATCATTCCGGATGCGTCGCCCGTCTCCGTATTGATATAAGCAGTGTAACCAAATACACCCAATCCTGCCTGAAGATAGCTGGTCACGCCCGCTGCCATCAGGATGCCACCGCATATTGCCGAAATAATGCAGGCGCGGATAAACGGTGTCTTCTTAGGAAGCAAAAGACCATAAAGTGCGGGTTCAGTCACACCTGCAACAGAAGAGATTGCCGCCGGAGGACAGAGTTGTTTCAGTTTCTTATCTTTGGTCTTTATCATAATACCAAGAACAGAACCGACCAGTACAAAAGAATGTGCAAACATACCGACCAGAGTCCGGCTGTAGCCTATCGTCATCATTTCCGTGAGCGCAAGCGGCACAAGTGCCCAATGCAGACCAAACATAACAAGCACCATCCAGAATGCGCCGGCGATAACGCCCAACAGAACCGGACTGAAACCTGCGATAGCTCCGAATACAGCACTCAGTCCTGAGGAAGCTAAGGATGTCACAGGTCCGATGACCCAGAAGGTCAGGCAAATGGTAACAACACAAGTAATTAATGGAACTGTAAACATCTTGATCGTATCCGGTATGAACTTTTTATATTTTCTCTCAAACCATGCCGCAAATGCAACTGCTACGATAACCGGAAGAACGCTGCTGGTATAGTTGCCTGAGGGTGGCATTGTGACCGGAATCCCAAAGAGTTTTGAAATATCATAGTCACCGCCACCCAAAACATAGGGATAAACCAAAGCACATCCGATGATAAGGCCTTCCATTTCGGGAAGTTTAAAACGTTTCGCTGCCGTATAACCCAAAATGACAGGCAGGAAATAGAACGCTGCATCACCCAGAGAATACAGAATATTATAGGTTCCGCCTTCACCGTTCAAAACACCTAATGCCACAAACAATGCCAGTAATCCCTTAATGATACCACAGGCGCACAATACACCCAGAAACGGGGTGAACACACCTGTTACAATACTGACAAACGCATTGAAAGGACTCATTTTCTCCTTCGGTCCATCGTCACCATCTCCACCCACCTTTGCTTCTGCCAGATTCTCCAGATGGCCTACCGATACAACCGCAGCATACACATCCGGCACATGGTTTCCAATAACAACCATATACTGTCCTCCGCTCTGAATGACGGTCACAATGCCATCCGTTCCCTTTAAAATGTCCGTGTTTGCCTTTGATTCATCCTTCAGTTTAAACCGAAGTCTCGTAATGCAGTGAGTAATACTTGTGATATTACTTTTGCCGCCTACGTTTTGCATGATAATTCTGGCTAAACCATCATACTTACTCGCCATACTCCATACCTCCATTTTCTTGATTTGGATTTTTATCTAAAATATGCTCACTCGCACACTTTATTCCGACCCTCTTCTGACATTAATCCCGGTGTCGAATCACACGGTCAATATGCACCGTCAGATACATCAATTCTTCATCCGTCACCTCAGTACCTGTCTTTTTCTCCATATATTTCTTGATCTTCTTGGCACAGTCGTTAGCCTTCGGTGACTTTTTCTGAAACAGCTCATATAATTCATTGTCTTCATTCGGGTAATACTGTCGGTTTATCGCCCGCTGTATAAAGAATTTTAAATGTGTTACGAACCGCTCATAGGAAAGACTGTCTTCATCCAGATCCATCTGAAAGGTATACCGGACAATATCCAGCATATCCTTGATCATTCCCGGCATACTGATCGTTTGGGACAAATCTCCATCCATTTCAGCGTTGACAATATGAAGCGCAATAAAAGCTGCCTCATCCACGGACAATTCTACACCCTCTTGTTCCTTCAGCAGTTCAAGTACCTTCAGTCCAATATCGTATTCTTTAACGTAAAATTTCTTAATCTCCCACAGCAGTGCATTTTGAAAGATAATGTTCTGCCGATATCGTTCAATCGCAAAATGTAAATGATCTGTCAAAGTAATATAGATATTCTTATTCAGTTTCTTTCCGAGAGTTTCCTCAGCTTCCTTCACGATCTCGTCCGTATATTTAACATACACATACGGTATCTCCTCCACCAGTTTCTCAAACTGGCTTTTAGATTGATCCGGAAGCCGAAAGACTTTTTCAACTTTGGCTTCCTCTACCTCGTCGCCTTTACGCTTTTGAAAACCAATTCCCTTGCCTAAAACAATTAATTCACGGTTTTTTTCGTCCAGAGCATTGACTACGTTATTGTTCATGATCTTTACAATTTTCATTTTCCGCCCCTTCCCTCGTTTCGAAAAACCATGCAAAACGATAGAATCAAAAAAACTGCATTGCACTCAAAAATAGCAATAGACTATTAATCTATTTTTGAATACAATACAGTTTTGCCTACCAAAAGTAACAACCTGTTTTATCCTATGTGAGATTTAGTGAAATTGTACAATAATATTTGCCAAAAGTCAATCTTTATTTTCATTTTTGTTAAATTCTGCTTTATGCTTGTCACATTTTTGTATATTTTGACGAAATAAATAGTTTCTGTTTATGCAGCAGACATCTGCTCGCTGCTTCCTTTATGCTTCCCACTCCTAACAAAGATCAGCTTGAACAGCGTACGAACCAGAGGCTGGATGAAAAATAGTTGGGTAAAGAAGGCAAAGGGGAAGTTGAAGCAGACCAATTTCATCCAATTTGCCAGCAGGGTAAAAAAGTTAAATCCATGGTGGTAGGGATAGTACATAAAGGCTGCCAGAAAACTCATGGCAGGGCACATGATGCCCACTGTGGCACAGATGATGGCTGTCTCAAACAATACGGGATGTGTCTCCTTCGGATCAAACACTCTGCATGCCAGCTTGAAAGACAAAGGGCTTCCAATAATATTCTCAAGCAAATAGGCACAGCAGAACTCAATGAGCACAATAGCCCAGATGGGGAGGGCATGTCCAAACATAGACACGCCGCCCATGGCACTTATGGCTTTGATCACGCCTGTCTCGCCGGTGAGCGCCATAAAGGTTTCTCCATTGATCACATAGAGACTGTAAAATACATAGGCTTGCACCGTAATGATCACGGTGAGTAGTGCGAACATCATTCGCTGAAACTGATTTTGGGGCATAAATTTTTCCT
>JAFLRM010000018.1:12342-58972 GCA_022511465.1 Acetatifactor sp. | reverse complement strand
ATTTCTTTCGTTGTAATATGGTTCATTTATCCATTCCACCCTTAGATTGCACTTGTTTGCACAATATCTCTATGCTTAAATATAGACCGTCCGTAAAGAGATTGCAACCTGCTGTAAAAAACAGCCCGCCTTAGAGTAGCTATATACAAAATACGGCCATTCGCGAGCAAGCTCCCGATGGCCGTTTTCGTTTATCCTCGCATGGTTTATTGCCAACGCGAAAGTTATTTACTATTAATCGCCGCCTGTGCTGCCGCCAACCTCGCGATCGGCACTCTGAATGGTGAGCAGGACACATAGTCTAAGCCGATCTTGTGGCAGAACTCCACAGACGAAGGATCTCCGCCATGCTCGCCGCAGATGCCTACGTGGAGCTTGGGATTGGCTGGCTTTCCCAGCTTGATGGCGGTCTCCATCAGCTTGCCGACACCGTTCTGATCCAGCTTTGCGAAGGGATCGTTCTCAAAAATCTTGGTGTCATAGTAAGCGTTCAGGAACTTACCCGCATCGTCACGGGAGAATCCAAAGGTCATCTGGGTCAGGTCGTTGGTGCCGAAACAGAAGAAGTCTGCGTCGGCTGCAATCTCGTCCGCGGTAAGTGCCGCTCTGGGGATCTCGATCATGGTGCCAACCTCATACTCCAGCTTCACGCCTGCTGCCGTGATCTCCGCATCGGCGGTCTCCACAACCACTTTCTTTACAAACTTAAGCTCCTTGATCTCACAAACCAAAGGGATCATAATCTCCGGCTTTACACTCCAGTCGGGATGAGCCTTCTGTACGTTGATAGCCGCGCGGATCACAGCCTTAGTCTGCATCTTGGCGATCTCCGGATAGGTGACTGTCAAACGGCAGCCTCTGTGGCCCATCATGGGGTTAAACTCATGCAGTCCCGCGATGATCGCCTTGATCGTCTCAACAGGCTTACCCTGTGCCTTTGCCAGCTTCTCAATGTCAGCCTCCTCGGTGGGAACGAACTCATGCAAAGGCGGATCCAGGAAACGGATGGTCACAGGGTTCCCCTCCAGAGCCTCGTACAATGCCTCGAAGTCACCCTGCTGATAAGGCAGGATCTTCTCCAACGCGGCCTCTCTCTCCTCCACCGTGTCGGAGCAGATCATCTCACGGAATGCGGCAATTCTGTCCTCCTCAAAGAACATGTGCTCGGTACGGCAGAGACCAATGCCCTCCGCACCCAGTTCCCGTGCCTTCCTCGCATCCGCAGGAGTGTCCGCGTTGGTACGTACTTTAAGAGTTCTATACTTGTCCGCCCAATCCATGATCCGACCAAACTCGCCGGCGATGGTAGCATCAACAGTAGGGATCTGCTCCCCGTAGATATTACCGGTGGAACCGTCGATGGAGATGTAATCTCCCTCATGGAACTCCCGTCCGGCCAAAGTAAACTTCTTGTTAGCTTCATCCATGGCGATATCACCGCAGCCGGACACACAGCAGGTCCCCATGCCACGAGCAACCACGGCTGCATGAGATGTCATACCGCCGCGGACGGTGAGTATTCCCTGAGCCACTTTCATGCCAGTGATATCCTCGGGGGAAGTCTCCAGACGAACCAGAACGACCTTCTCTCCTCTTCCGGCCCAACTTTCAGCATCCTCGGCGGTGAATACTACCTTGCCACAGGCGGCTCCCGGCGATGCACCAAGTCCTCTGCCAAGAGGAGTAGCCGCCTTCAGTGCGGCAGCGTCAAACTGGGGATGCAATAATGTATCAAGATTGCGGGGATCGATCATGGCAACCGCTTCTTTCTCGGTCCTCATTCCCTCATCAACCAGATCACAAGCAATCTTCAGCGCAGCCTGAGCGGTTCTCTTGCCGTTTCTGGTCTGCAGCATGTATAACTTTCTGTCCTCAATGGTAAACTCCATGTCCTGCATATCTCTGTAGTGCTTCTCCAGAGTAGCGCACACGGTCTGAAACTGATCGAACACCTCGGGCATGATCTCTGTCATCTTGGCGATAGGCATAGGAGTGCGGACACCTGCTACAACGTCCTCACCTTGTGCGTTCATCAAAAACTCACCCATCAGTTTCTTCTCACCGGTGGCAGGGTCTCTTGTGAAGGCGACGCCGGTGCCGGACTCGTCTGACCAGTTGCCGAATGCCATCATCTGCACGTTGACTGCAGTACCCCAGGAGTAAGGGATATCGTTGTCACGGCGGTACACGTTTGCGCGAGGGTTGTCCCAAGAGCGGAACACAGCCTTGATAGCTCCCATCAGCTGCTCCTTGGGGTCGTCGGGGAAGTCCGCTCCGATCTTCGCCTTGTACTCAGCCTTGAACTGGTTCGCCAGTTCCTTCAGGTCAGCAGCAGTCAGCTCCACATCCTGCTTCACTCCTCTCGCTTCCTTCATCTTGTCGATCAGTTCCTCAAAATATTTCTTTCCAACCTCCATCACAACATCGGAGTACATCTGGATAAATCTTCTATAACAGTCCCAAGCCCATCTCTCGTTGCCTGTCTGCGTCGCGATGGTGTTCACAACGGTCTCGTTCAGGCCAAGATTTAAGATGGTGTCCATCATGCCGGGCATGGACGCTCTCGCGCCGGAACGAACGGATACCAGCAATGGGTTCTTGGTGTCACCGAACTTCTTGCCGGTGATCTCCTCCATCTTGACAATATACTCATTGATCTGACCCTGAATCTCTTCATTGATCTGCCTGCCGTCCTCGTAATACTGAGTGCAGGCTTCTGTGGTAATGGTGAACCCCTGTGGAACGGGCAGCCCAAGATTCGTCATCTCGGCAAGGTTTGCTCCCTTACCGCCGAGCAGTTCTCTCATGTCTGCGTTGCCTTCCGTAAACAAGTAGACCCATTTCTTCATATTCAACCTATTCTCCCTCCGAAAAATTTCAAAACCGTATGTTTTGCCCGGCTTTTGTTCATTGTAACAATTTGCCGAACGAATAACAAGTCGTATTTAACAATTTTTGACATTTCCTGGAAAACATTTTGCATAAGCGGCTTCTAATATGTCTGTGCTGCCCTTGAAAGTATTTCCATTTATGGATGATCGAAACAAGAAACTTTACTAAATTGTTTACTGTCCGCTCCCCTGCCGCTTGGGCATGAAGCTGTCAAAAATAAAAATATCAAAGTATTTTTCCGCCGCCTGAAGCTCCTCCTCGCTTTTGATCGTCCATGCCGCCATGGTACAGCTGTACAGCTCCCGGCACAGACTTAAGGAGTACATCTTGGGATATTTGTGATTAAATGCTACGAAATCCGGCTTGCCCAGCCAGTTAAAGAGCAGATTCTCAAGCCAAAAATATAGTGGGCCGGCATACTTTCCCTCTTTATGAAAAGCGTCCGCAAGCTGCCCTCTCACCACCTTCTTTCTGCGAATGCGATACCAGAGAATGCCCGCCGGATGGAAGGACTCTATACAGTACATCCCGCCATAGTCGGAAAGCAGCTTGTCTGCTGCCGGACAGACCGAGATGTCCGTGGCTTCGATCTTTAGCTCCACGATCAGAGGCACCTTGCCGTCCACCAGTCTAAGCGCTTCCTCCAGACTGGGAATGCGCTGCTTAGAACCATACAGAGTGAGTTCCTTAAGCTCCGCAAGAGTGCGCTCACAGACCTTTCCCTCAACGCCGCAGACCCGCTCCAGCGTATAGTCGTGGAACACCACGGGAATCTTATCCTTGGACATCTGCACATCCAATTCTATCCCAAATCCCATTTCCACCGCCCGTTGAAAAGCCAGCAGTGAATTCTCCGGGGCATCTCCCGTGTTGTCGTGAAATCCCCTGTGGGCGTACATCCACTCAAGAAAAGGAGAAATGTCCGGTCTTCCCAGCATTCTGGGCATGATCATCAGAAAATACAATACGATCAATACAAGAATGCAAGTTGTTATGATCAAAAACAAGGTCATAGTGAGGGCTCCAATCTAAAATATATAGTTAAAACGGGAAGTTTCAAAATAATTCAGATTCCCCGTACCCAGGATCCGAACTATTTTTGTCTGTAAGCCCAATATTTGTTGAGCAAAAAATTCATGGGAATCGTGATCATAAGATTAAGTGCGGCTGCGAGCAGGTTTCCCAAAAACTGTGTATCAAAACGCTCATAACCTGCATCCACAAACCGGTTGCCCAAAGGTTCCACCCACCGGCTGACATGTACAAGGTCGATCCAGAACACCAAAAGCACCGCACTTACCAGATATCCCCATAAATAGGCCGCATATGTCTTTAAAAGCACTTTCCACCAAACCCTTTTTTCTGCGTCCGCCTGCTCTTTAAAAACATATTTGCTGCTCCAATAATAAGCATTTAACACACTTAGGGAAAACCCAATGAAGCTTGCAGGAAGATAATGTATCTTAAAAAAGATAAGAACAGCATATATCACTTCGCTGACGATCGTATTAGATACCCCAACCAACGCAAATTTTATTATCTGCCAAATAGTTTTTCCCATCGCGTCTTGCTCTGCTTTCAAACTTCCTCCTGCTTTTCGTGGCATGACTGCTCCTTAGTATTTTCCTGAGATCTCGGCGTTTTCTCCTCATCGATAATGAACGGAGGTCTTGCGCGGGATGCATCCAATGTACGCCACACATATTCCCCCAAAATACCCTGCGTGGATAAGATCAGCCCAGAAGCCAGCAAGATCACACACATCAGGGATGACCAGCCAATAATAGGAGCGCCTTTCGTGAAATATTCAACCAGCACATTGATCAAGAGAACAGCTGCAAACAGATCAAAAATAATTCCTACATAAGTCATAAAACGAATGGGTACATAGGAGAAACTCATCATGGAATCCAGTACAAGCTTAAACTTTTTGGCAAATGTCCAGCGTGATCTTCCTTTTTCCCTGTCCCTTCTGTCAAAATAAACCATATCTGTCCGGAAGCCGGCCCACAAAACCTGAAGCGTCAGACTGGAATTTTTCTCATCAAGACGCTCCAATACCTCAATGACCTTCCTGTCGATCAGATAACAGTCGCAGCCTCCCACGGGCATATTCTTATTTACAAATTTGCGCACCATCGCATAGTACATATTGGCAAAGAACACCTTTACTGCATTCTCATCCCTGGAACGGCGCACAGCTAGAACAACCTTATTGCCCTTTTTCCAACGCTCATACATCTCGAGGATCAGAGTGGAGTCTTCCTGCAGATCTGCCTGCTTGGTCACGGCGCAGTCCCCCGTGCAGACGGTCAAGCCCGCCAAAAGCGCGGCGTGCTCACCAAAATTGCGCGATAGCTTTACCAGTCGAACATTTTCATCCAGCGTCCTTATCTCATTCATGATCTCCCAAGAATCATCTCCGGATCCATCATCCACAAACACCAGTTCATAATCCCCAATTTTTTCGAGGATCTTCTCCTTCATGTCTCGATACAGATCCATCAAAGTATCTTCATTATAATACACCGGAACCACTATGGATATTTTGCTCATACACTAAACCTTTCCTTTTATCTCATGTAAATGCTATATTGAAAAGTTCCTTATAAGTCAAAAGCGGTTGATCACCTCAATTACATAGTCCTGCTCCTCTTTTGTCATTCCATTATACATCGGAATGGACAAAACGGTATCTGCGAGGTGCTCTGTGACAGGAAAGCTTCCCTTCTGATACCCCAGATAATTGTATGCCTCTGAGAGGTGCGGGGGGATTGGGTAATGAATGATCGTGCCGATCTCATGTACATTTAGATAGTCTATCAGCTCCTGTCTCTCCTCACATCGTACGACATACTGATGCCAGACGCTGTCCGCCTGCTTTCGCACACCAGGAAGCTGTATCCTGGAATTGCAGAGTCTCTCATGGTATCTCTCTGCCAACTCCCTGCGTTCTTTTGTCAATTCCTGCATATGTGCGAGACGAACCCGCAAAAGTCCTGCCTGCAGCTCATCCAGTCTGGAATTTGCTCCAACCACCTTGTTATAATAACGCTTCTCGCTGCCATAATTGCGATACACCTTCATGTCCGCCGCAATCTGCGCATCTGCCGTCACAATTGCTCCACCATCTCCAAAACCACCCAGATTTTTGGATGGATAAAAAGAAAAGCAGCCGATATCGCCAAAGGTTCCCGTCATTTTCCCCTGGAAGCAGGCTCCGTGGGATTGTGCGCAATCCTCCACAAGACGAAGATCATACTTTTTACAGAGCTGCACGATCTTCTGCATATTGGAAGCTTGTCCATATAGGTGAACCACCAGCACAGCCTTAGTCCTGTCAGTAATTTTCTCCTCAATCTTGTCTGCGTCTATATTAAAGTACTCATCCGGTTCTACAAAAACAGGTGTGGCACCGTTGATGGTAATTCCCATAACACTGGCAATATAGGTGTTGGCCTGCACGATCACCTCGTCACCGGAACCAATACCCAAAATGCGGAACGCCATCCACAAGGCATCCAGCCCGCTGGCAAGTCCCACACAATATCTGGCACCCGTATAAAACGCAAATTCCTGTTCAAAAGCCTCTACTTCCCGCCCCAACACATACCAGCCTGAGCGCAGAACCTCCAATGCCTTCTGCTCAAATTCCTTCTGATACATAAAGAAGCCTCTGTCCATACGATTTGGCATTACCTTCATCAGTTGTGTACTCCTTATCTTCCCTGTCTGAATCAATTATACAAGAAATACTTTAACGGTCAAGCCTTTTGTTCCTATTTCGCGATCACCTCACTGATTTTTATTGAAATAATCGCACTTTCATGTATAATAGATAAAGTAATAATTTCTAAAAACAGTCGCAGCATGGAGGCTAAAATGATCAGTGCAAATAATGTAACACTCCGTATCGGTAAAAAAGCGTTGTTCGAGGACGTGAACATCAAGTTCACAGAGGGCAACTGCTACGGTCTCATCGGTGCCAACGGTGCCGGTAAGTCCACGTTTCTAAAAATTCTCTCCGGCAAGCTGGAGACCACTAAGGGCGATGTAACCATCACGCCCGGTCAGCGTCTGTCCGTGCTGGAGCAGGATCACTTTAAATACGACGACAATGTGGTAATGGACACCGTCATCATGGGCAACGAACGTCTCTACCAGATCATGAAAGAGAAGGACGCCATCTACGCCAAAGAGGACTTTAGCGACGAGGACGGCATCCGCGCCAGTGAACTGGAAGCAGAATTTGCCGAGCTGGACGGTTGGGAGGCAGAGTCCAACGCCGCAATGCTCTTAAATGGACTGGGCATCGAACCCGAATGTCACTACGCCACCATGAGAGATCTGGACGGCAGCCTGAAGGTGAAGGTTTTGCTGGCCAAGGCACTCTTTGGCAACCCTGACATCCTGCTTCTGGACGAGCCCACCAACCACCTGGATCTGGATGCGATCTCCTGGCTGGAGGAATTTCTGATCGACTTTGACAACACGGTGATCGTGGTGTCCCACGACCGTTACTTTTTAAACAAGGTCTGCACTCACACTGCAGATATTGACTACGGTAAGATCCAACTCTACGCCGGCAACTACGACTTCTGGTATGAGTCCAGCCAGCTGCTCATCAAGCAGATGAAGGAAGCCAACAAGAAAAAGGAGGAAAAGATCAAGGAGCTGCAGGAATTCATCTCACGTTTCTCCGCCAACGCCTCTAAGTCCAAGCAGGCCACCTCAAGAAAGCGCGCTTTGGAGAAGATCGAGTTGGATGAGATCAAGCCTTCCAGCAGAAAGTATCCCTACATCGACTTCCGCCCTGAGCGTGAGATTGGCAACGAGGTTCTTACGGTGGAGCATCTCTCCAAAACCATAAACGGAGAGAAAGTTCTGGATGACATCTCCTTTGTCATGGGACATGAGGACAAAATTGCCTTTGTGGGCGGAAACGAGCTGGCCAAGACCACTCTGTTCCAGATTCTGGTTGGGGAGCTTGAGCCCGACGAGGGAAGCTTCAAGTGGGGTGTGACCACCTCTCAAGCTTACTTCCCCAAGGACAACACCACAGAGTTTGACAATGACTTGACCATCGTGGATTGGCTCACCGGCTACTCTCCCGTCAAGGATGTAACCTATGTGCGCGGTTTCCTCGGACGCATGCTCTTCGCCGGGGAGGACGGAGTCAAAAAAGTAAAGGTACTCTCGGGAGGCGAGAAAGTTCGCTGCCTTCTCTCCAAGATGATGATCAGCGGCGCCAATTGCCTGATCCTAGACGAGCCTACCAACCATCTGGACATGGAGTCCATCACTGCTCTGAACAACGGGCTGATCAAGTTCCCGGGCGTTGCGCTGTTCTCCTGCCATGACCACCAGTTTGTGCAGACTACCGCCAACCGCATCATGGAGATTTTGCCGGACGGCACACTCATTGATAAGATCACTACCTATGACGAGTATCTGGCAAACGACGAGATGGCCAGAAAACGTACTGTATTTACTGCCAACAAAGAAGACGACGAGGATTGAGGGATCACAAATGGTAGACCTGCATGTACACTCCAACAGATCGGACGGCACTTTCTCCCCCAGGGAGCTGGTGAATTACGCCATAGAAAAGGGACTGAACGCATTCGCGCTGACCGACCACGATACGGTGGACGGCCTGCGAGAAGCGATCGCCTACGCCGAGGAACTGCGTGCACAGCTTACACAAGAATCTCTGCCTGATAGAGAAACGCTGAGCTCGGCTGTGGCCTCCGATGTGCTCACCGCGGACAGAGTGCCTCAGGTGATCCCCGGTATCGAGTTTTCCACGGAGTACGAGGGAAAGGATGTACACGTGCTGGGACTTGATATTGACTATCAAAGTCCCGCTTTTACAGGCCCTCTCAGAACCTTTGTAGAGTCCCGCGACGGGCGCAACCGTAAAATGTGTGACAAGCTGCGGGAGGAAGCGGGCATCGATATCTCCTACGAGAAACTGACCGCCGAGTTCCCCGGAGCCGTCATCACACGGACTCACTACTCTAAATATCTGTTAAATCACGGTTATGTCAAGAACCTATCGGAGGCTTTCGAGCGATATGTGGGAGATCACTGTCCCTGCTACATACCCCGAGAAAAAGTCACTCCCGTTCAAGCTGTGAAGCTTATCCTCTCTGCAGACGGTATCCCTGTTCTGGCCCATCCCATCCTCTACCATCTGAGCGGCGAGCGCTTGGAAAAGCTGGTGTCCGAGCTGAAAGACGCAGGGCTCGTGGGCATCGAGGCCATTTATAGCTCCTACAGTTCCTCTGAGGAGCGCCGGATTCGGAATCTCGCCAAAAAATACCGTCTGCTCATCAGCGGCGGCTCTGATTTCCACGGTGCCAACAAGCCGGGATTGGATCTGGCCGTTGGCTACGGAAAACTCTATGTACACGACGATGTATGGAGTGACCTGCAGAAAAGCAAGAAAAAACTTCTTTTTACGGATATGGACGGAACCCTTCTCAGAAACGACAGTACCGTGAGCCCCGATATGAGGGAGGCGCTAGACCAGCTGACGGGCGCCGGACATCACCTGATCTTAAGCTCCGGCAGACCTCTTCCCAGTATATTGGAAGTCAAGGAGCAGGCCGGGCTTAGTTACCCTCACATGCTCATTATCTCAAACAATGGCGCGCTGATCTACGACTGTGACACAGAGATGCCTATATTGGAGCAACGCATCCGCCATGAGGATATTGCCACGGTTGTGGCTATAGCTCACAAGCATGGGCTGCACATTCAAGGCTACACTGACAGGGAGATCGTCTGTCTGGAGGACAATGAGGAGACCCGCTTCTACCGCCGCCGGATCCACATGCCATTAAAATGTGTAGAGGATATCGCTGCCGCCCTTCCCAACGGAAGTTACAAACTGCAGACGATCCATCTGACAGACAGGAGCCTTTTGGAGCAGTTCCGTGAGACACTTCTCACTCAGACCGACTTGGGTGAACGACTGCAGTTTGCCTTCTCCAACGACAAGTATCTGGAGATCCTGCCCAAGGATGCTGGAAAAGGCAACGCTCTCCTCTATGTGACGGACTACCTTCCCGTGCTGCGCACGCACACCTTTGCCGCCGGGGACGAGGAGAACGATATCTCCATGATAGAGGCCGCACATGTGGGTATCGCTATGGCCAATGCTGTGCAGAAAGTAAAAATGCATGCAGATGTGGTGACGAAAAAGACGAACGATGAGGATGGGTTGGTGGAGATATTGGAGAGGTATTTTTAGAAAAATATTACGCCCTCCCACCGAACAGATTGGGGAAGGGCGTAACAACCACATGCTGAGTCCATTGACTAAGTTATGTTATTTTTACTTTGTAAACTTTTCTCTTCTTATACAAACAAAAGCGCCTGCAAGAGAGATCACTGCAAGACATCCGGCTACAGGGATGGTTTCCCCGGTCTTAGGAGAAACAGGGGTTCCATTGTCGCTCAAAGGAGCAGGGCTGCCGGAATCGTCATCGTCGTCATCGTCTGCGCCGTCCTTAGGAACTGTGTTGACCGTGTACTTCACAGGAATGAAGGGCGAGAAATTCGTAAAGGTAGCACGAAGTACTCCATCACTCATACAGGTTGCGTTGACCAACTCCCACTTCTTACCGGTCCAGTGCATGAAACCATAGCGGGAACCTGCTTCTTTCTTCACACCGTTCACTCTAATGTCTAAGGTGATAAAGCCACCGGCTGGCTTCTTATCTAAAGTTATCTCTATTGCGTCAAATGCCTGAGCACTCTTAACTACCTCCTTTGTATCGGAAGACTCCCAAGTATAGCTATCGTAAAAATTACTCAATACCGATTTTATGTCTGCTTTCGCTGCAGCAACAACTTCCCTATTTTGTGCAGACACTTCGGCAATAGTAACTTCTAATTCTTCCCCGTTAAATTCAACGGTGGTTGTTCCCTTCTCCAGAACAGTGTCGGAAGAATCGTCGGTAGAATCGCCGGAAGTATCGCCGGAAGTATCGCCGCAAGTGCAGGTACCATCTGCACAGCCACAGTCTGCACCACAAGTACAGGTGGCGTTACCGCCAGAGACGTCACCGCCAGAGACGTCCACGCAGCCCTCGCACTTACAACCACTGCCGCCCTCCGCTGCCATCAGCGTCGTGCCGACAGACAGGCTAAGCGCCAAGCCCAGCGCCAGCATACTAACAAATTTTTTCATTTTTAAGTTCTCCTTTCCTCATTATACACATGTGGTTTATATTAAGCCGCTCGGCCCAATATCAAATTATCTGCTTTGCACACAGATCCGGAAGCCCCTCGAACTAATCCTCATTCAACAAAACTCCCTGTACCAGGTAACGGTTGTTTGGCTTGCTGGAAATACAAGTTGAGAGTGTGATGATCCGGTTCTCTTCCGTGACCTCTGCATCCTCCCTGATGTTGCTGTTCATGCTGCGTGTCTCAAAAATATCTTCCAGGTAATTCCGATACACGGTATCACTGTCAAAATCATACGTATACAATATATGCTCATTACCGGATTGATGTGCCGCAAAAATCTCATAGACCAACAGTCCGTCCTCCGTGTAGATATACACATAGGGGTGTTCCTCAAAGAACTCGCTGTCCTCAAACAGGTGAAGGCCGGCAAACATGCTGCCATTCTTCATATTATGTCCATATATGACCGTATTGGGATCCGAGAAGTCTTTCTTATTATAATTCTCCGTATAAATACAGCCGGGATAGCCCTTGCTGCCGTCAAGGTTATAGTTCAGATAATAGCTGTTGTCCGTGGGATGCTGTACGATCGGATAATCGATCTGAGTGTCCGGAACGTATATCCACGCGTAGATATCCGCGTTGGTCTCCTCCTGCAGGGCGGCAAAGTCCACATCTTTCTCCGGAATGGGAACTCCCATCTCCCGAAGCGCCTGCAGAGAGTCTGTTACGGCTTCCTCTGTCTGAACGTCCGTCCCGCTCCGGGTGTTCTCCACATCGGTCCGCGACTGTTCAGCCAGAAGGGCAAGCTCCCTCTCTGCCTGACGACTCCTGTATGTCTGTACTCCCCACACAGCGCCCGCCACAACGGCAACACAGATCAGCACTGCAGCCACAATGTATCTGGTGCGCTCTTCCTTCCGGCGCGTATGTCTGTCCCTGTCTCTATCCATATCTGCCATAACACTTTCCTCACTGCTCTATGCCTGATAACTTTTCAACATTATCCGCCAGCGTCACACACTGATCTGTAGCGTTATAATACTCTCTGAGAACAATATATGATTCAGCTTATCCGCATATAATATCAACGGAACTTTTTTGACACAATTAAAATCACTGCAAATATGAACATAGTTTAGACCATTTTGGGCTAAATGTCAATAGAACATTTTGTTCTAAAATATAATCGAAAATATAATGTGAATACAACGAAAGTCTGCGAAGGGGGAAACGGCAGATGATCTACCGCAGGATCAGAAATCTTCGTGAGGATGCAGATTTGACGCAGTCAGAGTTCAGCTCATACCTTCACATTTCTCAAAGGGCATATTCCCACTATGAGAATGGTACCAGGGATATTCCTACAGACATCCTAATAAAAATAGCCGATTATTACAATGTAAGCATTGATTACCTTTTGAACCGCACAGATAAAAAATAGAGCCGGAAAAGATATGCAGCGCATACCTCATTCCGGCTCTTTCTTTCTGTCCCACTTCATCACAAGTAGGATAAACACTATCCCGACCACTGTCATCAGCGTATAGACTGCGAGGTTCTCCGGTATTATATAGAACAAAAAACCCACGAAAACCGTGGACGAGAAGTTCACAATAAAGTGAGCCAACATGGACGGGTACAGACTATTGTACCGCCATCTGAGCCATCCGAGTCCAAGCCCCATCGCAAAAGCGTAAGAGCCCTGAACCAGATTGCCATGCATAATGCCGAACATAAGAGCCTGAAATGAGTTGGCGATCCAGAAGGCCGCCCTGCGGTTTGGCATGCCCTCCACCACTTTCCACGCGTAGTGGAAGGTAAGGCCTCTGCACAAAAGCTCCTCCCCTATCGGGGCGATGAGGACACTGGCAAGGATCGCCAGGAGATCGGTTCCCAAGCCCGCAAGCTCCATCATTTCCTCATACTGCTCGATCATCTCCGGAACGATATACTGTGCCGCAGACAAAAACGCCGTGGCGCTGATGCACATAAAAAGTCCTATGAGAATTGTCACAGGAAGCGCTCTTCCGGAAAAGACCCTGCCCGGCTTCCCAGGTTTGGGTCTGCCGCACCCAAGGTAATACCATACGCCAAAACCGACTAATGCCAATACATGATACAGTAGGAGTATCATTGTCATGCTTCCCATGACAGCATCTAAAATTTCCTGCTCCAACAGATAGGGGCTTGTCACTCCCGAGAGCGCCCCTCTAATGCCAACAGTCATGGCGATCACCACCATGACTGCGACTGTAATAAGAATTTGTGTCGCCAAACTGACCACCATAGGCAATAGGGTCATTCCCGTCCAGCCGACCTTTTTCCAAAAATTTTTATTCATTGTACAGATTACTTTTGTCTCCTAAAACATTTGTACAAGCTCTCATTAGATGGTAAGATCAAATCTGCCGCCCCTCTCCGGAAGCTCCGTCGCTTTGATATTGTCCCAATCCACACTGCGGATCTTCTCAAGGAGCTCCTCCATAGAGTCAGCCTGCACTCGGGTACTCTTGTAGGTTTCGTGCCCCTTGACAAAACGCTCTTCCTCTGCAGCCTTCTTGTCCTTGGCAGCCTGCTCCTTTTTGTCCTCTCTGGCCTGCTCAATGCGCTCACGCTGTTTCTCAGTGGTCTTCTCCAGCTCTGCAAAGAAAGAAACACTTCCGTCATTTCCAAAGGAAACACCCAAATGCTTCACTTCGCCGGCCTTGTCGCCCAGCTGCTCCACCATCTCGTGAAGCTGGCTCACTGCGTCCTCCAGCTTACCCATGTACTCGTTCTTTACATTCTCGTCAGCCGCCATAGACTCCAACGTCTCAGGGTCAAACAGCGCACTGTACTGCTTGGTGCCGCGGGAAAGAATGCTCTGTGCCTCCTCCTCGGTCTCGTAGTCGGCCACCATGATATCAACATTGCCGTACTTCGCTTTCAACTCTTCAAGGAGAGCTTTTGCCTTTGCGCTCAACTGGGGAGTCTGAGAAGTCTTGTCTGCCCCTTTCGCCTTGCCTGTCTTCTGGGTGTTGCTCTTCTCTGTCTGACCGGTCTTTTTGTAGTAGCTGTTCTGATAAACATTGTAGTCCTGATTGATGTTCACTGCCATAACCTTATCCTCCTTGATATTTTAAGAAATCCGTTTCCCTCTATAAACAGTCCGGAATTTTCAGAGAATGCCAAACTGTCACCTTTTCTAGTATATCGACCTAATGCAGGAAAAAGTTAACTCTCCACGATCAGATATCTTCCATCACCAACGTCAAATACTTCGTCGGCCTCCAGGATCTCATCATCCATGGCACCATCCATGTCAATACCCTCGTCCTCAAAGTACTCGATCACCTCGTCCACGGAATTCACCACGACCGCCATGCACTCCTCCAGAAAATTCTCCGCCTCTTCCAAAGTCTCCGCAACAGGCTCCGGAAAAAGCTGGGACTGATTCTCTAAAAAACACTCTAAAACCGCATCATCATACTCACGCATACCATATACCTCCTGCCACTATTTGATCTTCATAATTATACCCTTACTACAGCCAGTCTTTCATCTCCTGATAAAGGCGCCCCACGGGCAGTCCTACCACATTGTTGTAATCCCCTTCAATTCCGCTGATATAACGGGCACAGATCCCTTGAATACCGTAGGCACCGGCCTTGTCCAGAGGGTCCCCTGTGGCTACGTAGTCATCGATCTCCGCCTCGCTCATGGGATAGAAATTTACCTTGGTGGTCTCATAGAAGCTCTTCCCCTCTATGGAGGAAGTATTCTCCGCCTCACTTGCGCGATGCAGCAGAGTCACACCTGTATACACCTCATGACTTCTCCCCTGAAGCAGACGCAGCATCTCTTTTGCATGTTCCGAATTCTCCGGTTTCCCCAGGATCCTCCCATCGCAGGAAACCACGGTGTCGGCACCAATCACCAGAATCTCTTCCCCTGTGCCTGCCAGAGCATGAAAAACCGCCTCCGCTTTCTGCCTTGACAGACCTTGCACCAGATAATAGGGAATGGTCGTGGAGACTTTCTCCTCCACATCACTTACCTGCACTTCGAAAACCAGCCCAACCTGTGCGAGCAGCTCCTTTCTGCGCGGAGATGCGGATGCCAGTATGATCCTCATTTTCGTTTCCTCCATATCGCGCTTTCCATTTTTACTCCTGCTCCACATGTCTTTCCGGAATAAACATCCTGCCGTTTCCGGAAATCTCTTCCTGCTGCCTTTTCGCTTCCTCCATAGCCTCTTCACAGAATGCTTTCTGTGAGTCAAACACTTCCCTTCCCCGCTTATCTACCTTCTCGTAAGTGCCGTCCGGCTGCAGGATGTAGGCTTTCACAGTGTCCCGCAGCTGGTTCTTCAAAATGTGGAACAACTCCTCCTTCAACTCTGGCCGCTCCACCGGGAAGAGTATCTCCACTCGGCGTTCCAGATTCCTTGGCATCCAGTCTGCACTGCCGCAATAAATCTCATAGTGCTCATCGTTCTCAAAGTAAAATATCCGACCGTGCTCCAAAAAATTTCCCACAATGGACCGCACTGTGATATTTTCGCTGACTCCCGGAATTCCCACCTTAAGGCAACAGATACCTCGCACGATCAGATCGATCTTCACACCGGCAGCGCTGGCCTCATAGAGCGCTGCAATGATATCCCTGTCGCACAGAGAATTTATCTTGGCGATGATCCTGGCGGAACGCCCCTCTTTTGCGAACCTTTTCTCCCGTTCGATCAGATACAAAAACTTATCCTTCAGCCACAGGGGCGCCAAAGACAACTTATTCCAAAATACCGGCTCCGAATAGCCCGACAGCATATTGAACACCGCCGTAGCGTCCTCTCCGATGGTCTCCGCACAGGTAAACAATCCCACATCCGAGTAGAGCTTTGCAGTGGCATCGTTATAGTTACCTGTTCCCAGATGTACATACCTGCGGATACCGTCCTCCTCCCTGCGCACCACCAGCGTGATCTTACTGTGAGTCTTCAGTCCTACCAAGCCATAGATCACATGGCATCCCGCTTTCTCAAGCATCCTGGCCCAGACGATGTTGTTCTCCTCGTCGAACCTGGCTTTCAACTCCACCAGGACCGTCACCTGCTTGCCGTTCTCCGCCGCCTGCGCAAGAGCCGCTATGATAGGTGAATTGCCGCTGACACGGTAGAGCGTCTGCTTGATCGCCAGCACCTCGGGATCTCTGGCTGCCTGTCGGATAAAGTCCACCACCGGCTCAAAAGTCTGGTAGGGATGGTGCACCAAGATATCCCCCTCCCTGATCCGTTCAAAAATATCGCAGTCCGCGGGAAGCTCCGGCACGGGCTGGGGTTCGTACTTTTTCGCCTTCAGATGCTCAAAACCCTCCAAACCGTACATTTTCATAAGCACAGTCAGATCCAGGGGGCCGTCGATAGTATAGATCTGCGCCCCTTCCACCTTGAGCTCTTGTTTCAAAAATTTCAGCAGCCGCTTGTCGATGCCCTCCTCCACCTCCAGACGAATAGCCTCGCCCCGTTGGCGCTTCTTTAGCTGGCGCTCGATCTCTTTCAAAAGATCTGCCGCCTCGTCCTCCTCAATGGTCAGGTCTGCATTTCGCATGATCCGATACGGATGGGCGCAGATGATATTATAATTTAAAAACAATTTATCAATATTACGTTCTATAACCTCTTCCAATAGGATCACCTTTTTCTCGGAGCCATCCGAGGGTAACTGCACAATGCGGCTCAATACACTCGGCACCTGCACGGTGGCAAATTCCAGTCCCTCATCTCCTGTCTTCTTGCAGACCATGGCCCCGATGTTCAGCGTCTTGTTGCGGATCAGGGGAAAGGGCCTGGAAGAGTCTACGGCCATAGGGGTGAGCACCGGATACACATTCTCTGCAAAATACCGATCGATGTAATCCGCCTCCTCCTCGGACAGGTCCTCATGACATCGGATAATGTGAAGCCCCCTCTTCTCCAGCTGTGGCACCAGAGAACGATTGTAGGTAGAATACTGCATATCCACCAGCTTATGGATGGCGACTTCCAACTCTTTCAACTGCTTTGCAGGAGTCATACCGGACAGATCAGGCTTCTCATAGCCTGCATTTTCCATATCTTTGAGGGATGCCACTCGGATCATAAAGAACTCGTCCAGATTGGAGGAGACAATACTCAAAAATTTCAGCCGTTCGAACAGGGGGATATTTTTATCCCTCGCCTCGTCCAATACCCTTTGGTCAAACTGCACCCAGCTGAGCTCCCGGTTGGTGTAGAGCGCCGAACTCTTATAATCAATCTCTCCCATTTCCTTCACCTCTAAAATACTTTCTTTTGCCTTAACACGGGACGGATACTGAACACCTCCGTGAAAAACTTGGAGCTGGACTCAAAGCCGACCCTCTCCAACGTGATATCCTCCAAAGTCTCCACCGTGAGAACCAGCTCCTGCTCCTGGAGCGCAGCCTTGACGCCCTTCATCTTCTGCTTGTGACTTCGATCCAAACTGTTTGCCAATCTCAAAATCGCCGTCAGCTTCGCTACAGTCAGGTAATCCTCCCGCTCCAACCCGGGATCTCCGCTTTTTTGCTGCCCATAGTAGATAAAAGGACTGTGATTAAAGCGCACCACATTTGCCACGATCTTGCGCTCTATGTGAGACAGACCGATAATCTCCGTGGCCATGATAATGCTGTAGGAATTCTCCCCAATATTGGTCATGCTCACGTATTTGCCGCAGTCATGCAGGATCGTTGCGATCTCCAGATAGAGCCGCTCTCTCTTTCCCAATCCGTGAATCTTCTTCATGCTGTCAAAGATGGTCCCTGTGATCTTACCCAGTGTCTCCGCGCGTTTTCTGCTGCCCATGTAACGCTTGCTGATGTTGAGAGCACAGGCTGCGATATCTTTCTCAAAATCGTGTTCGCCCTTTAGAAGCTTATTTTTCTCTGCGTACTCATAAGCAATACCATCACAAAGAGCCACACCGGGAACCCATATCTTCGTCGCTCCCATCACCCGGGCGATCCCTCTGACCAACACTGCACTGATAAAGGTGAGGGGCACCTTCTCCTCAGGTATACCCTGCCTTCTGGCTACCTGCATGGAATTTCCCTCCTTCAAAAACTCTATCAGCTTCTCAAACTGATCCAGCCCGATCATGGCCTTCCGATCGCCCGCTTTCACCTGCCGCACCACCCAGGGCGACATATAGTCATCCACCACGATGATATTTTTGATTCCGCCGTCCTTTAAATACAGCTTCTTGTAAGTGGCAAGTTGTGAGGATGCCAACTCGTCAATCAGCTTTTCAGTCTGTGCAGTCCCCACATTCAAATGGTTTGAGATTTCCTGTAAACGGAGCACACCCAGACGCAGATTTTGGGTGGAGACCAGCGTGTCATTGTCAAAGAGAGAGAGCTGGATACTTCCGCCCCCAATGTCCACGATCGCCGTCTTCTCCTCGATAATACGCCTAAAGTCCTCCCCTCGCGAGGCTATAGACTTGTAATCCAAAAAACGCTGCTCGGAGTTGCTCAAGATATCCACCCGAATGCCGGTGCGCTGCGCAATCGTGTCCTGAACGATAATAAAATTCTCGGTCTCCCTGACAGCGCTGGTTCCATAGGCCTGATAAGCATCCACCTTGTAGGACTTCATGACGGAGGAAAAACGTTTCAGCGCCCGACACAGCTCATCCATCTTCTCGTTGCTGATCTTGCCGTCCGCATAGGTATCACTCCCCAGTGCAATGCGCTGTGTCAAAAAATCAATCTCTTTCATGCGGTTCTTGCCGGCAAACTCAAAAATCTTCATAGACAAATCGAAGCTTCCGATATCAATCGCCGCAAAGGTCTTTATGGCCATGCTCTTTTCACACCTCCTTCGTCTCCTGCCCTAAAAGATAATCCACAAACTGTTGCGCACTCCTGCCGGATAGTCCGCCGTGTGAGAGCTCCCACTTGTTGGCCGCAAGGAGAAGCTCCTCCTCAGGCATGACAATACCGCTCCTGTCCGCCAGCGTCTTTACGATCGTCTGGAACTGTTTCTTGTCCGGTGCACCAAAGTAGATGGTGACGCCAAAACGATACACCAGTGACAGTTTCTCCTGCACGGTGTCGCTGGTATGCATATCCTCCCTGATTTCTTCCTTGTCGCTGTAATTCTCCCGGATCAGGTGACGGCGGTTGGAAGTGGCATAGATCAAAATGTTCTCCGGCTTTCGCTCCAAACCTCCCTCGATCACCGCCTTTAAGTATTTATACTCAATCTCAAATTCTTCAAAGCTTAAGTCATCCATATAGATGATAAACCTGTAATTGCGATTCTTGATCTGACTGATGACATCGTTCAGATCCTGAAACTGATGCTTATATATCTCAATAATGCGCAGGCCCCTGTCGTAATATTCGTTGGCAATGGCCTTGACACTGGAGGATTTCCCGGTGCCTGCATCACCGAAAAGCAGACAATTATTAGTCTTACGACCGTTGACAAAAGCCTCCGTATTGTCCACCAGCTTCTTTTTGGCAATCTCGTAGCCCACCAGATCATCCAGCTTCACATGGGCAATATTCAGGATGGGCACTACATGAACACCCGACTCATCGTGAGTGACACGAAAAGACTTGTGGAGCCCGAACTTCCCCACGCCGTATTCTTTATAAAATTGTGTGAGTGTAGCTTTCATCTCCTCCGGCGTGTGATCTGCGCAGAATTTCTCCGCCAGCTCGCAGATGCGGGCGCAAATGCGTGTGTTGTACACCTGACTCTCCCGCTTGCTGCTCTCATAGTGGGTGAGGAGCTCGTACTCCGGCACATGGAGCCGCTCCATCATGGGCGCAAAGTCATAGTCATAGAATTCCTTAAATATAACAATATCGTGCAGAGCCGCATCATTGATACTGCCCTCGATCTCACCTCGGATCTCACAGCCACAGCTATAACTGTTCTCGTTGTTCACCAGGAGGTTTGCCAGATAACAGTGCCAAAGATTGCCATGAAAACCGTAAGTGCCCGCCAACTCTATCAGTTTGTGAATGCACTCATAAAAGAGCCCACGCACATCCTCCTCATTGTAGTGATCGTCATCGTAATGGGTCATCAGCCACGCACAGTCGTAAAAAAGCTCTCCGTCCTCAAAATCCCGATATACGATCAGTTCCTGCTCTCTCATGTCTCTTTCTGCCTCTTTTCTGTGCCATCCGGCTGCTTTCCGTCTAGTAATTGCCTAAAATCTTCATATTTCTGGCCTCGTCCCGAAGTCCTCTCAGGGCGTTTTTCACAGCGCTGTCCGCCAGATTTCCCTCAAAGTCCACAAAGAAACGGTACTCCCAATTGCGCCCCTCGATAGGGCGACTCTCAATCTTGGTCATGTTCAGATTGTTGTAGATAAAGTGGGACAGCATATGATAGAGGGAACCGCTCTCATGAGCCACCTCAAAACAGATGCTGATCTTCTTTGCGTCTTTCTTAAAGATCTTCTGGTTGGTCACAATGATAAAGCGAGTGGAATTGGTTCCGGAGTGATTGACCCCCTTTTTCAGCACCTCCAGCCCGTAGACCTGCCCCGCGTACTCGCTGGCGATGGCCGCCTGTGTCCGATCCTGCTCGTCAGCCACTTTCTTGGCCGCAAAAGCGTTATTTTGCATGCTGATCTGCTGCCAGTCATGGTCTGCCAGGAATTTAGAGCTCTGCATCAGGGATTGGGGGTGGGAGTACACTGTTTGGATGTCCGTAAGCTGTGCTCCCGGCACCCCCAGCAGACAGTGCTCAATCTTGATGATCTGCTCCCCCACAATATAATTCTCAAATTCTACCAAAAGGTCATAAATCTCATTCACAATACCGGCGGTAGAATTCTCGATGGGCAGTACCGCAAAGTCCGCGCTGCCCTCGTCGATGGCACTCATGGCATCCCGGAAGGTATCCACATGAAAGCTGTTCACCGCATTCCCGAAATATTTCACCATGGCGGCCTGCGAGTATGCACCCTCGGCCCCCTGAAACACCACTCTGGCCTTTCCGGTCTCCAGATCGTCCACGCCGATAAAGGGAAGCTTCCCATGACTGCCGTGGGCTTCCAGCATTTGATACTGCAGCTTACGGCTCATGGACATGATCTGCTCAAACAGCTCCACCACACCCTGACCGTTGAAGTCATTGTGCGTCAGGGAACGGACTTTCGTAAGCTTCTCCTGTTCTCTCTGTCTGTCAACGACCTTCTTGCCGGTCTCGATCTTATACTCCGCCACCTGTCCGCAGATCTCCATACGCTTCTCGTACAGCTCCACGATCTGTGCATCTATCTTGTCCAGTTGGTCTCTCAGTTCCAGTAGATCCATGGCTTGCTCCTTTTTGTATTCTTTTTGTTCGTTCAATTCACCGCAAGGCACGCTATAAGGCACGCCAAGCCCTGGTAATATTCCCCCTGCAGACACGTTCTCACTCGTAGAAAAACGTAGCGGTACTTAGGCTGCGTCCCTTGCAGTATCAGTCATTCACGGCGTCCCACATAATTCAGCTACTATTCCCATCTTATACCAAATTCACCTTGATAGCAAGCAAAAAGAGGGGTATAATATTCGTATAGGGCAGAGTCCAGTATGCGAAAGTACGGATGACGAGCTTGCTCAGTCATCTGCACTTTTGCATATTGGACGAGCGAAGCGACCGAGGAAACGCGCAGCGTTTTCGAGGCTCTGCCCGTGACTTGCGGCAGGCTCTGCCCGTGACTTGCGGCAGGCTCTGCCTGTGAAATTTCCAAAGCAGAAAGGTGGATTCCCTATGCGCAAAAAAAATACATACAACACCCTCAAAGTTATCATCGTACTCGTAGTCGTTTTACTGATCATGGCTCTTGCAACGATATTCACTTATCTGCGCCAACGTGTCACCATGAACCCGCCTGGCACCGTCGGCAACACAGCCGGCAACCTGAACAACGGCGGCTTCGTCTGTGAGTACAACGGCACCGTGTACTTTGCCAACGCCTATGACGGAGATTGCATCTACGCTATGACACCCTCAGAGGGGGATATCCACAAGATCGTCTCCGCCCAGACCCGCAATATTCTGGCCGGCGGTAACTACCTCTACTACTTCCAGGTCGGTGCCTCCGGTGAGACCGGACTCGGCGGCATTCGTGTTCCACGCACCTTCAACCGCTGTGATCTGGACGGCAGTCATGCCACTTCCCTGGTGCGTGATGTAGTGGTGACGGGACAACTGGTGGACAATTATCTATACCTTCTGGCCGGCAGCGAGACCTCTGTCTTCTATAAGATCAAGATCGATCGCACGGATGAGGTTCAGCTGGCCGAATACGTCATCAACCCCGCCTGTGCCGTGAACGGCACCATCTACTACAATGGCACTCAGGGCGATCATTACCTTTACGCACTGAACACCGCGAATGACTCCTCCAGTGTTGTGTGGCAGGGCAATCTCTGGTATCCGATCGTAGATGGGGATTACGTCTATTATTTGGACGTGGCCAACAACTACCGCCTGTGCCGTTACTCTTTCTCGCAGGATATCGTGGAAGTGCTGACCAACGACCGAATAGACTGCTTCAATGTGGGCTACGGCTACATTTACTACCAGACGAGCGGCAATTCCCCACAGCTTTGCTTCATGTACACAGACGGCACCGGGCGGACAGTAGTTGCAGACGGCATCTACAGCCATATCAATCTCACTTCCCGCTACGCCTATTTCCACGGTTACAATGAGTCGGGAACCATGTACCACTCTCCTTTAGGAGCCGGCTATGCCGAATACTTTACAAACGCACAAGGGGCTGTCCGGTAAGGACAGCCTCTTTTTGGTCTCTGTTATTCTTCTATATGATCCAGCCCCTGACTCAAAATGGTCACAATATGGGCATCCGCCAACGAGTAGAAGATGGTCTTACCCTCCCTGCGATTTTTCACCAGATCCATCTGCTTTAACACGCGGAGCTGGTGAGAGATGGCTGACTGGGACATTCCCAGCAGATTGGCAATATCATATACGCACATCTCCTCACAGAGAAGCACATAGAGGATCTTTAAGCGGGTGGGATCGCCGAACACCTTGAAAAAGTCCGCGAGATCCTGCAATTCCTCCTGCGGCGGCATCTTCTCATCCACCTTGTCAACAGTCTCCTGATTTATGTGAATAAATGCATTTTCTCCCATGGGTAGCCTCCCCTATTTACAGCACAAATCTAGTCGCTTTCCTATCATACTACATTTTTGCGGAATGGACAAGTCAAAGCGCCCACGCTTAACTCATTGCCTGCGGGAATAAAACATTACCGGAAATATAACTTCATTCCCTCCGTCATGGAAATATTTCCCACCTTGTCCACAAAAAGTGCCTCCACGCCGTACCGCTTTGCCAAAAGAAGCCCTTTCTCCTCCCCCAGAATAAAGCAGGCTGTGGAGAGCGCGTCGCTCAGCGCCCCATCCTTCGCAAGGATCGTGACGCTGCTCACCCCGCTGTCCGCCGGATACCCGGTGGTGGGATCGATGATATGGTGGTAGCGCACACCATCCACCTCCACGTACCGCTCGTAATCCCCAGAGGTGGAGATGCACCATTGCCCGGTGAGGGAGAGTGTCCCAACCATATGGGAAGTGTCGGCAGGATCCGCGATTCCCACACTCCAGGCGCTTCCGTCCGGCTTTTCCCCGTAGGTCAGGACGCTGCCGCCCACGGAGATCACCGCGCCGGTAATCTGTTCATTCTCTTCCATCAGAGCGAGGATTTCGTCCAACGCCGCCCCCTTTCCAATGGCCCCCATATCCAGAGACATTCCCTGGGGCAGATAGAGGCGATGGTCCGAGAGCCGGAGCTTTGCATAGCCTGCATCCGCAAGAAGCTCCCTGATCCGCTCCTTCTTCGGCAGCTGATAATCACCGCTACCCTCTCCGGCAGCCCATCGGTCGATATCCCAGAGTCTTGCCACTTCCCCGATGGTAATGTCAAAGGCTCCACCTGAATCCTTCGATACCTCCTGACACTTATGTAGAAGCGCCTCCAATCGCGGGGACAGAGGGTTTCCCTCCAAATCCCCCGCCGCCCTGTTCACCCGGGCAAGATCGGAGGAATCGATCCTCCATGACAATGTGCTGTTTTCCAGTTCGTCGATGACCGCAATGATCTCCTCTGCCACCGCTTCGTCCGGCTCAGTCATATAGATTTGTTGGGTAATGACCGTTCCCATGGCCGTGTCCACACATTGCAGGGACTCCGGTGACCGCGCACCACAGCCTGAAAGCCACAACGATCCCAGCAAGACAAGAGCTCCGCAGAACAAAACTTTCTTCTTCATTTTTGCCTGACCTTTTGCTATACTGTTTACAGATTTTATGAGAAAGGAGCCTATCTATGCGCGGACTGCCCCCTTACCGGAAAAACGCATTTATCCTGACCGCCATGATCCTGTGCATTTCATTTGGAAGCGCCGGCTTCCTCGGCCTACGGCTCTGGGACATCCGAATGGACTCCTCGAACGGTCGCTCTGTCCCTGTCGCGGACATCTATCAGGACGGCTCCCTTCTGATGAGTATACCGCTGACTCGTGACGCGGAACCCTACACCTTCACGGTCACTGGAGACACCGGGGGCTACAACGAAATACTGGTGACGGACGGACAGATTGGCATTCTCTCCGCCAGCTGCCCCGACAAGCTCTGCATCCATCAGGGGTTTCAGCGCACCTCACTCCTTCCCATCGTCTGCCTGCCCAACCGGCTGGTGATCCGGGTGCACGAAGGGGAATCGCAGATACCTCCCGATGCTGTCGTGTATTGATCTACCTTCCAATGTCCATTGGGATACATCCCACATATTTTATCAGTAGAAAGGTATAACATCATGCGCCATTTTTCCACTCGAAAGCTGACCACCCTGGCACTCCTCGCCACGCTATCTCTGGCTGTCTACGCCATAGAGAGCGCCCTGCCTCCACTTGTTCCCATTCCCGGCGTAAAGCTTGGACTGGCCAATATAATAACACTAGTTTCTTTAATTCGCTTTTCTACACAAGACGCTCTGTATGTGCTGCTTGTACGCATTCTTTTGTCCGCCCTGCTCTTCGGACAGGCGGTAAGCCTTCTGTACAGTCTGGCGGGAGGTTTTTTATGCCTTGTGGGCATGACCTTGGTCCACATGCTTTTGCAAGGGCATTTTCCACCTCTCATCAGCATCTTTGGCGCCCTGTGCCACAACGTGGGACAGCTTATGATCGCCCTGCTTCTCACCGGCACTCCCGGTGTTCTGTCCTATCTTCCATTTCTCCTTTTGAGTGGTATTGTGACCGGTCTTTTCACCGGCTTCTGCGCCGGGTTTATGCTTCGATATCTAAAGCCTCTAAAAGCTGCATCACCGTTAATCCCAGAAGAGGATGACGGAAATTCGGGGCAATCTCGCTGAGAGGCCGCAGCACAAAATCACGATTCTGCATATCTATATGGGGCAAGATCAGCCGCCCATCCTCATATATCAGCTTGTCGTAAAACAAAATATCCAGATCCAGCGTCCTCGGTCCCCAGTGCACCAGCCGTTCTCTCCCTGCAGCCGCCTCGATCTCGTGCAGCCAGTCCAGAAGCTCATGGGGCGAGAGCAGGGTTCGGACTTGAATCGCTCCGTTTAGGAAATCTTCCTGCCCCACACCGCCGTAGGGTTTGGTGATAAGTAACTGGGAAACTTTCTGTAACCGCGTGTGATCCTCTGCGCCAAGGGCGTGAAGGGCATCATCAATATACCGTTGCCTGTCCCCCATATTGGAACCAACGGAAAGATAAGCCGTGTGCCATCCTCTTCTCACGCACACGGAGACCGATCCAAAGGGAAGTCCGATGGGAGCCTCCGGTTTTCTTATCTCCAGCTCCAGCTCCTCCACCAGAGGATATTGGAGCAGCAAGTCTCTGGACAGTTGCTCTGCCACCGCCTCAACCAGTTTACAGGTATGTTCTTGCATCCACTTTGTGATAAAGTGACAGATTTCGCCGTAGTTGGTGGACAGGGAGAGATCATCCTTTCGCCCTGCCTCTCTGATATCGCAAAAAAAGCTGGCGTTCACAAAAAAGGGCTGCCCTTTCTCGTTTTCCTCCGGATATACACCATGATAGGCGTAGATCTCCAGCTCTCTTATTCGGATCTCGTCCCAAAACTTCATCTTCGCAGAATAGCCTCCGTCATGCGGATTGCCCGCACATTCTCTTTCACATCGTGGACTCGCACAAAGGAACAACCATTTTTCACAGCAAAAACAGTAGTCACAAGCGTCCCCTCCAGCCTCTCCTCCACCGGAAGGTCGAGGGTGAGACCGATCACCGATTTTCGGCTGCATCCAAGGAGCAAGGGATAGCCCAACATATTAAATTCCTCCAGATGCCTGAGAATCTCCAGGCTATTCTCATGAGTCTTGCCGAAACCCACACCCGGATCAAGGATGATCTTCTCGTCAGCAATGCCGGCCTGTCTGGCACCTTCAATAACCTTCACAAAATCCTCCATCACTTCCTGCATAGAGTTTTGGTAATCTGCCTCCTTGCGGTTGTGTACAAGACAGCAAGGCAGGCCGCTTTTTGCGACCACCCCTGCCATCTTGGGATCATACTGTAAGCCCCAGATATCATTGATAAGATCGGCTCCTGCTGCAATACCGGCTCGAGCTACCTCGCTTTTATAAGTATCCAAAGAAATGGGGATATCAAAATTTTTCCTGATTATTTCTATAACAGGTGTTACTCTTTCGATCTCCTCCTGATCGGAGATCATGGTATAGCCCGGTCTTGTGGACTCGCCGCCCACATCCACAATATCCATCCCCTCCGCCAGCATTGTCTCCACACGGCGGAGCGCTCTGTCTTTGTCATTCCACTTGCCGCCATCGGAAAAGGAATCCGGTGTCACATTCAAAATTCCCATCACATAAGTATGTCTCTCCGTATCAAACTCTCTGTTTCCAATCCTCATGTTATCTCCTTCTGCCTCCGTTCAAAATTTATTGTTGTTTTAATATTTAATTCGCATATTCTTTTTGCCTTCTTTCCAGTCGCAGTCTGCCTCCGCCTCACAGGCAAAACAGGCGCGGCTGGCCTTGTCCGCGCGGTAGAGCACACCCCGCAAATTTGGCTCCTCCGCCACCTGGCTGTCTCTATGATGTAAGATCGCATCAACAATAACATCTGTTTCTTTATCAACAAAACCACATTCCTTAAGAATCGTCGGTGCGATCTCCCCGCTGGCAATCTCGTGAGGCGTACCGTCCTCATATTGGATGTGCTTTCCCATATCGTGCAGAAGCGCAGCCCCGTAGACCAAATCTCTGGGAATCTGGAGCTTTTCCTCCAAATTTATGATCTCACCAATCCTTGCCACATCCAGAAAATGTGTGATATTATGACGGCAGAAGCGCCTGTCCGCCTCTGCCGAATTGTTTTGTTGTAAGTGACACAAAAATAAATTATGATTTAATATTTTATCTATTCTATCCATGGCATTCTATCTACTGTGAGTCCTGTCAGTTACTTTTCTCCACATCAATCCCTGCATACCACCATTGCATCCATGCGTCGGCACACTATCAGTCGTGCAGCATATGATAAAACTGTGTCTGCAGCGCTGCATTGTCCTGAAAGACACCTCTGGCGGCCACGCTGACCGTCTTGCTTCCCGGTTTCTTCACCCCGCGCATGGTCATGCACATATGCTCCGCCTCAAGCACTACCATAGCTCCCTGGGGCTTTAAGTGCTGCATGATGGCATCCGCGATCTGTCCGGTCATCCGCTCCTGTATCTGGGGTCTGCGGGCATACACTTCCACGGTTCTCGCCAGCTTGCTCAAACCTACCACTTTACCGTTTGGAATATAAGCCACATGGGCCTTTCCATAAAAGGGCATCAGGTGATGCTCACAGGTGGAATAGAATACAATATCTTTCTCCAGCACCATCTCGCTATTGTCCACGGAAAACACTTTGGAGAGATGCTCCCCTGCATCCTCATCCATGCCTCCGTATATTTCCTCGTACATTTTGGCGATTCGCTCCGGCGTCTCCAAAAGTCCCTCTCTGCCCGTGTCCTCTCCGATGCCTTCCAACAGAAGTCTCACCGCCTCTTTCACTTTCTCATGGTCAACCATACGATTCCGCCTTTCTCCTGTGTCCGTGCATCTATCCGCTAGCGGCGCGCCACAATCTCCATCAACCTGCCCAGATAGGACAGAGAACCAAACGCCAGGATCACATCCTCCTTTCCAGCCAGAAGCAGGCTCATCTCCACTGCCTCCTCCAGGCTGTCCACCGCTGTCACCTCGGGGTGTACTTCGGCAATCTCCCGGGCCAGCTCATAGGCATGCATGGCTCTGGGATTGTCCGGCGGTGTCACCGTGATGATCTGATCCGCATAGCCGTGGGTCAGATCAATGATCCTCTCGTGATCCTTGTCTTTCAATATCCCCATTATATAAATAATTCGTCTGTTTGTAAAATAAAATTCGATGGCTCTTGCAAGTTTTTGCGCTGCGTCTTCATTGTGAGCTCCATCCACCACAAAGAGGGGGTTTTTCCGAAGCACCTGAAAACGCCCCGGCCAGGCGGCCTCTTTCAACCCCCGGCGCAGCGCATCTTCCCTGACAGAATACCCCTGTTCCACCAGCGTGCGGATCGTCTCGACGGCCAAAACCGCATTGTCAATCTGAAACTGCCCTGCAAGAGAGATTTCCAGCTTCCGAAGTCCGTCATAGTCAAAGATCTGCCGTTCCATACCATATCGCACGTGGGAAGCCTTGCCGGTATCTGCAAACACAAGCGATGCGTGCTTCTCCACCGCCTCCCGCTCCACAACCCGCATAACTTCCTCGCTCTGCTTTAAAAGCACCACTGGACAGTTTTCCTTGATAATGCCGGCTTTCTGGGCCGCAATCTGTTCCAGTGTGTACCCCAGAAACTTCATGTGATCCATACTCACAGATGCAATAACAGACGTTATTGTTGTGTTGACCAAATTGGTTGCGTCCAGAAGACCTCCCATCCCGGTCTCCAACACCACGATGTCACACTTTTTCTTCCGAAAATACCAAAAAGCGAGCGCTGTCTCCACCTCAAAGGGTGTGGGCTGCAAAAAACCTTCTTCGCACATGTTCTTACAAGCTTCCCGCACAAGTTCCATTCCCTCGCAGAGCGCTGATCTTGAAATAGGTCTCTCCCCCACCTGGATCCGTTCCCGATACTGGAATATAACAGGAGAAATGTACCGTCCCACCCGATAACCGGCACAGCGCAAAATGCTGGACACAAAGGCCAATGTGGATCCTTTTCCGTTGGTTCCGGCAATATGTACAAAGCGCAGCGCATTCTGTGGATCGCCCAACCTGCAGCAGAGCTCTCTTATGGACGAAAGGCCCGGCACAATCCCGTAATGCTGGATAGATCCTATATATTCCAGAGCATCCTTTTCCGTCATTTTCCGCTCCTTTCCAACTTTCCCAGTTTCCGCTTATTTTTTCAAAAAGTGCTCATACTATTCGCAGAATAAAGTTCTGAATGTCTACTTTCAGAGACTGTAATGAGAAAGGAATATCTATGGTACGCTTGATTCAAAATACACTCAAAAAATTAATTCACGATTTTATTTTGTGCGGCATTATTGGATGGTGCATGGAAATACTGTTCACCGCCCTTGGCTCTCTGCGCCGCAGGGAACTTCGCCTCATGGGAAAAACCTCTATCTGGATGTTTCCCATCTACGGATCTGCCGCTTTCCTAAGCCCCATCTTCCGGTTGATGCGGAACAAACCCTTCTGGCTGCGCGGTCTCACCTACATGACGCTGATCTTCTCCGCCGAATACGTATCCGGCAGCTTACTCCGTCAACATGCTCTCTGTCCATGGGACTACTCCAGAAGCCGCTTTCATATAAAAAAAGTAGTCCGACTGGATTATGCTCCCGGCTGGTTCGGCGCAGGGCTTTTGTTTGAGCGACTTTTGACACACCGTAAAAATGGGGACAGAATCTCTCCGTGATCCCGTCCCCGCATCTTCACTTCTGTCTGCTGCAGCACATCATAATTACACATCGTGAATATTGTCGTGGATGTCCTCCAAATCTCCGGAACCGATATCCAGCATGTTGACCGTGCGCCTCTTCAACCGTGCCTCCTCGGATTCCCTCAGAATAAACTCCTTGATCTCCTTAGAGTTGCGGATATGGTTCAAAACCAGTCTGGCATGCGTGGTGTCACCTGTATAGCAGATGACCGTCCCCAGCTTGAACAGCTTCTCCATCAGGGTAGCTGAATGCTCCACGTCCTGAACCTTATACATGTAACAGTCATTCTCTACGGTCTTTAACAGCCCCTCCGAGATGGTGATCATGTCCTCTTTGATCGTATATTTGGTAAAGGTGAAAGGCAGTCCAAAAAATAACCACCGTTTTCTTTCTACAAATTCCATACCCATCTTCCTTTTCACTCCTCCTTGCAAATGCCGCCTGCGGCGTCGCTTGGTTTTTCTCTTTACTCGCAAACACGCGCTTTCAGCGCTCATTGCCTGCTCTCGCAGGCTGTTTGCTCGTTAATATGTGCATGAAAACCAAATGCCGCCTGCGGCGTCGCTTGGTTTTCTTTTGCACATATTATATTATAATTGATGCCGACGCCATATGCAAAACTTTTTGATATGTATTTGAAAAAATTTTCTCTATTTTTTCCCAAGTTATAATTGCAACTGTGCGTCAGAAATGATAAGATATAAAAAATATATTCAGGAGGTATCACCATGACTGCAAAAGAATGTATCACAGGCCGCAGAAGTATCCGTCAGTTTACGGATCAACCCGTTTCCCATGAGGTTCTGGCAGATATTGTGGAGGCGGCTTCCTATGCCCCCAGCTGGAAGCATACCCAGATTACCCGTTACATCGCAGTGGAGGGTGAGACCAAGGAGAAGCTGTCACACTGCACCTCCGCTTATGCCCGCAACGGCGAGATCATCGCAAACGCACCTATGGTTGTGGCTGTCACCGTAGTCAAGGGACGCAGCGGTTTTGAGAGGGACGGTTCTTTCACCACCGGCCGTGGTGATTCCTGGCAGATGTTCGATGCGGGCGTTGCCAGCGAAGCCTTTTGTCTGGCAGCTTATGAGCAGGGACTTGGAACCGTTATCATGGGCATTTTTGATCAGGAAGAGGCATCTCAACTTTTGGAGATCCCAGATGACAGAGACCTAATTGCTCTGATTCCCATCGGATATCCTGCTGAGTCTCCTACCGCTCCTAAGCGCAAGGCTGTGGAGGAGCTTTTATCTTATAAGTGACGTAGAAGTCGAAGGGATTTTTCTCTTCGACTTTTTATATTAAGCGCGGGCATTCTGCGCAGAAAGAGGCAAACCATGAGACACTTAATGAGTCCACTTGACTTTACCACCGAAGAATTGGACAATCTTTTTGACCTTGCAGGCGATATTGAACGCGATCCCGAAAAATATGCCCATGCCTGTGAGGGCAAGATTTTGGCCACCTGCTTCTACGAACCCAGCACCCGTACCCGCCTAAGTTTTGAGTCCGCTATGACCAGGCTGGGCGGCAGGGTGATCGGATTCTCCGACGCAAATTCCTCTTCCGCCGCCAAAGGCGAGAGCGTTTCCGACACGATCCGCGTCATCTCTTGCTACGCAGATATCTGTGCCATGCGCCACCCCAAAGAGGGCGCACCCATGGTCGCCGCCGAAAGATCCGGTATCCCCGTGATCAATGCCGGAGACGGCGGGCACCAGCACCCCACCCAGACACTGACAGACCTTCTGACCATACGAAGCCTGAACGGCAGCCTGAGCGGTTTTACCATAGGCCTTTGCGGCGATTTAAAATTTGGTCGAACCGTCCACTCTCTGATCAATGCATTGGTTCGATATGATAACATCCGTTTTGTTTTCATTTCTCCGGAGGAATTGAAAGTGCCGGACTATATCACTGACATGCTGAAGGAGAAAGGTATCTCCTATGAGGAGGTGATCCGCCTGGAGGAAGTTATGCCGGATCTGGATCTGCTCTACATGACCCGTGTTCAGAAGGAGCGCTTCTTCAACGAGGAGGATTACGTCCGCTTAAAGGATTTCTACATCCTGGATTCCAACAAGATGAAACTGGCAAAGGAGAAAATGTTAGTACTGCATCCTCTCCCCCGCGTCAATGAGATCTCCGTGGAGGTGGATGACGATCCCAGAGCCGCCTATTTCCGTCAGGCCAAGTATGGTGTGTACGTGAGAATGGCGTTGATCCTGACACTTTTAAATATTATAGTATGATTTAATTTATAAAAGCATCTGACAATAGACTATATGATAATCAAGATAGAAAGGTGAGGTTTCCATATGTTAAACGTAGGAAAAATCGAGGAAGGCTTCGTATTGGATCACATCAAAGCCGGTAAAAGTCTCTCCCTCTATGAGCATCTGCAGCTGGACAAACTGGACTGCACGGTGGCTATCATCAAAAATGCCCGCAGCGTTAAGCTGGGCAAGAAAGATATTCTGAAAGTAGAATGTGACATTGACACACTGGATCTGGATGTGCTGGCGTTCATCGACCACAACATCACCGTCAATGTGATCAAAAACGGGGATATCGTAGAAAAGAAAGACTTGGTACTTCCCCGCCGGATCAAGAATGTGATCAAATGCCACAATCCCAGATGCATCACTTCCATCGAACAAGGCCTGCCTCACATTTTCACCTTGGCAGACGAAGAGAAAGCCATCTACCGCTGCAAATACTGTGAAGAAAAATATTCCGAAAAGTTTTGACCGGGGTCACACAATAGACAAGAAAAAGGAAGGCCATGGGGCCTTCCTTTTTATATAACTACCGCTATTTATATATCAACTCCACCATTTGCATGGCTTCTCTTTCTGAAAACAAATAAAGATCTGACGCTTCAAGCTTTCTCTTCTCTAACTGCCCGTCTTCGCTCAGACGAAGCTCCACTATCCCTCTCTCCCCAATCTCCTCGTAAAGTCGAAGTGTCTGGGTCCTGATCAGTTCCAGCCTCACACCGAGCATGGTCAGGCTGTTCTCCTGTCCGCCCGAAGAAAAAACGTCATTCACATAATAGTCCTCCAGATAACCCTGTGCCTCTGAAAAGTTATTAAATGCCTGCAGAGCTCGTTGACCGTAGCCATTCTCCCGAAAGAAACTTTCCGGCAGTTCTCCTTCTATCAACTCATACGCATGGGCAAGCTCCGCCTCCCACGCATCCAGATAGAGGATCAGCCACCGCTTTCGCATACTCTCCGGTATCTTCTCCTCTCCGAGAAAAAAAGCATCAATGGGATTGTCATAACTTAGTGCTTGTCCATCTGTCACAAATACTTGCACCCCCGTCTCAGTATTGCTTTCTGTGTTTTCTTTGAAATGATATCCAAAATTATCTTCCGACAGCTTGTCCCCTGCTGTATACGCATAGTATAGCACCAGCAGAGCGCACAGAACCACGATCAAAACGGATTTTATCCTTCCAGCCAACTGCCACTCCAATTCCATATAACCCATGTCACGTCCTTCCATTACATATGTTATTATATTCCCCTGACTTGTCCCAAAACTGTCTCACAATGTTTGTCCCTATAATATATTATGCGGCCGTGACACAAAATATAACAAATAAGGACAGTTGCCGCCATAAGCTCTGTGCCAACTGTCCTCTTCTATCATTTTTATTTAAATTATTAAATTACATTTTAATTTCCACACTCTACACTGATGCGGTTGAAGATTGCCATGATCTCTTCGGGGTCTACATTCTGTTTCTCTTCCCCGGCTTTGTCCAGGATCACATTTCCCTCATGCATCATAATGAGCCGATTGCCGTACTCCACTGCATAGCGCAGATTATGAGTGACCATGATGGTGGTCACCTGCTTCTCCTGCACCACCTTGTCGGTAAGCTCCATAATAATCTCCGCCGTCTTGGGGTCAAGAGCAGCCGTATGTTCATCCAGGATCAGGAAGTCAATCGGGGTCATGGTAGCCATGAGAAGCGCCAGTGCTTGACGTTGACCACCGGACAGCGATCCCACCTGTACTCCCATCTTATCCTCCAAACCCAAATTAAGAGGTCTAAGCATATCACGATATGCCTCCACCCTGGCCTTGTTGACTCCGCGACCCAGATTGTAAGGCTTTCCCTTGTTCTCCGCAAGAGACATATTCTCCAGAATAGTCATACTGGGACAGGTACCCTTGGACGGATCCTGATACACTCTGCCGATGCGGCGCTGGCGGATAAAATCTTTCTGCTTGCCGATATCCTGACCGTTCACCAGGATCTGGCCGGCATCCGCATCAATGCTTCCACAGATAAGGTTGAGCATAGAGGTTTTGCCGGAACCGTTGCTTCCCACCACGGACACAAACTCGCCGTCCTGAACTTTCAGGCAAAAATCTTGAAAAAGACACAGCTCATTGACGGAACCGGGGTTGTAGTTCTTAGAAATGTTTATAAGCTCCAGCATTACCTCTTCACCTTCTTTCTATCCATACTGATCACCAGAATGATCAGGAACAGCACTGCCGTGATCAGCTTGATCGCGTTGGCATCGATTCCGGCAAACATGGCCAGTGCCACACATGCCTTGTAGAGAATGGAACCAAGCACTACACTGCTGGTCACCCGCAATAATGTCACTTTCTTGAATAGACTGGTTCCAATGATCACGCTGGCCAAACCGATAACCACCGCACCGGTTCCGATGGAGATTTCAAAACTCCTCTGCTGTTGTGCATAGATGCAGCCGCTCAAAGACACTAAACCGTTTGCAATGGACAAGCCTACAATCTTTACAAGCCCCTTATCTACACCAAGGCTGGTCACGATGACGTCGTTATCGCCCACCGCCCGAAGCAGAAAGCCCGACTTGGTACTCATGTACCAATCCAACAGAAATTTTGCCGCCATTGTGATCAGAAAAATGATGATCACCACCTTAAACTCCGACAAAAAGTCAGGAAAAAGCTTGTTGACAAAGGAGTTGTTAAAGATAGTCTCCTTGTTGAAGATCGGCACATAACCACTCCCCGCCATCCATAGGTTGACTGTGTAAAGACCGGTCATCATGACAATACCGGACAACAGATCGCGGACCTTCAGCTTCACATGGATCAGTCCGGTGCAAATTCCCACCAGGGCTCCGCCCAGAAAAGAAACCGGAAGTGCCAGAACCGCCGGCAGCCCCATCCCACCGATCATCCGCACGGTGATGGCCGCACCAAAAGGGAAGCTGCCGTCCACCGTCAGATCCGGGAAATCTAGTATTTTATAGGTAATATAGACTCCCAATGCCAGGATGCCGTATATCATCCCCTGTTCCAGTACACTTAAGATAAGTGCCATCTCGACCTCCTAAAATCTGTCATAAAGTCAAATAACATGTGTTACTCTACAATGATCTCATCGAAGGACTGGTAAGCATCATTCGCATAATTCGCAGGCAGTACCAGTCCAATCTTCTCTGCTGCCGCAAAGTTTACATACAAGCTGGGCTCGGAGATCACCTCATATTTCATCTCGGAAGCTTTGGCCTCACCCTTCAGCACCTTTGCTGCCATCTTACCGGTCTGAATGCCAAGCTCATAGTACTCCAGACCCATGGAAGCCACACATCCGGCCTTCACCTGCTCCACCTCGGAGCCGAACACAGGAATATTCTTCTTGTTGGCCTCCTCCAGAACACTCTGCAGTGCACTCACTACGGTGTTGTCGGTCATATTGCTGATACAATCAACCTTGCTCACTAAGTCAGCCGCTGCCAGCTGAACCTCAGAGATGGAAGTCACACCGGTGGAAACGATCTCAAAACCATAGATGCCGGCCAACTCTTCATACTGTCTCACGGTGCTGATGGAATTTGCCTCGCTGGTGGTGTAGATAATGCCGACCTTCTTAGCGTCCGGAAGCACTTCGCGGATCATCCGAAGCTGTGCATCCACTGCCAGAGCGTCGGAGGTGCCGGTGATATTGCCCACAGAACTTCCGTCCGCGTTTGCCAGCCCCGCCTCAGCAGGATCGGACACAGCGGTATAGATCACGGGAATATTGGTTTCCATAGTCGCATTATATGCCGTCGTGGCGGCAGGAGTTGCAATGGCACAGATCAGGTCCACCTTCTTGCTGACAAAATTGTCTGCGGTCATAGCTGCGGTACCGGGATCCGCCTGTGCGTTCACATACTCGACAGTCAGGTTTTCACCCTCCACGATGCCTTCCTCTGCCAGTCCGGCCAAAAACCCCTCCCTGCAGTTGTCCAGGGAGCCGTGTACCGCAAACTGGGAGATGCCGATAGTGTAGCTGTCATCGGACTTGGATCCGCAGCCGGTAAGCATGGCCACTGCCATAACTGCTGTCAACGTTACTGTCAAAAGTTTCTTTTTCATAATTTCCTCCATTCCGAAGCGTTCCCATGACAGGGCAAATTTGTGACGCTCCCACACAAATTGCCGAAACTGGTAAACCTATAAGGAAGAGACACGCAGAAAACCGCCTCAAACACGCAATCTGCGCATTTGAGGCGGCAATAATCGTTGGATCATCATCGCGGTACCACTCAAATTGACTTTCCAGTCCACTTACTCTGAATACTATCATATCCATCGGCTTGATAACGGGTCCGAATCCCGCCGAAACCTACTCATTTCTTTTCAGTCCGGCCTCAAAAGTCCATTCAGCGAACGCTCCTATACCGCTTTCCACCATCCGCGGCTCTCTGAGATACTCGCATTTCGCTTACTTCTCTTTCTCACAGGTTTACTAAAATGTATAAGTTTTAACTTATGGATAATAGAATAAAGCCTAAACCTTATTTTGTCAAGAGGGAAGTGTGAGAAATTCCTACCTGCAGATTGCCAAAATCTGCCTGTCCGTAGCCTCAGGGTACATCTTTCGCACATGGTTCACGATACGCTCCAGGGAGGCCCCTGGATCCTCACCATAAGCGGAGGCAATCCAGTCATAGCCCCACAGCTGCTCCGGCATACTGTACACGGAGACCGGCCAGCCGTACTCCACGCCCGCCTTGTTCCTTTTGCACCGAAAGTCCCTCATCACCAGATAGGTCTGCATCTGCAGCTCCGTGATCACACCATCGAAATTCTTCTCGCCGCCCTTGCCAAAGCCGGCGTTCTTTTTCACCTCAAAGGAGTACAACTGCTTCTCGTGATCCTCCCCAAAGAGATCCATAATCTTCTTGCTGCGGATACCGGCAAGCTCGTCGTCATATCTGGCATCAAAGTCATAGCCATCCCTGCGGTAGTTGGCAAAATAGGGAAACCACTCTTTTGAGATAAAACCGGCCCTCTTGTTAAAAAACTTGCCGTAGGCTACCTCCCCCGACCGGGCAATGATCTCCCTCCACATCCAGGGATCTACCTCCACATTCTCGCACCACCAGTACTCCGCCGCGGTGCGCTCCTCCACGGAAAAGCCGTCCACCTCGTTCTTAAACAACGGCAGAAAGCCCACCTGATTCACATAGTCGATCAACTCTTCCGCCGACTTGATGCGGATGGGATCATCCAGATCCACACCGTGCATGATCCACTCGCCGTTCTCTATCGCCATACTTTTGCCCCCATCATCCTTGCTTCGCGTAAATTCAGGCTTCTATCTGCTCCATAAACGCCTCTATACTGTCCACTTTTGTAAAAATGTCAATATTTTTCAAAATATTTACAAACAAAATTGCGATAACTGTGTCAGCACCTCATAAAAGTCCGGATATTTCCGCTTCAGATTCACCGGCCTGGAGTCGCTGTCCAAAAAGCAATGTTCTGAGCTGCCTGTACAGACCTCCGTGCCGTCCAAGGTCTTTCGCATCACATAGGCCAATGACAGCTTCACGCCCTTAAACTCCTTCACCGACACCTCAATACTGATCTCGTCGGCAAAGGTAGTGGTCTTTTGATAGTGACACTCCACTCCCAGCACCGGCGAGATGATCCCCTCATCCTCCAGCTTCTTATAACTCCAGCCGATCTGTTCCAGGAAATCAACCCTGGCCTCCTCCATCCAGCGGACATAGTTGGAGTGATGGGTGATGCCCATGCGATCCGTCTCATAATACTGCACTTTGTGATGGTACGGCATCACCGATCCTTCACTTTTCACCATGGTATTTTTTTCATAGAAACTCTCTCCTGTCAGTCATAGTCAATCACTACAGTTCGCCGCATCGATAGCCACACACAGCATCAGTGCCATCAGTTCATCCTTCGGGCTTTGGATATCGATCACATAGGTATCACCCCAGTGCAACAGTTCCTTGGAGATGTGTACTACCGCGCTGCACCCCTCATATACGTCATAATCCCATGCCAGAAAGTCTCCTTCACAGCGCCAGCCGTTGAAGTCCACTTCATACTTTGGTTTGAAGAAGGCAAATTTCTTCTGTATATAACCTTTCTCAATGCCGCCTGTCTCAATGGCAAAGGTTGGCATGAATGTCATGAGTTTTTGCTTCACCATCCCCAATTCCCGCCCTGCGGGATCGTAGACATGGAGCTGGTGTCCCAACGCAAAAACCTCCGCCTTCACAAAATATTTTTGGTTTCCTTCCTCGTCGTAGACATCATAGGAATCCGACCAGGAAAACACTCTCTGTTTGATCAAAAGTTTCATAACACACACCTCGCTAATCCCTGCCAAGAACTTCCGTTTCCAGCTCCGTTCCACTGTAGATCAAAGACGGATCATCACCAATTACATCCCGGTTGGCTTCATAGAGCCTGGGCCAAAGGTTTCCGTCTCCCCAAAGCATAAGGGCGATCCTCCACAGGCAGTCACCGGGCTTAACCAGATAGGATCCGGGTTCGGGTTGTACCTCCGGCGGTGTCTCAATCTCAGATGACTCACTCCCGGGTGTTTCTTTCTCTCCGGAGGCTTCCTCCTCCCGAAGCGCCAGCAGTTCTGCCCCGGTCAGGTTCCAATATGTAGTGATCTCCCCGTTTTCATCCGTCTCGTAGAGTGGATGGTACCAGGGATCCAACCAAAAAGCGTGCTTTTGCTCACCGTCCGCATCTTCCCTCACGATCTTGGGCCAACTGGACGACCTGTCTCCAGCCTTTCTTATGTGGATGGTGCTTCCGTCCACCAGTGCCTGTTCCCGGCTTCCACCGCCCTCATAGAAAATCTCTCTGACCAAACGCCCCTGCTCGTCGTAGAGATACTGCCTGGCACTCCAAATAGAGGCAGCCAGAAAACTACCGTAAGACCATGTCATTCTCCCCTCCTGATCGTAATCATAATATTCACACCTCTCCCGGTTATCCCCATCCACTTTCTGGATCCGTCCATACTCCACAGCCTCCATCAGATGCCCTTGATAATAGTCCCCATAATAGCAGGGCTGACATAAAAGTTCGGCCGCCTCAACTGACAGCTCCATAGGATCAGAATCGAGTTTCCCCTCATAATAGCTTCCCGCTATCCTCTGCCAGTCCTCGTTACATTGATCCACCCAGAGGATATACTTTCCCTCCTCCAGATACAAGACACGCAGGGACTGAAATGTCTCGTCCTCCCAGCGCACCTCCATCAGCTTCTCCCCGGGGTTTTCTTTTCTCCGGATACTGACAAGTCTCCCCTGATCGTCATAGGAGTAGAGCAGTTGATCCTCATCTTCCAAAACTTGCCCCTCCTCATTGTATCTGCTCACCCGTAGGCCTACATCTGTCTCTGTGTAGGAGCCGTCCTTCTCATATTCATATTTCAGCCATTGGTATGGGCGTTTATGCTCGTTCCACGTGTAAGAGTTCTCCAGTGTCACCCGCGATAATCTCCCATCTCTGTCATAGTAAAACGTCTTCATCTGTTCCAGATACCAGTAAGTGCCGTATCCTTCCCCATTCTGATTCATATGGTTCCTCTCCCGATACTCGTAGGTATGTACCAGATCTCCGCTATCGTCATACTCATAATCTATGATCCCACTGCAGTTCACCCCGCCGGGGAGGTCGAGAGTGTCCCCGTCGGGAACAGGGCGAGAGGCTCCGCTCTGGCTTCCTATCCGCTTCCACATAAGAGCAGAAAAAAACAAGGCAAAAAGAGCCAATAGAAAGAATGCTGCTATAAAAAATATGAGAAGTGCAGATTGTTTCCGGTTATTGCTCTCTTCTGTCATCTTTTGGCTCCTTTTTGCTCCGGTTTCTCCGCATTGCATGCCCAAGAGCTTTCAGCTCATTGCCTACGCGTATTTTACCACAAAAACGGCTTCAGGGGAACTCCCTCTGAAGCCGTTTCACTCTATTTTTCCTTATGCCTGCTGTTTTCTTATGACCGCCGTAGGGCCGTCATCCCGGATAGTGGGAATTCGGACTGTCACCTTGAACAGGTCTCCGTCCGTCACAATGTCCATCTGGCCGCCCTGAAGCTCCATCAGACTCCCTGCAATGGACAGTCCCAGACCGTTGCCCTCCATGTGGCGGGACTTGTCGCCGCGCACAAAGCGTTCCTTCAACTCCTCCCCCATAATGTCTAACGGGTACTTGGATATATTTCGGAAGATGATATCCACCTCCCCAAACCTGCTTTCTACAGTCAGGTATACGCGAGTATTCTCTTGTGCGTATTTACAGATATTATTGAGCAGGTTGTCAAACACTCTCCAGATATGTCTGCCGTCCGCCATCACCGACACTTCGCCCTCCGGCTGTTTGGTGATCAGTTCAAGCTCTTTCTCCTGAAAACGGGCCTCGTACTCGCCCACCGCCTGCGTCAGCAGTACCCCCACTTGGCAGGGCTGCAAATTCACCTCCAGATTCCCCGTAGTGGCTTTGGAAGCCTCCATCAGATCGTCCAACAGTTTCTTCAGCCTCTTGGACTGGCGAAGCAATACCTCCGCGTACTCGGACAGCTGTTCCCGCTCACTCTCCGTGATGCTGTTGTCCTTTTTCTCCTCTCCTTCTGCATGCTCAGACACTTCAGAAACCACCCCCCCGGATTCCAAAAATTCGGTTTTGACCCTATTGTCCAAAGAGGCAGCTCCTGCCACAAGATTTCCGATCAGATCCGCATAGTTGATAATGGAAGTCAATGGTGTCTTCAGATCGTGGGACACATTGGTGATCAGCTCCGTCTTTAACCGTTCACTCTTCATCCTCTGCTCTACCGCCGCCGCCATTCCCTGTGCGATATTGTTCAAATTCTCACCGTGTTCTTTGAAGCTTAAGATCATCGCACTAGTGTCCACATGATAATTCAGATTCCCTTCCGCCAGCGCCTCACTTCCCTGCTGCAGCCGCTTAAAAGTCAGCGCAAAGTAGATAACGACAGCGAAAAGAATCACCTTTTCCGCCAGCCACAATACAAACACTTCCGCTGAACCAAAGAGAATAATACCGATCAGCTCCAAAATTGCAATTCCCAAAAAGGCAATGGCCACATTTAGCACAAGGGGCAGTCCTTTGATCAGGAACACCAACCCCCGGCACAGTGCCGCAATCAGTGTATGCTTTAACAGGTTGTGCATCTTCAGCCGCAGGGCAAACTCCCGCAGCCAGATCATTCCCCACACAGCCTCCAATGCCAACAGCAGGGCTACGATCAGGTACTCGATCCAGTCCGCGCTGTAGGATAGAAGATTGACGGTCACTATCATACCGAAAATGCCCACCCCTACAAAGAGAGCCGTGAGAATATCAAAGTAGAAAGGTGACAGCACGCTCTCCGAGATTCCTTCCTTTCCCCGGTGGTGTCCTGCACTCCACAGCAGGAACAAAAAGCAGAACAGCACTGTCAAAAAACCTGCCACACCCGCCACGGGGAACACGGTCGCAAACTGCGTCAACTGCTTACTCTCCTGCCAGACCTCTCTATACTCATCCATCATCGGCAGCTCCGGGTCCACATACATGTAAAATGTCATTTCCTGCGTGACAGTTGTAAGCTCTATTTGAGTCGATGCAGCTTCCCAGGTGAGAGGTACCTCGACCGCCGCTTCAGTCGGCATCCGCTCCCCTTCGACGCTGTCAAACGCCCCTGCGTCATTCATGTCCTCCTGTTGCTCCTCAGGCGTCAATCCCACATCCTCGTGCTCCACCGGCATCTCCACCGTAACGGTAGAGTAACACACAAAAGCATAGGGGGTATCCTTATCCTCCTCCGCTGCTAATCCCCACAGAAGCTCATCCTCCACATAGGCTTCCACCGTGAGATTCTTCCTCTCCAGATACTCCATCGCCTTCGACTCGGCCTCCTCCGGCTCAAGATTCCGGTATATCCACTTGAGTTCACTCACGTCTCTCCAGATATAGGTTATCATCCTGTCGTGTACAAGATGCTCAAATCCTTCGGTATAGTAATCTTCCGCCACCAGATAAACTGTCCCTGCACCTCCTACAAGGCCGGCTATAAGGCCGGCGGCAAGGAGGATAAACGCGACTATTTTTGCCAGCGTACTGTCCAAAAGAGTCCCATGCCCTCGCTCTTTTCTATGTTTTCCTTGTCGCATCTCTTCCTGTCTTCCCTCTATTTTCCTTTCCTCTTTCTTTTCCTGTTCCATAGATACCTCCTATCGCTTCTCTATCTTATAGCCCTGCCCCCAGACAACCTTCAGATACCGCGGTTCCGCAGGATTGATCTCTATCTTCTCACGCAGGTGTCTAATATGTACTGCCACCGTGTTCTCACTGCCGTAGGGCTGATCGTTCCAAATCTTCCAGTAAATCTCTCTGGGCGAGAACACCTGCCCCGGATTCTGCATCAAAAGCTTTAATATCTCATACTCGGTGGGCGTCAGTGCCACCGGCTCCCCGTCCAGTGTCACCAGCTTCTCCCTGTCGTCCAGCTCAATATTGCCGATCCGAAGCGCATCCGGCTTTATCACACCGGCTCCCAGCTGCAGGTATCTGCGCAGCTGGCTTTTCACTCTGGCGGATACCTCCACAGGATTGAAAGGCTTGGTGATATAGTCGTCTGCACCCATGTTGAGCCCCAATATCTTGTCTGAGTCCTCGCCTTTGGCGGTCAGCAGGATAATGGGCACATTGCTGAATTTGCGGATCTCCACCATAGTGTAGATCCCGTCCAGCTCCGGCATCATCACATCCAAAAGTACCAGATGGATGTCGTTTTCCGAGACACACTTTAACGCCTCCTTGCCGTTAAAGGCCTCGTACAGTGTGTACTCCTCGTTGGTCAGATAAATCTTCAGTGCATTTACAATATCCACTTCATCGTCACAGATCAGTATGTTGTACATAGTCTTCCTCATTTCTGCGCAGTTTTGCTTCAAGCCTTTAAACAAGGTCATTATATCAAAATCCTTTTTAACAAAAAACACCTGAATTGATTAAGATTTCTTTAAGCTTAGAAAATACAACTAAAAAACTCCGCCCTCACGGGCGAAGTTTTCACTAAAGTCATTGATCCTGCTTCTATCTCTTGAGCCTTTCCTTCAACTCCTCCAGAGCCTCCGCATACTTTTTAGAACTCATGGTGGGGTTGGAACGGATCAATCCACGCTGGAAAAAGTCCTTAAGCACACCAAGCTGCTGTCTTTCTTCCACGCTGCTAGCATACTTTCTGTCAAGTTCATGCACTTCTTCCTTCACGTCGGACAGAGACTCGGTATGCTTGCTCTGTGTCATACTTTTAAGCCGTTCCAGCTTCTCCTCGATACCGTCCCTCAGATCCTCCATACGGACGATGACACCCTCCTTATAACCGGACAACTCCTCGCCGGTAAAGGCAACAATAACATCCAGACGCTTGTGGATGCGCATCAACTCTTCTTTGGCCCTCTCCATCCGGATCAACACATCGCGCAGGTCGAGAGCTGCCTTGAAGGACAGCGCAAAGTCACCGGCAATCCCTGCAGTCAACACACAGGTCACCACTGTGAGCACACTTCCGGGAACAGATAAGACCAGATATTCAAATGGTCTGTGCACTACCTCCGTCATCAGGATCGTCAGAAATCCCCATGCGATCGAGGATCCCAGACAGATTTGTCCCTGGAAATTAAAGGGCTTTCCTGAGTAGTCCCAGTACCGCACTTTGAACAGCTTCTCCATTATAACACCTGTTATATATTCTAAGACTGTAGCTCCTATAAAACCGGCCACATACACCAGAAGCAGACTATCCTGAAAAGGCATGGAGATCACCAGCATCATGATGGCGCCGCTCCCATACAAAGGCAAAAAAGGCCCCCGCATAAAGCCCCTGTTGGTCAGATGCCTGCTCTTTACAGACACATATGTGGACTCAAAGCACCATCCGAAAAAGCTGTAAAAGTAAAAGAAAAACAGCCATTGAATTACAGAATATTGATACATTTGTATTCCCCCTACAAAGTTTTATCCAGTGTCATCATCAGGGCAAATCCCATCGCAAAAGAAATCGTCCCCAGATTGGAGCGTTTATCCTCGCTTGCCTCCGGGATCAGCTCTTTCACTACCACATAGATCATGGCTCCTGCCGCAAATGCCAGCAGATAGGGAAGGATCGGGGTCACCACACTGGCTAGCAGGATGGCTAGTGCCGCGCCCACAGGCTCCACCACGCCGGACAATGCGCCCATGAAAAAGGACTTTAGGCGGCTGCTGCCCTCACTTCGCTGCGGCAGCGCTATGATGGCTCCCTCCGGAATATTCTGTATGGCGATACCGATGGCAAGCGTCAGCGCGCCGGCGTAGGTCACCGCGCCGTCACCGTTTAAAACGCCTGCAAAAATAGCTCCACAGGCTGCTCCCTCCGGCAGATTATGAATCGTCACAGCAAGCGTCAGCATGGTAGTTCGGCCCAGGCGGCTCTTTCTTTCCTCCGGCTCCCTGCTTACTACTCGCTGCAGATGGGGTACCAGCATATCTACCAAAAGAAAAAAAATAATACCGAGCAAAAAACCGCTCAGCGCAGGGACAACAGACCATTTACCTCTCACCTCACACATTTCCATAGCCGGGGTCAAAAGCGACCAGATGGATGCCGCCACCATGACTCCCGCCGCGAAACCGGTAAATATGTGCTGTAAATTGGGAGCTATCTGCTTCTTTAAGAAAAAGACACATGCCGCTCCCACTGTCGTGCCGAGGAGCGGCACCATTAATCCCATCACAATATCCATCAAGCAATTCTTCTCCCGCACGCTCTCAGAAAAGTATATTGCATGATGCTTATCCTTTATTCCCGCAAGGGTTTCAGGTAAAGCTGATCACCGGATCTTTGGGTGCTTTGGTCTTCTCCACGCTGATCGCATGCAGCATGGGGCCCTCCCCGCCATAGTCTTTCCAGTATTCCTTGGACACAGTAGCGGTCACCTTCACCCACTCCTGCTGCTTCAGCGCTCCTGTTCCGGGGAACTCGCACGCATAGCCCAAAAAGGCCATATCATCCGCACAGCAGGTCATCGCCATGCGCCCCGGCACAAAGTATCCCTGCGGGAAGTTCTCCGGCTTTAATACCATTGCCACAAACTCCAGCTTCTTGCCCAGATATCTCTCCAAATGATCCATGGAGTCCAGATACCAAATTCCATAACTAGCGTTATTTAAAATAATAGTCTCCTGATTCAGATCGTAGGGGAGATCTTCCTCGAAGATCTCGTCGATCTCTCCGTTGGCATCCTCAAAGATCACATCCGCCGCCGGGTTCACCGCCTTGATATTGCGTTTGTAGCTGTTTAACTCCTCCCGCACATCGTCACACCGGTTGAAGATGATCATCTCTGAGCCGCGGATCATTTCTGCCAAAAGAGACCTCATGTTGGTGTAATACACCGGAAAAGTGGAACCGTCGATAGTGGTGATCTGCTGCTCGATCCGCCAGCTTCTCGGCAACTTCATATTCTTGAAGTTCCACATGCCGTTGTACTCAACAATGATGCGCTCAGGCTTATGCTTTTTCTCCAGTGCCTGAAGATTAGCCGGAGTGAAATCCTCCTCGCTCTCGATCAGTTCCACCACGGTGCGGCTCCTATTTAAGAGCGCCTGATCGTACTCTATCTCGCCCTCCTCGCACAGAAGGAGCAGGGTCTTTCCCCGAATCTGAAAATAGGGTTGATTCAAAGTGAAGGTGATAAACTCCGTCTTACCGCTCTCCAAAAAGCCATTGATCATATATACAGGCTTCATTTTCCGCCGCCTTTCTACACAAAATACATAGCTGTTCCGAACTCAGTCCTTGGCAGGAATAGAAATATTTATACTCGAAACAGACTCTTCAACTTTTCCTCTTTGAGTTCGGAGCCGATGACACAGATCTTTCCGGTCACCTCAGGTTTGCCGCTTCGGATATCCTGCTCCTCGGGAACATAGTCGTAATAGATCCAAATGCCATCCCCTGATGGAACCATGCCCTTGGCACGCAGAATGATACCGTACTCCCCGCTGTCCAAAGCGTTCAGTATCTTCTCGATCTCCTCTTTGCTATACACATTGGGAGTCTCTACACCCCAACTGGTGAACACCTCATCCGCATCATGGTGATGGTGACCATGATGGTCATGCTCGTGATGGTCATGGTAATGGTGTTCATGCTCATCGTGGTCATGGTGATGGTGTTCGTGCTCATCGTGGTCA
>JAFLRM010000018.1:0-12242 GCA_022511465.1 Acetatifactor sp. | reverse complement strand
GGTGATGGTGTTCGTGCTCATCGTGGTCATGATGATGGTGTTCATGCTCATCGTGATCATGGTCATGGTGATGATGTTCGTGCTCGTCCTCCGGCTCCAGCTGCGCCTTTTCCATCATTTCTCTCAAGAGATCATCCAACTTGTCCGCACCCTCGATGGTGTTCAGAACAGTCTTACCTTCCAACTGTGCGAGAGGTGTGGTGATAACGGTCGCCTGTGTATTGTGCTCACGGATCATAGCCACACACTCCGCCACTTTCTCGGAAGAAACCTTATCGGTCCTGCTCAGTATGATCGTGCCTGCATACGCAATCTGGTTGATGAAAAATTCTCCAAAATTCTTGATATACATCTTGCATTTGGAGGCATCTACCACCGCCACAGCGCTGTTGATCTCTACGTCCAGATCTCCAGCCACTCTCTCAACCGCCTTCAACACATCGGAGAGCTTGCCCACGCCGGAGGGCTCGATCAGGATACGTTCCGGAGCGTAGGTGTTTATCACTTCCTTTAAGGAGGCTCCGAAGTCTCCCACCAGAGAGCAACAGATACATCCTGAGTTCATCTCCTTGATCTCAATTCCGGACTCTTTTAAAAAGCCGCCATCAATGCCGATCTCACCGAACTCATTCTCGATCAAAACCGTCTTTGAGCCGTCCAGTGCCTCCTGTAAGAGCTTCTTTATCAAAGTGGTCTTCCCCGCACCCAAAAAACCGGATACTACATCAATCTTTGTCATGTTCTTAAACCTCTTTTCCAACAACTATGTCCGCCATATTGTTTTTACCTTTCTTATTTTCTACCAGAATCCGCGGCTTGTCAATATTGCGCTGGCAAAACTTTTCCTAAAAGTGACTGGCGTACGCCCTCACTTGATCTGTGTATACACGGCATCCACCACACTGTAGGGCATCACTGCCAGCTCTCCGGACTCGTTCTCCCCACACAGTATTCCCAGAAAACATCCGGACTCGTCAAATACACCACATCCGGACATTCCGGCTTCCACATCGCCGGACAAGATCATCATATATTGCCCAAAGTCCTCCACATAGATCCAATTTTCCAATAAAAGGCCAAAACGATAGCCAAATTCATTCTCATTTTCCGGATCCGACAGGAAGACTCCGGTCTCCCTCTCTATCTTGTCAAATACCAGTCGATCTTTTTCTGCAGTCAGATAACGCGTCTCCCAATCCTGAGGAAGTTCCTCATAAGAAACCATGAGAAACGCACAATCCACCTCCGGGAACAGCCAAAACTCCTGACAGGTGACCTCATAGCCGTCGTAAAAGGTCACCGCTGCCGCCTTTTTGGTGTCCGCCATCACGTGGCCTGCAGTCAGGATCACAAGGCCGCCTTTAGCCTCCTCATAGATCACACCGCCGCCGGAAAGCCCTCCTGCCCTGATCTGCACGGCTGTCGTCAACATCCGCACAAGACCGTCTTTTGATTCCACCAATACAGCCTCCGTCTCCTCATTCCCTGCGATCACCCCCTGCATGCCTTCTATTTCTTGCTTTTTCCCATTATCGGTTTTCCCGGCACAGCCTGAAAGCAGGATGCACAGCGCGAGCAACGCCGTCTGCAGCGCACAGAATTTGCTTTTATCATTTCTCTTTTTCGTATACCACCGCATATTATTCACCTTTTTGTTTGCTATACAGTACACTTTGTTGTATAATTCTAGAGTACTGACATATTCACCAATATTACATACCACTAACGAAGAAAAGAGGAAATGAGCTATGCAACCCAAACCCCAGAGTGCACTCGGCGTTGCCGGAATGGTAGTCGGGATCATATCGGTCATTCTGTCATGCATCGTAATTGGCAGTTTTCTCGGGATCATCGGATTCTTTTTATCCTTTTTTGGTCTTTTCTCCAAAGGCACCAAAAGAGGATGCGCTATTGCCGGTCTGATCTTGAACCTTATTGCGATCGCCATACCTTTCTTGGGCCTGTCTCTCGCATTGGCTGCATAAAAGCGCAAGCCTGTCAGCACCACAAAACCCCGAAAACCGGCTTCCCAGCCTGTTTCCGGGGTTTTATATTGCAAGCAAAACGATAAGCCGGGTTATGTCGTTGAATGATCATCTATCTAGCACGACTGTCGCCAGCCGCGTCAAGCGACCTACCTGAAAGCAGGCCGGGCAAGCCTGTCGCTTTCTATTTGGTCTTGCTTCGGATGGGGTTTACATGGCTCCGCCTGTTACCAAACGGACGGTAGTCTCTTACACTGCCTTTCCACCCTTACCAAGAGTCAAACATAGTTTGTCTCCGGCGGTATATCTCTGTTGCACTATCCTGGGAGTCGCCTCCACCAGACGTTATCTGGCATCCTGCCCTGTGAAGCCCGGACTTTCCTCACCTGCAAAGAAACCTTCGCAGCCGCGATCATCTGTCTTACTTGCACGCTCTTCATTATAGCGTCACGTGATACAAAAAGCAAGCATATCCTTTATGCCGTCTTCTCGTCCTCGTACGCCTCCGCATCTGTCTGTGCCTGATCCACTCGCCCTCTTCCAAGGAGTGATGTCACCCGCTCAAGCATCTGCTGGTAGCCATATACCGCAAAAGGAAACATCGTCACATAATAGGGGAATATGTATCTCGCCTTTGCCTCATAGACAATGCTGAAGAAAAAACCCCCGATCATTGTGATGGCAAGCACATGCTGCAGAACGTTGCTATCCTTTCTCACCGCAAAGAGGAAGTAGCATAACATTCCTATAAACACGACAAACTGCCATCTATCAGAGAAGTTCAGTATATGTTCAAAATAAATTCCTGACACCTTGGATGCGAAAGAATTCGGTCCCGGCTGCAAACCCTCCAAATACTTGGTATTAAAATAGACGGATTGATACAATGGCTGGTTCCACTGTGATAAGATCTTTTCTCGGAAAAACACCTTCGCATACCCGGGATCACTGCGAAATGTGGCAAAACGTTCACGTAGATCTTGCAGCGATGCCTCCACCACTTTCTGCGCGTCACCATCCACTTGTCCATAGATGGACTTGGGATAATTATTGAACCATCCATAATAGTGATATTGTGTATCCTGCATCCCCATGGCGATCCAGGCCACAAACGGAATTCCCTCCTCATGTTCTATCCCGGAGCACACCTCATACATCTTGTATATTCCCTGGTAAGATGCCTCAAACATCACCACTGCCAAAAGTGCGGCAGCCACAATCCTCAGGTCTCTCTTTTTCAAGGAATACAACACTGCGGCAACACACATTGCAACCAATAGGATCAGAGAGTGCTTGCGGAACAACAGTGCAAAAGTCATCGCCGCCACCATGATCACCAGATCTCCCCATTTTCCCTGCTTTGCATACCGCATTAACATCCATGCAGCTATCAAAGAACAGAAAATGCTTGGCACATCCCCATAACACCATGAAGTATAGAAAATTAACGGCAGGCATCCCAGCATCAACAAATTATATCCCACGATCACAGCCATACGATCCGTGATCTCAGACACCAAACGATAGCCCAGATACACGATCCCCACAGCCATGACCCCACAGATAACCTCGATCGCAAGATAATTGTAGGTTCCCACAAACACAAACAACAACTCGCACAAAGCTACCAATGCAAGTTGATGTGGGTGCATTCCCATGTATGCTCCCTTATGTAGATATCCGAAGTCTCCCTCCAAAAATCGGGAAGCCCCACCATATACAAATGCCTGGTCTCCCTCCGGCACTCTGTCCGCAACTTGGATCCACCACGCGCTTGCACCACCTGTCCACAGCATGGCTGCGCACAAAGTTGCCCGTTTCAAAAGCATCTGCACCTTTCTGTCTGTACGCTGCTCCATGATCAGCAGCGCGGAAAGCACCGTCAGCGCAACGAACAGCGCAAACATATTTTTCCACATAGAATCTAGCGCAAGGATTGGCATTTCCCCCTGCCCCGGCTCCATATAGTATGTGAATCTCATAGAATACCATCCAAGTGCGAGAAAAATAGCACTTCCAACAATCCTCACCACCCAGTTGCCTGTATGATATAATTTGTCAATGATATTCCTGCGTCCCACTCTCATAGTAGCATTTCTCCATTGTTCATCGTACTTTTCTGTATTAACCCTGCGCTGTTACATATATTTCCCTACACTCTAAAACAGCTTCCTCCCACAAACTCCCTGCATATGGAATTGTTGGGCAGACTCTCGCTGGGCACACTTAAGAAATAATCCAAAAACTTAAGCAGTCTCTTTGCCTCGTAATACTGCGGCGCTCCCTTTGGAATCTGGAACAAGAGCGGCTCTGCAAAAGGCTTTAACACTGCCAGTTCATAGATCAGCACGGAGTTGAACATGGCGTCCGCCTCCTCCTGATAAGGGAAGATGTTCTGCTCCTCACCTCTGCGCACAGACGGCCACATTCCAATGGTTCGGGCCGCGTCCGCCCCTCTGGTCCTGGCGTCGCGCACCATGCGGCGCAGCAGTCTCCCGTCCGTGGTTGGAATGCGGTTGTGCTCATCCACATTAATGTTGGTCAGCGCACTGATGTATATCTTATACTTGCTCTCATTAGGCAGAGAGTAAGAAAGCTTCTCATTCAGGCCATGTATTCCCTCTATAACCAAAATATCATCCTTTTCCAACTGCATAAAGTGCCCGTTATATTCCCGCTGCCCCGTCTTAAAGTTAAAGGAGGGAAGTTCCACTCTCTCCCCGGACAGCAGCAGAGTCATGTCCTCGTTAAATTTTCCTACGTCCAACGCCTCCAGACACTCAAAATCATAGTCCCCGTTCTCATCCCTGGGCGTCAGTTCCCGATTCACAAAGTAGTCATCCAGCGCGATGGGATGCGGCTTCTTTCCCAGTGTGCGCAGCTGAATGGACAGCCTGTGGGAAAAACTGGTCTTGCCGGAGGAGGAAGGCCCCGCGATCATAACGAATTTGACACCCTTCCGATTCGCAATATCCTTGGCAATCTCGCCAATCTTCCGCTCCTGCTGCGCCTCCTGGACCAGGATCAAGTCGCTGACCGATCCGTTGCAGATCCACTCATTCAATTCGCCTACGGTTTCCAAGCCAATCTTGTGTCCCCACTCCTCGGAGTCCCTAAGAGTCTCATACAGCTTCTTACTCTCCTTAAAAGGCTTCACCGTAGTAGGGTCCTTTCTGGTGGGCAGAAGCAGCATAAAGCCGTCGTCATAAGCGATCACATCAAACCACTTTACATAGCCCGCGTTGGGCAACATGTATCCGTAATAGTAATCATAGTAACCTTCAATCTCATATACATTGACGGTGGAGCTTCTCCGATAGCGGAACAAACTCTCCTTATCTTTCATTCCTTTGCTGGCAAACAGTTCAATAGCATCATCCACCGGATAGCTTTTTTTCATGAAGGGAGCCTTCTGCTCCACCAACTGGAGCATACGCTTCTTGATCTTCTCAGCGTTCTCCTTAGTGATCTCAACCTGCCCTCTGGGATTGATAAAGGAACCGTTCCCAATGGCAAAGTCCACACGACAGCTCTGTGCGGCATCCGCTCCAAAGCAGTCGTACACGCCCTTCAAAAAAAGCATGGTGGCGGTCCGCATATAAGTCTTGTGACCCACATCGTCCTTAAAAGTGAAGAACTTTAGAGTACAGTCCTTTTTCACCTTCTTAAAAAGCTCCTGGATCTTGTCGTTTGCTGCCACAAGCGCGATCAGATGCCCGTACTCCTCCTGATACTCCTCCACGATCTGCTCATATGTAGTACCTTGTGGATATGTCTTTTGTTCTCCCTTGATCGTAACTTTGTACATTCTGTAACCGCCCTTTCTCTTTTACTGCTTTTCTCATTTCACTTCCTGATCACATCCCGGTAGAATTCCAGTGCCCGCAGATATTGCTCTATGTCTGCCTGAAGCTCCAAAAGTCTCGCTCTCGCCCGGTCACTGTCCTGCTCAGAGAGCGCTCCTGCAATCTCCATGGCGTTCTTCAGACCTGTCTGCAAATATTCAAGCAGAACCGGGTCTTGCTTCCAGAGAAGCTGTAGCCCAAATCGATCGCCCAGCGATGTCTCAATTCCCTGCTGCATCGCTCTGCGCTTCTGTTCCTTTTCCGGAGTTACCTTCTCCGACGGAAGCACTTTCAGCAGAAAATAATACTTTCCGTCCTCTACTAAAATATTCTCCTGCAAAATGCAATATCCCTCTTTGCGCAAAAAACGCCTAAACTCCGACAATTCCGATTGGGGCTGTAGTATCAGTTCATCAAATGACTTTGCTTTCTCCCCACTTTCTGTAAGGATCCTCTGCATCAGCCTTCCGCCCATACCTGCACAAATAAGCGTCCGAGCTTCCCCCACACAAAAGGCGTTCAGCCCATCCGACATTCGGGTTTCTATGTAATTTCCCAGCCCATACATTTCCACATGTCCCCGCGCTCTGGACAGCGGCCCCTCCCGCACATCCATGGCCAGTACACCGGGACTGATCCCTTTCTGCACCAGATAGATGTCCACAAGTCCGTGATCACACCCCACGTCAACCACTCTTCTGCCTGGCGTTACCAGATCACAGATCGCCTGCAGGCGCTTGGATAGCACCAGCTCGCGCATCAGTCCAGATAGTCCTTCAGCTTGCGGCTGCGGCTGGGATGGCGCAGCTTTCTTAATGCTTTCGCCTCAATTTGACGGATACGCTCACGGGTGACATTAAACTCCTTGCCCACTTCCTCCAGCGTGCGGGCTCGTCCATCGTCCAGACCAAAGCGCAGACGAAGCACTTTCTGCTCTCTCTCCGTCAAGGTGCCCAGCACCTCCACCAGCTGCTCTTTTAAAAGGGTAAAAGCCGCTGCATCCGCAGGCACAGGAACATTGTCGTCCTGAATAAAATCGCCCAGATGACTGTCCTCCTCCTCACCGATGGGAGTCTCCAGAGACACCGGCTCCTGACTGATCTTCAAGATCTCACGCACACGATCCACCGGCATTCCCATCTCTTCCGCGATCTCCTCAGGGGTGGGTTCCCGCCCAAGCTCCTGAAGCAGCTGACGGCTGACGCGGATCAACTTGTTGATAGTCTCCACCATATGCACCGGAATGCGGATCGTTCTCGCCTGGTCTGCGATGGCTCGGGTGATGGCCTGACGGATCCACCATGTCGCATAAGTGGAGAACTTATAGCCCTTACGATAGTCAAACTTCTCCACTGCCTTGATCAGACCTAAGTTTCCTTCCTGGATCAGATCCAAGAAAAGCATGCCCCTGCCCACATAGCGCTTGGCGATACTGACCACCAGACGTAAGTTTGCCTCCGCCAGACGCTTCTTGGCATCCTGATCCCCCTGTTCCATCCTCTTGGCCAGCTCTATCTCCTCGTCCGCGGACAAAAGCGGCACCTTACCGATCTCTTTCAAGTACATGCGGACAGGATCTTCGATACTGATGCCGTCCGGAACGGACAGATCTAGGTTTTCCACATCCACCTCGTCCTCATCGGTCAAGATGACTTCCTCGTCGTCCACATCATCGTCCTCGGTGATGCGCAGTACATCCACACCATTCTGATCCAAAAACTCCAAGATTTTCTCAAACTGCTCCTCCTCCAGCTGAAGCTCCGAGAAGAAATCGCTAATCTCCTGATACTCCAGGACATTTTTCCTCTTCTTGGCAACGTTTAGCAGTTCTTTCATCTTTTCATCAAATTTTGCCTGTGTGTTTTCATCCATTACTTGGTTCCATCCTTCCTGTGGTTATAATCTTAACCTGCATCCAGTGAAATATGCGTTTTTGCAAGCTCTTCCAGAGCTTTCTTTCCATCTATTACCTGTTTCAGTGCATTTACATCATTTCCCAATTTAGCGGTATAATATTCATAACTATTCTTTTTAACCGAAAAAAGGATATCGTGAAGGGCTTTCTCCCGTTCTTTCACGTTGTCCATCCGAGGGAGATTAGTGTTAAAAAGTGATGCAGCCTCCCGCTGCTCCTCCTCGTCCTCAAACATACTGATGATACCGGCAGGATTGTAATTGCCCTGCTCCAGATCCGCAAACAGCCTCTTTGCCACTTTCCGGTACAACTCCTCAGTAAAGTCCTCCACCGAGATATATTTGCATATCTTGGGAAAGATCGGAGGCTCGTCCGTGATCCATGTGATCAAAAGCCGCTGCGCTTTCTTCGCATTCTCCTCCGGATTGCTGCGCTGCTGCACCCCGGATCTGGGGCGCTCCACGGGTCTTGCAAACCCTGTCTGGGAGGCGTAGGCCAGCACCAGCTTCCTAAGATTCTCAAATCCTATGTGGTACTTGTCCGCCACCGCCTGCAAATAATTCTCCCGCTCCACATCTTCAGTGAACTCGCAGAGCTTCTTCGCGATCTCCCTGTGAAAGCGTGTTTTTGCCTCCGGATCGCTCTGATCATACTGCTCTTCCAAAATGCGAATCTCAAAGAAAAAGCTGTTCTCCGCATTGTCGATGCGCTCTTTAAAAGCCTCTCTGCCCAAATTTTTGATAAACTCATCCGGGTCCTTATAAGGGCGCATATTGATCACTTTGCCGGTAATCCCTGCCTCTCGCAGGATCCCGATCCCCCGCAGCGCTGCCTTCACACCTGCACCATCGCTGTCGTAAGCGAGCAGAACGCTCTCCGTGTAGCGATGCAGCAAATTTGCCTGCTCCGCCGTAAAGGCCGTTCCCAAGGATGCCACCGCCTGAGTAAATCCCGCCTGATGCAAGGCGATCACATCCATGTATCCCTCGCATAGGATCATATTGCCGGCCCGGGCCGTCCTGGCAAAGTTTAGTCCGTATAAGTTTCTTCGCTTGTCAAACACCGGTGTCTCCGGCGAGTTCAGATACTTTGGCTCCCCGTCTCCCATGACGCGCCCTCCGAAGCCAATGACCCGATGATTGATATCCTGAATGGGGAACATCACTCGGTTCCAAAACTGACTGAGAAGTCCCCGTTTCTCCGAAAAATTGGCCAGCCCTGCCTCCTTGATCAGATCGTCCTCAAAGCCTTTCTGTCGCAGATACTCTACCAGATCCGCACCGCTTTTGCCGGCGTACCCCAGCCCAAACCGGTGTATCGTCTCGTCAGACAGTTCCCTCTTTTTCAAATATTTCTGCCCCGTCTCTCCGTGGGGGGAGCGCAGATGAAAATAAAAGTATTTGGCGGCCTCCTTGTTGACCTCCAGCAGTCTGGCCCGTCGGCCCGCTTTCTTTCTTGCTTCCTCTGACAGCTCCGCCTCCGGCAGCTGCACACCGGCCCGCTCCGCAAGCGCACGGATAGCTTCCGGAAACGTAAAATTCTCATAGTTCATGAGAAAGGTGAACACATTTCCGCCGGCACCGCACCCGAAACAATGGTACATCTGCCTGTCTCCGGATACGGAAAAGGAGGGCGATTTCTCGTTGTGGAAGGGACACAGGCCCCAAAAACTGCTGCCCTTTTTCTGTAGTTTTACATATCCTGACACCACATCCACGATGTCGTTTTTCATTCTGACTTCTTCTACCAGTTCTTCCGGATAAAACATTCTGATTTCCTATTCTATCATGATAGCTTGGCCTTTCGCCAAACAGTTACCTTCTCCCCCGTATATGCCGCCACATTATATCTGCCAGGATTTTGGTATGTAGATCTCCTCATACACTGCGATCGCAAAGCGGTCACTCATGGCTCCCACATAGTCGCAGACTACTCTCTCTCTGGGTTCTCCCTCGCTCAGAAGGTTGATGAATTCCTCCGGCAGATCGTCCAGATGTTTCAGATAATGCTGGTACAGTGTCTCCATCAGCACCTCTGCCTTGGCCTCCTCACTTTTGGCTCTCGGGTTTGTGTACACCCGATCAAACATAAACTGCCGGATCTTCGTCATAGCTTCCGCCACGGGATCGGACATCAAAATATCGTTCTTGTCCATGCTGGTGGTGACAATATCGTGGATAAAGTGATCCAGTCTCTCCCCCGGAGAAGAGCCTAAAATCTCCCGGATCTCCCCCGGCACATCACTTTCTTTCAAGATGCCGCCCCGCACGGCGTCATCCATATCGTGGTGAATGTATGCGATCTTGTCCGAGAGGCGCACAATCCTTCCCTCCAACGTGTGGGGCTTTCCTATGGTCTGATGATTGAGAATACCGTCCCGCACCTCAAAAGTCAGATTCAGACCCCTTCCGTTCTTCTCCAGCCGCTCCACTGTGCGCACACTCTGTTCACTGTGCTCAAAACCCAGAGGGCAGATACGGTTTAAAGCTCTCTCTCCCGCATGCCCAAAGGGTGTATGCCCCAGATCGTGCCCCAACGCGATAGCCTCCACAAGTTCCTCATTCATCTTCAGCGCTTTCGCGATCGTTCTGGCGGTCTGCGACACCTCCAATGTATGTGTCAATCTGGTGCGGTAATGATCTCCCTCCGGCGTCAGGAATACCTGTGTCTTATCCTTTAACCGACGGAAAGCTTTACAGTGAATGATGCGGTCCCTGTCCCTCTGAAAAACGGGCCTGATATCGCATTGCGGCTCGGTTCTCTGCCTCCCCTTAGAATTCATGCTCAGGGAAGCGTACGGACTCAAATATTCTTTTTCCCACTGTTCCAAACTTTCTCTGATCGTCATATCTGCCTCTCATTCCAACGCCATGCGTTTGCGCTGCTCGTCCACATGGTACTATATAAACCCTATTTCTTATATTCTGCACCCAATTCCGAAATCCTTTTTTATTTTTGACAAGAGACAGACTCCTGCCCGGAGAACTTTTTATTTCATAGGAAATGCAGAGCAATTTCCTATGAAATAAAAAGTGCCGAGCAACCGCTCCGCACTCTCTGATCGTTCATTGATCATTCACATCTAATCCACTTTTCTGCATACTACCAGCATGGATAACCCCGGCAGACGAATACCGACTCTGCTGAGCTCCCTGTTGACTGCAAAATCCAAATTAAGACATCCTGTGATAAACCTGGTGATCAAACCCTTCTCCTTGAACCTCCAGCCAGTAGTAACCTTATGTTCCCTATCAATGGGCAAGTGTAAAAGTTTTTGAAGGAAACGGACCAGAAAGAGAGAAGTATAAAAATTATGATCCTCTTTTATCTTCAATCCGGGCACCTTGTGGATTACCTCAAAAAATGATCTTCTGCTATAACGTCTTAAATTCCGGACATTAATATCATGATCGGAAAACAGACTAGGAAAGGCGGGCAGCGTGAAGAAAAAATATCCGCCTTTTCGCAGCAGGCTGCTGACTCTGGTCACATAGTCAACATCATCTTCCATATACTCCAACGAGTCCATCATGATCGCATAGTCAAATCCCTGAACCTCGATTTCTTCCAGATAATGGTATTTATGTATATTCTTCTCCTCAGATGCCAGATCTTTGTACGCAAGATCGACGGCGTATACTTCATCCTTTTTATATTTCGCGATCAATACCTTGTCAAAATATAGATCCCCTGCACCTACATTGATGTAACGCTTTCTCTTCTGGTTTTTATGTTGCCTGTCCATGTATTTTGAAAAAGCATTTAGCACACACCTGGTTCTGCTGAGCTCCCATGGATGCCTGTTTAATACTTCCTCCGTCGTTTCGTTTAGATCCACTATTTAATCACCCCTGTATCTTGCATCATTATTTATAGATATCTCACTCACCGTATGTCTCCTTTGACCTCACGCAAATATTCATTATAATCGCGGATATACTCACGATCATCGTAATGTCTGCTGGCCAGGACCAACAGGATAGAATCGGGTGAAAAATCATACATATCCTTCCAGAGCATGGGCGGTAGATACAGTCCCATACCGGGTCTGTTCAATTCTATCACGGTAGATTCGGTGCCGTTACTCACTTTCACCTTGCTGCTTCCGCCCACATTCACCATAAGGAATTCTGTCTCCCGATTGGCGTGCTGCCCCCTGACCACCTTGTCGTCGGAACCGTAGATATAGAATACACGCTTAATATCAAAGGGAATATCCATGCCTTCACCCTCGATGACTACCAGATTACCCCTCTCATCCCCCAGATCCTTAAAATATAGTATTTTATATTGTTCTTCCAGTTTCATACCTGCTCCTTAGATCACAAAATCATTCAAAGCCTCGATCACAAACTCTGTACATCTCCCGCCAGTTTTTATCGCCCATACAAAACATGCGATAAACACGGCATTCCTGCCACATTTATCGCATTTATCATCACTGCAGGAAAAGAGACTTGAACTCTCATGGTATTGCTACCACACGGACCTGAACCG
>JAFLRM010000017.1:38696-59549 GCA_022511465.1 Acetatifactor sp. | reverse complement strand
GCTTTCTGTAGAAAAAAAGCATCAATAAAATAATCAAGATAACGCTCTATCGTAGCCGAAGCTATCTTTATCTGTTTTTCACTGGCAAAAGTGTTTGACAACTTAGCCGGATTCGTGAGTGAACCAATGGCTGATGACACGATATTTAGAAGGTCTTCTAATACCTCTACATCATTGAGGATTGTGTGCCGTTCTACTACATCCTTCAAATAGGTTTTCGTAAACAGTTCACGTAAATATTTACTCTTTTCTTCATGTGTATCCAATGACAACACCACAGGCATACCGCCATAGGTATAATAGTCCGTCCATGCATATCGCTTGTCCCCTTCATAGGCAGAATAAAACTCTGCATATGACAGCGGATAAACTCTTATTTCATCACCACGATCCCTAAATTGGGTAAGAATATCGGAAGACAGCATCTTTGAATTACTACCAGTTACATAGATATCTGCATTCTTAATCTTCATCAATCCCAGCACCACATCAATGAAAGTAAGCTTTGCATCCGGATCGTCAACATAAGGGTTCTGTATCTCCGACACAAACTGAATCTCATCAATCAGGACATAATATCTTTTCGTTTTATCTGTAATCCTGTTCCTGATATACTGGTCGAGTTCTATTGGATTACGGTATCTTGCATTTGGCAATTCATCTAAAGCAAGTCCTATAATCTGCTCCTCCTCTACACCGCTTTCTAAAAGATATCTGGTATAAAGTTCAAATAGCAAATATGATTTCCCACAGCGACGGATTCCTGTAATAATTTTCACCCGCCCGTTGTCCTTCTTCTTTATCAGCTTATTCAAATACTGTTCTCTTGCCAATTCCATGTGATCACCTTGTCATTTCTTTGCGGTTTTCTGCAACTTTTTTATTTGTGCAATCATCATATCACAAATTATTTAATGAATCAATAAAAGTTAATAAAAAAATGCGGGTATCCGCATTTTTTTGATTTCATGGACTCGGTATGATTTTTGTTGGTATTCGTCCAAACTACTGAATTATTTTGGCTGGGCAAGCTGATTGCAAAAAGGCTCATAAAAGATTTCCGTCAATGTATTTGATATAATGTTCCTCTTGACATATTCCGAATCATCCAAAATAACGTGCTCTATATTTATTCAGCATATCAATTAGTTCTATACAATTATGATCCATGCTTAATTTTATCTCTCTGTCAAGCTCTTGAAGAAATTCTATTTCGCCAATATAATCAAAATCAATATCGCCCTCTCTGATACCCTCTATATATTGATTTTCTCTAAAGAATCTCCCATCTTTTACACCCCAGATTTCGGTTTCTAATGGACCAAAACAGAGCTTTACTATAATATCAACCCGGTCAATTTTTTCTTCCGGCATTGTATGATGCCAGCCGCCAATCCAAAAGCCCCAGCGCCCAATCCATCACAAACAGATTTTCATACTGCCAGGAAAAGGAGATCTTTTCCTGCTCCGTCGCAGCATCGTTATAAAAATAGGCTTTCTCTTTCGGTGAAAACACCCTGTCTCCACCAAATCGGTTCAGCACATGTTCCTCAGCAAAAGCTCTTGCCTCTGCCGGTGACATACCATCTCCCAGCATGCACTCCGAGTACAACGACACCGCCAAAAGTGCCGCGGCCCGGTCTGCCATCTCCTCAGTGGTGCGGATCTTTGCATCGGTAAGACTTTCTATGTATGGATACCATTCGGGGACAAAGATCCCTCTGGCTTCAAAATACTGTCTGCTCTTTGCCCTGCGTTTCATCTGTTCCTCTGAAATACCCTCCTTGGGTGCCTCTATCAGAGCCCGATCCATATAGGGCATAAAACGCTCCACCTGGCTGTTTCCCTTGTCGTCAAGCACGATTTTACCCGACGCATCCAGCAGCTGATCCTCTTTGCCCCCTGTCACCAGCAATAGCCCCGGCAGTGACGCAAGCGTTCTTGTCAGCTTTTCGATGAGCTCCTTCTTCATTTTCTCCGCATGAGCACCCTGAAAGGAATAGTTTATGCCGCAATAACCGTTGGTTCTTTTAATCTGATGCAGAACGTTGATCTTCCGGTCTATATCCTGCACTTTTTCCGCAGGCGCCTGCCAGAAATGACCTACAATTCCGTTTTTCTGCTCCTCCAAAAATTTTCCGGCTTCCTCTCCGAGTTCCCTTGTGACTCCCTCAATCCGGATCGCGATACCCTCGCCACTCATGGTAAACACAGGGGTGTTGTCCTTACGCTTTGCTCCAAAGGTGCTGCAGAGCTGGTTCATGATTTTATCCAGACTTCCCTCCGCGCAAAGCAAGAATAATTGTCCTTCAATTTGTTTGTTCTTCTGAAATGGCAACATAATTGTTTTCTCCTTTAAATCTATTTGTTATTTCTTCAAATACTCTCTTTGCAGCATTACCTGCTTTAGGAAGTAATTGCTTGATTTTAAAAATGATTTGTGGATGATCTTGTATCAAATTTAAACTTTCTTCGCTTGTAAATCCCCTTAACGAATCCACAGTTATTTCAAACAATTCATTGTTATCTGTATCTGCTAATCTTAGCAACACTATTAGTTGATTTAAATCGCTTTCATCGTGCATACAATATGCCAATCGCTTTTGCCACTCTACCGTTCTTTCAGGTAATGATCTTAATAATAATTCCCAATCACTATCATCAAATTCATGAAGCATAGCTTCTGCAATGTCAACCCCTTCGTCATACCAATAGTCAACAGCAAAGTCTTCCATTGCAAACTCCGAAATATATTTGTCAAATTCATCAAACATCATGTCTCACCTTAAAATAATATTTCACCTTTATAGAATCCTTTCTAAAATATGTTACCGCAAATCCGCAGTTGTTTCAAAATATGATTGATACGCCCTGTTATTTCGTATGGTTAAGTATCCAAAGCAAAATGTTCTCATCCTTCATTTCACCAGAGGCTACTGCTAATCCTAAATCAATCAGCTCCTCATCACTACAATCTATCCCCATGCCATTTATCTCCAGAAATACGAGCATCACACATATATACCTATACGTTTATTTCCGTCGTAAAAAGCATGGTTCTGAATCAATCCATAGCATAATCTTGCAGCTTTTCGTGGAACAGATGGATACAATTCTTCCCCATCAAAAGCCTGAAATGGTGTCTGTAATGCCGAATCCAACAATCCTTTGTCCCGTATCCCGTCTATACCTCCGGTCGCATTTATCAGTTTATTATGGAGATATAGTACTTGTTCTCTGCTTAGTAAAATCATTTTGCCAGTTCCTCAAACGCTTTTTTATGCTTTTCCAGCAAACGAGTTGCCACATCCTCAAGCATTTCACTGTCTGCCTCTGTATTGTCCTGCAATTTACTATAATCTAGCAGAACATACCTTGGTGTATTATTCTTCAAGATCACGGCCGCTCCGTTTTCGTCTACCATTCTCGCCACCTTGGAGAAATTCTGATTTGCCTCCGAAATAGATACAAGATTTTTTATATCAATATACATGTCACCTATGTCCTTTCTATATTTATTTAGTCTTTTATATATTATATGCTATTATATAGGATAAATTCAACCTAATTTCAAACTATGAACCTTAAATTTCTATTATTTTTCTGAAAAAAACCAATCCTTGAGGCTGTTGACCACTCTGCAAAGTCATACTATAATAATCGTTAGCATTTCGCACTAATATGGATAAGGAGAGGACCAATGAGAAAAATATCGGAAGCACTGCGGCTGTTTCTTGATTTTTTGAAACTTGGCTGTTTTACCTTCGGGGGTGGCTGGGGCATTGTTGCACAGATGCAAAGAATTTATGTGGAAGAAAAAAAGAGTTTGACCGAAGAAGAACTTATTGACCTGACAAGCGTTGCCAGAAGTCTTCCCGGCACAATGATCGGCAATGTTGCCATGCTCTTTGGATATCGCATGCTGGGAATCCTTGGTGGTTTTGTCTGTGTTCTCGGTATTATTATGCCTCCTTTGCTCATGTTGTCGATAATCGCTCTTTTCTACACAGCATTTCGTGACAACGCATGGATCGACGCTGCGATGAGCGGTGTGCGGGCCGCTGTTGTTCCGATCATTATAAGTGCCGCCGTCGGGATGGTTAAAGGCTCTTTCAAGTATTCTCCTTGTATCCTTGTGATGCTTTTGACGTTGGGATTGTATTTGTTTTTACATATGAGCTGCATATATCTTGTACTCATTGGCGCCGTGTCCGGCATTCTGATCACAGAAGTTTACGAAAGAAGAGGTGAGAACAAATGATTTATTTTCGGCTCTTTTGGAGCTTTTTAAAGATTGGTTTTACCAGCTTTGGAGGACTTTCCATGATCCCCCTCATCAGCAGTGAGATGCTGTCACACAACTGGATGACAGCCGGGGAGGTTTCCGATATTGTGGCAATCGCTGAAATGACACCCGGACCGCTGGGACTTAACTGCGCAACTTTCGCCGGGATGCGGACGGCAGGCTTTTTGGGTGCACTTGCCGCCAATCTGGGCGTTTTGATGCCCTCTTTTACCCTTTGTCTCATAGCAGCAGTCTTTTTCGCCAGGTTCAAAGAGGCCAGACTGATACAAAACGTGATGATAGGTGTCCGTCCCGCCTGTCTTGCAATGGTCATCGGCGTGTGTCTCACCCTTTCTTGCACCAACTACATAGAAAGCGGCGGGATTTCTGTTCCGGCGGTCGTAATAGGAGTTTTGGACGCCGTATTGTTATTAATATTTAGGATCAGTATTCCCAAAGTTATTATGCTCAGCGCTGTACTGGGGCTTGTAGTTTATGGAGTGGTTCTCAATCCTCAGTGTCATTTCTTTTTCTTATGAAGGGTTATGCCAAAATAAATACCGCACAAAATAATCTGCACCACGGTGGATGCCGGCGTGGCAAGACCGATGTGGAACAAAGATACCGCAGCTTGCCTGCTCATGATCCATGAAACCGGAAGCCGCACTCCAAAGGCCCCAATGATGCCTTGAAACATGACAAAGGTTGTGCTGCTGCACCCGTTGAAATAACCGATGAAGCAAAACAGGAATGATGTCAACAGGCAGTCGATGGCATAGGCTTTCAGATAGTCTGCTGCCGCCAGAATGATTTTCGTGTCTTTGGCAAAAATGCCTGCCAACAGATCCCCGTGAAAAAAGGTAAAATATCCCATTACGACACCCGCCGCCAAAGAAGAAGCTATGCCGCACCACAGAGCCTTTCTCGCCCGCTCCGGCTTTCCTGCACCAATATTCTGTGCCACAAAAGCAGACATGGACTGCATATAGGCCGAAGGAACCAGCATCAAAAAGCCGCACATCTTCTCCGCAACTCCTACACCCGCGGATTCTATCAGGCCCAGACCATTTACAATAGCAATGATCGCAAGGAAAGAAATACTTACAAGCAGATCCTGAAGGGCGATAGGTATGCCGAGCTTCAGGATCTCTTTGATATAAATACCCTTGAGTCGGATATTTTTGATGGAAAAGGCAAACGGCAATTCACGTTTCCGGATGATCAGAAGAGAAAGCACCACACTCACTGCCTGGGCAAATATTGTGGCAATGGCCGCCCCTTTTGCACCCATATGAAGAATCGCTACAAAAAGCAAATCTCCTCCAATATTCAAAACACAGGCAATCGCCACTGTTACAAGCGGCATTTTAGAATCGCCGATCCCCCTGAAAATACTGCCCACCAGATTGTAAGCAACAATAAACAACGAACCTGCAGAACAGATGGCAATATAAGTAACAGTCTCGTCAAAAGCTTCCTCCGGAGCATGCATCACCCGGGCCAGCAAAGGTGCTGCCAATACCATTGCAACGGTAATTGCGACAGCAAGTACTCCAAACAATCCGATACCGCTGCCAATGATCTTCCCGGCCTCCTCCCTCTGCCCTGCACCGATCTTCATGCCTACAAAAACAGTCAGTCCCATGGCAAGTCCTGTAATTACAACCGTGATCGTCTGCATGACCTGACTGCCGGTAGACACAGCAGATACATATACATCGGCAAGACCGCCTCCAAATTGACCTACCACCAGCAGATCTACCGCACCGTACATGGTCTGCAAAAATAATGCCAAGAGAACCGGCAGTGCAAATCGTATCAACGGGGAAAAAATCCGTCCTTCCGTAAAATTCTGTACCTGTTTCATTTTTATCTTTCCTTTACTCAGTTGTTGCTTTTTATCTATACGCAATGGGCCATATATTAAAAAATGCCGGATAAAGTAACAGGTATTTCAACCTGTAGCCTTATCCAGCATAACATTTCTTTCGAATGTGTCGCCCTCCGCGCTATAAAGCATTATACCATAGGTATTGGAAAATTACCAGTACTATTCCCCGTCACTCTGCGAAAGCATGGTCTGAATGTCGTAGGATACCACAACGCCTCTGCCGCCGTACATTTGATAAAACTTCTTAACTATCCGGTCGGCCACCTTTCTGCCGTTGTCTATATCTGTATCCAACAAGATAACAATATATTGAATACTGCTGTATTTGGTCCCCACATCTACCAACCGCACGGAGGACGCCACAGCCAGTTCCAGTGCCTGCATGGATTCCTCGAAGTTCAATCGCAAGCTCTCATTTTCATCCATGAACAGCGTAAACAGCAAGGTCTGTACCTGCTGATGGTTTCTCTTCACGCTTCGGGAAATATATTTGTAGATCCGCTGAAAATCTTCAAACTCTACCTTAAATACTCCCTTTTCAGCCTCCTTTATATTTCCTTCTAGCATAGTGCGAATATGAACCAGATCTGTGCCGGTATTATGTACCTTATCCCTAGGTTTCTCGTCACTATAGAAGGCATAAGCATTTTTCCCGCTTTTCTTCACATAATACAGAGATTTATCGGCATTGTTATAGAGCATCTCAAAGTTCTTGCCGTCACCGGGAAAAACAGCGATACCGATGGATACAGAGATCGCGTTTCCACAATTCATCTTCTCCAGGCTATCGGAAAACGTATCTAAAATATCCTGCGCCTTCCCTGTCACCTCCTGCCTGTCGGTCATATCCGACAAAAATACCACAAACTCATCGCCACCCAGACGACAGACCACATCTTTCGGCGTTGTCTTTTCTTTTAATATATTGGCAAACATTTTTAACGTGTTATCACCCATGATATGGCCAAAAGTATCGTTAAAATGTTTAAAATTATCCATGTTGATCAACATCAGCGCTCCCGGTTGAGCTTTCCCGAGAAGTTCTCCGATCTGTGCCTCCGCATGGTTTCTGGTGCTTAGTCCCGTCAAGGAATCGACGCTCTCCTTTTGTTGGATATCTGCGGTATATTCTGTGAGCGCCTTGCTGAGCATAGCACTGCTCTGGCTTGCCAGCTCTTCATCCCAGTTGACCGCTCTCCTCTCTTTCGTCACATCAAAGCCGTCGCGAAGCATCTCCAAAAACAAGTCTGTCAGCGCAGGATCAAACTGGGTTCCCTTACCCTTTTCAAACTCTTTGATGACATTCTCCTGGCTGAGCCTATGGCGGTAAATGCGGTTGGAAGTCATTGCATCATAAGCGTCTGCGATACCGATGATCCTGGCACAGTAGGGAATTTCCTCCCCGGTCAGACCAAAGGGATATCCTCTGCCATCATAGCGCTCATGGTGATACAAAGCACCCTCCGCCACACTCCTTATCATATGGATATCCTTCAGGATATCGTTGCCGATCACCGGGTGCTTTTTAATGACCTCAAATTCTTCGTTGTTAAGTCTGCTCGGCTTGTTTAAGATCGCGTCAGGCACGCCAATCTTACCAATGTCGTGAAGCAGAGCCACATAGTAGATATTCTGAACCTCCTTCTCCGACCATTTCAGCTGTCTGGCAATCGCCGCGGAGCATTTCGCCACACGCGAAGAGTGGCCCGAAGTGTAGGTATCTTTCGCATCAATTGCGTTGGCGATCACCATGATGGAATTTAATGACACCTTTTCCACCATCTCCGTCTTTTCTTCCAGCTTAAGCTCCAGATCATTCTGTAACTCAACAAGCTCCATAATGCGGCTGATACGGCTCAGCATTACCATGGGCACAAAAGGCTTAGTAATAAAGTCCATCGCTCCCAGCACAAGACATTCATTCTCCGTCTCCGGCTTACTGTCCGATGTCAGGAAAATAATTGGAATTTTCTTCCACTTTTCATTCCCCTGAATCCTTCTCATGGTCTCCCGTCCATCTATCCCCGGCATGTGCAGGTCCAACAAGATCAGTCTCGGCAGATTTTCTTCCAAAAAATCCAGCGTCTCATCCCCAGACTGCGCCGTACAAATGGAATATTTCTCCTTGAGAATATCTCCTGCCACTCTTAAATTGAATTCATCGTCGTCCACGATCAACACATCACAGGTATATACCTTCTCAGTCGTCTCCAAAACCTTTTCTCCTTTATTCCCTATAACACTCCCCGAAATCCGCAGAGTCTTTTCTTCTGCATTCCGAAACCTCTGGCATCTTATTTTTATCATATCATAAAGCAAACTTTTTTTCCATAAATTTCAACAGTCTGACAGAGAAAAAATTTGTACAACAACAAGGGGACGCCTACAACCGGCGTCCCTCTGTTATTTCGCATGACACAAACCTATGTTATACAAACTTTCCCTTGAAATTAACCTCTACCGTTCCACCCTCTTGCGCCTCAAATTTAAAGTCACCCTTAAAGGCCACGCCGTACTGATCGCTCACAAAGATTGTGTTGTGCTTCGTAACGGTTTGAAAGGTAATGCTCTTACCGTTGCCCACTGTGCCAACCTTGACACCATTCAGCCATACATCCTGTGACATTGCTATACCTACAAATCTGGAGAGGCGATGGAAATTGACTGTGCAAGGCTTCTCTAACATCTCTTCGGGCTTTGCCACAAGCGGATATGATTCAAATTTGTTGCCGCAGGATTTGCATTTGTACTGAATGGGACGCAGCGAAAAATCATCCTTGTTGGAAGCATTAGCTATTAGATTACCGACTGCACCAAGGGCTAAGCCCATGCCGATAGCTGCTCCCTTGGAACCCTTTGTTCCCACTATTGTCAGATCACCCTTTTGGCACTTTGGACAAACAATCCCATATACGCTGGGAATCTTTGCCTGCTCAGAATTCTCCGCTGCATTTTGGTTTACGTTTTGTTGACTATCCATACAATGGCCTCCTCTTTTTGTTTTATAAGATTAATTTTATCCCTCAAAATTTTATTGTCAACACTTTTCCCATTTCGTTCAACCTGACAAGTTAAAAATATTTTTTATTATCCGTAAAATATGCTATCATAGATATAGTTGCTTTTGTAAACATCATTTCATTGAGAGAAAAGAGAAAAATATGGATCAATTATCCCTGTTTGACCCCCAAAGTGAACACTCCCTCTCTCCCGCCATGGCACCCCTGGCAGACAGAATGCGTCCCAGAGACCTGGATGACTACATCGGCCAGGAACATCTGTTGGGCAAGGGCATGATCCTGCGGCAGATGCTGGAGCGCGACCAAATCTGCTCCATGATCTTCTGGGGCCCTCCCGGCGTGGGCAAGACCACTCTGGCAAGTATCATAGCAAACCGCTCCAAAGCCAACTTCATCAACTTCAGCGCTGTCACCAGCGGCATCAAAGAGATTAAGGAGATCATGAAACAGGCGGAGGATAACCGCGCATACGGAGTGCGCACCGTCTGCTTTGTGGACGAGATCCACAGATTCAATAAGGCCCAGCAGGACGCTTTCCTCCCCTATGTGGAACGGGGCAGCATCACGCTGATCGGCGCTACCACAGAAAATCCCTCCTTTGAGATCAACGCCGCTCTTTTGTCCAGATGTAAAGTGTTTGTCCTGAAAGAGTTGACGGCGGAGCATTTGACCAAACTGCTGACCCGCACACTGGCGGACAAGCGGGGTTTTGGTAGCTTAGACATCCATATGGAAACAAGCCTTTTAAAGACCATCGCCTCCTTTGCAAACGGAGACGCCCGCACGGCATTAAATACTTTGGAGATGGCTGTGCTGAACGGGGATATCTCCCCTGACGGCTCAGTCACCGTGACTGCCCAGACGCTGGAACAATGCTTGGGAAAGAAGACCCTGTTATACGATAAGAACGGTGAAGAGCACTACAATTTAATCTCCGCCCTGCACAAATCCATGCGCAACTCTGACCCGGACGCTGCTGTCTACTGGCTCGCCAGAATGCTGGAGGCCGGTGAAGATCCGCTTTACATTGCCCGCAGGCTGATCCGTTTTGCCAGCGAAGATATCGGCCTGGCGGACAACCAGGCGCTCCCTCTGGCAGTGGCTGCCTATCAGGCCTGCCACTTCAACGGTATGCCGGAGTGCAATGTGAACCTGACCCAGACCGTAATCTATCTGTCTCTGGCCCCTCGCTCGAACGCAGTGTACCGAGCCTATGAGACTGCAAAGGTGGATGCCTTAAGCCAGTTGGCAGAGCCGGTGCCACTGACGATACGCAACGCCCCCACTCAGCTCATGGCGGACCTGAACTACGGCGACGGCTATGTCTATGCCCACGACACAGAAGAAAAAATTGCCCGCATGACTTGCCTGCCGGAAAGCTTAAAGGACAGGCGCTATTATCTTCCCACAGAGGAGGGTGCCGAAGGCACATGGAAAGCACGGCTGGAAAAGAGCCGACACTTCCGCCTTGATGAAAACGGAACGCCGGATTAATCGTCCGGCAAAGTATCCGGCATCGTTCCTGCATCAGATTCCGACACCGCATTGGATCCCGATACCGTCCCCTGTCCGTACAATTCCACCGCAGGATCGAAAATCTTGTTGCTGCGCACCCATTCTCTGGTATCCCCCACCTTCTCTGCCGCCTGCGTGTGCTTTGCCAGAAACCGTGTCAGCGCGTACACATCGATCCAGATCTCATTGTCACTCTCCTTCTGAGACTCGTCAAAAATAAGCTCCAGCCCCCAGTGCAGATGCGTCACCTCTATATTGTTGACATTCTCTGTTGTGCTGTAGCCCGTATGCCCCATATATCCGATCACATCCCCGGCAGTGACGATGCTGCCCTCCTCCAGCCCTTCCGCAAAGGGATAATTCTGGCGCAGATGGGCGTAGTAATAGTATCTCTGCCCGTCAAAGCTTCGAATGCCGATACGCCAGCCCCCGTACTGATTCCAGCCCAAAGCCTCCACCACACCCGACTCTATCGCCATGATAGGCGTACCAACCAATCCCATCATGTCATGTCCCTCTTATGTCAAGTAAATGCTAAGTGTTTTTCAGGATAAATTCCTGAAAAACACATAACTTCGTGGGGGTTATGTTACATTAGTGTCAAGTTATCCAAAATCTATGTTAGGTTAATGTCAAGTTGCTTCAGCCGTATATTCCCTATCTTCTTCCGAAAAGCTCCACTCAATCTCCACCCGTTTATCCCGGTAAAGTGTCACTCTCTTAATAAAAATATCCACGGCTTCCTGTGTCAACTCTTCCAGATGCGAAAATCGAATGATCTGCTTCATATCCTCCTTGTCCCTTCGGCTTGCCTCCAGTGCCCACTCATATTGAGCTCTCGCTTCCTCCTGTTTTTGTGAGAGTTCCCGTATTTGATCATCTATCATGTCGGCCTGCCTACGGTATTCCTCCGCCCCTATCTGCCTTGCTACATACTTTGTATATAAGGCATCCTTTTGACTGACAAGCACATGGTTCTGCCTTTCGCACTTTTGGAGAGTGCCACTCAAACTGTCCATAGATCCCTTCAGGGACCGTTGCAGGTTCTCCCTCTGAGAGACCAGATTACCTCGCCGCTTCAATTCCTCATATAATTCCTTAAGCACAATTTCCTCCAGCATAACCGCATTGAAATATGTACAACAGTCCCAGGTCCGAAGCTGGGTATACCTTGCACAATAAACACAATGGCATTTGCAATACTTTGTGCTTCCCCTGTAACTCATGGCATATCCGCAGCCTCCGCAGTAAATTTTCCCCGTCAGGGAATACCTTTTCCGTATTCTTTTGGAAGAATGTTCAGGACATTTCTTATTGACAAGAGCATAAATTTCCTGCGTGATCAAGGGTTCGTGGTGGTTTGGGATGACCTTCCACTGTTCCTTGGGAACCGCCTTCACGCTTTTGCTCCCCACAGACTTTCGTACAGTCTTCCCATAAGCCATCTCCCCAAGATAAAAACGGTTATTCAATATACGTCTGACCGCCTTATCGCTCCAGTTGTAATGTTCATTTACGCCTTTCCTCCCAGGATGATGCATCTGCATTGGTGTCGGGATCTGCTCCGCCACAAGCCTCCTTGCAATCTGTGCACTTCCAAGACCATCTACTGCCAAAGAAAAAATATATCGCACTATCTCTGCTTCCTTCTGATTTATAACGACTGTATTCTTCTTTTCCCGGCTTCTCTCATAGCCAAAAGGGATCTCCCCGGTAATGTATTCGCCGTTTGCCTTTTTACTCTGATGAGATGCTTTAACCTTTACAGACAGATCTTTGCTGTATAAATCATATAGAAGTGTCTGAAAAGCCGTGTCTATGCCTATGACGTCACCGGCCTGCTCTTTGCTGTCATAATGGTCATTTACCGCAATAAAACGCACTCCCATAAAAGGGAATATCTGATTCAAATATGTACCCAATTCAATATAGTCTCTGGAAAACCGCGACATATCCTTTACCAGAATACATTTCACGATCCCCTGTTTTACTTCTTTTAGCAGTTTCTGCACCCCCGGTCTATTCATGCTCGTGCCGGAAATTCCATCATCACAGAACTCCACAACTTCCTGCCCTGCAAGCTCCGCATCCTTCCGAATATACTCCAACAGCATTTTTCTCTGGCTGGTGATGCTGTTGCTTTCATCTAACGCGCACGCGATTCCTGAAAGTGCATCCCCTTGAATCTTGTCCTCCATAGATAACCGCAGATAAATTGCAATATGGTCTTTTTCTTTCATTCTGCCACCCCCGCTTTCTGAAAAACATCTTCAAAGGTAAACACCACCTCAATCCGTTTCCTGGGATAGACGTAGATTTTATCAATCAGTACCGTTACCAATTCTTTTGTGAACACTTGCCCATCCTTCAACCTGATGAGCGCACGTATGGCACTTAAATAAACCTTTTCTTTCTTCTCCAGTTTTTGGATCGCTTTCTGGATCCCAGTCTCCTTGTCTGACAGTTCTCGAATCTTAACCTCTCTTTGCCGCCTCTCGTTAAGCATTTCCTCTTGCGATAGTTTTCCCATACGATATGCCATATACGCCGTACTGCCCCGTCCTTCAGATTCTCTCTTTTCCCTCTGTACGGATCGTAATGCCAATTCCAGCTCTCTCTTTTTTGCAGCCCAAATATCCTTTCCCCTCTTTTCATACTCCTTCTGCCTTTTCAGACAAATGGCAAATTCCTGTTCCAGCAGTGAAAAAAGCGTATTTACCAGATGGTTTTTCACAATATAATTGGGAGACTGACATATATCTGTTTTTGTATTTGCTGCATTGAGGCAGAAATATTCTTCCATCCTCTTTTTACTCCCATCCGCATAACTCCTGACATGGCTGTGTCTGGTCATTTTCCGCCCACACACGCCGCAGAATAATACATCCTCAAAAACACTCGTCTCAACCGGATAGTCTTCTGAGGGATGCTTATGGTTCTTCTGCCTCCTGCTAATTCTCTGCCAGACCTCTCGGGCTTTCTCAAAAACCTCCTTATCTATCAGCGGCTCATGGGCCTGCTCTTTTATCTTCCATTCTTCTTCCCCGGTCCGCTTCCTCACCTTTCCAGAAGAAATGCTTGTCTTCCCCTGTACCAGCCTGCCTATGTAAGTTTCATTCTTCAGTAGAACTTCCATATATCCCTTATCCCAGCCCTTATAAGGCATATCAGGCGGGCAATATACCTCCCCGCTTTTACGGTAAACGCTTGGAGGGTTTATCCTGCTTTTGTTGAGATCATCCGCTACTGCCTTATAGCTTTCTGTCTCAATGAATTTGCAATAAATATGCTTAATTACCCATGCCGTATTCTCATCTGGAACAAGCCTCCTTAAGTTATCTTCCCTCACTGCCTTATAGCCATAAGGCGGCGGGCCTCCCACATAAGAGCCCTCCTGTCTCCGCTGAACCAGAGACAGCCGGGCCTTGGAAGAAAAGTCCTTTGCGTACATATCGTTTACCAGGTTTTTGATCTCCGTTGCCATCTGAGTAGTATGATCACCGTCTAACCCTGTGTCGTATCCATCAGCCACCGCAACGAATCGCACCCCCAGAAACGGAAAAATCTTCTCAATATAATTCCCCACCTCCAGATAGTTGCGCCCAAAACGAGACAGATCCTTTACAATAACGCAGTTAATATCCCCCAGCCTCACATCCTGCATAAGCCGCTTAAATTCATCACGTTCAAAGCTGGTTCCAGTCTTTCCGAGATCCTTGTAGTAGTTAATAACCTCTATTTTATCAGCATGGTTCGCATTCCAGTCCTCCACAAATTTCTTTGCGATTTCCACCTGCACATCAATAGATTCGTTTTTTTCATCTTTTTTTACCGACAATCTGGCATATATACCTGCTTTATAATGCCAGCTCACCGAACTTGGCCTCTTTTCTGCAGCATCCACTGGAGAGTAAAGTCTTTTTGATCTTCTTCCCATTTATTATGCACTCCTTTCCCCGTCAGTCTTTTTCCCACAGAGAATAGCAGTACATTCCTGCATGGCACGATACTTATCATAGAAACTAAATTCTAATTCAATCCGCTTGTTTTCAAACACCAGGATCCGCTCCACCATACTTGTAAGGGTATGCCGGTCTATTTCCTTCAATTCCAAAGAAGCCCTGAAAACTGCAAGCCTTCCTGCAGAAACTGCCCCAATCCGCAACATATCACTGATCAGTCTTTCCTGCTCCTTCCTTGCCTGTTCCAGGTTCTCAACTTTCTGACTGAATTCCCTATAAAATCTTTCAAATTCCTCCTTCGTTATAATATTCCGCCGCAAATCATCATACAGTCCGGTGCGGAAACAATCATATTTATCCTGTTCCTGTTTCAGACGAATAATCTCTTCATTTGCTCCCATTACTGCTTCAAAATTCACTTCTTGTTCTCTTATCTGCTCAAACAGTTTTTCCTGGATAAGGAACTTATTTGCATACTCACGCACCGCCGTCAATACAAGCTCATTTAAAGTATTCTCTTCAATGCTATGCCTGCTGCACCCATCCCCTCGGTTCTTAGTAGAACAGATATAATACACCTTGCTGGAAGCCCCATAGCGGACAAGACGCCGGACCATTTGTTCCCCGCAATCCCCGCAAAACAAAAGTCCTGCATAGGGATTGATCTCGCCGCTCTCCGGGCTGACCCGCCCGTCGCATTTCAACAAATGCTGAACGATCTGAAAATCACTAGCTGACACAATAGCTTCATGAGTATTTTCCACTCTCACCCACTCTTCCTTTGGTTTCTTTACATTTTTCTTTACCTTATAATTGATTTTTTCAGTCTTTCCCTGCAATAGGTGTCCCACGTAAGTCTCGTTTATAAGGATACGCTTGACGGCAACGCCGCTCCATCCTTTTCCGGTCCCCCCCGTAAACCCGCCGTTATAATTTAAGCCTTTAGACTGCTTATATTCCTTTGGTGGAAGAACCTGCAGACTGTTCAGTCGATTTGCAATCGCTGCAATCGACATCCCCTCTATCTTCCAATAAAATATCTTCCTGACAATCTCTGCCGCATAGTTATCCACCACCAGCTTATTCTTATCTTCTGATGACTTTTGGTAACCATATACGGCAAAGGGAGCAAGACACTCCCCGGCTTTCCGCTTCACTGCAAGCTGACTCTTTACTTTAGTAGAAATATCCCGGCAGTAGGAATCATTAATAAAATTTTTTACCGGCAGCACAATGGTACGCTCCCCCCAGTCTGCCGAAAAACTGTCATAATGATCTGTGAGGGCAATAAAACGCACACCAAGAGCCGGGAATATCTTTTCCAGATACCTCCCGGTCTCTATATAATCGCGTCCAAAACGAGACAAGTCTTTCACGACTACACAGTTTACCCTTCCTGCCTCTATGTCGGACATCATCCTCTTAAATTCTGGTCTGTCGTAATTGCTGCCGGAAAAGCCATCATCTACATAACTGTCATAAAGCTCCATATCCGCTTGTTCCCTTAAGAATGAACGGATCATTTCTCTCTGACTGCCTATGCTGTTGCTCTCGGCCTTGGATTCACCACTTCTGCCCGCTGTTTTCCCAGAATTGTCATCATCCAAGACGACTCCATCATCTCTGGAAAGCCGCAGATACATGGCTGTATAGAAATGTGTATGTTCTTTCATAGTATCACTCCCTGATTCTGGTTATGGTTTTCGCTTCCTGTTCCCCTAAATAAGCTCTCAGGAAACCGTCAGTGCCTTTACCAAAAATCAGGAGTTCCACTGTTTCGTCCTAATATCAAGTTTGCATAGACGCCTGTTTATTTCAAGCATATTTTTTATCTTCAAGCAAATCATTTTACAAAACAAGAGTTTACTATATATAAATCTTGGAAAGCCTGCTCAGATACTCCGACATCTTATCGTCAATACTGGCTCCGCTTTCCTGAAATCTGACCTTTACCACATAATCTCCAATACGGTTGACATATACGTTTGACGTCTGTTCGGCAAATGCAGCCAACTTCTTTTCCACAGGCAAAGAAGTATCAATCTCTATATCTCGCAAATCTGTCAATGTGGAAATATCCACTGTCCGCACATCCACAGCCGCCATCCGATCAAGCTCTTCCTTTGTCAGTCCCAAGGCTCCCCTCCTCCTTTCCCCATATATCAATTTCGGGTATAAACCATTTTATTATTTTTCCAGTTTGTCCTATGACAAGTATATCCCTTAAATTTATCCAATTCAGAATCCCGAAGGCGGGGAATGGCATGATAAAAACGCCACAGTCCATAACCAGACTGCAGCGCTATTCTTCCAACACTGTTAATGTTTCACAGTAATTACTGCTTTTTTCGACCTACGACAACAAGACGTCCATTTTCAACAGAATATTCACAAGTTGACAATAAAACAAGTGAATCCCCATATTCTAACTGTATGCCTGTATCATATACCTGTTCTTCCTGAATTAATTTTTTTATGTCATTAAATGTGTCTTCATCTTGATAATGATACGTTTGATAAAAGCGAAAACCTTCTTCATTTGTATACAATATTTTTGTCTGAAGGACTGCTACAATTTCATATAGTTGCTCTTCATACAGAGTATCAAACTGAAATTCAGGGTGCTCATTGAAATATTTTTGGTCAAGATAATTATCAAGCTGGCCAAACATGGAACCGTCTTTCATATTATGGCCATATAGAACAATAAAATTATCATTTGGATTAAAGTTTACTTTCTCATCAACAAAAATTGCACCTGCTTTTTGTTCTACCCTGTCATAGCCATGTGTTAAATAGTATTCACTTTCTCCTTGCATTACCGGATAATTGATGTCTGTTCCTAATACTTCAATCCATCCAACCATTTCATTGTTTATTGCATACAGTTTTTGGTATTTTTCCAAAATGGTATTATTGTCTTTCGGTTCAACTGCAATATCTTCTCCTTCTTTCGGCGATTGCATCATCGCATCTTCCTCTTTGGGCAATTGTATCATCGCATCTTGTATTCTCTCGGACAACTCTCTGTTACTTGCAGCCAACTCCATAATGATTTTATTTTGGTCATCCTTTACAAAGCTTATTATTTTGTTTTCCAGTAGTATTGCAAAAACAAAGAAAAAGAATAGGAAGCACGCTCTCCAAAATTTTTCTTTCCTTCTCTTTGCTTTTGCCTTACTTGTTCTGGCGGATAATTCTTTCAAAAAATTTTTACCAATCCAGGTTGTAAAACATTCTTTGTTCAATCCCAGCAGATAATCATACAAAAAATCTACATGCTTTTGATTGTTCAAATTAAATTTTTCACCCAATTTTTGTATAATAATAATATCCGCTTGTTGATTCTCTTTTTCCTGTAGAATTGCTTTTCTTTCTATTGCCTTCTTTTCTTGTTCGTAATATTCCCAGAAAGCGGTTTCTACCCATGTCTGCAACGTATTTTTCTCTTTAGAGAAAATTTTCTTCACCATTGGCTGATCACAATCACTGTTGGTATCCTTCACAAGTGATTTTAAACATTCTAAATCCTTAATCATCAGATATCGATAATTAGATTTTTCATAGTCCGTGCCTCTATCTTGCACAGACTTTAAGAAGGCAATCCCCAACCATGAATCCAGGCAGTCCTTCGACGGCATAGAAGCAATTAGCCTTATAAGCCTTTTTCTGTTATCTAAAGATGATAAATCATATTGCAGAATTAGTTTTTCAGTTAGTACAATATCCTTCTTCAGGCTTTTTCTTTCTTTTTCATTCATATTTTTTTATCATATATAACTTTACAAGACAACCTGTCATACATATTACACAAATAATCAATAAGATATTATCCGCCCCTGTCTTATCCCCCGTTTTATAGGAATAATCAGCAGATGCTTTTTCATTGGATACGCTGTTCTCAACTATGGTAATGCTGACATCTTCTGCAGAAGAATTGTGCTCTGCCTGAGCTGCACCCACATCTTCTGAGTTATTACCATCTCCGTCATTCTCACTGCCGGAAATATCTCCGCCACTTACGCTGCCGGAATCGTCCGGGGTTGTATCCGCATCCTCTGAATTATTACTATCTCCACCGCTCACACTGTCGGAAACATCTCCACCACTCACGCTGTCGGAAACATCTCCACCGCTCACGCTGCCAGAGTCGTTCGAAGTTTCTTTACTCCAATTAGCAGTATAAGACAAGTCACCTGTTGTCCCCTTAACGATCGTCACCGTTAACTCAGGAGTATTACCATTTGAACCTGTCCACCCGGTAAACGTATATCCGGTTTTCGTCGGATTATTTAAGGTAAACGTATCTGTATCCTCCGTGTAAGTCGTAGGATTTCCAGTCACCTGACCTCCGTCAAGGTCATAGGTGATTTTATATTCCGTCACAGGCTTTTCTAAAGGTAGATTGGAGTATTCTTCTTTCAGGTCATCACTTAATTCCAGCTCTGCTCCACTATGATCGATCTGTTTCTTCGGATTGAGTTTTTCATCGAAAAGTACTAATGTTACTTTATCAGATTGCTCATTATTATTGAGTATGCTTACCATTTTCCTTCCCTGTGATAAGGGAACATTCGTGTACATGATTTCTTTTTCATACTCACTCCCTGATACAGCATCACTGACACAGTATGTCATTTCACCAGTATCGCTGCCCGTAAATATCACGAAATACTCTTTATTTCCGTTGACATAAACAAGACTCTGATCCTCAGCCGTAACTATAACAACGTCACCAAATGATTCCGAATAATACTGCGACTGACCGTTTACTATCTCGGCAGCCTTAACTCCATCTTCATCTATAATCTCAATATCAACAGGGCAGAACACTCCAAATATTTTCCCATTCTTTCCCTGCACAGCGTTAGCAGCTAAGGCAAGCCTTACCTGTTCCCATGATGTAAATGAGTCTGTTGATTGCTGTTTACTCATATGATCAAGATAAAGAGTCGCAGAATGTTGATCAAAACCACCTATCATCGTTTCTGTAACGGCATCTCCATTTTCAGAGAAAAAATATGTATGTCCATATTTTCCCCAAAAAACAGTATCCGGAAGCTCACCCCATAGAAATTTGTTTGTATTTAAATACGTATTAAACAAATTTCCTGGAATTACACCTACTATATCACGCACGTTATTGATGTTATATAAGCTATCATATTCTCCATTGGAATTCCAATTACTTGAATAATCGCGCCCTGAATCAGGACATGCAAAATTATAGTCATATACACTATTTGTGGGGACGCCACTGTCTATCAGTGTTTTTGCTACAAGATTCGCAACAGCAGCACCGCGACTGTGCCCTGTTATAACAAACTTTACCTTATCGCCATCAATAGATTTATCATTTATGAGCACATTAAGTTTTTGAATGATTTCCTTTGCGGCAGCATCAAAACCTTCGTGCGATCCGGTTCCCAGATTTTTAAAATCAACGTTGCTTCTCCAATCGCTCGTAAATTCTGCCATGTCATCATAAGAATCACATACTACAATAGAAATCAGTGCCGTTCCATCGCTCATTTCTTTTGTTGCCAAAGTAAATGCTACTAGGTTTTCGCCATAATTATCATCCGAATCACTCGAAAAATAATTAAATTCACGCACATCCCCATTTTCTGCATCAAAGCCTAAATTTCGCAATGACTCTGTGATAGCAAGCGGATCATCCGGAAAAATACCACTGTCAACATCTTTTAGCAATGTAAAATCCACGCCTTCTTTGTGATATGCCGAATTAGCCAAAGCTGCGAGCATATAAGCCAAATCCGGATTATATTCTGTCGCATCCTTTTCAAGACAAAAGTCCATGCTATAATCGAAAGTCAAACTTTTTTTATCGCCATGATCATCAAAATACACTATCGTATTTGATGCAATTTCACTGAATTTTAATCTACTTTTTGCAGAATCATTTACAATGGGAAGCTTTACATTTTCAAGAACTTTTACAGGAGTGGTCTGATTCTCTGTGCTTCCATTTCCTACTTGTCCATATTCATTGTTCCCCCACATATACAGACTTCCGTCTTTCGTAATTGCTCCACTATAATACCTCCCTAATGATACGGTCCCTACATTTTCAAGGACTTTCACTGGGGTTGCCTGATCATCCATGCTCCCATTTCCTATTTGTCCACTGCCATTACTCCCCCACATATACAGGCTTCC
>JAFLRM010000017.1:0-38596 GCA_022511465.1 Acetatifactor sp. | reverse complement strand
TAATTGCCCCACTATGATAATATCCTAATGATACGGACTCTACATTTTCAAGGACTTTCACTGGGGTTGCCTGATCCAACCTGCTCCCATTTCCTATTTCTCCATCACTGTTGCATCCCCACATATACAGGCTTCCGTCTTTCGTAATTGCCCCACTATGATAATATCCCAACGATACGGATGCTACATTTTCAAGGACTTTCACTGGAGTTATCTGATTCAACCCGCTCCCATTTCCTATTTCTCCATCGCTGTTACTCCCCCACATATACAGGCTTCCGTCTTTCGTAATTGCCCCGCTATGGTCATATCCTAACGATACAGACTCTACATTTTCAAGGACCTTCACTGGGATCGTCAAATTATCCAGTCCGCTCCCATCTCCTACTTCTCCATCCCAATTGTCCCCCCACATATACAGGCTTCCGTCTTTCGTAATTGCCCCACTATGATCATCTCCCAAAGATACAGACTCTACATTTTCAAGGACTTTCACCGGGATTACCTGATCCAACCTGTTTCCATTCCCTACTTGTCCACTGTCATTTCTCCCCCACATATACAGACTTCCGTCTTTCGTAATTGCTCCACTATAATAATACCCTGACGATACAGACTCTACGTTTTCAAGGACTTTCACTGGGGTTGCCTGATTCTCGCTATTCCCATTTCCCACTTGTCCACTGCCATTATCTCCCCACATATACAGGCTTCCGTCCACGGTAAGCGCTCCACTGTAATGGCTCCCAAAACTTAAAGTTTGTCCTGAAACCACTACAATATCATCATCTTTTGCTATCGCACCAGCGTCACTGACATCACCGGAATTATTGGTGCTTGCAATGACAATGTTCTCTAAACGATTAGTTAAGATAAGAGCAAAAATCAACAGACAGGCTACAATTTTAACTATACGTTTCATTTGTGCTCCTTCCTGTCCAACTAAGGACTTTTTTATTGTATCAATACCGCTGTTACCTGTCAATTACTCCTATACATTTTATAGGGATAGCCATGAGCCCTCCATACATCAAATATGTACAATTGTTTAAATTATTTATGGAATCTTTTCCGATAACTAAAACAGGAAAACAATCTGAAAAATCAGTGAACACCTTGATTTTACTGGCTTGCCACTGCCTTGACACTATAATAACATAATACCCCAAGTGCCTACGCTTATATCCATAGCTGCGCCCCGCGCCAAAGTCATCATAATGCGTGTAGTCAAATCCCCGGGCAATCGGCAAATACCCTTTCAGTCCATACCGATCCTCGTAGGTGACCCGCCCATCCCCGTCGGTATGTTCCTCCCGATATTCGCCTACCAGTCCTCCCAGCGCGGCGGTATAAGCCTCCTTGTAATAGGGATAGTACTGCAGGTCTGCCGTCAATTCCTCTATAGTCATATTGCCTGCACAGATTTCCTTAGCAGCCTTGTCGATCCGGGTGAGCGCCTCTTTTCCAAAGGTACCTCCCGTTCTGGCAGCCGCATAGGCCAAAAGCTCGATCCAGTGAAGTTCCGCATCGCTGCCATGGGTTTCCACGTCCCAATCGTAGGCCTTACAGAGTGCCTCGTAGGACACAGTAAAATCAACCCACTTTATGTAATCTTTTTCTTCACCGTCGGCATCTGTGGTCGTCTCTAAAATGATGGTATTATTTTCCATGATCGGATCGGCACTTCCGCCTGTCAGAATTGTCTCTGGGTGCTGCAGGATCACCAACGTCAGCATCAGTACTCCCACCGCCTCCACACCTACCATTTTTTTGATACGCTTTAAATAAGGGGAATTTCGATATGCCATAAAAAAATCAGCCTCTGTCTATTGAAAAGACTCCTTACATTCTATGAGAGAAAAAGGTTCCTTATAACAAGAAAGATGCCCGGCAAACCTCCGGGCATCCGAAAAGACATTCTTATCCTCATATCAATTAAAAAGCTCAATCCTCCGGCTCGATCAGACCGTAGGTGTCACCTTTTCTCTTATATACCACATTAACCTGTCCTGTCTCCGCATTGTTGAATACGAAGAAGTTGTGTCCCAAGAGCTCCATCTGGATGCAGGCATCCTCAGGATACATGGGTTTAATATCAAATCTCTTGGTACGGACGATCTTGATCTCCTCCTCATCCACATAATCATTCTCAACGTAGCTCTGTGTGAAGTTACCCGCTGCCTGCTGCTTGTCAACAATCTTGGTCTTATACTTTTTCAGCTGCCTCTCTATGATCTCCTCCACCAGATCAATGGAAACATACATATCATTGCTCACCTGCTCTGAACGGATGATGCTTCCCTTCACCGGTATGGTTACCTCAATCTTCTGGCGCTCTTTCTCAACGCTGAGCGTCACGTGCACTTCTGTATCGGGATTGAAATACTTGTCCAGCTTTCCGATCTTTTCCTCTACTGCTGTTCTTAATCCGGGGGTAACTTCAATGTTTCTGCCGACGATAATAAATTTCATGCTGACCATCCCTTTCCGTGGTTTATTGTATAAACAGCGTATCATATTAACAGTTTTTTTTCAACAATTTCACTAATTTTTTCCATCTTTTTTGACATCGCGGCTGTCAACAAAAAAAACAGTTTTTTTGACAAAAAGGACATTTTTATGACTTTTATACAAAACATATATTCTGATATCAAGTGTAATTTAATTCCCCAATTTTGATCCAAAATCAGTGGATAATGTGTATAACTTGGGGGATAAGTGCCTTTTATCCTTTTTGGAGATCATCAAACCTGTGGATAACTCACTCCCTTTTTCTTACAAAATCTGTTCATTTTGTTATTGCATTTCATTTTTTTGTGCAAATTATACATGGGACTTTTATAGAGCTTTTTCTGACACCCAAGTTATATTTTGACAAATATACAAATTGAAACAACAAACAACAGGTGTCATAAAAAAGCGCTGTACCTCTTATGAGATACAGCACCTTTGTTACCCATATTTAATTTAGAAGATCCTTCTGACTGCCAGCACATTTCTGTAGCCTGCATCGGATACAATAATGCCGGTTCTGGAGTTGGATGCGTGTACAATCTGTCCGTTGCCGATATAAATACCTACATGACCGGAGTAGCATACGATATCGCCGGGCTGTGCGTTAGTCAAGCCACCCTCTACCGCGGATCCCTGATTTCTGTCAGCCGATGAAGAATGAGGCAGACTCACACCAAAGTTTGCGTATACGCTCATTACAAAACCGGAACAATCCGCACCTTTAGTCAGGCTGGTACCGCCATATACATAGGGGTTACCCACAAACTGCAATCCATACGATGCAACCGCTTTACCCATCTCGCTGCCCTCACCGGACACGGTGGCAGTAGTAACGCTGCCGGAAGAAGCGGTAGTGGTCTGCTTCTTTGCGGCTGCCGCAGCGGCAGCTGCTCTTGCCTGGCGCCTTGCTTCCTCCTCCTTGGCAAGTCTCTTCTCCTCTTCCTCCTTGGACTCCGCCTGCACAAACTCTGTGTGGAGAGTCACATAATCTGTAGATACCCAGCCAATACCTTCCTCTACGTCAACCTGTACCCAGCCTTCCACTTCATCTTTTACTACGAGTTCTTCGTCGATGGGAACCAGACCAAGTACGGAAGCCTCTAAGCTAGGCTCCGTGCGAACCTTCAGGGTAGTGGTAGTAACGGTTGCGATCCTGGTGCCAACCTCTTTCGCCAAGTCAACAGCTGCTTCACCGGTCACACAGAACTCTCCCTTTACATAGCCGGTCACGGATCCTGACTGAATCTGATACCAGCCGTTCTCCTCGGAGATGAATGTACCAACGGAATCATCATAAAGCTTGCCGATGATCTGGCCTTCCTCACTGGGCATGTTCCTCACATTTACATAATTATTCACCTGTGCGATCACCAGATTGCGGAAAGTATCCTCCTCTGTGGGCTCCAAACTTGCCAACGCTGCTTCCATCTGCTCTGCCGGAATATCGGACTGCTCTACAAGAGTCTCGATCTGCAGTTTCGTGTTGGTTGTGGTAGTTACAGTCTCTAATTTATTTCCCTTTGTAAGCGTGAGACCCACGCCGCCGCTGGGCAACACAGATGTCGAGTTCGCCGCATCTGCTGTGATATTCCATCCGGTAAAGGTAACGGCTGCCGCCAGTACACAAGCTGTAATTTTAACAGACTTATGAATCATGTTATCCTCCTTATTGCCTCTTTCCTTAGTATCTTGCATTTATTTCAAATTATCGAGTGATTTGTTACAAATTTATTACATCTGTTAACAAATATAGCACCTTTATCCTGTTTTGTCAACAGCATGGAAAAATTGGTAAAATTGTCCAGACAGTCCCTAAATATTGCAAAAATTCAGCTTTTTCATCTTTTTTCTTCAACATCTTGTGTTAGAAACGTAAAAAGAGGGACGCCAAAAGGCAAATCCCTCTTAAAAAATTTTTAAAAAAATTTAAAAACTTATTTATTTTTGGAAAGGCGGATGTAATTTTCTGCGCTGGTAGCTGCATTGGCCCCGTCCGCCACGGCGGTAACGATCTGCCTGAGGGGCTTCTTCCTCACGTCACCCGCCACAAAGATACCGGCCTTGTCAGTGGCGCCATCCTCGCCGGCCAAAATATAACCCCCCTCGTCGCAGGATACCTGTTCCCGCAAAAGCTCTGTGTTAGGATGAATGCCCACCGCGATAAACACGCCGTTCACAGGCAGAGTTTTCTCCTCACCGGTTTTCACATCCTGAAGCAGCAGGGACTCCACCCCACCCTCTCCGTTGATCTGCTTGACCACATGGCTGTAAAGTATTTCCACATTTGTCAGATTTTTCAGCTCTTCTTGGAGGATGCTTGCTCCCCGCAGTTCGTCCCTTCTGTGGATCAGGTAAACCTTTTCGCTGGTGCGGGCCAGGTAGATCGCATCCTCCAAGGCCACGTCTCCGCCGCCCACTACCGCCACAATGCGTCCTTTGAAAAAAGCACCGTCGCAGGTGGCACAGTAGGATACCCCCTGTCCGGACAACTCTTCCTCGCCGGGCACTCCCAGATGGGAATGTTCGGCACCGGTGGCCAAGATTATGGTCCGCGCCTCCAGCTCTTCTTTTCTGGTGTGCACGATCTTTATATCACCGTTATCCGTGATCTTTTTTACTTGTGCCTCTTTGAAAGCGATCTGCAGCTTATCCGCGTGCTCACGGAACGCCGTTCCCATATCAAAGCCGTTCATACCGGGCATTCCCAAATAGTTATCCACTTCATAGGTGTTCAACACCTGTCCACCACTCATGGCGTTGGCCTCTATCACCAAAAGATCAAGGCCTGCACGCTTGGCGTAAATGGCGGCGGACAGCCCTGCAGGGCCTGAGCCTATTATAATTAGGTCGTACATTTCGATCACCTCATTTTTGTTGTGTTCTTACAGTTCTTTACATTATAGAATCAGGGATCATCTTTCTTATTAGAATACCCACATTAGGTACAGTTTATCAGATATTGTTTACGCTTGCAATCTTCAGTGCTATCCTTTCTTATCTCACTTCTCCGCCCAACAATATGCGCAACAATGCAAAAGCCACAAGCATGATTGCCTGTGACTTTTGTGGCGATTATTCTTTCTTCATCAACATTCCTAAGAGCTCTTCCGCACTGTCTGCCATAATTCCGTCTTCATTTCCGACGTATCTGGCGTGGTAAGTTACTCTGCCATCATCCCATAATTTCACACCGAACTGGAGTCCCTGCAAATTGCCCTCGTATTCTTTTTCGGCATTTTTCATTTCCTTAACAGCTTTGTCAATTCTTTCCAGCAGATCGCTCACTGCGCTTTTATCCTTGGATGATGAGTTTATATTCCCAAATTTATCCAAGCTTTTATACATTTCCGAGGACAAAAGAACATTGAACTTAGAACAGAATCTCCAGATACTGTCTCTTTTACCCGATCCTCCGGTCGCACTAAAATTAAAGCTTGTATCATGCTCTTTCGTTGAATACTTATCTTCCAAACTCACCAGAGCTGCCCCGCGTCCGGTGCGCTGAAGCTTATACTGGCCGTTAGACATACATCGTCTGTTATACCAATCCGTCCAAACTTGACCTTCTTCATAAATGGCCCTTTTAAATTCCGCTATTTCTTCGTCGCTGGCATCCTCTGAAGGAAATAATGCCCATGCCTTGTCAGACAATTCGTTCCATTTTGCATATGTGTCCGGTTCGTCCAGTCTCATTAATTCTATTAAGTCTATCTGGCCATTCAATTTGTAAAGAGATTCTCTCTTTAATTTGGCTGCATTATTTTCCCACGCTTCTCTTGTGGCGGTTACGCCCGCTTTCTTAGTCGGACCGGTGCTATTTTTGAGCTTTGCCCTGCCCTCCTCGGATATATCCACCTCAAAGCTTGGTGATTCCTTCTTTTTCTTACTGTATTCCGGCACTTTATTATAGATCTCAGAAACTTTCGAGACCTCTCTCAACTGTATTTGAATGGCATTCGTGTTGATAGTGTTAGACATACCTTTTCCCTCCTACAATCTGTTTTGATAATCCACAATTTAATATCATATGTTTAAAATAGCTTACAAAATTTTAAAAGGTAAAAATAATCTTTCATCTATTCCCTCCCTCCACAGTAAATCCTTCCTCCACCAGCATCTTTAATGTTTCTTCGCTTATTATGATTTCTGTACTGGCGGTATGAAGAATATATGTATCTCCCTGCTTTATGATATATGAGTTCTCCTCATCTACCTCATAAACATCTTTATCTGTTTCAATTTCAGACACCGGTGTTTCATATTTGGATTGTAAAATAAAGGAGTAGGATACTGTCAAAAGCAACAGCATCATAAGTCCGGCAAACATGTTGGCACGATTTTTCTGTACAACTCCCATATCTGCCACAATCTGAAACCGCTCCAACAGGCTCTCCGGATGGCTCTCCACAAGTCCCGCAACCCCGACAAGTTTATTTGTCTTCCTGCTTTCCCGAAAGGTGTCCAACATAACAGATAGATAATCCGCCCGCTCATTTTCATTCAGATGTCCGGCAACACTCAGGTCGCACCGTATCTCCATACTTTGATTTAGTTCTTTTCTCAGCAGATACACAACCGGATTCCACCAATATATCCCGCAAAGCACCTTAATCAGTACCATTAGCAAAATATCATTGTTGCAAAGATGCGTATACTCATGCAGCAGAATATACCGCAATTCATCCCTGTTGTATTCCTTGTCCGGCAATAATATTCTCTTTTTGAACACACCAAGACAGCAAGGCGATTTTACCGCGGTTGTCTTTATGACTTCTATACGCTTTCCTTTGTCCAGTTCATCCAATATTTGCCTGCACGCCTTACATTCCGCTTTCTGAATACTTCGGATATAAATAATTACTCTGTGATACATTATCAAATATCCTGACAAAATGCATAAGGTTCCGATCATCCATATGACAAAAAATAGCTCATATAGCCGGGCAAATCCGATTTTATAGGCAAGTACGCTATATATTACATTATAAACTTCCCCTCCCGACACAACATAAGTCCACGACAATTCTATCGGCAATACTATCCTTATGGCACAAAACAGATATAGCAGTATTACCGTCGATATACTGCATACGTGGAGCAGTCCCGTCCTGGTACGTAAAAAATAAAAAAGCACAATCAGAACACTACTCCACCAGATTGTCATTAGGACAGAAAAGATATTAGTTCCCATTCTCCCCTTCTCCTGATTTTCTAAGTGTACTGATAACTTCCTCTAGCTTGGCTATGACCTCAGCATCCCGTTCCTCATCACTCTTGCCAGCCACACCCAAAAAAGCTGCAGTAATATCCGCTATGGAGCTAATGTCCAGTCCGCGTTTCATCATAATCCCTGCATAATATTCTTCTTTTGTCATCGCAGGAGCAAGCTTTCTTGAATACGCTTTTGCGTTTTTTTCAAGTCCGGTTATTTTAAGATATCCCATATCTGAAAGTGACCGAACGGTCTTGAACAATGTAGCAGTGTTCCAGCCATCCTTTTCCAGCCGTTCCACCATTTCTCCTGTAGTCAACGGCTCGTTCATTTCCCACAAAATATTGAGAAGTTCTTCTTCCCTTAACGTCAGACAATCCTTTTTTTTCATTGTAAATCTCCATTTTCAATAAATGATAACCATTTTATTTTTTTTATAATTGTTGTATTGATTATATCGTCTTTTCCCCAAATTTTCTTAATACTATTTTTAATTTTTGATGTATAATTTGGGGTTAGCAATCTTTTATCTGAAAAGTCCGAATCGGTATAGAAAGACAACCGTAGTTATGATATACTTACACGCAGGAACGCCCCGGGAAGACCACCTCTGTCCGACCGCTTATGGAGAATGCCAATTTTTCTTACAGAGCGGACATGCCATCAGGGGAGTTCGGCCAAGGACGGTCGAACTAAGGCTTATCGGGCACGGATGCCCGTTAAGCCTGTCCCCGGAAGCTACCGAAAGCTATACCGCTCTGTTAGAAAAATGACATTCGGAATGTGCGGCCGGACAGAGGTGGTCTCCCCAGGGCGCGGGGCTGGATTATATTAGGAACATACTGCAGAATATTTTACATAGAAAACATAGAAATGAGAAAGGATAGTCTTCATGCAGAATCATTCAACGGACAAACCCATCGCGCTGATCACAGGCGCATCCAGAGGAATCGGTGCCGCCACTGCCCGCGTGTTTGCGGAGGCGGGATACGAACTGGTTTTAACTTGCAATAGATCTTTTGCAGAGCTGCAGGAACTGGCAAGAACGCTTGAGACCGAATATAAGATCTCTTGTCGGCCATTCCAGGCGGACATGGGAAATTTTGAACAAGTAAAAGCATTGTTCTCTCACATAGACCGACTGGATGTGCTGATCAACAATGCCGGTATCTCTTACGTGGGACTTCTCTCCGAGATGGAGGCAGAGGACTGGCAACGAATTATGTCAGTAAACCTGGACAGCTGCTTCTATACTTGCAAATATGCTATTCCACTGATGTTAAAAAGGCATGAGGGGCGCATCATCAATATTTCTTCGGTCTGGGGAAATGTGGGAGCATCCATGGAGGTTGCCTACTCGGCCTCCAAGGGTGGATTAAACAGCTTTACCAAGGCATTGGCCAAGGAACTGGCTCCCAGCAATATACAGGTGAACGCCATTGCCTGCGGGGTCATTGACACGGCCATGAACGCATGCTTTTCAAAGGAGGAACTTCAGGCGCTGCGGGAGGAGATCCCGGCAGACCGGATCGGTGCTCCGGAGGAGGTTGGCCGTCTGGTGCTTCAGACAGCGCAGGCTCCCTCTTACATGACAGGACAGATCATAACAATAGACGGCGGGTGGAATTAGCGCCCCGCCGTCTTGTTTTTCGCTGTCTCGTGTCAGCTCCAAAACACTGTTTAAAATGTTCCGGATATTCCCGTATTCTCCAGTGGACCGTACACAGCCGACGCTTCCTCCACTAAGGCTTCAATTCCACCGTCCGGCGCCACAGAGTTTACGATCTTCTCAACTTCTTCCTTGGAGCGGGCATCTTTACAGCGCAAGATCAGGTGCTCCTTCTCCGTCTCGGTCAGATTCTCAAATCCGTTCATGGCCGCATCATTGTTTGTCAAAGCGGCGCTGACGCCGAAAGGCATCCCCGTCAGTGGAAGCGGAGTTCCGGATCCGGTCATTCCTGTCATTGTGTCCATGGCATGTTCTCCTTTTGACGTTTCACTTGTATTGCTTCAGTTTGTTTCCACAATTGGCAAAAAAGGCGGCTTTCGAACAACCTTCTCTGCAAGGATTATCATGCACATTTTATGGCAGGATCAGTCAGTTAAATTTTTCTATCAAATTATAACGCCAGAAACCGTTCCGCCTCGTCAAGGCTCTTGTAGCCGTAGAGATGCACGCTGTTTGTTATGGTATCATAAGCTAAATTTCGTCCTTCCACAGCATACGTGGCAATAAATCTTCCATATAATTCCAACATTTTATCGGAGTAGGTACTCACCTCTCCGCGCAGATAGGTCTCGTAAGAGGTATTGTAAAGATTGTCCTCGTAGGTGTGGACACTTCGGGCATTGTCCGCAAGCAGCGGATACTTTGCCGCAAACTCTTCCATCCATCCCACCTGTAAGGCCACCACCTGCTCGATGATGCTCCTCTTCTCCTCCGTGAGTTCGGGAAAATTTTTCTTGATCCGTTCATATTCTTCAGGGGCAGTGCTCTCCATCATACGGCCGTACTTTTCGGTGATCAGATTATGCCCTCTGTGATACTCCCTATGAAAGTCATACAAGTATTGCAGGAGCATTGTCCGATCCCATGTCAGATACTGGCTCTTTCGCATAATGGAAAAGGTGGGCCAGTCGTTTTGGCAGTCCGCCCGTCCGCCCTCATTTTTCACCTTGTCAAAGGCTTCAAATTCCAATCGAGCAATCTGCTCCACCAGCTCTTCGTCAGTTTTTTCTGAAAACGAGGACTTTAACAGCAATTCCTCCATGTGGGCGTCCAGATAGGCTTCAATATCGCTGATCAGGCTCTCCCGATACATCTCGTGGGCAAGAAAACTCCCGATTTGCTCTAAAAGATCCTCCGCTCTGCGGTCAGATCGCCCGGAATCATCTGCACCGGTTGTCACCTCCTGCAGCTGCACGAGCATGCGCTCCAAACTTGCCCCATTTTCCAAGGTATTCAGGCTTCGGCGCAGCCATTTATCGTGAGGCGGATAGATGTTTGTAATATAATGCAGCAGTTTCATGGCCTCCCGAATGCCGTCAGACAACATGATCCGGGCAGTCAGCTCATCCCCTCGCCGACACATGCGCCTGTAATTGTACTGTCCTGCCTGAGCAAAACGGGCCGCACTGTCAGCCAGTTTTAGAAAACGGATAGGCTCCGGATAGCCCTGCTTTAGCTTCTCACGAAAAACGGTGAATATTCCTTCCTCGTCCCGGAATACTTCACCGTTCACCGCCGCCGCAAGAGCCGCATCCGACACCTGTCGCCAATCAATGTCCTCATAACGATCCGCCTGGAGCAGTCGCCGGTAGAAGCCGGATATGGTCATAACACCGCGCCGGCCCTGCCCTTGTGGACTGTAAGTGCGCTTCTGTCCCTGAAATTCATCCGGCAGCTCTTCATACGCCCGCTGCAATTCCTCGCCGATCTGGGCGTATGTCTCCTCCGTCACCCATAGGCAGAGATCCGGCCCCCAGTCATGGTCACGGGAAAGATCATCGTCGTAGCCGAAGCAGTCGGAGCCTTCGCCTACCAGACCCACGGCAATTTTGTCCGCATAGTCCGCAAACCGACTCTCTATCATAGGTTTCCCAAAGGTTTCATAATATTCCCGACACAATTCTAAGCCTTTTTTCCTGGAACCGTCCCCTTTTACAGATACAGATTCCGCAGCAGTCGTTCCACTGTTATCTCCCTGCCTTCCGATCCGCTCCTCTGCCTGAAGCTTTGCCGCCTCCTCGCTGGCCTCCGCATTTTCTTTCAAACGATAGTAATAATTATTTCGTCCCAGGTTCTCCTCCATAAGCTGCATGGCTCTGCGGAAGACTTCTCCGGCTTCTCGAAATTCCTGTCTCTGATAATGATAGCTTCCCAGTGCCGACAGCGCTGCGCAGTAGTGAGCATCGGCCACTCCCTGCTCCTCAAATCCCCGGATCGCCTGATCAGCATAGCGGTACGCCTCCTCCGGTTCTCCCAGTTGGATGCAGGTGCCCGCCAGATTAGCACAGCTGACTGCCTCCTCAAACCTTGCGCCTTCGCTCTGCACGATGGCGAGCGCTTTCAAAAGACTTTCCTTTGCCTTGCCAAAATCTCCCATCTCCTGATACAAAAGACTAATGTTGTTTTCCAGACTGGCAGACAACATTTTGTCCGAACCGGGAGCCTTCTCATATATCTCACGCACTTTCAGATAACAGTTCAAGGAATCTTCCAGTCTGCCACCGGCCCGATAGGCGTTGGCCACATTCATCAGTGTCGTAGCATAGGGAATGGTACCGACAAGCCCCATGTCCTCCGCCACGCGAATGGCTTGTTCCGCCACAATAAACGCCGCTTGGGCTTGACTGGTCTCCCGATAATAACCTAAAAGCTCATTTAAAAGCTGAAGAAGGCTTACGCTGTCCTGCTCCTCCACAGCTACCGAGACCGCCTCCTGAAGAAGCCGCTCTGCCTCCGGACCGCGGTGCTCCTCATACAGTGTATCCACTCTTTGCAAGATTCCACTGATATCCATGTGTGATGCCTCCCAATTAAAATAAAAACTGCACCAAAAGCATATAGCAAATCGTTCCGCCTGCGATGGACAGAAGCATTTGACGTTTCCACAAGTGCAGCGCTATGACCAGAGCGATGGCGATCGCCTCCGGTATGCCATGGCTTCCGGAAAAGATGCTGATACTTTTTAGGCAATAGATAACCAGTAAGCCAAACACCGCTCCCGGCAGTACCTTACCTAAATATTGTATGTACTTAGGGGTTGGTTTACCCGCCGGAAAAAGGATAAATGGAAGAAAACGAGTCATCATGGTGCCCAGAACGACCGCCGCTATCGTGATGATCTGCTGTGTGAGTGTCATTCTGTCACACCTCCCTTCTCCAAAGGTTTCCTCATCAAAGTGAGAACACCTAAAATACCGATCATAGCCGGTATGATAAAGTCATCCGCACCAAATGCAAGCAGACATAACAGGGAGATGCCCAGACCCAACAGGGCGCTGATGTGGTTTTTATCCTTCAGCCACTGCTCCAAAAAGATCACCACAAACATGGCAGTCATTACAAAGTCAAGTCCCTCCGTATTAAAGTGGATCAGCGAGCCACAGATACCGCCCATGGTCGATCCCAAGAACCAATAACACTGGTTGAGCAGCGTAACAAAGAACATAAACCACCCCTTGTCCACACCCTCCGGAATATTTGCGGTGTAGTTGATGGAAAAGCTCTCGTCACACATGCCAAAGATCAGGTACAGCTTTTTCAGCCCAAGCCCTTTGTATTTGTCCAGCATGGAGATCCCATAAAACAAGTGCCTCGCATTGATCATCAGCGTCATGGTGAACGCCTGAAGGGGATTAAAGGCTCCCATCAACAGATTCACCGCCACAAACTCCATGGAACCGGCAAAGATGGTGATGCTCATAAGCATTGGATACCAAAATGAAAATCCGGACACGTTCATGTAGATGCCGTAGGTCATTCCCAAGAACCAGAAACCCGCAAAAATAGGAATCGTGTTGGGAAAGGCCGCCACAAGCGCCTTCTTCAAAGTGCCCTTTTGGCCTCGCATCTAGTTTCTCCCCTCCATGGCATGAACCATTTCAACGATAAACTCATGGGTTGGCACCGGTATACCCAGTCGATGACCATCCTCCACAACCGCACCATTTATTACGGAAACCTCTGTCCGTCTGCCGGCTTTTAAGTCCGCATAGATGCTGGTATAGCCGCCGGGTGCATCCTGTAAATGCCCCTGTATCCTCTCAATCTGCTCCTCCGCATCAAAAGGGTATCCGTCTGCCGTCGCCACCGCGCAGATCTCCCGAATGAGCTTCCGTGCCATGCTCCAAGCTGCCTCATCTCCCACTATATAACCCTGTGGCATCTGAAGTATCCCGGACAACACGCTGGAGGAGGCGTTGATCATCAGCTTATTCCAGATCAGCCCCTTCACCTGATCACTGAGGCTGCAAGAGATGCCGCTCTCCTGGAAGGCCTCCGCCACTGAGGCGAAGTGCCCCGCCGATCCGGAAACCGCTCCCAAAAACGTGTCCCCCAGTCCGCTGTGACATACAGAAATCGCATCCAGCTTATAGCTTCCCTGATTTGTGGTTCCAATAATAACCCGCTCCTGCGGTGCGTACTGCGTAAGCAGCTTCTCATGTCCCGCACCGTTCTGCAGAGTCATGAGGAAAGTTCCCTCTCCGATCAGATGTTTCACCGACTCCAACGCTTTCCGGGAATCCCCTGCCTTCACAAAGAGCAGTACAAGATCCGCCGCTTCCAGCTTGTCCGGTTCCGCTGTGGCATGCGGACGGTAAACCTGCTCTCTGCCGTCCGTCTCCTGAATGCGCACGCCTTCCTTTTCGATCTGATCCATGATTTCTGCATCTTTGCCGATCAATGTCACGTCGTGCTTCTGTGAAAGATACCCTCCAAACAAAAGTCCCATTGCTCCGGGACCCACAAGAGCTATTTTCATAATAAAACCTTCCTTTCCGTGCTTTTCTTTCTGTGCTTTTTTGTTCTTCCAAAAGTATCGTCATAAACAGCCGATCATTTACTGCTCACAACTTTTTTACATCAATAAATCAGGCCAGATCACTCTGCCCTGATTTATTATAACATTGAACGTCTTGTAATTCAATTTCCTTTCTAAAGAAAACTCTTATCCGTCTTACCGCACTCACTCTTTCTTTATTTTATGAAATTTCTGTAAAAGCATTATCACCAACACAATTACGATGCCTTCCGCCGCAAATACAGTCAAAATGGTATTGCGCTGCTCAATATAACTTTCGAGAGACTCCATATTGAACAATGTATTGTGAAGGGCTATAGACACAAAGGCTCCCAGCAAGGTGATCACATGGAGGATACCAAAGCGCGCTTCCTCACGGATGGTCTGTGCCGCGAGCAGAGCGGTCAGCGTAAATTCTACAATTGCAACAGCAACCAACTGCGCTGCCACCACCGGCCCCAGCTTCGCAACCGGAATCCCAAATACCGGCACATTATTCTGGGCACACCGAATGCAGTGCTCCATTAGCCCTACACTGTACAGAAGTCCCACAACTCCAAGAGTCCCGACGGCTATCCGCATTCCTTTCTTCTGCAGCTTTCCACGATACTCCGCCAGGATCAGCCACAGAGCCACCGCCAGAACCACGTACGGGGCATAAGTGGCACAGTAGAACCAAAAAGTCATCCCGCCAAAAATGTATGGCATTACTGACAGCATCGCCCACGACGTCAGCAAAAAACACACTGCCAACACGCAGCAACCTATCACGGCCCTGTTTTTCTGGTTGAAGTGGTGCTTTACCTTCTTCATATAGTCCAGCTCGCCCTGCTCCGCCTTTTTGCTTACCAACTCCGTCTGGCGCATCATCTGTATATAATTTTTGCACTTCTCGCACTCTGTCAAATGCTCCTCCACTGCCTGTCTGGAGCTATCCGAACAGATTTCCTCCAGATAGGACGGCGTCAGATCTCTCACAATATCACAATCTAATCTACTCATCCAAACTCCTCCTTCCTGTCGGCATCCTTCGCCGCCTGAATCAATTTCTCCTTGCCCCGATAAAAGGTGACCCTGGCCCAGTTCTCGCTCTTTCCCAGAATCTCACCGATCTCTTTAAAGGAGAGAGAACCTATCAGGCGCAGGTACATGACCTCTCTGGTCTGCTGGGGGAGTTTTTGCATCTCCTTTAACACATCCAGAAGCTCCAGCCGCCTGAGCACTGTCTCTTCTGGCTGGGGTGACGTATCTGCTTCGTCCGCTTCCGTCAGATCCACGGGGAGCTCCTTCCCCCACTTTGCAAGATTCTGATAATACAGATGTTTTGCAATCTGACACAGCCAGCTGGACAGCTTACAGCTTCCGTCGTAGCGCTCCAGAGAGCGATACGCCTGTAGGAAAGTCTCCTGCGTCATATCCTCCGCCAGATCCCGGTCACGACAAAGGGACAGCAGGAAGTGATATACAATTTTCGCATTCTCCTTGTATATTTCTTCCATGCTGTCCCTCCTTTCCCTTTATCGTAAATGCGAGGCATTTATGATTTCACAAGTATATCCGTTTGGGAAGGATTTCGTTACAGATTTCACCTAAAAATTTCCCAATATTTTATATAAAAGCTGGTAGAGCTGCGTAGCTTCATCCGGCTTCAGATGGACACACTGTCCCATTTTCGCCGGGATTTCCACCGCGCGATCCTTCAGCTTCTCCCCCTCCTCGGTAATGGTCAGCACCAGATTGCGCTCGTCAAACTTGGATCTGGCCCTCGCGATATAGCCCTTGCTCTCCAGCTTCTTGAGCACAGGAGTGAGCGTGCCGGAGTCCAAATATAAGCAGCTGCCCAGCTCTTTTACATTCATCTCCTTCTTTTCCCACATCACCATCATTGTGATATACTGAGTGTATGTCAGATCCAGTTCGTCCAGAAAAGGTTTATAGCGTCTGACAATCTCCTTGGAGCAGGCGTAAAGCGGAAAACAGAGTTGATTTTCCAGCTTTAGGCAATCATATTTTTGTGTTTCCATATCTCTCTCCTCTTTCAATCCATCACCATTATATCAGTACTTACAACTATTCTCTTCTACCATAAGCTTATATTCAAACACTCATCGCACTATTAAATTTATCACAATTCATTTAGCAATTCAACTTGTTTTGTCAAATAATATATAGGACCTCTCATAAAAAGAACAGCGCTGTTTTACAACAGCGCTGCCACTTTCTCATCAATCTGCTCCGGGGTGGTCGTCGGAGCAAATCGCTCTATCACATTACCCTCTCTGTCCACCAGAAACTTAGTGAAATTCCACTTGATCTTGCTGCCCATCACGCCGCCTTTCTGGGACTTTAAATAAGTGTACAGGGGTTCCTCGTTCTCACCGTTCACACAGATCTTTTTAAACATCTTAAAGGTCACACCATACCTGGACTGACAGAAGTCCTCGATCTCCTCCTCGGTGCCAGGTGCCTGATTGCCGAACTGGTTGCAGGGGAAGTCCAGAATCTCCAGGCCTTTCTCCTGGTATTTCTCATACAGATCCTGAAGCCCCTCATACTGGGGAGTGAAGCCGCAGCCGGTGGCAGTGTTTACGATCAAAAGTACTTTTCCTCTGTAATCCTGCAAACTCACATCATTGCCTTCTGCGTCCTTTACGGTGTGATCATAAATGCTCATGTTATTATCCTCTCTTTCTTTACCTTATAACTTTTAAATTGTTTAAAATTTTATTGCTGACAATTTTTATAATTTAATTGTAAACAATTAAATTATGTTTGTCAATAGTTTTTCCAAATTTTTTTGGGAACATACTCAAAGAGGCAAAAGAACAGAAAAAGCGCTGTCTATACCATGCTCAGACAGCGCTTCTCATTTTTGTTATTTCATTTCTTTTTAAACCGATCTTATACGGTTGCCAACGCCTGCTCTAAATCAGCGATCAGATCCGCCTTGTTCTCTAATCCGCAGGAAATACGCACCAGCCCCGCGGGAACACCAGCCGCCGCAAGCTGTTCTTCGTTCAACTGGCGATGGGTGCTGGTGGCCGGGTTCAGACAGCAGGTTCTGGCGTCCGCCACATGAGTCACAATGGCCGCAAGTTTCAGATTCTTCATAAAACTCTCCGCCGCACTGCGTCCGCCCCGAAGCTCAAAGGAGACTACGCCGCATCCACCGTTGGGCAGGTACTTTTGTGACAGCGCATAGTAGGGGCTGTCGGGCAATCCGGGATAATTCACATAGGACACCTTGGGGTGCTTCTGTAAATACTCCGCTACCGCCTGACCATTTTCCACGTGTCGGGGCATTCTCACATGCAAGGACTCCAGGCCAAGATTCAGGATGTATGCATTCTGGGGAGCCTGAATACAGCCAAGATCCCGCATTAGCTGCACGGTACATTTGGTGATATATGCACCGGCCTGACCAAACCGCTCTGCATAGACCAGTCCGTGATAAGACTCATCCGGTGTACACAGCCCGGGAAATTTGTCAGCGTGAGCCATCCAGTCAAAGTTCCCGCTGTCCACGATGACACCGCCCAGCGCTGCTCCATGCCCGTCCATGTATTTGGTGGTAGAATGCACCACAATGTCCGCGCCCCACTCAATGGGACGACAATTCACCGGTGTAGGGAACGTATTGTCCACGATCAGCGGCACACCGTGGGTATGCGCCGCTTTGGCAAACTTCTCAATATCCAGCACGGTGAGCGCCGGGTTAGCAATGGTCTCGCCATAAACCAGCTTGGTATTGTCGCGGAAAGCAGCGTTTAGCTCTTCCTCCGTACAATCCGGAGAAACAAATGTTACATCAATACCCATCTTTGCCATGGTGACAGAGATCAGATTGTAGGTTCCGCCATAGATGGAAGAGGAGGAAACGATATGCCCGCCATTTTCACAAATGTTGAAGAGTGCCATAAAGACAGCTGCCTGTCCGGAGGAAGTCAGCATTGCTGCAGTGCCGCCCTCCAGTTCCGCAATCTTGGCCGCAACAAAATCGTTGGTGGGATTCTGCAGGCGGGAATAGAAATATCCGGTCGCCTCCAGATCAAACAGCTTTCCCATGTCCTCGCTGGTTTCATATTTAAAGGTTGTAGATTGTATGATGGGTATCTGACGAGGCTCGCCGTTTCCAGGTGTGTAGCCCGCCTGCACACATTTAGTGTCAATTCTGTAATCGCTCATAAACACATACCGCCTTAATAGTTCTCTTTTCTCACTTCAAAGTAACTCTGGGGATGATTGCATACCGGGCACTTCTCCGGCGCCTTGGTTCCAACCACTACATGGCCGCAGTTTCTGCACTCCCAAACCTGGACACCACTCTTTTCAAATACTTGCCTAGCCTCCACGTTCTTAAGCAGTGCACGATATCTCTCTTCGTGCTGTTTCTCGATGGCACCTACTCCTCTAAACTGCGCAGCCAGCTCGGGGAAGCCCTCCTCCTCGGCTTCTTTCGCCATGCGCTCATACATGTCTGTCCATTCGGCATTCTCGCCCTCTGCCGCGTGAAGCAGGTTCTCTGCGGTGTCTCCCACCTGACCCAGCGCCTTAAACCAAAGCTTTGCATGCTCCTTCTCGTTTTCAGCAGTCTTCAAAAACAGTTCCGCAATCTGCTCATAGCCGGCTTTCTTGGCAACGGAGGCAAAATAAGTATATTTATTTCTCGCCTGGGACTCTCCTGCGAAAGCCTCCCACAGATTTTTCTCCGTCTTTGTTCCCGCATAAGGGTTCTTTCCATTTTCACTCATCACATGATCCATCCTTTTCTCTTTTAATTTTGGAAAAATTCCTAAAATTGATTATATACTTTTTTCGCGCTTATGCAACATCTTTCTGGAATTTCATTTCTTTCTGGTGTAGGTCACATAGTCATAAGACAAAATATCCGGCAGGTCTACGATCACATGCTCCTCCACCTCTCTGGTAAACTGCTCTGTGTCAAACTCCGGAAAATATGTGTCGCCCTCTATCTCGGCGTCAATCTCCGTGATGTACATTTTGTCCACCAGATCGATGGCCTCCCGGTATAGTCCGGCACCGCCGGATATGTAGATATCCCGGTCCCCTGCTGCCTGTATCGCCTCAGAAAGGGAGCCGACCGTGGTACAGTTTTCCGCCTCAAATCTCTGTGTGTTGGACACAATGATGTTATAGCGGTTGGGCAGGGGATGACCAATCTCCTCGTAGGAGCGTCTGCCCATGACCACCACATTTCCTGTGGTCAGCTCTTTAAAACGTCTCTGCTCTCCTTTGATTCTCCAAGGAATCTGGCCGTCCTTGCCGATGACTCTGTTTTTGGTGTAGGCTACGATCAGTGCGATCATGGTGTTATCTCCTTTGCACTTTCCTAAGCACTTATTATATCAAATTAAGTGGACAATTCCATTATGCAGTTTACTCATTTACAAACGGTAACTCGTATAATGTATCCGGATCAATATCCAGGCATGCTGTATTATCCCAATTCCCGCCAATATCCCATGCAAGTGTATCATTCATGACGGTGCATCTGTTCATAAATATTTCAATATCTTTTAAGCAGAAAAATGCCTCTTTTTCAATCATCTTTGACATGTTGTAATGCACAATTTTCCCATCCTCAAAATAAACGTATACCGAGTAGTCTCGCATTGGCACAACCTGTACAACTTTCGGAAACATACAATCGCCTCCTTACACTAAAGGATTATGGTTACACTAATTCCATAAAAAAAGGATATCTCTGGCATCCTATCTTCCTCCATTCACTCTTGATAATATGAGTATACCACAATTATAAGTTGAAAAAAACATATAAATGCAAGCATTCGGTGAGATTTGATTACTGTGAAGCCAAGAGATAATTCGCAGGCACTTCGTGCCTTGCTTATCTGCTGGTGTGTGATAAAGAAGTAAAAGAAGTGTAAAAAATTTTGCCGTCCCTATCCGGCGCCTGGATCTGCCGGACAGGTCGGGCGGTCACTCGTCAGGAAGCTCCACCTTGCCGATGAAAGAATAATAAATATCAATGTTCTGTCTACGTGTGCCGTTCTCGTCCTTGTAACCCTCATGCACGACGATTCTCTCCACAAACTCACGCAAAAGGATGGGAGTGAGTTCCTCAAAGCTGGTGTGCCTGCGTGTTACCTACAAAACAAAAAAAGGCAAATTGGACGACTTTCCGGCAAGAACTTTCCAGCAGCTTGGTCTTTTCCGACAATAAGGCGTTTAGAAAGCTGTATTCTGCCCGCTGTTCAGTAGAAAACAGGAAATTTCCTTGCTCACATATAAATACCGCCAGTGGACGGTAAGATATCCAATTTTAAGAGCGAATAGTTTATTTTCCAATTATATTTATTGTATTTCCGACAAAACATAAATCGCAAATATATGTTCCAACTCGTGTTTTTTTGAATTTATCCCGCTATATAGTACACGTATACTTTCATTAGACGAAAAAATAGAAAAATCACATTCTTTGACAACATCCTTTTTTTCTATTTTTACTGTTTCTCCTAACTTACTAATTAACTCTTCATATGATGAATCAATTCTAATGATTATATAATCATCTGAGTTTTCTAAAACTTTTCCCTCAAAATAATCTTGTTTAGCTTCGGTACTCGCCATGGCTAAAAATAGTATCATGCCTAAAATAATTATAAGAAAAGCTATTATTACGTCAACAAATTTATATTTTTTCACAAACAACCTCCTGTTCATAAAACAGCAAAGCAGATTTATAATGAATATCAATTTTTCATTGTAAACCTGCCTTTTTTATCTAATTAATTTTTTACCAGACGATTTGTATAGCATATATGGGATTGATTGATATATTTGTATTTCCCCAACCATCGTTAACAATAGAATAACAAGTTCCACCAGAAATATTGTAACCATATCCCGTTACCCAATGGTTTTTATATGTAGGATGATTATGGATAATCAACAAAAATGGAGTTTCATACGTATCGACTCTGCCAACAACATAATCATCATCATATCCATCAAAACCACCGGGATGGCTAACACCTTGGTTAGCGCAATATGACATGATACCAGTGAAAACATCTCCAGCTACACTGCCTGGAACATCTCCATCAATATACCCTCTCAAATGGTCAATTAAAGCAACTCCATCGTTACTTTCTAAATTGGATGGTACATATTTCTGATCCTTATAAATATCATACCACCTTAATAACATTGCTGCTGATGTAGAACCACATATACCATCTGGATTGTGACTATAATTTGGTACCGTTCCACTTATATAATGGGCAGCTCTCGTATCTGGGAGAGATGAACGAGTCTTTACATAATTTCGTGTTACCTCTGAATCAACATCATTAGAATATGATACAAAATATTCTCTAGAACCTATTACATTACCAGTAGGGATTTCAACAAAAGTATTTTCGTTCTCAGTGAAGTATTGTAAGGCTCCTGCATAATATACTAAATCTGTTGATTCTATATAATCATTGTTGGAAGATGTAGAATACTCAGAAACAATATCAAATTTAGAATCATAAATTAAATATCCACCTGATGAAAAAGGAAGATACGAATATCGGTTTTCATCATTAGCATCTTTGAGTGTTCTAACAGCCGAAAAATCACCCGATTCACCTAAACTTGATAACAAGTTTGTAACTGTAGGTTCTGTGCTTAAAGAATTAACAGTTTCCGCTGCCATAACCGGCATTGCTGATACCATTACCCCGCAAGCAGTCAGTAATGATACCATAACCTTTTGCAATTTTTTTGTAGCTTTCATAATAACCCTCCTATCCTCTTAAAATTTTTATTACATTATATAATAATATTGACGCATTTACTACAATGTGTCAATATTGTTCTTGCAAAACGTTATTTTGCACTATATATATTGAACATAGATCACGTTTAGCTTTATGGAATAGTAGGACTACTGTCTATTAAATATCTGCTTGTTACTTTACCGCACATGAGCATCATCTCTTGGATTCCAATGAATTGCAGTACATAAAAAGAACTTCTCGAGTGAACTCGGAAGTTCTTTCCATATACTGCAATTCGCAGTAATCCTTATCTCTTTGAAAACTGCGGTGCGCGTCTTGCAGCCTTCAGACCGTACTTCTTTCTCTCCTTCATACGAGGGTCTCTGGTCAGGAAGCCAGCCTTCTTCAGAACAGGTCTGTAATCAGCGTCCACCTGGAGCAGAGCTCTTGCAATACCATGTCTGATGGCACCGGCCTGGCCGGTGTAACCGCCGCCCTTTACGTTTACCAGAACGTCAAACTTCTCAACATTCTCGGTAGCTACCAGAGGCTGACGAACGATAACCTTCAAAGTCTCCAGACCAAAGTAATCATCCATATTTCTCTTGTTGATGGTAACATTACCTTTGCCGGGTGTCAAATATACTCTGGCGATAGATTTCTTTCTTCTGCCGGTTCCATAATACTTTTCAGATTTAGCCATGTCTTTTTCCTCCTCTCAGTCCCTTAGAATGTCAGCACTTCAGGCTTCTGAGCCGCATGCTTGTGGTCAGGTCCTGCATATACGTGAAGCTTAGTGAACATCTGTCTTCCTAAGGGTCCCTTGGGAAGCATGCCCTTTACGGCAAGCTCAATCACCTGCTCGGGCTTGGAAGAGAGCTTCTCTTTCAGAGTAGCTTCCTTCATGCCGCCAACGTACTCGGAATGATGATAGTAAATCTTCTGATCCAACTTTTTGCCGGTCACATGAATCTTCTCCGCATTGACAACGATCACATAATCACCGGTGTCCATATGAGGAGTAAAGATTGGCTTGTTCTTTCCTCTCAAAACCTTAGCAACCTCGGAAGCCAAGCGGCCCAAGGTCATACCTGTAGCGTCTACTACATACCATTTTCTATCGATTGTAGCCGGGCTAGCCATAAATGTTTTCATGATATTTCCTCCGTGTTACTCGTCATGAATGTTCCATTGCATCCTGACGGTTTGTATGCTCTGCTTCCATTATAGCCTGCAGATGTCCGGCTACACACTATAAATTCACAGAACGGTTGTCTATCTCAAATGCTTTGTCGGGGCTTTTGACTCCGCATTTAGAAACGTCGCCACAGTCATATATTTTACTATACGTGCCCGTGTGTGTCAATAAGAAAATTGCAATATTTTAACAATTTCACAGAAACTCATACTTTATCAGCGTCAGTCCACACGCCGGCGCCGTGGGCCCTGCTGCACTCCGATCCGCCGCCTGTAAAATCTTTTCCACATCCTCCGGTCGGAGCTTGCCCTGTCCGACCTCCATCAGAGTCCCCGCGATAATTCTTACCATATTATACAAAAAACCACTGCCACAGACCCGGATCACCAGTTCCGGCCCCTGCTCCTCCATCTGCAGGGAGTAGATCGTCCGCACTGTACTCTCCGCCTGAGAACCGACCTGACAAAAGCTCTTGAAATCGTGCTCTCCTTCCAGATAGGCGGCTGCCTCCCGCATCTTATCCACATCCAGTGGCCGATAAGTGAAGTAGGTGTAGAGCCTTCTCACCGGCATGGGAAATTCGCCCCGGTAAATGCGATACTCATAGGTCTTGCGGCTCGCGTGGCGGCGAGGGTGCCAGTCCCCTGCCACTTCCTCCGAGCGCTGGATGCGGATATCTTCCGGAAGCCGCTGGTTCAGCACATAGGAAAACTTCTCCGCCGGCATGGGACTTGTCGTGTCAAACACCGCGATGTTGCCCAGCGCGTGCACACCGGAGTCCGTCCTGCTGGCGCCGATCACCTGTATGGGCTCCCCCAGAAGCTCCGTCAGGCATCTATTCAGTTCGCTTTCAATGGTGATCCCGTTGTTCTGCACCTGCCAGCCGTGATAATTCGTCCCGTCATAAGCCACAGTCAGGCACACACGCTTTTGTTCCGCCACGGCAATTTTCCCTCTCTCAATACACTCTCTTATATGGCATCATCTTATCCTGCTTCCGAAAACCGTCCGTCTAAGCCAGCCTCTTCTCTGCCGGCTCAGGGCATCATTCCCGGATTCCACAGAGAAAACGGGAGTACCAGCCTTCCCAGACCGATTCCCACCACCAGATACACGAGAATACAGGTATACGCCGCAAAATCCCTCTTCTTGTAGATAAGAGGTTTCATCTTTGTGCGGCCCTCACCGCCCCGATAACAGCGTGATTCCATAGCCATAGCCAGATCGTTGGCACGACGAAACGCGGAGATGAATAAAGGCACCAGAAGCGGTACCAGCGCTTTGGCTCTCTTGATCAGACTCCCACTCTCAAAGTCGGCTCCTCTGGCAATCTGCGCTTTCATGATCTTGTCTGTCTCCTCCAAAAGAATGGGAATAAATCGCAGTGCAATAGACATCATCATCGCCACCTCATGCACCGGTATCTTGAAAATCTTAAGCGGGCGCATCATTTTTTCCATTCCGTCGGTCAGATTGTTGGGCGTGGTGGTCAATGTCATAATGGAAGAACCAATGATCAGCATGGTCAAACGCACCGCCATAGTCAGTGCCAGCTCCACACCTTCCCATGTGACAGTGAGCTTCCAGATCGTGACAAGAGGCGTGCCCTGGGTCAAAAACAGGTTAAACACCACTGTCAAGAGGAGTAAAAAGAGAATACTCTTCATTCCCCGCACCATGTACTTAAAAGGCACATGGGACAGTCGGATCACGATTCCCAAAAAGAGCACTGCAACCGCATAGCCCAGCGCATTTTGAAAGAAAAAGAGGGAGAGGATAAAAAGGATCGTCCCTCCCAGCTTCACTCTGGGATCCAGCCTGTGTATACAGGATTCAGTTTGATAATATTGTCCTAAGGTAATATCTCTAAGCATGTCTTCCTCTCACCGCCTGCATGATCTGCTCTGCGGCCTCCTCCACCGTGGTAGCGTCCGCATCTACTAAAAGTCCCTTGGCGCGGAGTGCATGCATGATATAAGTCACCTGTGGTGCCGCAAGTCCTACCTCTTCCAGCTCCTTATAATGTCGAAAGACCTCTTTGGGCACATCGTCATACAGGATAGAGCCCTTATTCATCACAATAATGCGATCCACATACTCCGCCACATCTTCCATGCTGTGAGACACTAAGAGGATCGTCATGCCAGTCTCTGCCTGCAGCTTCTTGATCTGCTTCAGGATCTCATCTCTTCCTTTGGGGTCCAATCCGGCGGTGGGTTCGTCCAAGATCAACACCTCCGGCTTCATGGCCAAGACCCCCGCAATAGCCACACGGCGTTTTTGACCGCCGGACAGTTCGAAAGGCGACTGATAGAAAAGCTCGTCCGGCAGCCCCACCTTTCGAAGGGCATCATAGGCCCGCAGCTCTACCTCCTTGCGCTCCAATCCCAGATTCTTGGGCCCGAAGCACACATCCTTGAACACATCTATCTCAAACAGCTGATGCTCCGGATATTGGAATACCAGCCCCACCTTGCTGCGCAGCTTTTTACGGTCGTAGTCCGTGTCATAGATGTCCTCGCCGTTAAAATAGATACTGCCGCTGGTGGCGCGGATCAGCCCGTTTAAATGCTGCATCAAAGTCGATTTCCCTGACCCGGTGTGTCCAATAATGCCGATAAACTGGCCATCCGGTATCACTAGACAGATATCGTCCAGCGCTTTCATGGCCAAGGGCGTATCCTTCTCATATATATAACTCACATGATCCAAAATGATTGACATGTTTCCTCTTTTCTTACAGGCCCAAAGCCTGAACCAATTCCTCGGTGGTCAGGATGCCATCCGGCAGGGGGAGTCCTCTATTTTGAAGCTCATAGGCCAGCAATGTCACTTGCGGCACATCCAAGCGCAGATCCTGCAATCGATCCACCTGCGAAAAGATTTCTCTTGGAGTCCCTTCCATGGCAATCTTGCCCTGATCCATGACAAAGACGTGGTCTGCGTGAACGATCTCTTCCATGTAGTGGGTGATCAGGATCACCGTCACACCCTCCACCTGATTCAACCCTCTCACCGCGCGAATGACCTCCTTTCGGCCGTTGGGATCGAGCATTGCGGTGGGCTCGTCCAGCACAATACACTTGGGATGCATAGCCAGCACGCCCGCGATGGAAACGCGCTGCTTCTGACCACCGGAAAGCTTGTTGGGAGAGTATTTGCGGAATTGATACATCCCTACCGCACGCAGGCTCTCCTCCACTCTCTGCCAGATCTCCTCCGTGGGAATACCCATGTTCTCCGGGCCGAATCCTACGTCCTCCTCAACCACCTGACCGATGATCTGGTTGTCCGGATTCTGGAACACCATACCGGCAGTCTGGCGGACATTCCACAGCTGTTTTTCATCCTGTGTGTCCATACCATCCACCCATATCGTCCCTTCCGTAGGATACAAGATGGCGTTGATATGCTTTGCGAGCGTAGACTTTCCGGAACCGTTGTGACCAAGAATGGCAATAAATTCTCCCGGCTGAATGTGAAACGAGACCTCATCCACTGCTCTGGTGATGCCCTCTACATTCCCTTCCTCGTCGCGTCTGATATATTCATATGTGAGATCCTTGGCCTCGACGATTCCCATATTGTTATCCTTTCCTACGGCTGTGGTTGACCTTTTTGTCTTACATGTCTCTTATTGTACTAAATCCTCGGCGGAATTACAACCACTAAAGAAATCAATGGTAAAACAAGATGCCTCGTTTACAAAAAAGTACAAGCGTGATATCCTAATAATGAGTTCTTGGGGAAAGGAAAATAATGCGTTATGAATAGCAATCAGAATAGCGTCATAAAAATGGTAGTGATATTGGCAATTCTTTTTCTCGCGGTAGGAGGGGTCACCTACATGAGACGCAGCAATTCCCAGACACTTACCGAATACACACAACAGCAGGCCGCTTTGCGCGGAACGAATACAGAGAGCCTGACGACTGAAGAGACCGATGACACCGCCTCAGAGGAGAAAGGTGCTGTCGACACAAAGGAGAACGAGGAGGCAGGCAGCACCTCAATTCCCGCATCGAACCTAATCGGTGCAACATTAAACAGAGAGATTCCCACGGAGCAGATCACTTTTTACACAGAAGGCTTCTACTATGCTCCCCTGTCTGACAACCTGAGACGCTACATCACCGGCATCTCTTATCCCAATACGGATGAGGAACTGGCCATCTCATATGAGGATCTGTGCTACGTGCATATCTGGCACTACAATTTTGACGGTGAACCTGCGGAAGGTGAACTCATCTGCAATCAGGCGATCGCTCAGGACCTGGTGGAGATTTTCTATGCACTCTACTACCATGAATATCAGATTGAAAAAGTTCACTTGGTTGATGAGTACGACGGGGATGACATTGCTTCCATGGAGGCCAACAATACTTCTTGCTTTAATTACCGTCTGGTGGAGGGAAGCAGTTCTCTCTCCCGCCATGCGCTGGGACTCGCCCTTGATATCAACCCCTACTACAATCCCTATGTGACCTACACGCAGGATGGCAGTCAGCATGTGTCGCCGGAAGCCGCAGAGGTCTACGCCGACCGCTCCGGCAGTTTTCCTTACAAAATTGATGAAAATGATCTGTGCTATCAGCTGTTTACAGAGCACGGCTTCATCTGGGGAGGGAATTGGAATTCCTTGAAAGATTATCAGCACTTCCAGAAAGCGATAGAAGAAAAGTGAAAAGGCTGCGGTTGACGAAAAAACATTTATTGACACACGCATGCAAACATGCTACATTATAGAGGACGATTCAAAAAGGAGTAAATTCAAATGGACAACAAAGACATTCTGGCTGTCGTTGAGAAATACCGAACCTATTTTGATCTGTGGAACGCTGATGTTGCGATCGGCATCACAGGAGATAAGATTTTCTATGTCCTGGGCGAAAACCACGAGATGGAGCTGTTTACAAAATTTGAAACAGCAGAACAACTGGAACAACTTATTTTAGGCACCCTCGCAGAAAATATGACCGTCATGATGGAGGGAATTTCAGATAGTTTGGCCCTTCAGTTTCATAATGCATTTGAAGCCTCTTGTGGCAAAGATTATTATACACGGGATGTGACAGAATACTTGTCGCTGCTGGCAAAAGAATTTGCTATGATCCGTAAAGAGTTAAAAGGGTGGTCTGATATGATAGAAATGACTTTCAAACCACTGAAAGCACTAGGAATTGATTTTGAATTGGACGATGTGGAAGACAAAGATTTATAAAAGAGGGTGTCACAAATGCGACACCCTCTTTTTTTATCTCGTATTTCATTTTCCTGATCGCGTTTATACCAGCTCCAGAACAACCTCCATCGCTGCATCACCCTTACGCTGACCAATCTTAATGATTCTGGTGTAACCACCCTTGCGATCTGCGTATTTAGGACCATACTCGTCAAAGAGCTTTGCAACAAGATTAACTTCTTTCTTGTCTTTTCTCTTGTTGGAGGTAACGGTGTTGCCCTCTGCGTCAGTAGTGGTAGAAGTGATCACAGGATACAGAACCTTCAGCATCTGGCGTCTTGCGTGAAGTCTGGACGGCTGATCTTTCTTGATCTCCTTCTCAACGGACTCATACTTGGTAACCTTCTTGCCGTCAACCACTTCTTTCACTCTCTTACCGTCCTTGTCCTTCACAGGAACCTTTGCGGTAACCTTAACCATCTCGAAGTTATCTCTCTCCTTAACAGCCAGAGCGATCAGACCCTCTGCGATCTTTCTCACTTCCTTAGCCCTAGCCTCGGTGGTGATGATCCTGCCATTGTGTAACAGAGCTGTAACTTGATTCCTCAGTAATGCTTTTCTCTGTGCAGATGTTCTGCCAAGTTTTCTGTACTTTGCCATGATAATATTTTCCTTTCTCCATTCATGGTACATCCGGCCACGCTCTTTGGACTTACTTACCGAATGCTTGTTTACATTGCCATTTAGAGATCAACCACAGGTGAGCTCTTTGGACTTACCTCCTGTGGGTATCTTTACATCTAATACATACTTTTTTGTGAAGAATTGCTTTAGCAATTCTTCGGAGTAAAAAGGTGGCGTTTACGACACCGTAGAAAATCTTAGGTTGTGTCCTTTGCAACCTTAGATTTTCTTTTTACTCTTCGCTAGGGTTAAGCTGCAATCCAAGCTCTTTCAGCTTTGCCAACACTTCCTCCAGGGATTTCCGACCCAAATTACGAACCTTCATCATATCTTCGGAGGTCTTGTTGGTCAGCTCTTCAACCGTGTTGATACCTGCTCTCTTCAAACAGTTGTAAGAACGAACAGACAACTCCAATTCGTCGATACTCATCTCGAGAACTTTCTCCTTCTCGTCGTCCTCTTTCTCCACCATGACCTCTGCGGTCTTGGCGTTCTCAGAAAGGTCGATAAAGAGGTTCAGGTGCTCGCTGAGAACCTTTGCCGCAAGACTGACTGCCTCATCGGGAACCAAGGTTCCGTTGGTGTACACATCCAAAGTCAGCTTGTCATAATCTGTGCTCTGGCCCACACGGGTATTATCAACAGTGACGTTAACTCTCTCCACAGGCGTGTATATGGAATCAATAGCGATAACGCCGATCGGTAGATCATCGTGTTTGTTCTTGTCAGCGCTCACATAGCCGCGACTTTTTGTGATCGTCAGCTCCATGTAAAGCTTGGCATCCTTGCCACTCAGGGTAGCGATCACCTGATCCGGGTTCATGATCTCAATGTCCGGATCCGCCTGAATATCAGAAGCTCTCACGACCCCCTCTCCCTCGTACTCAATGTACGCGGTCTTTGCCTCATTGGTCTCGCTGTTGTTCTTGATGGCCAGACTCTTTATGTTCATGATAATCTCGGTCACATCTTCTTTGACACCCGGGATAGAACTGAACTCATGCAAAACGCCCTCAATCTTCACCTGACTGACTGCAGCACCGGGAAGGGAGGATAGCATGATTCTTCTCAAAGAGTTGCCCAGTGTGATACCGTAGCCTCTCTCAAGCGGTTTTACAACAAATCTTCCGAACTTTTTGTCTTCTGAAATATCAGTAACCTCGATATTGGGTCTCTCAAAATCAAACACTAAATATACCCTCCTTTACGAACATTTTTGGGGCTTATTACTTGGAGTACAACTCGACGATAAGCATCTCATCCACGGGAACGTCGATCATCTCTCTGGTAGGAAGATTCTTGATGGTCCCTTTGAAGCTCTCAATATCAACATCCATCCATTCGGGTACAAGTCTGCCTGCGGTCACCTCAAGGATGTCCTTGTATCTCTGCATTGACTTCTTGTTCTCCTTGATCTCGATCACATCACCGGCCTTGATCAGATAAGAGGGAATGTTCACCAGCTTGCCATTTACAAGCACATGCTTGTGGCCGACAACCTGTCTCGCCTCTCTTCTGGTTCTTGCAAAGCCCATTCTGAACACTACATTGTCCAGTCTGGTCTCCAGCATGATCATCAGATTCTCACCGGTCATGCCCTTCATCCTGTCGGCCTTCTCATAATAGTTGCGGAAAGGCTTCTCCAGCACGCCATAGATGAACTTTGCTTTCTGCTTCTCTCGAAGCTGTAAACCATACTCACTGACCTTCTTGCCTGCTCTGACGGAGTTTCTGTTAGACTTCTTGTCATATCCTAAATAGGAGGGCTCCAAGCCCAGAGCTCTACATCTCTTTAATACGGGTACGCGATTTACTGCCATTTTTCTAATTTCCTTTCTTTTGGTTGTTTACAATGTATTACTTTACACCTTCATCCAACATAATTGTTCAACACACTATACTCTACGTCTCTTGGGAGGACGGCATCCATTGTGAGGAACAGGGGTCACGTCACGGATACTCACTACCTCCAGACCAGCTGCAGACAATGCTCTGATCGCAGCCTCTCGACCGGAACCGGGCCCCTTTACAAATACGTCAACGGACTTCAATCCATGTACCAAAGCAGCCTTTGTAGCTGTTTCAGCCGCTACCTGTGCAGCATATGGAGTAGATTTCCTTGAACCTTTAAAACCAAGACCACCGGCACTTGCCCAGCTAAGAGCATTACCTTCAGTATCTGTCAATGTAACAATCGTATTGTTAAAAGAAGACTGAATATGTGCCTGTCCGCGTTCAACGTTTTTCTTAACGCGCTTCTTTGTTACTTTCTTTGCAACACTTTTCGCCATTTTAAACTAACCTACTTTCTCATTTTTTTACAGTTACATGAATCTTATTTCTTCTTGTTTGCTACGGTACGCTTAGGTCCCTTGCGTGTTCTTGCGTTGGTCTTGGTCTTCTGACCACGAACAGGCAGACCCTTACGATGACGGATGCCACGATAGCAGCCGATCTCCTGAAGTCTCTTGATGTTCAGGGCAACTTCTCTTCTCAGTTCACCCTCCACCGTAACGCCGAGCTTTTCGATAGCCTCGGTGATCTTCTTCACCTCTTCATCGGTGATATCTCTCACTCTGGTATCCGGATTCACTCCGGCCGCTGCCAGAATCTTGTTGGAAGTCGGTCTGCCAATTCCATAGATATAAGTCAAACCGATTTCAATTCGTTTTTCTCTGGGTAAGTCAACACCTTCGATACGAGCCATTTACGTTTTCCTCCATTTTCTTATACCTTGCGCACTCTTGGTCTGTTTTTGTGCGCCCATTACTAATTGATTGGGGCGTTCGCCCAACCGGACACGATCCGATCTTTCTATGACCGCTCGCGGTCATAGTATCAACAAGTAATCTCCCGTAAGCTCTATCCAAATCTATGTTAATCGATACTTTCTCGAAGTATCGGTTCAGCCGCACATAAATACCGGACAAGAACTCACATACCTGAATCTGCCCACGAGGCAGGCATTGCTTCAGGCGGTGATTATCCTTGTCTCTGCTTGTGCTTCGGATTCTCGCAGATTACTCTGATGCGTCCTTTTCTTTTAATGATTTTGCACTTTTCGCAAATTGGTTTTACGGATGATCTAACCTTCATCTTAAACCCTCCTTTCAAAAAAGACCGTTTTACAGTATAACATAGCCTCTTGCAAATTGCAAGAGGCTATTTAAGATTTTTTACATTTTTCGGAAAAAATTGTCTGTATTAGAGATATCCCAAAGGAGATCATTGCCAATGCTGCAACGCTGATGATGCGAAACGTAAACCTTGCGTGCAGGGCTGAATGATGCTGTACCACAATGATCCACATAAAAGGTATGCAGAAGACCAACGCGTACACAAGCAGCTCTCCAAGCGCTTTTCTCCAGTCTACCCCTTTGCCCAAAGCCACAAGAAGAGTGATCGCCACAAAGAGCGCCACCATTACAGCCATCACCGTGTACAACTCCCACCTGTATTCCTGAAAATTCAGGGAGATCACATACCAGCCTCCGTTCATACGGCTCCGCCCGCCGATAGCCTCCGTCCTGCCGATGATCGACCATGCGGCATCTCGGATAGTACCGGTGTGGAGGGTCAGATCTGCGATCAACCACTTCATCCCCCACATTCCTGCGTAACCGCCACCCCAGCAGATACTGTAACCGATCAGCTTCTGCAGCTTCCGCTTCAGGGTATCACCCTTCTGCATCAGGAAATATGCACACAGTGGAAATCCGAGGGTTACTACCGGATAGGTCAGGAAATCAAAGTAAGCTACCAGTATGCCAATCATCAGGAAAAGCTCCGGATAAGTCTTACCGCTCTCCAGCTTCTCATGTTTCAAAACCATCGTCAGAAGCGCACCCAGAGTGATGATCCAGCACACTGACATGTCCAGAGAGATCAGCACCAGAGCCGGTTTCATAAAGAGAAAACCGGCCACCGTGGCAATCCCAACACCGGCTTGTCCTCTGCGCACCGAGCAAATGATCAGCACTGCCATAAGACAAAGCTGGAGTACCACGCCGAGCACCACGATCTGCGACCAGTCAAACACCATCAAAAGAGGTTTTAAATACACCAGATAACCATGCCAGTAGCGGGCATACATATGAAGGAACATATCGTCCGTACTCTTGCCTTCATAAATTGCTTTCAGGGAGTTCTCCGGCGTCCACACGTCCTCCTCCAGATCGTAGTGGTAAGCCCACATGGCATGCTCATAGGCGTTTTTGCCTTCCACTCTCTCGATGGCATTCTGCACCATGATCACATCGGTGTAGGTTTCCCTCTCCGACCAGAGATAGCGGAGAAAAGGTTTTTCCTGCTTCTCCAATGCATCCTCATCCGGAATCATTGATTCCACAGAAGTCATCACATGCTGCCTCATAAAAGACACCGGCAGACAGAAGACAAGCGTTAGAAGAAGTGCTCCCAGAACGGCGCTTCCAATCAACAGAACTACCATTCTTCCAACTTTTTTAAACATGCGCTCTCTCATGCTTTATTTGTCTCTCCAAATAATACGTCCCTTGCTCAGGTCATAGGGAGAAAGCTCTAAAGTCACCTTGTCGCCGGGCAAGATGCGGATAAAGTTCTGACGCAGTTTGCCGCTGATAGTTGCAAGCACTCTGTGTCCATTCTCCAGCTCTACTCGGAACATAGTGTTGGGCAGCTTCTCTACAACGGTTCCTTCGATTTCAATTACATCACTTTTAGACATACATTTCCTCCATTTAATGATAGTTACTAAATATCTTTTAAATATTGCTTGATCGCATACTTAATCTCTTCATCCCACACGCGCTCCCCTGCCTTCAGTCTCCCCAAAAGCTCCGGCAGCACGGTGTGATCCGCGACCTGTATGTGCTTTTTACGCTTCTTTTTGGGGTTTTGGAGCTTGCGTTTCTGCCCGTCACACAGATAGACAAAATCATTTTCCTCGCCCACAATGACATAACAGGTCTCCCTGTCATGCCCCGCCTTTGAGGCCGCAAACCTTCCTATCATAAAAAGCCTCCACACTTCTAGTACAGCGTCAGGATCTCCGGCTCACCGTCCGTGATCAAAATGGTATTCTCATAGTGGGCGGACAGGGAACCATCCTCCGTCACCACCGTCCAGTTGTCGTCCAGCCATTCCACGTCGGCTCGCCCCATGTTGATCATGGGTTCCACTGCCAATGTCATTCCTGCTTGAAGCTTAAGTCCACGCCTGCGCTGTGCAAAGTTGGGAATCTGCGGATCTTCATGCAGGCTGGTGCCGATGCCGTGCCCCACCAGATCCCTCACAATGCCGTAGCCGTGAGGCCTAATATAGGCGTCAATGGCGTTGGAAATGTCAAATAGATGATTGCCGGCCTTGGCCATTTTGACTCCGGCAAAAAAACTCTCCATGGTCACATCTATCAGCTTCTGTGCCTGAGGACTGATCTGTCCTACCGCATGTGTTCTGGCTGCGTCTGAATGATATCCCTTGTAGATCAACCCCGCGTCCAGACTGACAATGTCGCCCTCCTGGAGAATGCGCTTCTTCGTGGGGATCCCGTGAACCACTTCGTCGTTGACAGAGACGCAGATACTGGCTGGATAGCCGTTGTAATCTTTAAAATTAGGCACACAGCCAAGCTTCCGTATCAAGGTGTCACCTTTCACATCGATGTCCAGTGTGGAGATGCCCGGCCGGATGTATTCCTCCAGTTCCTTGTGCACGATAGCCAGCAGTCTGCAGGACTCCCTCATCAACTCTATCTCTCGTTCCGATTTGATCGTTACTGCCATGTTGCTACTTCCTTCTGCTCACAATTATCCCAAGATCTGCACGATAGCGGCAAAGACATCATCCATGCCCTTGGTGCCATCCACAGTCTTTAAGACACCCTTGGCGGTATAGAAATCAATCAGAGGCTGTGTCTGATCGTGATACACTTTTAAGCGGTTCTGAACGGTCTCCGCCTTATCGTCGTCGCGAAGCACCAACTCCTGACCACACTTGTCACAGATGCCTTCTTTCTTGGGGGGAACATGCTCGATATGGTAAGTGGCTCCGCAGGACAGACAAGCGCGTCTGCCGGACATCCTCTTTACAATGTTCTCATCCGGTACATCCACATTGATCGCGTGATCAATCTGCTCACCAAGTTCGGAGAGAGCCTTATCCAGCACCTCCGCCTGAGGGATGGTTCTAGGGAAGCCGTCCAGCACATAGCCGTTTGCGCAGTCAGGCTGTGCCACTCTGTCAAGGAGAATTTTCACAGTCAGCTCATCGGGCACCAAAAGTCCCTGATCCATGTATTTCTTGGCCTCCATCCCCAGCTCTGTTCCGTTCTTGATGTTCGCACGAAAAATATCTCCGGTGGATACATGAGGAATATTGTATTTGTCCGCGATCATCTTTGCCTGTGTGCCCTTGCCGGCACCAGGTGCGCCTAACATTATAATTTTCATATTTTATTTCCTTTCCATGATCTGACTTATATTTTGGAGATTAACATTTTTATTTTAACTTTTTTCCCGACACTTTGCAATAGAAAAACAACAGAAAACGAGCGCATTCAAATGAATTTCACTTGAATACGCTCTTATTTTACTTAATCGTCCAAGAAGCCCTTGTAATTGCGAACAAGCATCTGGGACTCCACCTGTTTGAGCGTTTCAAGCACAACGCTCACAATAATGATCAGGCTGGTGCCGCCAAAGGAAACACTTGCACCAAATACGCCATTGAAGACGTAAGGGAGCACCGCCACAATGATCAGTCCGACCGCACCGATAAATACGATGTAGTTCAAGACTTTGTTCAGATAATCACTGGTGGGTTTTCCGGGTCTGATGCCGGGGATAAAGCCGCCCTGTTTCTTCATATTGTCAGCGACCATCAGCGGATTGAAGGTGATAGAGGTGTAGAAATAAGCAAAAAATATTACCAATACCACATATACCAACAGTCCGATAGAGTAGATCGGCCGACTGGGGTTACACCAGTTGTTGGAGTTGAGCCCCAGCAAGATCTCGTTCCACACGCCTGTCCCACTGTAACCTGCAAAAGAGCTGATCATAATGGGCAGCTGCATAATGGACTGAGCGAAAATAATCGGAATAACGCCGGAGGTATTGACCTTCAAAGGAATATTAGAGGTCTGTCCTCCCACCATCTTCCTTCCCTGGACTTTCTTAGCGTACTGCACAGGAATCTTGCGGGTACCGGCATTCAAGATGATAACTAACACCACCATTGCGATAATGATCGCAAAGATAATAACCGCCGCAAGAATTGCCGTGGCAGGTGCCTTGCCAAATACAAACTGATCAAACAGACCCCGAATATCATTAGGCAATCTGGAAATGATGTTGATGACCAGCACGATGGAAATACCGTTTCCAACACCATGCTCGGTAATCTGCTCTCCCACCCACATCAGGAATGCACTTCCCGCTGTCAGCGCCACGATCGCTGTGATCACATTGAGAGCATTGTACTCAACCAGATATCCCTGTCTTCCAAAGCCGATAGCCATCGCAGAAGACTGGATCAGTGCCAGAACAATCGTCACATATCTTGTGATAGCGACAATTTTCTTTCTGCCATCCTCACCTTCACGCTGCATCTCCTCCAGCTTGGGGATCGCAATCGTCAAAAGCTGCATGATGATAGAGGATGTGATATAAGGGCTGATATTCAACGCCAAAATAGACATGGACAAAAAGGAACCGCCTGTAATGGCATCAAAGAAACTGAACGCACCGCCTGTCTGAGCAGCGAACCATTGTGCAAAATAGGTTCTGTCAACTCCTGGCACCGGAAGCTGTGATCCGATACGGATCACAACTAACATGACCAGAGTAAATATAAGCTTCTGCCTTATCTCTTTAATCTTGAATGCGTTTCTCAGTGTTGTGAGCATTACATCACCTCAGCAGTTCCACCAAGCGCCTCGATCTTTTCTTTAGCAGATGCGCTGAAGGCATCAACCTTTACATCGAGCTTTTTGGTAAGTTCTCCATTTCCGAGTATCTTTACTCCATCTCTGGGATTCTTCACAACGCCGGCCTCCACCAATGTATTCACATCTACAGTCGTGCCATTGTCAAATCTTTCCAGAGCGCTCAAGTTGATAGCAACGATTTCTTTCGTATTTCTATTGGTGAAGCCTCTCTTGGGAATACGTCTGTACAACGGCATCTGGCCACCCTCAAAACCAGGTCTGGGTGCGCCGGAACGTGCTTTCTGTCCCTTGTGGCCCTTGCCTGCGGTCTTGCCGTTTCCGGAACCATGGCCGCGGCCTCTTCTAAAATTATTACTGTGTTTGGAACCTTCAGCGGGTCTTAAATTGGATAACTCCATTTCCAACACCTCCTTGTCTGTTACGCTTCTTCAACTTTTACCAGGTGACTGATCTTGCGGATCTGGCCCTTTGTAGCATCATTATCAGGAAGTACTACAGACTGACCAATCTTGCGAAGTCCCATGGAAACAGCGGTTGCTCTATTCTTTGGCACAGAACCGATCAGGGACTTTACCAAAGTTATCTTTAACTTCTTATCTGCCATTGTCGTTCTCCTTTCACGCTAGTACTTCCTCTACGGATTTGCTGCGGTTCTTTGCTACCTCTTCCGGAGTCTTGAGCTTGCTCAAACCGGAGATTGTCGCAAGGACAACATTCTGCTTGTTGTTGGAGCCCAAAGATTTGGTACGGATATTCTTAATTCCGGCAAGCTCACATACCACACGGGCAGGACCTCCTGCGATGATACCGGTACCTTCGGGAGCTCTCTTCAGCAGTACGTGCGCGGAGCCGTACTCGCCGATGAAATCGTGCGTGATGGAATTGTTCTCATCCAGTGCGATCTTAACGATGTGCTTCATCGCATCTTCCTTTCCCTTGCGGATCGCCTCGGGAACTTCCTTTGCCTTACCCAGACCGGCACCCACATGGCCGTTGCCGTCGCCGACAACTACAAGTGCTGTGAAACGAATATTGCTTCCGCCCTTTACAACCTTGGTAACGCGCTTGATATTAACAACCTTGTCTTCTAATTCCAACTGGCTTGCATCTATGATTGTATGCTTCATGGTGTATTCCTCTCCCTTTCCTAGAATTCCAAGCCAGCTTCTCTGGCTGCATCAGCTAATGCTGCGACCTTGCCCTGGTAAATGAAGCCGCCTCTGTCGAAAACAACTTCTTTGATACCCTTTTCGATCGCTCTCTTAGCGATTATGGTTCCAACGTATGCTGCTGCATCAACGTTATTGGTCTTCTCCAGCTCTGCCTTGATCTCTTTTTCAAGAGTGGAAGCTGCTACCAGAGTATTTCCAACTGTATCGTCGATAATTTGAGCATACATATGATTATTGCTTCTGAATACTGCAAGACGAGGTCTTTCGGCAGTACCGCTGAAGCGGTTACGAATTCTTAAGTGCTTTTTTGCACGAACATTTTGTCTGGACTCTTTTTTAACCATCTTCATACTCTCCTTATCTATTATTTCTTACCAGTCTTACCAACTTTACGTCTGATGGTCTCATCGGCATACTTGATACCCTTGCCCT
>JAFLRM010000016.1 GCA_022511465.1 Acetatifactor sp. | reverse complement strand
AAAAATAATTGTAAAAGAAAGTAGACAAGAGATAAAAAATCTTGTAAAATTGTATAGAAAGGATATTCTTGCAGAGTAAAAAAATTGAATGCGGAATGTTAGGTGATTCTCGTGGATTTAGCTTCCTTACTTGGTATGATCATATGTTTGGGCATGTTGGTGTTCGGTATTATCTCGGCGGCAGGCCTTGGCGGTTTTGGTTCCTATCTGGATGCCCCTTCTGCCATCATCACTTTCGGTGGTGCCTTTGCGGCGGTTCTCACATCCTACAGTCTGCAGGATTACATATCGGGTCTGAAGAGTCTCACACTGATCTTCAAGGCGCCGGCTATGAATACCTCCGACATGATCAAGAAGATCATAGACTTGTCCAATATCGCCAGAAAGGAAGGTCTTCTGTCTCTGGAGGAGGCGGCGTCCGATCTGGATGAACCCTTTTTGAAGAAGGGTATCCTTCTGGTGGTTGACGGTACGGATCCGGATCTTGTGCGTGCCATCATGGAGACGGAGATGACCTGTGTCGATGACAGACATAAAAAGTTTGCCGGCTTCTGGGAGACTGTTGCTTCCATGGGTCCTGCCTGGGGTATGATCGGTACTCTGGTAGGTCTGGTAAATATGTTGAACAACATGGAGGACGCAAGTTCCATCGGCCCTTCCATGGCTGTGGCTTTGATCACTACCTTGTACGGTTCCCTTTTGGCGAACTGGATCTGCACTCCTACAGCGAATAAGCTGAAGGCGGACAACGCCATCGAGATGCAGCAAAAAGAGGTTATGATAGAGGGGCTTCTGTCCATTCAGGCAGGTGAAAACCCCCGAGTTATTGAGGAAAAACTGAAATCCTTCCTCGCTCCTAAGGATAGAGAAACTGCAGGAGGAGACGATGGAGGAGGTGAAGAATAGTGGCAAAGAAGAGAGAAGAAGCACCACCACCTGGGTCGCCGGCGTGGATGGCGACCTTCAGTGACCTGATGAATCTGTTGCTCTGTTTCTTCGTGCTGCTATTTTCCATGTCTACGATTGACGAGGCGAAGCTGGCGGAAATTGTGGCGGCCATGAACAGTTCATTCAGTATATTCAGCGGAGGTGCCACCGCCATAGGTGACGGCATGCTGATCAGCAACGGTGTCAGTCAGCTGAACGAGTTGAGCGAGTACATTAACAGCACCGGCGCAGCAGCAGACAGTAAAAATGATCCGCAGAATTTGGAACAGTATGACAACACCCCTGAGGGACTTAAAGAGATGCTGGAGGAACAGAATCTGCAAGCCAACGAACAGATGGCAGAGACTGTGGCAGAAGCGGTCGCGGAGAGCAACATGTCCGAGCAGATTGAAGTAAGCTTCACAGCAGAGTACGTGCAGCTTACCATGAAAGGCGGCCTTCTCTTTGACTCCGGAAGTGCGGAGCTTAGGGATGAGTCGAGGAGGATCCTGGATCAGGTGGGAGCGATACTGATGCGCTACAGCAGCGGTCTCATTGAGATAGAGGGACATACAGACAATGTTCCTATCAGCAGCGCGAGATATGCCAGCAACGAGGAACTGAGCAGCGCGAGAGCGCTCTCCGTGTTCTACTATCTGCTGGACGCCACAACGCTGGATCCCACGAATTTAAAACACGCCGGCATGGGTGAGAGAGTGCCCATCGCGGACAATTCCACTGAGGAGGGCCGCAGCAAGAACAGGCGCGTTGAGATTCGGATCTACAATGGCGTTATATAACGTCATATAAATTGTAGGAAAGGCATGGTTTTATAAGATGAAGAAAAATTTAATGACAGTGCTTATTTTGGCATTGATGATCGTAAATATTGTATTGACCACCATCACAATGTTCAGTGTGACCAGCACGAACAGCAAGACGGCGGAGTTGGTGAGCAATATTGCCACCGTGCTGGATCTGGAGCTTACCACTCCCAGTGGGGAGCTCGTCACGCCGGCGGTTTCTCTGGCGGACACGGCGGTTTATGATCTGGGCTCTATGACAATGCTTTTGGGGGACGGCGCATATCTAGTGTGCAATGTCTCTCTGTCCCAGAATACCAAGCATAATGATTACAAGGCTTATGGAGGGGATGAGAAGATGGCTGCCAATGCTACTTTGATCAAGGATGCAGTCAGCACCGTGGTGTCCGGTTACACGAAGGAAGATTGCCTCAACAATATGGAGGGACTGAAAGCAGATATCCTAAAGGCAGTACATCAGTTATTCCAGTCCGATTTTGTGTATCAGGTGGCTATCAGTGAGGTAAAGGTCAACTGACGCGTGTCCGTAAAAGATAAAACAGTAGGAGGTGAGCTTTTGTGGGCGAGGTTCTTTCGCAAAGTGAGATAGATAACCTGCTTAATGCTTTGTCTACCGGTGAGTTGGACGTAGATCAGATGAATGGGGAAGAAGAGAAGCAGGTTAAGAACTATGACTTTAGCCGCCCTACGAAGTTCTCCAAGGAGCATCTGAGAACGTTGGAATTTATTTTCGAGCAATATGGCCGATTGCTTTCTACCAGTCTCCCCGTGTATCTGCGTAAAAATGTTCAGGTGGAGGTGGCCAGCTCGGAGACGGTTACATTTAATGAGTTCTCCAACGCTCTATTCAATCCGGCTATTCTGGGTATTGTGAATTTTGCGCCGCTCAACGGTGTGATAATCATAGATTTAGGAACGAACTTAGGTTACGCCATGTTGGACAGAATGCTGGGTGGAAGCGGCGCTCCGTTGGAGAAGAGCAGGGATTTCTCTGAAATAGAGCTGTCGATCATACAGAAGGTTCTGATCATGATGACGCAGCATTTGAGGGACCCGTGGAAGAATGTAATAGAGATTTCACCGGTTTTGAGCCGCATAGAGACGAACCCGCAGTTTGCGCAGGTGATCGCTCCAAACGATATGATCGCCATTGTCACCTTGAATATGAAGATTGGCGATGTTGAGGGAATGGTAAATGTGTGTCTTCCTTTCTTTACCTTGGAAGATATCATGGATAAATTGAATACCAAGTTCTGGTTCTCCACCATGCAGGAGAATAAGGATGAAAATTATGAGGAATACATTGAATCGATGATTCGCAAGGTGGATGTGCCTATCAAGGCGGTGCTCGGCAAGAGCGTGATATCCGTGGGAGAGTTCCTCAATCTGCAGATAGGTGATTGCATTCGACTTGATTCCAAGGTGGATAATGACATGGATGTATATGTTGGCAATATTAGAAAATTTACCGCTTTGCCCGGTGCCAACGGGGACTCTTATGCTGTCCGGATTACATCAGTAGTCAGAGAGGAGGAGTAAGAAAATGGATGGAATGTTATCTCAAGACGAGATAAATGCACTGCTCAACGGTATGGATCTGTCGGGAGATGATTCCGCGGATACAGGGGATGCTGCAGGTGCCGCCGGAGCAGGTGCCGCAATAGATAATGATCTTTTGACAGAGGAAGACAAGGATGCGATCGGTGAGGTCGGCAACATTAGTATGGGTTCCTCGGCGACCAGCTTGTATTCACTGGTCAATATGAAGGTCAACATCACGACCCCGGTGGTTGAACTGGCCACGTGGGATGCCATTTTGTCAGACTATGAGAGACCCTGTGTGTTTATTCAGATCAAATACACTAAGGGCTTGGATGGTACGAATATCTTGGTGCTCAAAGAGCATGATGTGAAGATCATCACCGATCTGATGATGGGTGGTGACGGTACGAACACGGAGGGCGAGTTGGGCGAACTGCATCTGAGCGCGATCTCAGAGGCTATGAACCAGATGATGGGCGCAGCGGCGACCTCACTGTCCACCATGCTTCAGAAGATGATCGATATCAGTCCGCCGGATTCTTCCCTTTTGGATCTGAGCAAATTTGCGAACGGAGCGGAAATTGCCCCCTTTCTGGGCGGAACCTTTGTAAAGATATCCTTCCGCATGCAGATAGGCGAGTTGGTGGACAGTTCCATCATGCAACTGTACCCGGTTGAGTTTGCGAGAAGTATTGCAGATACGTTCTACAATTCGCAGACGGTGGAAGTTGTGGTGGACTCATCGCCAGCACCTGCTGCGGCACCCGCCCCAGCACCCGCGCCGACGCCTGCTCCTGCCCCCGCCATGGGCGGAATGGACATGGGCGGAATGGGAATGGCTCCTCAGATGGGAATGGGCATGAACCCCATGATGGGTATGAACATGGGGATGGCTCCCCAAATGGGTATGATGGGCATGCCGCAGATGAATATGCAGAATATCAATGTTCAGCCTGCACAGTTCCAGAACTTTTCAAGCGATATGAGCGGTTTCACAGGACAGGAGAACATCGGCCTGATCATGGATGTGCCGCTGGAGGTAACGGTAGAGCTTGGCCGCACGGCGAAGTCCATATCGGAAATACTCAATTTTGCACCCGGAACGATCATAGAGCTCGACAGGATCGCCGGTGAACCTATAGATGTCCTGGTAAACGGCAAGCTGGTTGCCAAGGGTGAGGTAGTAGTCATCGAGGAGAGCTTCGGTATCAGGGTGACAGAGATTGTCAAGTAGTAAAATTCAGGAAATAGTTATTGCCAATAAAAAGGTTAAATGGAGGATGAATCAATGGCAAAGAATATTTTAGTATGTGACGATGCGGCATTTATGAGAATGATGATCAAGGACATTCTTACCAAAAACGGTTACAATGTAGCCGGAGAGGCAGAGAATGGCGCGAAGGCAGTGGAGAAGTACAAGGAAGTCAATCCGGATCTGGTATTGATGGATATCACCATGCCTGAGATGGATGGCATCGAAGCACTGAAGGCGATCAAGGCAGTTGACGGCAATGCCAAGATCATCATGTGTTCTGCCATGGGTCAGCAGGCGATGGTTATTGAGTCTATTCAGGCTGGTGCAAAGGACTTTATTGTAAAACCATTCCAGGCGGAGCGTGTTATTGAGGCTGTGAAGAAGGTCGTTGGTTAATGTTTATTTTGCTGACAGCTACTGACAGCTACTTGCAGTTTATCACGGTGCTGGTAGTTTTTGTTTTGGTGCTTGCAGTCACGGCTTATACCACGAAGTGGATCGCTAATTATCAGAAAAAACAGGCCGTGAACTGCAATATCGAAGTGGTGGAGACTGCCAAGCTGGGAGGTAACAAGTGGTTACAGATCGTGCGGGTGGGTGAGACCTACAAGGTGATCGCCGTCTGCAAGGATACAGTGACCCTGCTTGGCGAGGTGCCGAAAGAACAGCTGAAAGAGGTCAGTTCGGGTGGAGAAAGCCTGAAATTTCGGGATTTGTTTGATAAAGCGGTCATTGACAGACGGATCAGGAAAAATTCCGATGACAGCGAAGAACCAAAGGACTGAGATACATGAACAGAATGAAGCTTACCGGAAAAAAAATAATGACATTTATATGCCTGCTGGTTACGGTGGGCATATTGTGGTTTCATGGATCGATGGAAGCATTTGCCAGCGATGTGCCGGATATCCCACAAACCGGTGAGACGGATCTCACCACGGTGATCGATCCTCCCGGGACTGCGGACACGCCGGAGGAGCTGAATCATATAAACACAGAGAATATTATAACCGTTACGTTGGATGGTGGTAACGGACAGATCAATGGTGCGCTGCGCATTTTGATCACGCTGACGCTGATCGCGCTGGCCCCCACGATCATCATTATGATGACATCTTTCACACGAATACTGATCGTGCTGCACTTTACGAGAGCGGCACTGAACACGCAGACGGCTCCGCCCAACCAGATCCTGATCGGACTGGCGCTGATCCTGACTTTCTTCATTATGGAGCCTGTGATCACCCAGATCAATGAGCAGGCTATTATTCCCTTTGAGGAGGGAGAGATCGATCAGGAGGAGGCTCTGGAGCTTGGCATGGAGCCTCTGAGAGAGTTTATGGCTCGTCAGACGCAGGTGAGAGATGTAGATCTATTTATGGACATTGCAGGGTTAGAGTGGGACGGCGCTACGATGGATGATATCCCCAATTCGGTGCTGATCCCCAGTTTTATGATCAGTGAGCTAAGGATTGCTTTCTGGATCGGATTTATGATTTATATTCCCTTTATTGTGATAGATATGGTGGTGGCGTCCACATTGATGAGTATGGGTATGATGATGCTGCCGCCCACTACGATCTCCATGCCTTTTAAGATCCTGCTCTTTGTACTTGCAGACGGCTGGGCATTGATCATAGGAGAGGTAGTACAAACGTTTTATTAGTGCAAGAGTATTTTACAGGGCGTGATGCCTGTTGTTTGAGAGGAGATGAAAAATGACTACTGAAGCTGTAATTGATATGGCGAAGGGTGCGTTGTTTCTGGTGCTCCAGGTGGCCCTTCCGATTCTTCTGGTGTCTATGGCTATCGGTCTGCTGGTCAGTATTTTTCAGACCGTCACCTCCATTCAGGAGCAGACCCTGACTTTTGTGCCTAAAGTTATCGGAATTTTTCTCTCGCTGATGCTTCTTGGCAACTGGATGATGACCCGCATGGTGGAATTCGCCACGGAGCTGTGGTCCAGCTTTAGCCTATACATCCACAGATAGTAGGAGAGTGCTGCATGATCGATCATTCTTTTTCGATTTATGATCTAGAATATTTCCTGCTGATCTTTACGAGAGTCACTTGTTTCGTGTACATCGCCCCTTTTTTTGGACTGAACAATGTACCTTCCCGTGTGAAGGTTGGGCTCAGTGTCTTTGTGGCGGTTCTGCTGTACCAGACGCTCACACCTGCGGAGGCAGTCATTTACGACACGGTGATGGAATATGCCGTGATCGTGGCTAAGGAGGCCATTGCCGGTCTCCTGATCGGCTTTGGTGCAAACATCTGTACCACTGTTGTCAGCTTTGCCGGCCATGTGGTGGATATGGAGATCGGACTCTCCATGGTGCAACTGATGGATCCCACTTCCAGAGAGAACAGTAGTATCACAGGCGTACTGTATCAGTATGCTTTCATGATGATGCTGATCGCCAGCGGAATGTACCGATATCTTCTGGGGGCGTTGGCTGACACGTTCACGTTGATACCGGTAAATGGAGCCGTGTTTCATGCAGACTCGCTGCTTACTTCGATGATATCCTTTTTGGCTGACTATATTGTGATAGGTTTTCGTATTATTCTGCCGGTATTTTGTTGCATCCTGCTGTTGAATGCGGTGTTGGGCATCATGGTGAAGGTATCTCCGCAAATGAACATGTTTGCGATAGGTATTCAGTTGAAGATCACAACGGGACTCATGGTGATCTTTCTGACAGCCAGCATGCTTCCGGTGGCCTCAGAGTATATTTATCGGGAAATGCAGCAGATGATGGTATCCTTTATAGGAGGTCTCATGTGATTTTAGAGTATAACCTTCAATTTTTTGCTGATGGACCGGGTGGTGAGAAGACAGAGGAAGCCACCTCCAAAAAGTTGAGTGATGCCCGGAAGGAAGGGCAGGTTGCCAAGAGCCGTGAGATTGCCAATGGGTTTTGCATACTGGCATTTTTTCTGGTGCTGAGGTTCTGGGTGGGTAATATGGGGGCCCAGTTTATGGGCGTGTTCCACATGATCTATGACCGCATATCGGAGGCGGTTACCTTCTGGTACGGCGAGATGCCCGAGCAGGATATGATCGTGATCTTCCGCCAGATGATGTTGGACGTTGTGACCATTATACTGCCGGTTCTTTTGATCGGTCTTGCCGTTTCTTTTGTGAGCGATGTGGCTCAAGTGGGATGGCAGCCTACGGGGAAGCCGCTGCAGCCTAAGCTGAGCAAGTTAAACCCCATATCCGGATTTAAGAAGTTTATTTCCCTCAATTCGCTGGTAGAGCTCGTAAAATCCATCGCCAAGATTGGCTTGATCGCATATATGTGTTATAATTATCTGCGGGACAAGTGGCCCATACTTTTTGATTTTTACGGAATGTCCCTAATGCAGGCGCTTCAGGTGATCGCGATGACGGTCACGGATCTGGGGATCCGGATCGCGATGTTCTACATGATCATATCCTTTGCGGATCTGGCTTACCAGCGGATCAAGTTCAAGCGGGACATGCGAATGACCAAGCAGGAAGTCAAGGACGAGTACAAGCAGCAGGAAGGTGATCCGCACGTTAAGAGCAAGATTCGCCACAAAATGCAGGAAGCGTCCAGAAGGCGTATGATGCAGGCCCTGCCCCAGGCGGATGTGGTCATCACCAACCCGACTCACTATGCAGTAGCCATCAAGTATGACCCACAGGAGGCGGACGCTCCGCTTGTGATCGCCAAGGGTGAGGACTATATGGCGGCTCGCATCAAAGAGGTGGCTAAGGAGCACAATATTGAGATTGTGGAGAACAAGCCGCTGGCGCGTATGCTTTACGCCAATGTGGACATAGGACAGACGATTCCGCCGGAGCTCTACCAGGCGGTGGCGGAAGTGCTCGCATTTGTGTACCATTTACAAGGTAAGGTCTAAGGAAATGAAGAATAGAAATTTAGGTTGGAAAGGAGAGTGAGTACGAATGAAGTTGAAGAAAGCCGACCTTGGCGTTGCTCTATATCTTATGGCGGCTATCGTTATGTTCATCGTACCGATCCGATCATGGCAGCTGGATATATTGTTGGCGTTTAATATTTCCATCGCCCTGACGATCCTCTTCGGGGCAATGTTTAGCAAGGAAGTATTGGATATGTCGTTCTTCCCCACCATGCTGTTGTTCACTACGATCTTCCGTATCGCGCTGAACGTGTCCTCCACCAGGCTTATCTTGCTGTACGGAGATCCCGGCAACGTGGTGGAGACTTTCGGTCAGTTCGTGGGCGGCGGCAATCTGGTTATCGGTGCTATCATCTTTATCATTCTGGTGCTGATCCAGTTTCTGGTGATCAACAAAGGTTCCGAGCGTGTGTCCGAGGTAACTGCGAGATTCACGCTGGACGCCATGCCCGGTAAGCAGATGGCTATCGATGCCGATCTGAATACCGGAGCGATTGACGATGCGGAGGCAAAAAGGCGGCGTGATAAGATTCAGGAAGAGTCCAGCTTTTTTGGTTCCATGGACGGTGCCGTGAAATACGTTAAGGGAGACGCCATAGCCGGCCTGATCATCACGGTGATCAACATTGTGGGCGGCGTCATCATGGGTGTCACCACTATGGGGATGGATGCCACCGCTGCATTGAATCATTATGGTATACTGACCATCGGCGACGGCCTGGTGAGTCAGATTCCCTCCCTGTTGATCTCTCTGTCCACCGGTATTTTGGTGACCAAGGGGAGCAAGGATGCCGACTTCGGCGGCGTAATGATGAAACAGCTCTTCAGTATACCCAAGGTTCTGTATCTGGTGGGAGGCATGCTTGCGGTTTTGGGCTTTGTGACAGATCTGAATACGCTCCTTTTCGTGAGTTTCGGTCTCATCTTTATCCTTGTGGGCAGGAATATTGCAAGCACTATTGAGACGGCCAAGATTGAGCAGGAAGTTGACACAGAGGAAGCGGAGGCGGAGGAGATCCGGCAGCCGGAGAATGTAAACAGCCTGCTACAAGTGGATCCCATCGAGTTGGAGTTTGGATATGGTATCATCCCTCTGGCGGATGCAAATCAGGGCGGCGATCTGTTGGATCGTGTGGTAATGATCCGAAGACAGATCGCGCTGGAGCTCGGTACTGTGGTGCCGATCATCCGTCTGCGCGACAACATACAGCTCAATCCAAACCAATATATTATTAAGATCAAGGGCATTCAGGTCAGCGAGGGAGAGATCCTTTTCGATCACTATATGGCCATGAATCCCGGATATGTGGAGGAGGAGATTACCGGTATTCCCACTTTTGAGCCTTCCTTCCACCTGCCGGCCATCTGGATCACAGAGGGGCAGAGAGAGCGTGCGGAGAGTCTGGGATACACCGTAGTGGATCCGCCATCCATCATTGCGACTCACCTGACGGAGATCATACGACAGCACATTGCGGAGCTTTTGACCCGTCAGGATGTGCAGAGCCTCACCAACAACCTCAAGGAGAACAATCCTTCCCTTGTGGAGGAGCTGGTGCCAAAGCTTCTGGGACTTGGCGAGATTCAGAAGGTGTTGCAGAATCTATTGAAAGAGGGTATCTCCATCCGGGATCTATTGACGATCATGGAGACGTTGGCAGACTATGCACCGACCACGCGAGACACCGATATTTTGACCGAGTATGTGAGACAGAGCCTAAAGCGCGCTATCTCTACCAAGTATTTCCCACCCAATGAGACCACCAGTGTGGTGACGCTAGATCCCAAGGTGGAACAGGAGATCATGGGCAGCGTGAAGCAGACAGAGACAGGGGCGTTCCTCAACATTGATCCCGCCAGGGCGAGATCGATCATCGACTCCGTGGGCAATGAGGTCAAGAAACTGGAGAATCTGGGCAAGAATCCGATCGTGATCACATCCCCCATCGTGCGTATGTACTTTAAGCGTCTGACGGAGGATTATTATAGAGATCTGGTGGTAGTGTCCTACAATGAGGTTGAATCAAACGTAGAATTACAGTCAGTTGGGATGGTGACAGCATAAATGATAATCAAGAAATTCTTGGGAAGAACAGAGGAAGAGGCCATAGCGGCAGCCAAGAAAGAGTTGGGCGAGGGCGTTGTGGTTATGAATGTGAGGGAAGTGAAGCCCAAAGGGATGTTTGCGTCCTTCAAGTCCAAGCAGGTTGAGGTTACCGTAGCGAAAGAGGATGACAAAGAGCCTATCAAGCAGGTGAAGAGAGAGGTTCCCCCTGTGGCGCAGCCGACGGTGAATTTCCAGATCCGTCAGGAGCCCCAGCCGGAGAAAGCTCCTACGGTAAGAGACTTGGAGCGTGCGGGAGTGAGCTTAAATTCTCAGAATATTGAGCGCAAGCTGGACAGTCTGCAGAGTCTTCTGGAGAACCAGTTGAAGAAAGAAGAAGAGATCGTTGAGAGTGTCGGCGGCGCAAAGAGTGAGGCGGAGAAGCAGGAGAAAAGTGCGGATGTGTCGGAGCAGCCGGAGAATCCGGAGCTGGATAAGTTCCTGCGCCTCCTGTACAACACCATGCTTGAGAACGAGGTGGATGAAAAGTACGCTAACCAGATCATGGAGGATGCGGATAAAAATAAAAAACCCAATGTTCCCTTTGATTATATCCTGGCAAATATTTACCAGAAGATGGTGCTGAAATTTGGAAAGTCTGAAGGCATTATCCCAGCCGCAAAGGGACCGAAGATGGTCTTTTTCCTGGGACCTACCGGTGTGGGCAAGACCACTACCATCGCCAAGGTGGCCAGCAGCTTTACCATGGAGGAGAAAAAGAAGGTGGCCCTTCTCACCACGGACACTTACCGTATTGCGGCAGCGGAACAGCTCCGCACTTATGCCAATATCCTGGAGGTGCCTTTCCGCGTGATCTACACACAGGAGGAACTGGCGGAAGCTTTAGAGATCTTCCGGGACTACGACTATATTTTTGTGGATACAGCAGGACATTCCCATCAGAATGAGGATCAGCTGGAGAAGATGAAAGAGTATATGAACGTGGTGAAAGGCCGTGTGGAGTATCAGGTATTTTTGGTGCTCTCCGCCACCACCAAATACCGTGATCTGCTCAGGATCGCGGAGAGCTACAAGGATGTTGCAGACTACGAGTTCATTTTTACCAAGCTGGATGAGACTGCCACATGGGGAAGTATTATGAACCTGAAGCTGCAGACAGACACGACCATTGCTTATGTCACCTGCGGCCAGAATGTGCCAAACGATATCGAACGCTTTAACCCGCAGAAGACGGTGAAGCAGCTTTTGGGGGGCAAAAAGTAGAGAGTACACAGCGGCTTTTCCCGTTGAACAGGAGGGCTATATATGGATCAGGCAGAACAATTACGAATTATAAAGGCAAGCATGCAGTCAAAGCCTCTTGCACGTGTGATCACGGTTACCAGTGGTAAGGGCGGAGTTGGAAAATCCAATACGGCTATAAACCTGGCAGTTCAGTTCCGCAAGCTGGGCAAAAAGGTGATCATTCTGGATGCGGACTTTGGACTGGCCAACATCGAGATCATGTTTGGTGCCGTGCCCAAGCACAATTTATATGATTTGATCTATCAGGGTAAAAACATCAAGGACATCATTACGTGGGGCCCCATGGAAGTAGGCTTTATTTCCGGAGGCTCCGGAATTGCCGGAATGTCCAATTTAAGCCGTGACTATTTGAATTATATCATACAAAATCTGACGGAACTGGACGCTATTGCGGACATCATCATTGTGGACACAGGGGCCGGCATTGCAGATGCGGTGCTGGAGTTTTTGGTGGCCAGCGGTGAGATCATTCTGGTGACCACGCCGGAGCCGGCATCCATCACGGACGCCTACTCTCTTTTGAAGGCTCTGTACAGACACCCCCGCTATCAGGAGGCAGACACCAAGGTGAAGATGATCGCCAACCGGGTGGAGAAAGCGCAGGAGGGTGAGGTCTTGTACCAAAAGCTCAACGCGGTGGTAGAGCGGTATCTGAAGATCCCCATGACTTATTTGGGCAGTGTGCCTCAGGATGGGCAACTCACCAAGGCAGTGATGCAGCAGATGCCGGTTTCCATTCAGAATCCACTGGCGAAGTCCAGCCTGGCATACGAGCAGATCGCACAGAGGCTGATCGGGAAAGAGGAGGCGGAACGACAGCCGAAAAGAGGTATGGCTGCGTTTTTTTCGCATATTGTTACAAGAAGATAATTTTAAAACATAAAATAGTTGAAGAGAAAACAGGAAGGTGGGATAAATTATGCTTTCTAAATTTGTCAGTGTGGGAGATAAAATTGAATTGCAGGCACTGGACAGGAGTCCGGATGCATCGCAGTCGGGAGAACAACAGAAGACCTATCACAGCCGGGTGATCACCATACTTTCGGAGGATTCCCTGGAGATTGCAATGCCCATGGAGCAGACTAAGCTGATCCTGCTTCCGGTGGACGGGGAGTACGATCTGGTCTTTTATACGGACGGCAACTTGTATCAGTGCTTCGCAAGGATCGTTGACCGCTACAAGAGCAATAATGCGTATATACTTGTGGTAGAGCTGACCAGCAATCTGCGCAAGTTTCAGCGTCGTGAGTACTATCGTTTCAGCTGCGTGCTGGAGATGAACGCAAGAACGCTCCAGGAGGAAGAGATTCAGGCGATCGAGGAGAAAGCGCCGCTTGAACTGCAGCCCAACCTGCCCATCAAGCGCAGTGTGATCGTGGATATCAGCGGAGGAGGACTTCGCTTTATCTCCTCCCAGCGCTACGAGCCGGACAGTTTGATCTACTGTAGTTATCAACTGTTAAAGGGCGGCAACCGCAAGCAGTATGAGGTGGTGGGACAGGTGTTGGCCGTAAAGGAGTTGGAAAATAAGCCCGGAACTTTCGAGCACCGTGTACAGTACTATAATTTGGATGTCCGCACCAGAGAGGAGATCATTAAGTTTATCTTTGAAGAGGAGCGCAAGAGCCGCAAGAAGGATTAAAATAGTTTTTTAGGCGAGGAGGATTGTCGTGGCAAAAAAAATTTTGGTAGTAGATGACTCTGCACTCATGAGAAGAGTGTTTTGTGATATAATCAATAGCGATACGAGATTCCAAGTTGTTGATATGGCCGTCAACGGTCTGGAGGCTTTCGACCTGATCAGCAAGAATCAGTACGACGCGGTGGTTCTGGATGTGAACATGCCCAAGATGAATGGGCTGGAGCTTATGAGAAAGCTGCGCCAGTACAAAATTTCTGTCAGGATCATGGTGGCCAGCACCGCCACCAGTGAAGGAGCCAAGACAACTCTCGATGCTCTGGAGTTGGGAGCACTGGATTTCATACATAAACCGGACAATGCCGCGGATTGCCGTGAGGACTCTTTTCGAGATCAATTGCTTAGGATCTTGAGTGTGGTGGTGAACGGCAAACCACCCGTCTATGAGACGCAGGAGCAGCAGGAGCAGCAGATCCAGATCAACCGCAAGATGGTGGATATCCTGCAGAAGAATGTGGGGAAGGTTCCCGGCAAGAAGCTTGTGGCTATCGCGAGCTCCACGGGAGGCCCCAAGGCATTGCAGTCCGTGATTCCCAAACTGCCCGCACAGCTGGATGCGCCGGTTCTTTTGGTGCAGCATATGCCCAAGGGCTTTACCGCCTCACTGGCGGAGCGTTTGAATACACTCAGTGAAGTGACGGTGAAGGAGGCAGCGGACGGAATGGTATTGGAGAGCGGCACGGTTTATGTCGCCAAGGGAGGACTGCACATGAATGTGCGGACGTCCACCGCCGGCCAGTATACGATCCAACTTTCCGACGAACCCAGCAGGGAAGGCGTCAAGCCCTGTGCCAACTATATGTATGAGTCCCTAATGGACAGTCGTTTTGACAACATTGTCTGTGTGGTGATGACCGGCATGGGTGCTGACGGAACGGAGGGTATCCGGAATCTGGAAAGCAAAAAGCAAGTGCATGTAATTGCTCAGGATCAAGCCACTTCCACCGTGTATGGCATGCCCAAGAGCGTTGTTGGGGCAGGACTCGCGGATCAGGTGGTTCCCCTTGAGAAGATTGCACAGGAAATTATTTTACGCGTTGGTGTCAAAAACCAATAAAGGTTTTACCAATGATGTATATGCCCTGAGGGCAGAATGGAGGCAAAAATGGACACAAGCCAGTATCTTGAAATTTTTCTGGATGAAACAAAGGAGCATTTGCAGAATCTAAACACGCAGATTCTGGAATTGGAGTCAGATCCCGAGAGTATGGACACGGTCAACGAGATTTTCCGTGCGGCCCACTCTCTGAAGGGTATGGCGGGCACCATGGGTTACAAGCGCATGCAGAATCTGACCCACGATATGGAGAATGTTTTCTCCGAGGTGCGCAACGGCAACATCAAGGTGCAGCCGGATATGATCGACGTGCTGTTCCAGTGTCTGGATGCTCTGGAGGAATACACTAACAACATTCAGTCCTCCGCCGATGAGGGCACCAACGACAACGAACCGCTGATCAAGCAGTTGAATGATATCTTAAACGGGAATAAAGGCGGCGGTGAAGCTCCTGCGGCAGCGTCTGCAGAGGAAGCGCCCAAAGCAGAGTCCACCGAAAGCGGTGATGCAAAGTGGAATAATATTGTATTTGATGAGAGCCAGATCAGCGTGATCAACGAGGCGAAGAGTCAGGGCAAGGAGGTATTTGGCCTGACCGTGGAGGTACAGGAGTCCTGTATTCTGAAGGCTGCGAGAGCATTCCTTGTATTCAAGGCCCTCGAAGAGAGAGGGGAGATCTTGGTGTCCGACCCCAACGCGCAGGATGTGGAAGATGAGAAATTTGACAAGGACTTCACATTGGTTGTCGTGTCCGAGGTTCCGCTGGAGGAATTGATCAAGGCTGCTTCCAGCGTGTCCGAGATCGCGGGCGTGATCGGCGCACCTCTGAATCTGGAGGAGAATAAAAATATCAAAGCAGCTCAGGATGCAGCCGCTACCGAGGCAGCCCAGGCGAAGGAAAAGGAGAGTGCTCCTGCAGCGTCTGCTCCGGCGCCTGTCAAGAAGAAGGAGGAGCCCAAGGCTGCTCCCGCTGCAAAGCCCGGCGACAAGAAGATTTCCAAGCCCGTTGCAAACCGAACCGTCCGCGTGGATATCGAGAAGCTGGATGGCCTGATGAATCTGGTCAGCGAGCTGATCATTGCCAAGAACTCTCTGGTGTCCGCCTCCAGTCAGAGCGAGAGCGGTGCCACCAGCCCTGCTTTCAATGAGCAGATCGAGTATCTGGAGAGCGTTACCACGAACTTGCATGAATCCGTTATGAAAGTTCGAATGGTGCCTATTGAGAGCGTTGTGGCGAAGTTTCCCCGCATGATCCGCGATCTGTCCAAGACTTTGGATAAGAAGATGGAGTTGTACATGACCGGTGAGGAGACAGAGCTGGATCGTACTGTGGTGGATGAGATCGGTGATCCTTTGATGCATCTGCTTCGAAATTCCGCAGACCATGGTCTGGAGTCTGCTGAGGTTCGCGCGGAGCGCGGCAAACCCCCTGTGGGTTCCATTTTCCTTGACGCATATCAGGATGGCAACAACGTCATTATCGAGGTTCGAGATGACGGTAACGGCATTGACGTGGAGGCTGTCAGAAATAAAGCTATCGACCGTGGCACTATCACCCCTGAGCAGGCGGCGAGCATGTCCGACAAGGAGATCATCAACCTCCTGTTCCTGCCCAGTTTCTCCACCGCAAAGCAGGTGACCGATATTTCCGGCCGAGGCGTAGGTCTGGACGTGGTTCGCTCCAAGATCGAGGCTCTGAGTGGTGAAGTTGAGGTGAAGAGTGAACTTGGAGTGGGAAGTACTTGGACAGTTCGTCTTCCCCTGACGCTGGCCATCATTCAGGCATTGATGGTGGTAGTCGGCGGCGAGAAATATGCGATTTCCCTTGGCTCTATTGAGACACTTGAGACTATCGAGCCCGATGAGATCAAGCTGGTGCAGAATGAGGAAGTGATCAATCTGCGAGGCACCGTTATCCCTCTGATCCGACTTCCTAAGGTGCTGGATGTGGAGAGCACTACGGATGCCGGCGAGAGTTTGGTGGTGGTGATCGTAAAGAAGGGAGACAAGTTGGCCGGTCTGGTGATCGACGAGCTGTTGGGACAGCAGGAGATTGTTATCAAGTCTCTCGGAAAATATATCAAGAAGTGCAAGTTTATCAGTGGTGCTACCATTCTGGGCGACGGCGAAGTGGCGCTCATTCTGGATACCAACGCTTTGATTTAAGGAAGGAGAGACGTACATGGAACAGCTAAATACCACAAATAGTGTAGGGCTTGATACAGCAGGAGATGAGAGAAAGGCCATAGTGGAGACCTTGCAGTTTATAGTGATCAGTGTCGGTGAGGAGCAATATGGCATTGATATTCGTTATATAGACAATATCGTGAGAATGCAGCATATCACCAGAGTGCCCAAGGTTTCCGCTTACCTTAAGGGAGTGATCAATCTGCGCGGGGAGGTGCTCCCTGTTATGAGTATCCGTCTGAGGATGGGGCTGGATGCGGACGAGATCACCAGAGCCAGTCGTATTATCATTCTGAGATCAGAGCAGGAAGGTAATGTGGGCGTTATCGTGGACGAAGTGAAAGAGGTTGTGACTCTTCCTGTGAACGAGATTGAGAAGGTTTCTCGCGAGGCCAAGGACGGAAAGCCGGTATTTATCTCTGGAATCGGTAAGTACAACGGCGAACTGATCTCTCTTTTGGATCTCAGTTCTATCACTTTGGAGGAAAACGTATAATGCTTTGGATACAAGCGGTAAGGAGATTGTCTCATGGGAGAGCTTAGCTTAGAGCAGGTTACACAAAATTACTTTGACGTATTAAAGGAAATTGGCAATATTGGAGCGGGGAATGCCATGACGGCACTCTCCCAGATGCTCCAATGTAAAGTGGATATGAAAGTGCCTCAGGTGAAGCTTCTGGAGTTCTCCGAGGTGGGAGCTTTGATGGGCGGTGAGGAGCAGATCATGGTGGGTGTGCTCCTCGGCGTGGAGGGTGACATCACCGGAAGTATGATGTTTCTGGTGGAGCAGAAGAGCGCAAAGCACCTTATCAACAAGATAATGATGGGTATGGCCCCAGAAGGGGATACTTTCACGGAGATGGAGCTGTCCGCCATGCAGGAGGTTGGCAACATTATCACGGGCGCATACCTGAATTCCCTTTCCATGTTGACGAATCTTTGTATTGTACCAACTCCGCCGGCGCTGACGGTGGATATGGCAGGGGCGATCTTAAGCGTTCCTGCCATTGAATTTGGAGTGTTTGGTGACAATATTTTACTGATTCAATCTCAATTTTTTGATGAGGTGGAGATTAACGGATACTTTATTTTGATTCCGGATATGGACTCCTACAGTAAGATCCTTTCTTCTCTCGGCATGCCCGTGTGATATTTTTTAAGGGAAGGATACAGAGATAAGGAAGAAGAGGGAGTCGTGTATGAGTGAGATAATTAAAGTGGGAATGGCAGATTTAAAGACCTGTTTACCCCCCAACGGTGTGACAACTTTGGGACTTGGTTCCTGTGTGGGTATTGCCCTCAGGGATTCTGTGAATAAGGTTGGAGGGCTGGCACATATCATGTTGCCCGACTCTACTGCCATAAGCAATTCACAGCAAAACCTTGCGAAATTTGCAGATACTGGAATAGAAGAATTAGTGCGCCAGATGGAGGCGTTGGGAGCAAAAAGGAATCGCATTGTGGCTAAGATTGCCGGCGGTGCCACTATGTTCCAGTTTCAAGGCCGCGCAAATAGTGCCATGCAGGTCGGCGATCGAAACGTGGAGGCTACCAAGAAGAAGCTGGGAGAACTCAAGATTCCGATTTTGGCGGAAGATACAGGTGCAAACTATGGAAGAACTGTCGTCTTTTATCCTGAGACAGGTGACTTCCATATTAAGGCGGTAGGGAAGCCAGAGTCAGTGATCTGATATCAGCAAACTGGTTGGAAGATGGGTGTGACATGGACAGAAAAATAATGCCTTTGGTTTTGATGCTGGTAGCCGGAGCAGTTACCTGTGTAATTACTTTTATAAAAGATTTTTCTATGCATAGCAGGTTGGTTACCTTGCTGATCGTGCTCTTGGTCTTTTATTTTCTCGGAAGTGTCATGAAGTGGGCGCTGGATTATTTTGATGAGCAGAACGGGGAGGACGAGGAGAACGAGCAGGACGAGGAGAACGAGGAGAACGAGGAGAAAAGCGCGGAAGAGGGAGAGGTCATAGAGAAGGACACGGATGTCGAGTCGGAAGAAGAAGAGGAGTCGGAGAACGAACAATAAGCCGATTTGATGGAGGTTACCCAGATGGCCATGGATGAAGCCGAAAGAAAGAAATTGTTAGAAGAATATGCCAGGGATAAAACGCCGGAGTCCAGGGAGAAGTTGATCTTGGAGTATGCGCCGCTTGTGAAAGTGGTGGCTGGCCGCCTCAGTATGTATCTGGGTTACAATGTGGAATATGAGGATCTGGTCAGCTACGGAATTTTTGGCTTGATCGATGCCATCGATAAGTTTGACTGTTTTAAGGAGGTCAAGTTTGAGACCTACGCCAGTCTGCGTATCCGCGGGGCGATTTTGGATCAGATTCGCAAGATGGACTGGATACCCCGCACGATCCGGCAGAAGCAGAAAAAGATTGAGAATGTCATAAAGGAAATTGAACAGAACACAGGACACAGTGCCACCGATGAGGAGATTGCCAAGGCGCTGGGAATATCGGATGATGAGTATCTGGACTGGCAGTCCCAGATGAAGATCACCGGTCTGGTGTCACTGAACGAATATATGGAGCAGGGGAGCGATGTCTCTCAGGATTACAGCAGCCATACCACGGCACGGTTTGAAAGTCCGGAGGAGCGGATAGAGAAGCAGGAGTTGGCGAAAGTGTTGAAGGAGGCGCTCTCGCTTCTCACGGAGAAAGAGCAGAAAGTCATTACTCTCTATTACTTTGAGGAGTTGACACTGAAGGAGATCAGCAGCATATTGGAGGTTTCGGAGTCGCGTGTGTCACAGCTCCATACCAGAGCGCTGCAGAAGATGAAAGTAAAAATGGGAAATTACATGGGAATACTGTCGGATAATTAGTATTTGTATAATTAACATACAGAGGAGGGACAATATGAGCAATGGATATTTTCAACTTGTAAAAGCAGAAGGAGGTTTTGGCGTCAAATTGTTCCCCCCAAAAGACGGAGGAGAGGTAATTCAGTTGATGGAGCTGATGAATTATCTTGATGCCAGAGGGATTGATTATGAGTTGGAGAAGCTCAAGAACGCCGTTGCGGAAAATCAGGAAACGGTAGTTTTTTTAGGAAATACAGAGTGTCCTGCAGTGGGAGAGTTTTATAGACTTCAGATCGCAAGCGATGCTATGAATGCTACGGCACGTTTTTACCCTGCATCTGAGACCGGAGCACGGATGTCTGCAGAAGAAGTTGTCAAGGATCTACAATATAAAGGGATCAAGTTTGGCGTCCAGATGAAGCTTCTGCAGACGTTTTTTGAGTCTGCGGGAGTTTATTGTACAGATATTGTGGTGGCTAAAGGAGTGCCGCCACGTCAAGGTGAGGATGCCAGAATAGAATATTATTTTAATACAGATGTCCATGCTAAGCCTGCCATGAAAGAGGACGGCAGCGTGGACTACTTCAACTTGAATGTGGTGAACCATTGCAAGGAAGGCGATCTGCTTGCCAGACTGATTCCGGAGGATCCGGGTGATTATGGCTGCAATATCATGGGTGGGCGAATAAAGCCCAGGGATGTGCGGAAGGTTTCATTAAAGTATGGCAACAACATTGAACTCTCAGAGGATCGCAAAACGTTGACTTCGTTAGTCAATGGTCATGTCTCCTTGGTGGATGATAATGTCTTCGTCTCAAATGTATATGAGGTGGAGAATGTGGACACTGCCACCGGCAACATTGATTTTGAGGGCAGCGTTCAGGTGAACGGCAACGTTGCCTCCAATTTTTCTGTGAAAGCTAAGGGCAATGTGATCGTAAAGGGTGTTGTGGAAGGTGCGTATATTGAGGCCGGTGGGGATATTATCATTTCCCGTGGCATGAATGGTATGGGAAAGGGCACATTGAAAGCCGGCAACAACATTGTGGCGAAGTTTTTGGAGAATGTTTCCGCCGAAGCGGAAGGATATGTGAGCACGGATTCCATTTTGCACAGCAACGTGTCTGCCGGAACGGAGATCACAGTCACCGGCAAGAGAGGATTTATTACTGGTGGCCGTGTTCAGGCGGATGAGAAAATTGACGTGAAGACCCTTGGCGCGGTTATGGGAGCGACTACCATCGTGGAGGTGGGTGTCAATCCCCAACTGAAAAGGCAGCACCAGAAGTTGCAAAAGGAGATTGCGGAGATTGTGCGGGACATAAAAAATGCCCAGCCCGTGATCGCCAACTTTACCCAAAAGAAAGCAAGGGGTGCACGTTTTACGGAAGATCAGTTAAAATATGTTAAGGAGACTGCGCAGCTTCTGGAGACCAAGAAAGTGGAGCTTGAGAAGAAAAGCAACGAGATGAAAGAGCTGGAAAAGGTTTTTTCACCGGACAAAAAAGCGGTGGTGCTGGTGCGGGGCGAAGTGTATCCCGGAACTACGATCATTATCGGCGATGTATCAATGGTGGTGCAGAGCAACGTACAGTATTGTCGGTTTGAGAAAGTTGACGGCGACGTGAAAATGAAGCCTTTATAGGGAGAATGGAGGAATCATGGCATTTGGAACGATTGAGATTGTCTCAATGACACGCACACAGGATTATACCACGATCAAGCAGAATGAGGATAATAAGCCGCTGGTGGATCAGGCGAACTTTAGTCAGCAGATGGATAAGCAGACCCAGCAACTGACGGGGCAGGTAAACAGCAGTGACAATGCGGACTGGTACAACCAAAAGCAGGATGCCAAGGAGAAAGGAAAGAACGAATATCGTGGCGACGGCGGCAAAAATCGTAAAAAGCAAGAGCAGTCCGGAAAGGTGATCCAAAAAGGCTATGGCGGTTTTGATATGAAGGTCTAAGGGGCAGTTAGAATGGGAGTATTGGAGATTGTCCTGCTGATTGCAGGAGCTATCATTTTCATAGTGAGTTTTATATTACCGGTAAATAGAGAAGAAATCTCGCAGGAGACCAGAGAACTTGCCCAAAATGAGATCAAAATGCTGGTGTTGCAAGAGATAAACGGTGTCAGGGGACGTGTGGATGATGTGGTGGACGAGGCAGTGGACGGTGCAATGGAGACGACAGAGCGCTCTTTAGAGAAACTCTCCAACGAGAAGATCATGGCAGTGAGCGACTATTCAGACACTGTGCTCAAGGAGATACACAAAAATCATGAGGAGGTCATGTTCCTCTATGATATGTTGAACAACAAGCATACCAGTCTGAAAAATGCGGTGACTCAGATTAATGAGACCGTCAGTCAGGTCAACGAGACCGTGAAAAATGTGAAAGAGAGCAGACGGGATGCGGAAGCCGCCGTGAGCAGCTGGAAGCAGATTCAGCTGGAATCTATGGACAAACAGCAGAAAGACGCAGGCATTATGCGGATCACGCGGATGAAAGAGGCTGCCGAAGCACAACTTTTGGCGGCACAGCAGGAAGCTCAGCGTCTGGCGGCACAACAGGAGGCCCTTGAGAGAGTGCGCCAGGTGGAGGTGCAAAAAGAGGCCGAAGAGCGAGAATATCAAGAATATCATGAGCAGCCTGAACAACCGGTGAAGGCAGAGAAACCCCGCAGCCGAAAACCTGCCTTTAAGATACCTGTGAAAAAGGATGAGATAACTCCAAAGGCAGATGCGGAGGAGACCGACGAGATGGCTGAAGCCCGCAAGGCATTGGAATTCGCAGTGAACTCCATTGTCAATCCTGAGGAGACTGTTCAGGAGCCCGAAGTGCAGGAAGAGATGTTAAACAGCAATGAGCGGATTCTGGCGCGCTATAAACAGGGCAAGTCCACGGTGGCCATCGCAAAGGAACTGGGGCTTGGTGTCGGCGAAGTAAAGCTGGTCATTGATCTATACAGGAACCATGCTTAGACAGACCCTAAGCGGAGGAATGAAAGAACATGAAATTGCGATATTATCTGCGTGGGCTGGGAATTGGCATCCTGGTGACCGCGCTGATCTTGGGAATTGCCGGGGGCAAGGACAACAACATGAGCGATGCGCAGATACGGGCGAGAGCGGCCGAACTCGGCATGGTGGACGGATCTTCCACGGTGCTTGGCAATCTGCAGAAAGGCTCGTCTTCAGAGAATGATGGAATGCAGGGAGAGGACACACAGCCTGAGGAGACATCAGAGAGCGTCGAGCCGCAAGCAATGGCAGGAACACAGCCTGTAGCTGAGCCCGAGAGCGGATCGTCTCCGTCTCAGCCGCCGGAAACAGATGGTCAGACGGCAACACCTGATGAAGTGAATGATACACAGACCGTGAGCATTACCATCCAGAGCGGAGCAGGGTCATACAGTGTCAGCCAAAGTCTGCAGCAGGCCGGGTTGGTGGAAGACGCGTCAGCCTTTGACAACTATTTAAATGAGAACGGTTACAGCAGACGTTTACGGGCAGGAACATTCTTCATTCCTGTGGATGCCGGAACGGAGGAGATCGCCCGCATCATCACAGGAGGTTAAAACTTTAGAAAATGAGCCAAAACCCCTTGCAAGAGGGGTTTTATTGTGTTATAATCACAACGTTGTGACTATAAAACACGCGATCTCTATTTGCGGATGGTGTCTATGCGGGGCTGTTGCCCGATGGATTGTCTGCAAAGCAGGCCGGTCCTTTAACGCGGGGCCGGTTCACGGTGAAGCCGTGGGGGAGACTGCGGAAGAATCTAACCAAATGGAGGGAAAGACATGAGCGTTATTTCTATGAAACAGTTACTTGAAGCAGGTGTTCATTTTGGACACCAGACCAGAAGATGGAACCCTAAGATGGCTCCCTATATCTTCACCGAGAGAAATGGCATCCATATTATCGACCTGCAGAAGTCTGTGGGCAAGGTGGATGAGGCGTACAAGGCGGTCTCTGAGATTGCTTCACAGGGTGGTACTATCCTTTTTGTTGGCACCAAGAAGCAGGCGCAGGACGCTGTTAAGACCGAGGCGGAGCGCTGCGGTATGTACTATGTAAACGAGAGATGGCTGGGCGGTATGCTCACCAATTTTAAGACGATCCAGTCCCGTATCACAAGACTGCATGCGATCGAGACCATGGCTGAGGACGGCACTTTTGATGTGCTGCCCAAGAAAGAGGTTATCCAGCTTAGGAAAGAGTGGGAGAAGCTGGAGAAGAACCTTGGCGGCATCAAGAACATGAGCAGAGTCCCCGATGCGATCTTTGTAGTGGATCCCAAGAAGGAGAGGATCTGCGTTCAGGAGGCCCACGCGCTGGGTATCACTCTGATCGGTATCGGCGACACCAACTGCGATCCCGAGGAACTGGATTATATCATCCCCGGCAACGATGACGCTATCAGAGCAGTTAAGCTGATCGTCTCCAAGATGGCAGACGCTGTCATTGAGGCAAATCAGGGTGAGGCGGTATACTCCGAGGAGGAAGTGACTGCCATTTCTGAGGGCGCAGAGGACATCGAGGAAGTAGTGGAAGCTGAGTAAGGCGAAAGGCTTGGATCAGTAAGGATTGGATGGAGGATAGAAAGATGGCAGAAATTACTGCAGCAATGGTAAAAGAACTGCGCGAGCAGACCGGCGCAGGTATGATGGATTGTAAGAAAGCTCTGAATGAGACAAATGGTGATATGGAAGCAGCCGTTGAAGTCCTGAGAAAGAGTGGACAGGCAAAGGCTGTCAAGAAGGAAGGCAGGATCGCAGCGGAGGGTATCTGCCGCATTGCTGCCAAGGGCGATCAGGTGGCCGCTGTGGTTGAGGTGAACTCCGAGACCGACTTCGTGGCGAAGAATGAGACTTTCCAGCAGTTTGTTCAGGCGGTTGCCGAGCAGGCTGTCGAGACCAGTGCAAAAGATATCGACGCATTTTTGGCAGAGCCGTGGAAGGAGGATACTTCCAAGACTGTGAGCGAGGCTTTGGTTGACAAGATCGCTGTGATCGGTGAGAAGCTGAGTATCCGCAGATTTGAGAAGGTTGAGGCTGCAGGCGGCTGTGTAGTTACCTATGTGCACGGTGGCGGCAGGATCGGTGTTATCGTGGACGCGGAGACTTCTGTGGTGAACGATGCCGTGAAGGAGGCACTGACCAACATTGCCATGCAGGTGGCAGCTCTGTACCCCAAGTATGTGGCTACCTCTGAGATTTCCGAGGAGTACAAGGCTCATGAGAGAGAGATCATTGCGGCACAGATCGAACAAGATCCCAAGATGGCCGGAAAGCCTGAGAAGGTGATCGCAGGTGCCATTGAAGGCCGCTTGAACAAAGAGCTGAAAGAGGTATGTCTGTTAGAGCAGGTATATGTCAAAGCGGAGGACGGCAAGCAGACTGTTGCCAAGTATCTGGAGCAGGTTGGCAAGGACAACGGCACCACTGTGACTGTCAAGAAGTTTGTTCGTTTTGAGACCGGTGAGGGTCTTGAGAAGAAGAACGAGGACTTTGCGGCAGAGGTTGCAGCACAGTTGGGTTAAGCTTCGTGTGATGTGAATAAGATAGCAATAGGCTGATGTGAGTAAAATCGCATCAGCCTATTTTTTGATTGCACCCCTTCTGCTGGCAAGGTATAATAGAATTGTAAGTGAGATTGATGAAAGGTCAGAGCAAAGAGATGATAGGAGAACAGGACAAGCCATGCATTCAGATCGATAACGGCAGTGAGGCTGACCTGGAGGAGTTGCTTGCCATCTACAACTACGAGGTGGAGCACGGCGTGGCGACGTTTGATCTAAAGCCCAAAACCCTTGCGGAGTGGAAGAAGTGGTTTGACGCGCACAACGTGGACAACCATCCACTTTTGGTGGCAAGAGTAGAGGGGAAAGTGGCGGGGTATGCAACGTTGTCCTCCTACCGGGAGAAAGAGGCGTACCGTTCCACCGTGGAGCTGTCTGTCTATGTGGAACCGTCCCACCAGAATATGGGTGTGGCGACGGCGCTGATGGAGGCCATTTTGGACTTGGCCAGGGAGGATGAGCGAACCCACACGGTGGTATCGGTGATCACCTCCGGGAACGAAGCCAGCACGAAGCTCCATGAGAAGTTTGGCTTTACCTTTTGCGGCACCATATCGGAGGTGGGCATGAAGTTTGGAAGTTATAGGGATATTGACAATTACAGACTGGGCGTCTGAGGACGTCCGTTCTATTTTGTGTGTTTTTCCGGGGAATTTGGTTACAATACTATCAACTGTAAGAGAATGAGGGTGTGAGCAGATGAAGTTTGATATGCACTGTCATACGAAGGAGGGCTCCATGGACGGCAAGGTGCCCGTGGAGGAGTTTATCAATATCCTGAAAGAAAAAGGATTTGATGGAATGTTGGTCAGCGACCACAATTCCTACAAGGGCTACCGCATGTGGAGGGACTATATAAAGGGCTATAAGCACAAGGACTTTGTGGTGCTCAAAGGGATTGAGTACGACACTATCGACGCCGGACACATTCTGGTGATCATGCCGGAGGATGTGAAGTTGAAGATTTTAGAGCTGCGCGGGCTGCCGGTGCTGATGTTGATAGACATCGTGCACCGGCACGGCGGGATCCTGGGGCCGGCGCATCCCTGCGGGGAGCGCTATCTGAGCATCTTCAACACAGGAAAGTATAGAAACCGCATGGCGGTGATGAAGAAATTTGACTTTATAGAGGCATTCAATGCCTGCGAGGAGGAGAGGAGCAACCACATGGCACAGGTTGTTGCGGGGCAGTTTGACAAGCCTACTTTCGGCGGGAGTGACGCCCACAAGGCGGATTGCGTCGGATTAGGCTACACGGAGTTTCCCTGTCCGATCAAGTGCGAGTCCGACCTGATCGCCTGCGTGAAGGCGGGGGAGGGGATCACCTGTGGAGGAACGCTCTATAAAGGGACGACCAAAGAGAAGATTGGCAGGGCCAATGAAATTTTAGTGCAGTCTTTCTGGTTCTACAACCGGTTGGGCAGTCTGTGGCGCCGTCGCAAGCGCAGGAAAGCGTGGAAGGTCTATTCTTATAAATCATGAGAGAATCAAGGTTACCCAAAGGGGAGGCGGTTACGCCTCCCCAAAGCAGTTCCAGTGTGGAGGTAAAGAGTGAAAAGAAATTTGGGAAGCAGAATTTTATCGGGAATGATCGCATTGGCAGTGCTGGCACTATGTTCCTGCAGTGGTGCGGATAACGGCGATGCAGTATCGCAGTCTGGGGGCAGCTATATCTATTTGCCGGAATATATGAAATTGGACCGCCTGAAAGAACTGGGAGTATCATTTGCCAGGTTTTGTGGGGAGTCTCTGTATTATGCCGGGACAGAGAGTGACAGCGCCGGAAACTTTCAGGATTTTATCGGGGAATATTCTCTTGCGGACCGGGCGGTGGTGCGGAAGCTTGTGATTGCCAAAGAGGAGCCTTACGGTTATGTGGGAGGCTTTCATGTGACGGAGGAAGGATCCTTGGCGGTACTGGAGTTCACCTATTCGGAGATGGAATCTGCAAATAGTATCCCCGAGATGCATCCCTGGCTGATGGCATATGATGCGAGCGGAGAACTTCTCTGGAACAGGGAAGTATCCGATGTCTTTGCAGGTAATACCTACATAAGTGATATGGTGATGGATGCAGAGGACAGGGTATATATTGTGCTGAATACGGCAGTTCTTTTGTTTGATTCCGAGGGAAGCTTTTGCGGACAGATAGACGTGATCGGCAGGGTTCGCTCCGCCGGTGTCGGAAACGACGGAAAAGTCTATGTGTGTCATGACGAAAGAAACGCCTACGAAAGCGGCTACACACTCGCAGAGGTCGATTTTGACAGGTGCAGGTTGGCCGCGTCCTATCAAAACTATCCCGGCGGCAACAACAGTAGACCGATAGCGGGATCAGAATATGATTTCTTGGTGGATGACGGTATCAGTGTGTATGGGTATGACCTTGAAAGTCAGTCCGCCGAGGAACTTTTTCAGTGGATGGACGGAGATATTGTGGGTTCCTACGTGAAAGCGATGAATCTTACGGAGGAGGGCAGGCTTCGGATCTTCATGGATGACTGGATGTCAGGGGACTGCGATGTGGCATATCTGGTAAAGACGGAAGTGGACGAGATCCCACAGAAGACTACCGTTGTGATCGCCACATTTGCCGATGCCTGGGATCTGCAGGCCATGGCGATAAGTTTTAACAGACTAAGTGACGCATATCGTGTGGTCATCCGGAATTATATGGACGGTATCGCAGTGTCAAATACCATGCAGTCGGATGCCCTTGCCCGTCTGAACAGCGACCTCGTCTCCGCAGGCAACTGTCCGGATATCATAGATTTATCCCAGATTAATGTGGAACGGATGGCCTCACAGGGAGTTTTTCTGGATCTGAACGTCTATCTGGAGCAGAGCGGGGCGCTGGGACAGGAGGACTATCTGGAAAATGTGCTTCAGGCGTACACTTATGATGGCGTGCTGACCGGCATTCCCACTAATTTTCGCTTAGGGACTCTGGTAGGAAAAAGCGCATGGCTGGGAGAAGAGAGGGGCTGGACTCTTAAAGATCTGTTGGACAGCGCAGAAGCTTATCCTGACGCGGAGTTGTTCAACAACGCCACGCGGTATAGTATTATGGAAAACTGTTTGATCTTTTCTCAGGATGAGTTTGTAAACTGGAATAATAACAGTTGTAACTTTATGTTGGAGGACTTTTATAGACTGCTGGAGCTGGTGAGTAATTATCCGGAGAGAGTCTCTTTCTACACGGCTTTTCAGGAGAGGCCGGCACTTCCCTTCAGACTTGCAGACGGAGACGTGCTTTTGGGCGATGTGTATCTTGATGATTTTCAGAAGATACAGGAGTATGAAGCCATGTTTGGAGAGCCTGTGAATTTTATTGGTCTTCCCACGGCAGACGGTAAGGTGGGATGCAAGATGTACACGGAGGGAGCCTTTGGGATAACCTCTAGGTCGGAGCATGCGGAGGGAGCCTGGAGCTTTATAGAGTATAATCTGGAACATTATAAAGACATTCATACAAATATAGGATTTTCCACCAGAATAAGTGAACTGGAGAAACGGGCAGAGGAGTGTCTGGGGCAGGAGTATCTGAAGGATGCAAACGGGGAGTTTGTGACAGATCAGGACGGAAATCCTCTGGTGAAAAACGGAACCCAGAGTGTCTCCCATGGCGAATGGTCCTATACCTGCCATGTCACCACGGAGGATGAGGTCGCACTGGTGCGGGAACTGATTGCGGAGGCAACGCCGCATGCCTATTTGGATGATCACATCTGGAATATCATCTGGGACGAGGCCGGGAGCTTTTTTGCAGGCCAGAAAACGGCAAAAGAGGTATCTGAGCTCATCCAGAACAGAGTGCAGCTCTATCTGGATGAAAGTCAGTAAATTGAAAGGTTTGTTAATAAAATCTTAAGGTGCATTTTCTATGGGGGTATAGTATACTGTTGTACATGAGAGGACGACCATACTTGTGGTTAAAATAGGGAGAAATCGAGGAGAAGAGTTATGAGAAAAGCTTTGTATAAAAAACTGATCGCCGGAGCCATGGCAGCTCTGTTGGCCTTGTCTATGGCGGCCTGCGGGAAAGAGCAGGGACAAGAACCAAACAGTGTCACACAAGGGGCTGAATGGGTCTATGTGCCGGAATATATATCGATGGAAGGCGCAGAGGATTTTAGGAGCTATAACAGTAAGCTCATAGGGGAATCCCTCTATTACAGCAGATCGGATTATCAGGAGGAGGCGGATACTTCTACCCGATACCTGTGCGAGTATTCTCTGACGGACAAAAAGGTTGTCCGGGAGGTTCTCATCGGTGAGGGTAACGGTTACGTCAGCGGCTTTCAGGTAGCGGAAGACGGCAGTCTGTACGTGATAGATTACCGATACAATTACACGAAGTTTGATGAGGACGGCTATCCTATTGATGCGACTACTGAGACCATAATGATGGTTTTTGACTCACAGGGGGAGCAGCTTAGGCAGATAGATCTGGGAGATATCCTGAGTGAGGAGGATTATGTGCGCAATTTGATCGTTGACGGACAGAATCGCCTCTATTTGGTGCTGGATAGCAGTGTGCTCCTCTTGGATGATCAGGGGGCGGTAAAGGGAAAAGTGGAGTTAAATCCCGACAGCTGGCTCTCCGACTGCGGCGTGGGCAAGGACGGCAAAGCTTATCTGACCTACTACGATAGAACTTCCGGAACGGGCGGATATGTGCTTGCAGAGATTGACTATGACGCAAGAAAGCTCGGTACGGTCTATCAGAACTTCCCCAGCGGGAATTCCTCGGGAAGTCTGACTGTGGGCGATGAGGATCATGATTTTCTGGTGAGCAGCGGAAACGGACTTGTCGGCTATGATCTGGAGACACAGACGAGTGAGGAACTGTTTCAATGGATCGACTGCAATATCAACAGCAATTATGTGGATAATGTAGGCGTTTTGGGGGACGGAAGGATCGTCGTTATGACCAGGGATTGGATCACCGACGAGCAGGAGCTTGCCGTTTTGACCAAGACGGATGCCTCCACCCTGCCGCAGAAGACGGAGATCGTGATCGCGACATACTCCATAAGTCAGGATCTGGAGACGCAGGCGGTAAACTTCAATAAACAGAGCAATCTGTACCATGTGACGGTAAAGGATTACAGTCCAAAGCCCGGTGAATGGACGGAGACTTCTTATCAGGATGCGCTGACCGCGATGAACAATGACCTCACCTCCAGCAGTAATGCGCCGGATATCATCGACCTGTCCAGTGTCAACATAGAGCAGTTTGCTGGCATCGGTGTTTTTGAGGATCTGACTCCCTATTTGGAGAACAGCAGCGTTCTGGATAAAGACGATTATCTGGAAAATGTTTTGAAGGCATATACTTATGACGGTGTTCTGGTGGGCATTCCTTTCACTTTTAGTTTAAATACACTGGCAGCATCGGCTAAGGATCTGGGTGATGAGCCGGGGTGGACGCTGGAGGAGATGATCGCTTATTCGGAGGCGCACCCGGATGCTCAATTATTTGACTATTCCACGAAGAGCTATGCTTTAAATATATGTCTCCTCTTTGCGCAGGAAGCTTTTATTGACTGGGGGGATGGCACCTGCAGTTTTGATTCTGAGGAATTTAAGAATTTACTCACTTTTGTGGAGCAGTTTCCGGACGAGTATGACTGGGAGGCGGATCAGCGGCCTGCGCCGGAGAAGATTTCGGATGGGGATCTTTTGCTTGATACGGTATATATCAGTGAATTTCAGGATATTCAGATTCCAATGGATGTGTTTGAGGGCGGCGCTGTCTTTATCGGCTATCCCACGGTGGACGGCAGCAACGGCTGTCAGCTTTATGGCAGCAGCACTTATGGGATCGTCTCCAAGTCGGACAACAAGGAAGGCGCATGGAGCTTTTTGGAGTTTTATTTAAACCGCGAGGCGGGAGGTATGTTCACTCATGGGTTACCCAGCAGGGAGAGTGATCTGGAGCGTTTGATCAAAAAAGCCACCGAGGTGCAGTACATGACGGATGAGAATGGGGAGAAGATTTTGGACGATGACGGCAATCCCATTGAGATCGACACCGGCACAGGCGGTATCAGCTTCATTGGCGCCGGAGGTGGCGGTTGGGAGTATCAGTACCACAAAACCACCGAGGAGGAAGTGCAGATCGTTCGCTCACTGATCGATACCGCTCAGGTTACCGCTGACATGAACCAAACGGTCCTTGAGATCATCACCGAGGAGGCAGAACCTTTCTTTCAGGGCCAGAAGTCCGTAGATGATGTGGTGGGCGTGATTCAGAGCCGTATTCAGCTTTATATCAGTGAAAACATGTAGAGGTGTGGGCTTTATGACAAAGAACGCAAAGCACCAGAAGAAGTCCAGAAGCACGCGCAGGATCCAGTGGCGCTCGGGGTTTTACATAGCCCCGAGCTTTCTGGGCGTTCTCTTGTTTTTCCTCTTGCCGTTTGTGGTGATCATCGCTTATTCCATGGTGGATAACCCTATCGGCATGCATTTTGTCTTTTTGGATAATTTTAAAAGTGTGACACGAAATGCAGCCTTTCGCACGGCTGTGCGCAACACGGCGACTTTCTCTGTGCTGGCGGTGCCGTTGGCCGTAGTATTGTCTCTGATGTTAGCTATAGTGTTGGAGTCCAAGCTGCCTTTCAGGAGCCAGTTTAGAACCTTTTTTTTGAGTCCCATGATGGTTCCGGTGGCCTCCATCGTGCTGATCTGGCAGGTTTTGTTTCACTACAACGGAGCAGTGAATGATCTGATCGCGATATTTAGTGACAAGAAGATTGACTGGATGAAATCTGAATTCTCCATTCTGGTCGTTGTGATCCTCTTTCTTTGGAAGAATCTGGGCTACAACATGATCCTTTTTATGGCAGCTTTGTCCAGCATTCCCAAGGATATTTTGGAGGTGGCAAAGCTGGAGAGCGCTACGCCTCTGCAGACTTTTTTTCATATCAAGCTCCGCTATCTGTCCTCCACGATCCTGTTTGTGACGATCATGTCCCTGATCAGCTCTTTTAAGATTTTTAGGGAGATATACCTGCTGACCACGGATTATCCCTACGATACGATCTATATGCTGCAGCATTATATGAACAATAAATTCAAGAATCTGGATTATCAGACGCTTTCGGCAGCGGCCATTCTGATGTCACTGGTGATGATCGTCATCATAGGGATCCTTTTCTTAGTGGAGAATCATTTTGGAAAGGATGTGGAAGGATGAGAAGAAAAATTACCGGAAAGAGAGTGTGGGCGGCAGTCAAACTATCTCTGGCCACCGCTGTGGCAGCGTTTTTTGCGGTGCTTTTTCTCACACCCATCGTGCTTACCATCACGAATTCTTTTATGTCTGCCTCGGAGATCTCTGCCAACTACGGCACGGTGTTTGCCACCACAGAAACGGGCGGCAAGGTGTATATCTCGGAGAAAGTGAATCTGAAGTTTATACCGGATATGGTGTCTTTCAGCCAGTATTCCACGGTACTCTTAAAAAGCCCGGATTATCTGCTGAAATTCTGGAATTCGGTGATCTTGGTGGTACCGATCGTGTTTTTTCAGCTACTGGTGGCATCTCTGGCCTCCTACGGCTTTGCACGGTACAATGGAAAGCTGAGACAGATCATCTTTTTTGTGTATATTATTTTGATGTTGATGCCTTACCAGGTGACTCTGGTGCCCAACTATCTGGTGTCGGAATGGCTGAATATACTGGATTCCTACTGGGCGATCTGGCTGCCGGGAATTTTTTCTCCGTTTGCAGTCTTTCTGCTCACCAAGTTTATGAAGCGTATTCCTGTCTCGGTGATCGAGGCGGCGCAGATAGACGGAGCAGGGGAGTGGCAGATTTTTCGGCGGATCTGTATGCCGCTCTGCAAGGGGGCATTGTGTTCCGCGGCGATACTGGTTTTTATTGACTATTGGAATATGGTGGAGCAGCCATTGATCCTTCTTTCGGATGCGGAGAAGCATCCGCTGTCGGTGTTTCTCAGCAAGATCAACAGCGGTGAGATCGGACTTGCGTTCGCTGTGGCGACGATCTATATGGTTCCCAGCCTATTAATATTCCTGTATGGAGAGGAGTATCTGGTGGAGGGGATCACTTCCCAGGGAGGAATTAAGGGCTAAGGAAAACAATAAACACAGAGGGAGCAACAGAACTATGGACGAGAAGGGAACGAAGAGAAGAGAATGGGTGAAAAATGCGGCGATCATCTTTTTGACGGTGCTGCTGGTTTTAACTTTTTTCTCCAGGACGATTCAAAATTATTCTCTGCCGGAGGTGGCGGCGCAGTACACGCAGTCCGGCACGATCACGGCCAAGATCAGGGGAACCGGAGTTGTGGAGAGCGGAGATCCCTATGAGGTCAATATACAGCAGACGAGGAAAGTAGCCAGTGTGGCGGTACGGGTAGGCGACAAGGTGCAGCAGGGCGATGTGCTGGTGTATCTGGAGGATGCGGAGAGCACGGAGCTGGAAGCGGCGCTCGAGGAGCTGGAAGCTGCGAAGGAGAAGCTGAGGGATGCCAGGGATAAGTACAACGAAGCGCTTCTGACCGGAGACTACAGCGCAGAGGATATTCAGGCGGCCAACGGCAATACATCCGTGACAACTTATCGCCAGCAGCTGACGGATGCGCAGAATGCGGTGAAGTACTGGGAAGATAAAGTGGCAGAGATAGACCGGGACATTAATAATATTCAGGCGCAACTGACATATGAGAAGGATCAGGATAATGCGGCTCAGAGTAGAGTCAATGCAGCTAAAAAAAGGTATGATCAGGTGAGCGGTGGTGACGCAGATGTATCCGCACAAGCCTACAAAGAACTTAAAGAGGCAGAGGATGCATTGGCAGAGAGGGCTGGCAGTCAGATGAAAGCGAATCTGGAGAGCCAGATAGCCTCCCGCACATTGGACCTTTACAATACTCAGAAAGACCTGGCTGCAGCACAGAAAAAACTGGGTGACCTGACCGATATGTTAGGCAATATGTTTGGTCTGGACGCTTTCCAGAAGGCGATCAGCGATGCTCAGAAGGATGTGAACGAAGCTCAGGAGAAGGTGGATAAAGAGCTTGCCAAGTCCCAGGGAGCAGTGATAACCGCCCCGATCTCCGGTACGGTGACCACCATCAACGCGGTGGCGGGCAGAGAGGTTTCTGCGGCGACGCCGGTGGCCATCCTGCAGCCGGAGGGTCAGGGTTACACCCTGAGCTTTACGGTCACCAATGAGCAGGCAAGGCGCCTGTCTGTGGGGGATGTGGCGGAGCTGGTGAACTCCTGGCGCTATAACGACGTTGACGTGGTGCTTGCCAACATTCGCCCCGATACCTCCAATCCCGGGGACAACCGGATCTTGGTGTTCAATGTGACAGGGGATGTGACGGCGGGCCAATCTTTGAGTGTGTCCGTGGGACAGCGTAGTGCAACTTATGATGCGATCGTACCCAACAGCGCGATCCGCGAGGACAACAACGGTAAGTTTGTGTTGGTTGTAGAGTCCAGACCCAGTCCCCTGGGAAACCGTTATGTGGCTACCCGCATGAATGTGGAGGTGCTTGCCAGTGACGATACACAGTCGGCGGTCAGCGGCCTGTACGGCTATGAGTTTGTCATCACCACTTCCACTGCACCTGTGGAGGCAGGACAGTTAGTCAGACTGCCGGATAACAATTAAGGAGTGGGTTATGAAGAGATTAGTTTTGCTGATAAGCGGGGGAATCTCGTTTCTCATCTTCCTGATCCTGTTCCTTGTGGCCAGATCCGTGGGACACTCGCAGGACTCCCAGCTGATGGCAGAGCGCTGGAGTGTCAAAAAAGACGTAGCGCAGATCAGTTGCTTTTTCTCGGTGAATGCACCGCTGTCGGAGGACGCCATCGAAGAGTTTGAACACTCCATCGACGGAGCGATCCAGGAGGTGATGCTTACACAGCAGACGACGGTACCTAACAGAGAGCCAAGCGTAAGTGCGAGACTGTGGGTGGACGCTTACAGTGCATCGGGCCGGATCATGCTCTCCAGCGAACGTGCTACACTGGAGGCGGATGCCTACGGGATCGGAGGAGATTTCTTTCTTTTTCACCCGCTGCGGTTGGTTACAGGTGCCTATTTCTCAGGGAATGACCTGATGCAGGATTATTGTGTGATCGATGAGGATGCTGCGTGGCAGCTTTTCGGTTCCAGCGATGTGGTGGGACAGATGGTTACCATCAGAGGGATCCCCCATATGGTCACGGGGGTCATAGAAAGGCCTGAGGGCAGGCTGGAGGAGGCTGCCGGTCTGTCCGGTACAGTGGTGTATGTGTCCTACAAGACACTTTCGGAGTTGGGAACCAACAATGGGATCAGCCACTATGAGATTGTGATGCCCAATCCGATCAGTAATTTTGCTCTGAATTTTGTGAAAGACGGGCTTGGGGCATCGGAGAAGGACATGGAGATTTTGGAGAATAACTCCCGTTATTCTTTTGTGTCCAGTCTGCAGAACATTCGGGCTTTTGGAACCCGCTCTATGAACGGCAAGGCGATCATTTACCCCTACTGGGAAAATGTGGCGAGGGGATGTGAGGACATTGTAGCTCTGCTCACATTTCTCTATCTGATATTTTTGCTCTACCCGGTGATCCTTGCACTGGTTTGGTTTATCCGCTGGTGGCGGCACAAGGGATGGACGCTCAAGGATGTCTACCACATAGGGAAGGATAAGTGGGAACGCTATCTGGAGAGGAGAAGAGCGGAGAAGGCCTCCGGACAGAAAGGTGCCAAAAGGCGATTTCAGCTGCCGATCGGAAAACGCGAGGAGGATCTGGACTGGGACGAGGAAGATTTGTAATGAGGAAGACTTGTAATATAGAAACGATGTACTATAATTAGAGATGGAATAGAAAGTAATAGTGTTGATCATAAATAAAGGGAGGAAGAGGGAGATTATGAAAAAGCACTGGTTAAAAAAGGCAGTGAGCGTTGTTCTCGCTGCTGCAATGGTAATGGGGCTTAGTGCCTGCGGAAGAGGTGGAGACGGCGGAAGCGGTATCCGCGGCGGGAATGTCAGTCAGGATCCGAACCTGGCAAAGCAGTATGTGTATTCCTACGAGGAGTTCGAACTGTCAGATCTGGGAGATGATTTCCGGATGTACGATCTGCAGAAGATCGGAGATCGGATCTACTGGGCTGTGTCTGTGTACCATTGGTCGGACGAGAGATCGTACAGTGATCTGAGGCTTCTCTCAGTAAAAGAAGACGGCACAGATCTTCAGATGGCAGAACTGCAGCTTCCGGAATCAGAAAGCGGAACAGACGGTGAGGCTGAGGACGCCGGGACGAATGACGCTGCAAAGAGTGAACAGGATACCCCGGAAGCCGCAGATGATACTGCACAAGATACCGCGGATGTTCTGGATGCGGGTTTTGGGGTTGCGGTGCCGGATATTGACATCGGTATGATGGATTATAACTATGTGTGGGAGAACACCAGCTACAATGATTTTACTTTCACAGAGACCGGAACCTTATACGGCATAGAGAATTATTACTATGAGAATCGCACGGATGCGGTGAATGCGGTCATTCGCAGCACAACCGCTGTCTGTGCCTGGGATCTTCAGGGAAACCTGCTCTGGAAACAGGAGCTGGAAGTTCTGGGCAATAATGAAAGCATTGAGACACCGGTCAACATGGGCATTAGCAGCATGATAACCAGAGAGGACGGTTCGCTGCTCATTCTTGTATACAATTATGACAGCAATGAACTTGTCGGCTGGACAATGGACGGCGATGGTAATCTGGATATGGAAGGGGCCTCTTTGGAGGATGAAGACAGGATCTTCATGCAGTCCAGCTACTTTGTTGAGGGAGAGAACGGCCAGTTGATACTGGTCTATTACAATGAAAAGGACAACTATGATCTCTACGCTGCTCAGTATGATCTAAACAGCGGAAAATTTGTGGGGGATGGCGTGAAACTGCCGGAATCTATCAGTTATACCGGTTTTAATTCCTTGATGTCCGGCGTGGACCATGATCTGGTGTACTCTTCCTCCAGCGGTATCTACGGTTACAACTTAGGCGATGAGGAATCCACGCAGATCATGAGCTTTGTCAATTCCGATCTGGACGCCACCTCCATGCAGCAGTTTCAGATGCTGGATGCAGATCATTTTATTGGATTTTATTATACTCCGACAGACTATGTGACTAAGGGAGCCCTCTTTACCAAGGTGGACCCGAAGGATATCCCGGACAAGAAAGTGCTTGTTCTGGCGGGACAGTATGTGGGCTGGGATCTCAAGCGGAGAATCGTGGAATTCAATAAGACCAATCCGAATTACCGAATTGTGATCAAAGAGTATGAGCAGTATGCGGCAACTCAGGATGACTACATGGGCGGCTATACACAACTGAACAGTGATATCCTGTCGGGGAATATGCCGGACATCATGATAGTAGATACGAACATGAATGTGGCGAATTATGTGTCCAAAGGGCTGCTGGCCAACGTGGGAGACCTGATCAAACAGGATGAGGAACTGTCCCAGGTGGAATTCATGCAGAATGTGTTTGATGCCTACAGTGTGAACGGCAAGCTATATGAAGTGATCCCTACTTTTTATGTGAGAACTTTTGTAGGCAAAAGGTCCCTTGTGGGAGACCGGACCAAATGGAATATGAAGGAGTATCTTGAGGTTTTGTCTTCCATGCCCGAGGGAACTCAGGGAATAGAAGATATGTACCAATCTTATTTTATGAGTAATATGATGACATACTGTGGCAGTGACTTTGTGGATGTATCTACCGGAAAGTGTGATTTTGACTCGGAGAACTTTATCTCGCTGTTGGAGTATGCAGGCACCCTGCCTGAGGAGCCGCAATATGACGAGGACTACTGGATGCATTATCAGACTATGTTTCGGGAGAACAAGATCCTGCTGACAAGCACTGCTGTCCTCGGATCCAGCAATATGACCTGGCTGATCAACGGTCAGTTTGGCGAGGATGTAAGCTTTGTCGGCTTCCCCACGGACAGCGAGTTGGGCGGTTCCATTATCTGGAAAAATACATCCTATGTTCTGTCTGCCCAGTCTGCCAACCTGGAGGGTGCATGGGAGTTTGTGAGATATTATCTGACAGATGAGTACCAGAATGAACAGAACGGTTATCTGCCGGTGAATGTCCGTGCCTTTGACGAGGCGATGGCGGCCACCATGAAGAGACCCACCTACGAGGATGAGAACGGCGAACTGGTGGAGTATGACGATTACTATTACTTGGGGGAGGAGCAGATTACCCTGCCGCCCCTGACACAGGAGCAGGCAGATCAGATATCCGGCTTCATCCGGTCTGTCAAGAAGCCCTATTACTACAACGCAGATGTCGTAAATATCATCAACGAGGAGGCGGCAGCATTTTTCTCCGGACAGAAGACGGCGCAGGATGTGGCGAAAATAATCCAGAGCCGTGTACAGATTTATGTCAATGAGAACCAATAAAAAGAAGATTCAGGGAATCACTCTAATTTAAGAGGGATTCCCTGTTTGCTTAAGTGTCGCTCTAAAGTAAGCTCCCGTCCATGGTCTTTCAGCCAGCGTTTACACAATCGGTAGTCGGGCATGATCCGCTCCACCATATTCCAGAAGTCTTTGGAGTGATTCATATGGGTCAGGTGGCACAGCTCGTGCACCACCACATAGTCCAGCACCTTGGGAGGGGCGAAGATCAGGCGATAGTTAAAGGAGAGCGTTCCCCTGGAGGAGCAGCTGCCCCAGCGGGTCTTCTGGTCGCGGATGGTGATGGAGGTATAGCTGCCCCCGGTGATTTGGTGGTAAAATGCCACTCTGTCGGCAAAAATCTGCCTGGCAGAATTGCGGTAACGCCGGTCAAAAGTCTGAAGCCTTTTCAGCTCCGCAGGAGTGTATGCCATTTTCTCTGAAGGTTTTTCCATGGTGAGTTCTCCTATCAAGCCAGTTCCCTGTCGATATCGATCACCCCGAGATACATGGAGTTCTCCTCCTGCAATCGTCTCTTCACATCCTCCGCCAGCGCCTCATCGCTCATAGTGAGATCGAAAGGCGCAGAAATGTCGAAGAAGACATTGGTGTGACTGGAGCATTTGACCAGCCGGAAATCGTGAGTGGAGAGGCGGGGATCCAGTTGTCTGAGGTAGGCGTTCACCTGATCTCTGAGCCGTTCCGTCTCCTCGTCGCCCAAAAGCACCGGATCCATGTGGATCACTGCGCTGCAGTGGAGTGTGTCGTGCAGTTTGTGCTCAATCTCATCGATGGTCTCGTGGAGCGTCATAAGGTCGCCATCCGCAGGGACCTCCGCGTGAAGCGATATCAATACTCTGCCGGGACCGTAGTTGTGCACGATCAGATCATGCACACCGATGACCTCCTCGTAGGTGAGGACGATCCTGTGGATCTGTTCCACGAACTCCGGATCGGGCGCCTGCCCAAGCAGAGGGCTGATGGTGTCTCTGGCAGCACTGTAGCCGGCGTAGCAGACAAAGAGTCCTACAAGTACACCGCCCCAGCCATCCAGATGAAGCCCCGTATGGTGGGAGATCAAGGTAGCCGCAAGTACCACGGTGGTGGCCACGGAGTCGCTCAGACTGTCTGTGGCGGTAGCCTTTAGGGAAGAGGAATTTATTTTCTTCCCCACTGAGTGATGATAGAAGGCCATATAGCACTTTACCAAGATGGAGGCGATCAATATTCCCAGGATCAGTGGGGAATAAGAGAGCTCCTCCGGATGTATGATCTTGGAGAGAGAGCTTTTTAGCAGCTCAAAGCCCATGATCAGGATGGCGATAGAGACCAAGAGTCCTGATATGTACTCGATCCGCCCGTGGCCGAAAGGGTGATCCGGATCAGCGCGCTGCCCGGCCATCCGAAAACCGATCAGTGTGATGACGGAGGAGCCGGCATCCGACAGATTGTTGAAAGCATCGGCAGTGATGGCGATGGAATGGCTGATGCTCCCCGCCGCAAATTTCCCCACAAAGAGGAGCAGATTGAGAAAAATTCCTAAAAAGCCGCAGAGTACACCGTAGGACTGACGAACCTGCGGGTCAGAGGTATTGTCTTTATCTTTGATGAAAATGTGAGACAATAGTGTGATCATCGCTAAAATCCTTTTGTTGGCTATTTCTCACCATTGTAGAGCATTTTATCGGAAAAAACAATCACTTTTTCTTTCTTTCATCTATTGCACACCCTTTTGATTCAGTGTATAATTTCCAATTAAGAGGAAAACCTGAAATCAATGCGCGGACAAGCGCGGAAGTGAGGAGACAAAATGAGTAAAAAACCGGTTGTTTTAGTGATCTTGGACGGCTACGGCCTGAACGACAAGACGGAGGGGAATGCAGTGGCACAGGCAAAGACCCCTGTCATGGATAAACTGATGAAGGAGTACCCTTTTGTGAAGGGCAACGCCAGCGGCATGGCTGTGGGACTTCCCGACGGACAGATGGGTAACTCTGAGGTAGGCCATCTGAACATGGGTGCAGGCCGCATTGTGTATCAGGAGCTGACAAGGATCACCAAGGAGATACAGGACGGCACATTTTTTGAGAATCCGGCGTTACTTAAGGCGGTGGAGAACTGTAAGAAGAATAACGGATCGCTGCATATGATGGGGCTTTTGTCCGACGGTGGTGTGCACAGTCATAATACCCATCTGTACGGTCTCTTGGAGCTTGCCAAGAGAAGTGGTTTGGAGAAGGTGTATGTACACTGTTTCCTGGACGGGCGCGACACTCCTCCTGCCAGCGGAAAGGAATTTGCGCTGGCGCTGACCGAAGAGATGGAGAAGATCGGAGTGGGCAAGATTGCCACCGTGATGGGTCGTTACTACGCTATGGACAGAGACAACAACTATGACCGTGTGAAGCTGGCTTATGACGCCTTGACCAAGGGCGAGGGACTGACAGCGGACAGCGGTGTCAGCGCGATTCAGGAATCCTATGACAGGGACGAGACCGATGAGTTTGTGAAGCCTACTGTGGTGGTGGAGGATGGTAAGCCCGTGACCACCGTTCAGGACGGCGACTCTGTAGTGTTCTTCAACTTCCGTCCTGACCGCGCACGTGAGATCACCAGATCTTTCTGCGACGATGACTTTACCGGCTTTGACAGGGGTGCACGCAAGGATATCACCTATGTGTGCTTCTCGGATTATGATCCCACCATTCCGAACAAAGAGGTGGCGTTCCACAAGGTGGCGGTGACCAACACTTTCGGCGAATGGCTGGCCGCAAATGGCATGAAGCAGGCCCGCATCGCGGAGACAGAGAAATACGCGCACGTTACGTTCTTCTTTAACGGCGGTGTGGAGGAGCCTAACGCAGGGGAGGAGCGCATTCTGGTAAACTCCCCCAAATATGTGCCCACCTACGACAAGAAGCCCCGCATGAGTGCCTACACGGTGTGCGACAAACTGAGCGAGGCTATCACCGCGAAAGACGAGAAGGGTGAGCCCTACTACGATGTGATCATCTGCAACTTTGCAAACCCCGACATGGTGGGGCATACCGGCGTTTTGGAGTCCGCTGTGGAGGCAGTGGAGGTCATTGACAAGTGTGTAGGAGAGATTGTGGAGTTCGTAAAGGAAGTGAACGGAGCATTGTTTATCTGTGCGGACCACGGTAATGCGGAGCAGTTGGTGGACTATGAGACCGGCGAGCCTTTCACTGCTCACACCACCAATCCGGTACCTTTCATTTTGGTGAACTACGACGAAGCGTACACCCTGAGAGAGGGCGGCTGTCTGGCGGACATTGTTCCCACTCTGATCCAGATCATGGGCAAGGATCAGCCCGCGGAGATGACCGGAACCTCCCTGTTGATCCGCAAGTAGTGAGTAACTTGAGGTGTTGATCACGCTCAGTTTTGTAAAAGTGTATTATAAATTAATAAAAGAGGAAAAGCTATGACTCAGGTTACATTGGGAAAGACCGGCATCACAGTGGAGAAGAATTCCTTTGGAGCTCTGCCCATCCAGCGTATCTCAAAAGAGGAGGCAGTGAAGCTTCTTCGCAAAGCATATGACAATGGTGTCACCTATTTTGACACTGCCCGCTGGTACACGGACAGTGAGGAGAAGCTGGGAGCGGCCTTTGAGGGTATGCGGGACAAAGTCTACATCGCCACCAAGACCGGCGCCGTGGATGCGGAGGGCTTTTGGAAGGATCTCCACACCTCTCTGAACAATTTGAAAACGGAATACATTGATATTTACCAGTTTCATAATCCGGCATTTTGCCCTAAGCCGGGGGATGGCTCGGGACTTTACGAGGCTATGCTGGAGGCAAAGGACAAAGGTATGGTCCGACACATCGGCATCACCAACCATCGCCTGAATGTGGCCCATGAGGCTATCGACAGCGGTCTCTATGAGACACTTCAGTTCCCTTTCTGCTATCTGGCAACCGAGAAGGATATTGAGCTGGTAGAGAAGTGTCGTCAGGCGGACATGGGTTTTATCGCCATGAAAGCGCTGTCCGGCGGATTGATCACCAATTCCGCCGCGGCCTACGCCTATCTGGCACAGTACGAAAATGTGCTGCCTATCTGGGGCGTACAGCGGGAGAGCGAGCTGGACGAGTTTCTCTCCTATATTGATAATCCTCCCGCCATGACTGAGGAGCTGGCAAAGGTCATCGAGAAGGACAGGGAGGAGCTTTTGGGTGAGTTCTGCAGGGGCTGTGGCTACTGTATGCCCTGTCCGGTGGGCATTGAGATCAACAACGCTGCCCGCATGAGCCTGCTGATCCGAAGATCGCCGTCCCAAGCGCAGCTTACACCTCAGGCGCAGGAGAAGATGAAACTGATCGAGAAGTGTCTCCACTGTAACCAATGTAAGTCCAAGTGCCCCTACGGTTTGGACACACCGGAGCTTCTCGCCAAGAACTATCAGGATTACTGCGAGATCCTGGCCGGCAAGGAATACTAAAACCTGCATAAGGCGTTTTGAATAAAAGCCTCCTTCAAGGATATACTTACTTAAAAATAAGTATTTCGGTAAGGAGGCTTTTTCTATGCAGCAATATTTGGAGATCAGGGACGTACATGCCAGAGAGATTCTGGATTCCAGAGGCAATCCCACGGTGGAGGCCAGTGTCATCGTGTTAAACCATGGGGACGGGCAGCTATATGAGGGCCTTGCTGACGTACCCTCCGGTGCCAGCACGGGTAAGTTTGAGGCGGTGGAACTTAGGGACGGAGAGACCAGATATTTCGGTCTGGGTGTGCAGCATGCAGTGAAAAATGTCAACGAGAAGATTGCCAGCGTTCTTATCGGAAGAAATGCCTTGGAGCAGATTCTGATAGACCGGATCCTGATGGAGACGGACGGAACTGAGAACAAGGGTAATCTCGGTGCCAATGCCACTCTTTCGGTATCTATGGCGGTGGCAAAGGCTGCTGCTACGGCCCTGAACCTTTCGTTGTACCGCTATCTGGGAGGCATTGCGCCCAGACTTTTACCGGTGCCTATGATGAACATTCTAAATGGAGGAAGACACGCGGCCAACACGGTGGATTTTCAGGAGTTTATGATCATGCCCGTGCAGGCGGAAACCTTTGCGGATGGTCTTAAGATCTGCGCGGAGATATACCACAATCTGAAGAAGATCCTTCAGGACAGAAATCTCTCCACTGGTGTAGGGGACGAAGGCGGTTTTGCGCCGGATCTTCCGGATGCGGAGAGTGTGCTCACTCTAATTGTGGAAGCTGTGGAGGCGGCGGGATACACTCCCGGGCAGGACATTAAGATCGCCATGGACGCAGCCAGCAGTGAGCTTTATAATGAAAAGACCGGAATGTACCACTTTCCGGGGGAAAGTAAGCAAAAAGGGCAGGAGGTAGTCCGCAACACGGAAGATATGATCTGTTATTATGAGCAGCTGGTAGAGCAGTTCCCCATCGTGTCCATCGAGGACGGTCTGGCGGAGGAAGACTGGGACGGCTGGAAGGAGTTGACCGCACGTCTGGGAGAGAGCGTACAGCTTGTGGGAGACGATCTGTTTGTCACTAACACCAAGCGTCTGGATGCGGGGATCAAGCTTCAGGTGGCTAACGCTATTTTGGTGAAAGTCAATCAGATCGGAACCTTGTCAGAGGCTTTTGAGGCTGTGGAAATGGCGCACAAGAACGGTTACAAGGCCATTATTTCACACCGCTCCGGCGAGACGGAGGATACAACTATCGCAGACATTGCTGTGGCACTGAATACCGGTCAGATCAAAACGGGTGCGCCCTGCAGAAGCGACCGTGTAGCCAAGTACAATCGACTTCTCAGGATTGAGGAAGAACTGGAGCAGGCGGCCCAATATATGGAGCCATTTAAAAAGATATAAAGAATTGTGCCAATTTTTTGAAAAAACAGTTGAAATTATTCTGAGAGTGTGATAATATTGTATTCACTCGACATTAGGAGGTGGTTGGAATGGCGACGTTGAGACTCATAATTAATATTCTCTTTATATTTGTATGTATTGCACTCACGGTGTTGGTATTATTGCAGGAGGGCAAGTCCGCAGGGCTTGGCACGATCAGCGGCGCGGCCGAGACCTTCTGGGATAAGAACAAAGGACGCTCCAGAGAGGGACTGTTCGTAAAGATTACGAAAGTGCTGGCGGTGCTTTTTATGCTGCTGGCGATCATCCTGAATCTAAACGTTTTTTAAGCTTGCTTAAGACAAACACTCTTGTGTGATCAAGAGTGTTTTCTTTTGTCCGGATATTTTAGAGGCCGGGCGGAGGGTGTGTGGCGATGAGAGAAATGGATATGGAAGAAAAGAAGAAGCAGGTCATCTGCGATCTTGTACAGGACGAGCTCTATGTTCCCATGAAAGAGAAAGAGCTTGCAAACCTTCTCCAGGTTCCCAGGGAGGAGCGCAGAGAGTTCCGCGTGCTTTTGAAAGAATTGCTCGCCGAGGGGAAACTTGTGGTGAACGGCAAGGGAAAATACAAGAAGGCGGACGGAACGGTCATTGTCGGCACCTTTGTGAGCAACGCCAGAGGCTTTGGTTTTGTGGAGGTGGAGGGCAGAGAGGATGATCTTTTTATCCCTGAGGATCAGACAGGGGGAGCTTTCCACAAGGACACGGTTCAGGTGGTCCTGCTGCCGCCAAAGCATGGGAAGAAGCTGCGCCAGGAGGCGAAGGTAGTCCGCATTCTGGAGCGGGGCTTCACTCAGGTGGTGGGAACCTACGAGCGGACGAGAGAGCACTATGGATTTGTGACACCGGATCTGGCAAAGCTGCCCCAGGATATTTTTATCCCCGGCGAATGTTCTAAGGGCGCTGTAAGCGGACATAAGGTGGTAGTGGAGATCACTGATTACGGCGGCGAGCGGAGGAATCCGGAAGGACGGGTGTTGGAGATCTTAGGGCATGAGAATGATCCCGGGGTGGATATCATGTCCATCGTGAAGGGTTATGAGCTTCCGGTAGAATTTGACGAGCGTATCATGGAACAGGTGGCGCGCGTGGCGAAGCCGGTGTCCGAGGCGGATATGGCTGGCAGAAGAGATCTGCGTGATGTGGTCATGGTGACCATAGACGGGGAGGATGCCAAGGATCTTGACGACGCGGTCAGCGTCCGCGTTGACGGGAAGTACTATCACCTTGGGGTTCATATTGCTGACGTGACCAACTATGTTCAGGAGCGCTCGGTTCTTGACAGGGAGGCGTTAAAGCGGGGTACCAGCGTCTATTTGGTGGATCGTGTGATCCCCATGCTGCCCCATGCTCTCTCCAATGGCATCTGTTCCCTGAATGTGGGTGAAGAGCGTCTGGCACTCAGCTGCCTTATGACCATAGACAAAAAGGGAGAGATCATCGACCATGAGATCACAGAGTCCGTGATCAGCGTAGATAAGCGGATGTCCTACTCGGCAGTAAGGAACATCCTTGAAGATGAGACCATTGTGAAGAGGGAGAAGGAGTATCGGCAATATGCGTCTCTGGTTCCTATGTTTCGGCAGATGGAGGAGTTGGCAGCGCTGCTTCGGAGAAAGAGAAAGAAGAGGGGATCCATCGACTTTGATTTCCCGGAGTGCAAGATCATCCTCGACAAGAAAGGACATCCCACCGATATCAAGGCATACGAGCGCAACGTGGCCACGGACATCATAGAGGATTTCATGCTGGCCGCCAACGAGACAGTGGCGCAGCATTTTTACTGGATGGAGCTTCCTTTTGTGTACCGCGTCCACGATGTGCCTGACCCGGATAATATTCAGAAGCTGGCCGCCTTTATCCAAAACTTTGGTTATCACATGAAGTCTTTAGGACGTAAAGGCAGCAAGACGGGCAGTGAGGATGTACATCCGGGGGAGATCCAAAAGCTCCTCGCTAAGGTGGCAGGGACTCCCGAGGAGCCCATGATCAGCCGGCTGGCTCTTCGCAGTATGAAACAGGCCAGATACAGTGTGAACTGTACCGGACACTTTGGACTGGCGTGCCAATACTACTGTCATTTTACGTCGCCCATTCGCCGCTACCCGGATCTGCAGATACACCGGATCATCAAAGAGCAGCTCAGGGGAAGGCTTAAGAGTGGGCGTATGGATCATTACCGCGACATCCTGCCGGAAGTGGCAAAGCATTCCTCTGAAACGGAGCGCAGAGCGGACGAGGCGGAGCGCGAGACCGACAAGCTGAAAAAGGTGGAGTATATGGAGGAGCGCCTGGGGATAGAGTACGACGGTGTAGTGTCCGGCGTCACCCGCTGGGGCATCTATGTGGAACTGCCTAATACGGTGGAGGGGCTGGTGCATGTCACCAGACTGCCCGGATATGACCACTATATCTTCCACGAAGCGTCTGGTGAGATGGTGGGAGTGGCCACCGGCCGCACCTTTAGGCTGGGAATGCCTGTTCGGGTGAAGGCAACCTCCTGTGACAGGGCGCTTCGCACCATTGATTTTGATCTGGTGGAAGAGGATGAGGAAGAAGGAGGGAAAGCGGTATGGCAAAAGCGAAAGAAACGCAGAGGCTGATCGCTAACAACAAAAAAGCCTTTCACGATTATTTTATAGATGATAAGTACGAGGCGGGCATCGCACTCCACGGCACGGAGGTAAAGTCTATTCGCATGGGCAAATGCAGCATCAAGGAAGCCTTCGTGCGCATTGAGAACGGCGAGGCATATGTCTACGGCATGCATGTGAGCCCTTACGAGAAAGGCAATATTTTCAACAAGGATCCTCTGCGGGTCAAGAAGCTTTTGCTCCACAAGTATGAGATCAATAAACTCGCAGGAAAGATCAAGGAAAAGGGGTATACTCTGGTGCCCTTGCAGGTATACTTTAAGGAGGGCAAGGTGAAAGTGGAGATCGGTCTTGCCCGAGGCAAGAAGCTCTACGACAAGCGAGAAGCCATCGCCAAAAAGGATATGCGCAGAGAAACTCAGAGGGAGTTCAAGGTGAAAAATCTCTAAATTCAGGAGGGAATGCAGCCGATAATTATATTGGATATTTATACAAAAATGCCTGAACAAAACAGGCATCATAAGGGGTAGTAAAGGTTTCGACAGGGGTCTTGCAGCTGGAGAAGCTATCCGTTGCGACACGTTAATCGCGCCAATAAAAATAAACGCTGAAGACAATTTAGCATTTGCAGCGTAAGCTGCAAATTCGCTGTCCTAAAGGCAGCTGTCCGCTCTAAGGCACTCACACTTTAGGATCCGGGCATCAACTATGTGAGAAACGACATGCGTTAAGCTTTGCGCGCATGGGCGTATGATGAAGCTACCGAATGTGGAAGGGTGTTCGTTTCCTTCCACAGGAGGGAACAGGCGGAGGCAAGCTTCGCCGAGATAACGGACTATGATAGTAGAAGTACAGGGAATGGGCTTTTGGACAGGGGTTCGACTCCCCTCTACTCCACTTGCAAAGTAACTGGGCAAGTCGAACCCCTTGGGTTCTGACTCCCCTCTACTCCACTGGCAAACTCCGACATCTTTTTGAGGTGTCGGAGTTTTTGATCGTTGACCGACAATCAAAAAAATGATAAAGTATAATCAGGCAAAAATTAACAATATATCAGGTGTGGAGGGCATAGAGATGAAGAAGCGAGGTTGGGCGGCGATCATGCTTGGAGCGGCCGCAGCTGCAGGAATCGGAGAGTCCGTCTATTTTTACAGGCGAACCATGAAACGAAATAAGGCCAAGACGGAGCGCACGATGAAGATGGCGGGTACGGACTGGTCGCAGTATTTTGATTTTATCGAAGAACGGAAGGAAAGACTGCTTGCACGGCCGAATGTGGAAGTCTATGTGCAGACAAATGATGACCTGAAGCTGCACGGCACATATTTTCCACAGGGGGATGAGAAGAAAGTGGTTCTGTGCTTTCACGGCTATACCAGTGAGGGAATGAAGGATTATCTGGCTCTTTCCGACTATTATTTGAAAAAGGGCTATGGCTTGCTTCTCGTGGACGAGCGCGCACACGGAGAGAGTGAAGGAGAGTACATCGGCTTTGGGTGTCTCGACAGGCAGGATGCCCTCTGTTGGATTGACTGGATCATAGAGAGATGCGGCGAGGACGTGGAAATCTTGATGCACGGCACTTCCATGGGCGGTGCGACCGTGCTGATGGCAAGCGGCCTGACGCTTCCGCCGCAGGTGAAAGGAATTGTATCTGACTGTGGTTTTACCTCGCCCAAGGAGGTGTTCACTCATGTGATGCACTCTATGTACCACTTACCGGCGTTCCCGGTGATCCCGGCGGCCGACGTGATCAATAAGCGGCTGGCCGGCTATGGCATGGATGAGTGTAACGCGGCGCGCGAGGTGAGAAAGGCGACCGTTCCGATCCTGATGATCCACGGTGATGCGGACACGTTTGTTCCGGTCTCCATGTGTGAGGAGATCTATGAGAATATCGCCTCCCCGAAGCAGAAACTGATCGTGGAGGGGGCGGCGCACGCAGAGAGTTATTATAAGGACACGGAAAGCTACGAGCAGGCGCTCGATCAGTTTATTGCGAGTTTATAGAAAAATACACTCAGTGAAGGGAGATGTATATATGAAAACAAGAAAGGGATATAAGGTGTATCCGCTCACAAAGGCCCAAAAGTTCCACCTATATTATCTTGAATTTTGTCCCAAAAAAGAAGTCTTGAACATCGGAACCAGCGTTACTATTGAGGTGGAGATTGACTGGGAGGTTTTAAAACAGTCCATCTACAAGGCATATGAGCGCTGTGAGTCCATGCGTCTGCGTCTGGCGCAGGATAAAGATGGGACATGGTATCAGTATGTGGTGGACAAGGAGGAGCGCGACATTGAGTTTGTGGACTTCACCGGCGTAAGCATGGAGGAGGCGGAGCGCACAATGGAGGGCTGGACGCAGGTGCCTTTTGAGCATCAGGACTCCCCTTTAAACCGCATCGTCATGATCAGTATGCCTGACGGACACAACGGTATTTATTTCCTGGCTGATCACCTCACCATGGATGCCCAGTCTCTCGTCTGTTTTATGAAGGATATCATTGAGATATACTGTAGTGCAATGTACGAGAATGTTCCGTATCCGTCGGATATGACCTCCTACATCGAGCAGCTGAAAAAGGATCTGGCGTATGAGGAAGGGTGCAAGGCGAAGGATCGCGACACGGAATTTTTCCACAAGCTGATCGAGTCCTCGGAGCCGATCTACAACGGCCTGAATGGAGATGAGCTTGAGAAGCAAAGAAAGCGCAGCAAGGATCCAAAGCTTCGTGCCGCTGTCAACGTGTCGGATTCGGTGGATTCAGCGCTTGACAGCTTCCATCTGGAGGAGGAACCCACTAGGCGTCTGCTGGATTTCTGTGAGGAGTATCATGTATCTCCTGCGACTTTGCTGTTGATGGGCCTTAGAACCTACTTCCAGAAGGTGAACGGAAACGATGACGTGTCGATCAACTCGGCGATCGCGCGCCGTGCAACGCTGCAGGAGAAGAAGTGCGGCGGCACCCGAATTCACTCCTTCCCGTTCCGCACGATCATCTCGAAAGACAAGACCTTCTTGGAGGGGCTTTATGAGATCCGCGACAAACAGAACGAATTGTTCCGTCACGCGAACTTTGATCCGGTGGAGTACTTTGCACACCGCGGCAAGACCTATCCCACAGAACCGGGATGTACCTATGAGCCCATGTCGCTGACCTATCAGCCGCTTTCCCTGAGAGCGAAGGGCCTGGACAAGCTCGGAGATATACAATATAAGACAAAATGGTATCCGAACGGCGCCACCACACAGGCGATGTACCTGACTGTCATGCACCGCTCGACCGACAACGGACTCGATTTCAACTTCGAACATCAGATCAAGGCGGTTTCCAAGGAGAAGCTGGAGTATCTGTACTATTATCTGTGCAAGATCCTGTTCAAGGGAATCGAGGATCCTAAGCAGACCATCGGCGAGATCATTGATACAGTTTAGGACATTAAGAACTACTAAGACGCCCCGCCAGAGGGCGTGACGCCTAAGTAGTTCTTAGTGTCCGGAAGTTTGCAAAGGGCGCAAACTTCCAGGATAAATAAAGGTGAAAAATAATAGATATTAGAAGGGAGAAATATCATGTTAGAGAAATTGAAGGGAATCATTGTAAATTATGTTGAGGTGAAGGAGGATGCGATCACGCCGGAGTCCCGCTTTATGGAGGATCTCGGATTTACCTCTTTTGATTTTATGAGCATGCTCGGCGAGATCGAGGACGAGTTTGACGTTGAGGTGGATCAGCAGGAGGCAGCAAATATCCGCACCGTCGGAGAAGCTGTTGCATATCTGGAGAAGCTGGCTGAGTAGGCGAGGAGGAGACATATGGTATGTAAGACAATTCGTGAAATTCTAGTAGATGCGGAGCGGCGTTTTGGGGACGGTGATGCCGTTCGTTATAAGATAAAAAAGGATGAGATTGAGTCGAAATCTTATACCCAGTTAAAGGAGGACAGTGAGCGCTTTTCAAAGGCACTCGACGCGCTGGGAGAGCGGGGGAGCCATATTGCGTTGACAGGTCCTACCTCCTATCAATGGATGGTCACCTATCTGGGTATTGTGGGCAGCGGCAGTGTTGCAGTGCCGCTTGACGTTTCGCTGCCGGCGGAGGAGCTGTGCGAGCTGATCGACCGCGCGGATGCGACGGTGTTTGTCTACGACGAGATGCGTGCTGATGTGGCTGCCATTGCAAAGGAGCGATGCCCGAAGTTAAAATATCTGATCTCCATGCAGGAGGAAGAAGCGGAGAACGGCGTGGAATCCTTTGCCGCACTTTTGAATGCGCAACAGCCGGGATTCGAATGCGAAATCGACCCGGATTCCCTCTGCACGATCATGTTCACTTCCGGAACCACAGGAAAGAGCAAGGGCGTTATGCTGACACAGCGTAATATGGCGGAGAATGCCACCTGTCTGGATATGCGGATACCGGAGCGCACCGTGATCCTCACCGTGTTGCCGATCCATCACGCATATTGTCTTTCCATGGATATCCTGAAGGGAATCTCTCTGGGCTCCATTATCTGCATCAATGATTCACTGATGCGTGTGGCAAAGAACATCAAACTGTTTGAGCCAAATATGATCCTGATGGTACCGCTCATGATCGAGACGTTGGCAAAGAAGCTTGAGGAGGCTGCGTTGCTTCCGGCTGGCATTGTGAAAAACAAGGTATTTGGCAAGCAGTTCCACACCATTTGCAGCGGCGGCGCATACTTGAATCCGGCGTACATCGATCTGTTTAATAAATACGGAATTACAATACAGCAGGGTTACGGCATGACTGAGTGTGCTCCGGTTATCAGCACCAACTTGAGTTGGTGTATCAAGAAAGAATCCGTCGGAAAGCTCATGCCAAACTGCGAGGCGAAGACTGTGGACAATGAGCTGTGGGTGCGGGGCAGCAGCGTGATGATGGGTTACTATAAGATGCCGGAGGAGACAGCGGAGACCTTGAAGGACGGCTGGCTTTTGACCGGAGACCTCGGATATGTGGATGAGGACGGATATGTGTTCCTGACCGGACGCAAAAAGAACCTCATCATCACAAAGAACGGCGAAAATGTTTCTCCGGAGGAGCTTGAGAACAAACTGAGCGAACAGAGACTGGTTCAGGAGATTCTCGTGAGAGAGAGCGAGGGTGTGATCGAGGCTGAAATTTTCCCGGACTATGAGTATGTCAAGAAAAAGAAGATATCGGATGTGCAGGCGGCGCTTCAAAAGCTGATCGACCAGTACAATCAGGGCGCGCCGGCATACAAAAAGATCTACCGACTGAAGGTGCGTGAGACGGAGTTTGAAAAGACACCGTCCAAAAAAATTAAGCGGTTTTAACGGGAGGCGCAGTTAAATATGGCGAAATGGATAAAACTTGGAAGATATCATAAGATTTTGCAGGATGTAATGTCGGCGAAGAAAGACGATGGTATCCGTTTTAATGAACTCTGCGCCCTGCTGGAAATGTTGGGATGTGAGCTTAATCGTGTCTCTGATAACCATCAGATATTTTCCTATGACAATGTTGAGGAACAGTTAGATTTCCAAACCGATGGGAAGAAGCGTTCCAAAGCGACAAGCAGTCAGGTGGAGCAAACCAGAGAATTTATTAAGAAGTACATGGAAGTATAACATAGCAAAAGGAATCGTTTTGAATAGAGCGGTTCCTTTTTTCTTAGCCGGTGCCATCGTTTGACAAGGGCAGAGAGATACGGTAAAATGAGAGCATACTTTTAGGGCCGCAGATGCGGCAGATTGAGAGGGAAAATGGAGACACAGGAGAAGACTGCGGAGGAGAAGAAGGTGCAGACTCTGGAGGCGGAAGGCTTCGCATTCTACACAAAAAAGGACGCGGAGCTTGCCATACAGGAGCGCAAGAAGATACGGTATTTAAAGGCACATATGGATGTCAGGAATCCGGAGAGTATCCTGAGTCTGTATGAGCGGGCAATAAACGAGAGAGTGTTCAAGACGCCGGTGGGACTGATCTTTCTTAAGGAGGTTCAGGATTATCTGGTGAAGAGACCTGAGATTGACAATGAGAAGATCATCCCCATCCCGCTCTTTGTGACCTATGAGGGTGAGATTCGAAGCCGCACTTCACCTGCCAGACAGCGCGTACAGCCAGCAGCAGAAAAGAAGGGGAAGATTCAGGCACTCCCTGTGTCAGTCTGCCTGAATATTGTGCTGGTGATCGCCGTGATCGCGATGTTTGCCATTACGCTTACCGCGGATCAACCCAATATTTTAAATTACGAGAGAACCTTGATCGACCGTTATGCCGGATGGGAGCAGCAGCTGACAGAGAGAGAGCAGGCGATCCGTGAGGCGGAGAGGGAACTTCAGCTGGGAAATGATTAGTGTGTTCACAGAATTGACAAACATAAATGGTATGCTGTGCTTAAAGTGTATTTGAGCGACAGGAGGCTGTGGAGATGGATCGTTTAAAAATTCTGGTTGTGGATGATGAGAGCAGGATGCGGAAGCTGGTGCGCGACTTTCTGGTGAAGAGCAGCTTTGATGTGATCGAGGCGGGGAACGGCGAGGAGGCGGTGGATATCTTCTACCGGGAGAAAAATATCGCGCTGATCGTGTTGGATATAATGATGCCCCGAATGGACGGCTGGCAGGTATGCCGTGAGATCCGAAGCTGTTCAAAGGTGCCCATCATCATGCTGACTGCCAGATCGGATGAGCGAGATGAGCTTCAGGGGTTTGAGTTGGGAGTGGACGAGTATATCTCCAAGCCTTTCAGTCCCAAGATCTTGGTGGCACGGATCGAGGCCATTCTGCGCAGGACCAATAGGCTGGATTGGGATGAGATCCTATCCTGCGGTTGTATTCAGATCAACAAGGCAGCGCATCAAGTACTGATAGATGGAGAGGTTGTGGAGCTCAGCTACAAAGAGTTTGAGCTTTTGACTTATTTTGTGGAGAACGAGGGAATTGCCCTCTCCAGAGAGAAAATACTGAACAATGTGTGGAATTATGATTACTTTGGCGATGCACGCACCATTGACACCCATGTAAAGAAACTGCGCAGCAAGTTGGGTCCCAAGGGTGGTGACATGATCAAGACGATCTGGGGCATGGGATATAAGCTGGAAGTGGAATAGATGAATAGGATGGAGCGAACAATTGTTGGACAATGCGGTATCAGCCAATGCTTTTGCCGAAGATCAGGAGAAATATGCGAAAGAGGCTGATAGAATAGGAAAGTGAGAGGTGATCTGCGCGATGAAACCGTCTATCAGAAGACAGTTTGCGCTTATTTTTATTGGACTTATGGCGGGGATGGTGCTTTTATGCATATTGATCAACAATGTGTTTTTGGAGAGGTACTATATCCGCAGCAAGATGAATATCATCTACAGCGCCTATGAGACTATACGGCAGGCAGCCAACGATGACAGCTATAACTCACAGACCTTTGGGGAAAAATTGGACAATATCGGAAGCAATTACAATATAAGCATTTATATTATTGATATGTATTCTCAGGAGCAATATGCCACCGGCAGTGGACAAAACAGGGCTAAACTGCATCTGTTTGGGTATATATTCGGGATACAGCCCAAGGAGGAGTTTCACATTCTGAAGGAGGGAGAAGATTACCGGATCCTGCGTACAGGATTGGAGGGCAACGAGTATTTGGAGATGTATGGTCGTCTTAATTCCGGAATTTCCTTTATTATGAGTACTCCCATTGAGAGTATCCGGGAGAGCTCCAATCTTGCCAACCGTTTTTTCGCCTATGTGGGGCTGTTTGGAGCGGTGGCAGGTGCCATGATCATCTGGCTGGCATCCCGCAAACTGACTCAGCCTATTCTGGAACTCAACAGGATCTCCGAGCGCATGGTACATTTGGATTTCGAGGCTAAATATCAGGGGAAAGGCAGAAATGAGATTGATCTGCTGGGGGAGAATATCAATAAGCTGTCGGCTTCTCTGGAGACATCTATCTCGGAGCTTAAGACTGCCAACAATGAGCTGCAGAATGACATTCGAAAGAAGGAAGAGATCGATGAGATGCGCAAGGAGTTCCTTGCCAATGTGTCCCATGAGTTAAAAACACCTATCGCTTTGATCCAGGGTTATGCAGAGGGGCTTAAGGAGAGCGTCAACGATGACCCGGAGAGCAGGGACTTTTACTGTGAGGTCATTATGGATGAGGCATCCAAGATGAATAATTTAGTGAAGAAGCTGATGACCTTAAATCAATTGGAATTTGGCAATGATGTGATCAGTATGGAGCGCATTGATGTGGTGGCACTGATACAAAACTGCATCCAGTCTGCCGGCATACTGACCAGCCATAATCAGATTGAGGTGCGAATGGGAGACTATGCACCGATTTATGTGTGGTCAGATGAATTTAAGGTGGAAGAGGTCTTTATGAACTATTTCTCCAACGCAGTTAATCACTGCGAAGGAGAGCGTGTGATCGAGGTCAGGCTTACGGAGAGAGAAGGAAAGATCCGTATCTCGGTATTCAACACGGGAGAGTCTATCCCCGAGGCGGTTATCGGGAATATATGGGAGAAATTCTATAAGGTGGACAGGGCGCGCACCAGAGAGTATGGCGGAAGCGGAGTGGGATTGTCCATTGTGAAGGCGATCATGGAATCTTTGAATCAGGCATACGGCGTGGAGAATTTCGCCAATGGAGTGTTGTTCTGGTTTGAATTGGAGAAGTGTGGGTCGGATATAAATTAAGAGGTTGTTATGAGGGAAAAACAAGAGGACACATTGCGGGAGAGAGTTCTTCTGGTGGGCGTTGACACAGGGGAAGAGGAGGACTTTGACCGTTCCATGGAAGAACTGATCAGGTTGGCAGAAGCCTGTGAGAGGCAGATAGTGGGTATCATTACCCAGAAACTGGAGAATGTGAATAAGGCTCTTTATATCGGCACGGGAAAGGTGGAAGAGGTACGGGTTTACGCTGGGGAGTGTGAGGCGGAAGAGGTTATTTTCGACAACACACTGACCCCGTCGCAGGTGAGGAATTTAAATAGAGAGTTGGAACTTCCCATTCTGGATCGGACGAATTTAATCTTGGATATTTTTGCGATCCGTGCGCAGACCAGGGAGGCGAAGCTTCAGGTGGAGACGGCCAGGCTGCAGTATCTGTTGCCGAGACTGGTGGGGATGCACGATTCCTTGAGCCGTCAAGGCGGTGCAAGCGGAAATCTGAGCAATAAGGGTACCGGCGAGAAGAAGTTGGAACTTGATAGACGCCGGATCGAGCACCGTATCTCGGAGTTAAAGAAAGAATTGGAGAACATCTCCAGATCAAGACAGACCCAGAGGAAGAGAAGAAGTGTATCCCGCATCCCGCAGGTGGCACTGGTGGGTTATACGAACGCGGGCAAATCTACAATTTTAAACCGCTTGGTGGAGCGCTATGGGGAGGGGCCGGAGAAGAGGGTCATGGAGAAGGATATGCTTTTTGCCACACTGGAGACTAGCGTGCGAAGCATTGAGACCGGTGACAACAAGCCTTTTTTTCTAGTGGACACAGTAGGATTTATCCACAAGCTGCCCCACGGTTTGATCAAAGCTTTTCAGTCTACGCTGGAGGAAGTAAAGTACGCGGATCTTTTGGTTCAGGTGGTAGACTTTTCTGACCCGGATCACAGACAACAGATGAAGGTGACAAGGGAGACGCTAAACGCGCTGGATGCGGGTGATATTCCCCAGATCATTGTGTACAACAAGGCAGACAAATGCCAGATGGAGGGGATGCCAAAGATCCGGGACAGGCAGATTTACATGGCCGCAGCCAATGATGTTGGGATAAAGGAACTGGCAGAGTTGATCAAGGAGATCGTCTATGAAGATTTGGTTGACTGTACCTTTTTAATCCCTTATGATAAAGGGGGAGTTGCCTCCTATCTGATGGAGAGTAGTGCAGTGTCTTTTCAGGAATATCGGGAGGATGGAGTGCTGCTTCGGATAAAATGTCACAGTCAGGATGCCGCGAAATATGATTGCTTTCGGATAACTGACATGGAAATACAAAAGTGAGGAAGCGCAATAATGGATAACAAGATGGAACAGCGACCGCTCGGGAAATTGGAGCAGTTGGAGGCGGATGTAAGCCGTCTTGCCAAAGAGAACAATGATCCCGCTTTTTCAAACTATCTGCGGGATGTCAGGAATAAATTAATAAATCAGAAATATCAGATCGATCTTCTTCGGGAGGATCTGGACCGAAACTGTCGAATGCTTGAAGAGCGCAAAGGGCTTGCGGGGGAGTTGGCACCGACAAGTGAGACAACCAATGAAGCGAAAGTACAGGAGGCTATAACCGGACAGGAACAGCCTGTGCAGTATGGCCGCTTTTCACATGGGGGAGCACCAGCAGCTGAAATGGGACAGCAGGCTTTTGTTTATCAGGCGGTTCCTGTAGTGTCGCCTACTCCCAGCCGGACGCGGGTGGTAAAGAAAAATACAGAGTTTATTGTGGGTGCAACCATTCTCGGTGTCATAGGAGGTATCTTTATCCTGATGGCATTGGTGATGCTCAGCATGAACTTTATGAGCGGTCTTGTCAAGGGGATCAGTCTGTATGCCATCTGCCTGATCATTCTGCTTCTCTCAGAGCTTTTGGTATATCGGAAACTCCCCAAGCTTGGGATCACACTGTCCTCTGTGGCGATCGGAGGGCTGTACATTACCACGGCGGTCAACTTTTTGTCCCTGCGTATTTTGAATATGTGGGTAGCTCTCGGAATAGCCTTTTTCATTACCATTATGGTGATCGTGCTCAGCCGCAGGAGAAATTCTTTATTTTATCGGATACTTGGTATTGCGGCTGCCTATCTGAGCTTTTTTATGCTTGAGCAAGGTATCACGGGAACCGAGTTTTTGGTGATCTCCGTCATGATCCTGTGCATCAATGTGTTGACTATTGTGCTGCCGGTTAGCAAGAGGCAGACAGCTTTTCGAATCACGCACATGTCCTTAAATACGGTATTTACGCTGTTTTTCTCCATGCGGGCGCTGTATTGTGGTGTTGAGAGTGAACTGGCACTGGTGTTTGAAGTTCTTTCTATTATGATACTGCACGCCCTGTTTGTGATGCAGCTTCTGTACCACAAGAGGGAGGCAGAGACTGCAGTTCAGGAAGAAAGGCACATCGGAGGCAATGCCGGCATTCTGACAGCGTACTGTATTTGCGGCATTGCTCAGATTCTTGACATCAGCGGATTGATCCTAAACATGAAGCCGTACACCACATATCTGTTGTTCTTTTCCTACGGCACAAAGAGTGATCTGGATCGGGAGTTTTTAGATCTGTTTGCGAGAACCTGTGGACATGCCGTGATGTTGAGTATTTTTGTCATCTGTCTGGTCTCTTTCCTCATACTGAGAAAGAACAAGTGCCAAGAGCGATGGTTTATCTATTATTTCCTAAACCTTGCTCCGTGGGGGATCTATCTTGCGGAGAAGAGAAATGTCACTTACAGTGTTGTGTTGGTTCTCTTGATCATGTCCAAGCTCTTGTCCCTGAAAAAGATCAAAGAGGTGCGGGCTGTGGAAGCAATCCTCACCACGGTTGCCTGTCTGATCGTCATGTGGGGACGAGATCCGGAGATTTTGCTGATCGGCATTGTGGTGGCTATTTTGTGTCTCTCCCAGTGGAAGACCTATCATGAGGTTGTTTTGACGGCTGCGCTGGTGTTCTATCTTGGAGAGAAAATGCCGGACAGCTTGTCACTGCCTGTGGTAGTGGGACTTTTGTTTGTGGGAATTTTGCTCTTCAACAATGTAAAGAGGTGGAGAGATGACCATATTCTGGTATATAACGTGTTGGCTGTGGCAGGGCAGGCAATCTTGTTTCTCACTTTGATCTCTGCTAAGTGGTGGGTGGTTGATACATCATGGATAGCCAGAACCGTGGAAGAGTATCGAAAAGAGTTGATGGACTTGTACATCACCTACTTCTTTATGCTGATCTTTGGTTTGGCTACGATCGTGCTGACATTCAAGGAAAAATATCGCATGAGGATACGGGGTAAGGAGTTGGTAGTGGCAGGCTATCTCACCTATATGGCCCTCGTGCTTCCCACAAGCGAAACGATCGTTGCCAGCATTTTGCTCATGGTGATCGCGCTGGTATGCGTTGGGGTAGGCTTTACAAGGAGGCACAAACCAATTCGGATCTACGGCCTGGTGCTGTCCTTGGTGGTTTGCGGCAAGTTGGTGCTATATGATTTCCTGGAGGTTCCCATCCTGCAAAAAACAATTTTATTTTTTGTTGTGGGCGTTATGGCCTTGATTATTGCCGGAATCTATATTATATTAGAGAAGAGAGCAGTTGCGCAGAACTCTGCCCAGAACATGCAGGTCATTATTTCTAAGCCGATCATGATGGAGCCTGTGGGATCCCACGTGGAGAATGACCATGAAGAGCAAGGCCAGCCCAGTGAGATGGATCAGGTGACAGGGACAGAGTCTACTGAGGATTCGGCAGAATAGACAGAGGCGATTTCATAGGAAATCAGGTGTAGAAAATGAGAAGAGATCAGAGAGAGATTAAAAGAGAAAACAGCAGATTGGGAAAGCGTGTTTGCACGGTATTGGTATCACTTGTGGCGGCGTTATTCCTAACCGGATGCGGCAGTGTCATTCCCATTATGAACAGTGCGGAGGAACAGGCGGTAAGCGAGTATGCCGCGTTGCTTTTACTCAAATACGATGCGCACAACAGAAGCAGATTGGTGGATTTATCCCTAATTAAGGAAGAGTCTGAAAAACTTCCGGATGAGACCGAAGAACCTGATATTTCTGGTGAGGAGCAGGGGATGGGGCCCGTGGCGGATACTCCTGTGGTGGAGCTTCCGGGAGGGGATGCCAATACATCCGGAGGAACTGTGAGAAGTATGGAAGAATTTTTCCAGCTGCCGGAGGGGATGTCTTTTGCTTTTCAGGGGACGCAGACCGGTCAAAGCTACTTGCCGGAAGGGGAGGATAACCGTTACATTACGATGGATGCCGGCACGGGAAAGAGTATGCTGATACTAAAGTACACATTGAATAACCAGTCCGGAGCCGACCAGACAGTAGATCTGTTTGGATCCGTTATTAAGGTAACTGTCAACGGCGACTACACAGAGTTTGTGCAGATGACCATGCTGACGAATGATTTGTCCACCTATAGTGGCACGATCAGATCAGGGGAGAGTCAGGAGTTAGTGCTGGTTGTGGAGATTGATCAGGCAGTGGCCGAAAATATCAGTACAATCTCTTTAAATCTGAAAAAAGATCAAAATATATATACAACTTCTCTTTTATAGGAAAAGTTACTGTTAAATGAAGTTTGCAGAAAGGACAGAATATTAAAAAAAGCCCGTAAAATGGGCTTTTTTTATGTTCTCTGGAAATTGTATGAAAAAAACAGAAAAATTTTGGATGAAGGTGTTGACAAGTAAAAAATGCAATGGTATACTTTTATTCGTTGCTGAGAAAATCGGCAGCCTGCAAATATGCGAAGCATATTTGACAGCATAAGCGGATGCTTTCATCCGCGTTGCTTGTGTACCTTGACAAATAAACAGTAATGCAACCCTGAAGATTCCAAGAGAAGAACC
>JAFLRM010000015.1 GCA_022511465.1 Acetatifactor sp. | reverse complement strand
TTTGAGCCTTGGTATGATATACTGTCAATGCTCAGCTTGCTGAGCATTTGGTATTGAGGCTCTTTTGGCGAAAGGAGATTGTGATAAAATGAAACTAGGCATAATCGGGCTTCCCAACGTGGGAAAGAGTACCCTTTTTAATTCTCTTACGAAGGCGGGCGCAGAGTCCGCCAATTATCCGTTCTGTACCATCGATCCCAACGTGGGTGTGGTGGCAGTGCCGGACGAGCGGTTGAAGCTTTTGGGAGACATGTATCACTCCAAGAAGGTGACTCCCGCGGTGATCGAGTTTGTGGATATCGCCGGACTGGTGAAGGGCGCCTCCAAGGGGGAGGGATTGGGCAACCAGTTTTTAAGCAATATCCGTGAGGTGGATGCGATTGTGCACGTGGTGCGCTGCTTTGAGGACACCAATGTAGTTCACGTGGACGGCAGTGTCGATCCCCTGCGCGATATTGAGACCATCAATTTAGAGTTGATCTTCTCCGACCTGGAGGTTTTGGAGAGAAGACTGTCCAAGGTGGTGAAAGCGGCCCGAATGGACAAGACTCTGGCCAAGGAGGAAGCGTTGTTAAACCGCATCAAGGAGCATTTGGAGGGCGGAAAGCTGGCAAAGAGTATGTCCATAGAGGATGAGGATGAACTGGCACTTATGAATTCTTATAACCTTCTTACCTACAAGCCGGTGATTTATGCAGCCAATGTGGCGGAGAGCGATCTTGCGGATGATGGGCAGTGCAATTCAAAAGTGGGAGAGGTCAGGAGTTTTGCGGCCGGCGAGGACAGTGAAGTCTTTGTCATCTGCGCACAGATCGAGGAGGAGATCTCCGAGCTGGAAGAGGATGAGAAGGCAATGTTTTTAGAGGATCTGGGATTAGAAGAGTCCGGTCTGGAGAAGCTGATAAAGGCCAGCTATAAGCTGCTTGGTCTTCACAGCTTCCTGACAGCGGGAGAGGACGAGACCAGAGCCTGGACGATCAAGATCGGAACCAAGGCGCCTCAGGCAGCCGGAAAGATCCACACGGATTTCGAGAGAGGTTTCATCAAGGCGGAGGTCGTAAACTACAAAGATCTGCTGGAGCAGGGCTCCCTTTCGGCGGCCAGAGAAAAGGGCTTGGTAGGCATGGAAGGTAAGGATTATGTGGTGAAGGATGGGGATGTCATCCTGTTTCGCTTTAATGTATAGGATGCCGGTTGGCGCACAGGAAGGATAGAGACGAGATGAATGTGACAGATATTGCGTTCCCCAACTTGGGGATTTATCTGGAGAACGTGCCGAAGACCTTTTCCGTGTTTGGCTTTGAGATCGCCTTCTACGGACTGTTCATCGGTATCGGTATATGGCTTGGAATTGCTTTGGCGGCCCACGACGGGAAAGTGATGGGGCAGGACCCGGATAAATATTGGGATTTTGCCATCTATGCGGTGATCTTTTCCGTGATAGGTGCCCGCCTGTACTATGTGATCTTTGAGTGGGATAGTTATAAAGATGATCTCCTTAGTATTTTCAACACCAGAAACGGGGGCATGGCAATCTATGGCGCTGTGATCGGCGCCTTTGCAACTCTGTTTATCTACAGCCGCTTGAAAAAGGTAAATCCTTTTCAAATAGGGGACAGCGGAGTGATGGGACTGATCTTGGGTCAGGCCATCGGACGGTGGGGCAATTTCATGAACAGAGAGGTGTTCGGGGAGTATACGGACGGTCTCTTTGCCATGCGGCTTCCCATCGGCGCGGTCAGAAGCAGGGATATCACGGATAATCTTATGTCCCATGTCGGGGTGGGGGAGAATTTTATTCAGGTGCATCCCACGTTCCTCTATGAAAGTGTGTGGAACCTGTTGGTCCTGGCGGCAATGCTTCTGTATCGGAAGCACAAGAGATTTCACGGTGAGGTGTGTCTGATCTATCTGGGGGGCTATGGCCTTGGACGGTTTATTATTGAGGGGATCCGTACAGACACGCTGTTCATTCCGGGGACAGAGATTCCGGTGTCTCAGGTACTGTCGCTTTTGCTTGTTGTGTTTGCAGTGGTGACAGACGTGGTGGTGCGCATGCAGATTCGGAAAGGGAAGATGCAGGCGTATAAAGTGAAATGAATTGTTCTAATATTATGAAAAAAAACATAATCATAGCAAAAAAGGAGAAAAAATCCACAAAATTTTTGTTTTTTTCACCTAATTTTTGTTGATTTTAGTTATGGCAAATGTTATACTATGCCTAGAAAAGATTCGTTTTGCCCAAGTTGTAGCAAAAGGGATCTTCTTTGAAAGGAGGAGTTTAAAATGAAACTCACAAAGAAACTGATTGCCATACTCATGGCGTCTGTATTGGTGCTGGCACTGGCAGCCTGCGGCAATGACTCAGGAAATACAGGCGGTGGAGGTTCATCTGCGGCAGGCGGAGGATCGTCAACAGCAGGCGGAGGAACCGGAGGGGCGGGTTCCAGCGGCGGATCCGTAGCCGTATTCTATTACACTTACGGTGACACCTATATCTCCAGTGTTCGCGCAGCTCTGGATGCAGCTCTCACAGATGCGGGTATTGCATATCAGGACTATGACAGCAACAACAGTCAGACGACCCAGACCGAGCAGGTGACGACCGCTCTTGCACAGGGTGCGACCGTTCTGGTGGTGAATCTGGTGGATACCGGCTCTGATGACGCAGCAAAGAATATCCTTGAGCAGGCGAATGGCGTTCCGGTGATCTTCTTCAACCGCTCCGTGAGCGAGGAGGCTGTGACCAGCGTTGACAATAGTGTGTTCGTAGGTACCGACTATGAGATGGCCGGACACATGCAGGGCGAGATGATCGGCAACTATCTGGTTGAGAATTATGGTACTATAGATCTCAACGGAGACGGTGTGATCTCCTATGTAATGTTCAAGGGTCAGGAGGGTAACGCAGAGGCGGATGCCCGCACACAGTTTGGCCAGGAAGATGCAGATGCTGTCTTGACAGGGGCTGGCAAGTCTGCTCTGTCCTTCTACGACAGTGCGAACTCCAACAAGTATCTGGTTGACCAGACCGGCGCATGGTCTGCTGCAGCAGCTACCGACTATATGCAGACGATCCTGTCTCAGTACAGTGAGGCAAACGGCAATATGGTTGAGCTGGTGATCGCTAACAACGACGAGATGGCTATCGGTGCTATCGCAGCGTTGCAGAACGCAGGCTACAATCAGGATGGCGCAACTGTGATCCCGGTATTCGGCGTGGATGCTACCGACGCGGCAAAGGATAAGATCGCTGAGGGATCTATGATCGGCACGATCAAGCAGGATGCGGAAGGCATGGCAAATACCATTGCTACCATCGCTGGCAACTTCTTAAAAGGTGCAGACACCTTTGCGGGTGTTGATTCCGCCAACATAGTTGGAACATGGCGTGTCAACATTCCTTACGGAACCTACACCGGAGAGTGATGTGAACAGTGACTACAGCCGCACTTTTAGTGCGGCTGTAATTTCATATTAGCATATTTTTTCTATTATGCAGGACAGGAGGCAATGATTTGGATACACAGACAGCAGGCGCTAACACGGCGCCCAAGAATCAAGAGGTCCTTCTGCGGATGGAAGGGATCAACAAGTCATTTCCGGGTGTCAAGGCACTGGATAATGTGTCTCTGACCGTGAAAGCCGGTACGGTTCACGCGCTGATGGGCGAGAATGGTGCCGGGAAATCTACGCTTATGAAATGCCTCTTTGGTGTGTACAACAGAGACAGCGGGAGTGTCTACCTGGAAGGCCGTGAGGTCAATTTCAAAACATCGAAGGAGGCTTTGGAGAACGGAGTGGCTATGGTGCATCAGGAGCTGAATCAGGCCCTGAAGCGCAACGTTATGGACAATATGTGGCTTGGCCGATTCCCGAAGATCGCCAAGTGGTGTCCGCTCACCAGCGAGAAGAAAATGTACGATGCAACAAAGAAGGTGTTTGAGGAGCTGGACATTCAGGTGGATCCGAAAAGGATCATGAGCACGATGCCGGTATCTCAGAGACAGATGGTGGAGATTGCCAAGGCTGTCTCCTTCCAGTCCAAGGTGATCGTGTTCGATGAGCCTACCTCTTCTTTGACAGAGGAGGAAGTAGAGCATCTGTTCAAGATCATCAACATGCTGAGAGATCGCGGGTGCGGAATCATATACATCTCGCACAAAATGGAGGAGATCCTTCGGATCTCCGACGAGGTGACGATCATGAGAGACGGACAGTGGATCGCCACCCGGCCGGCCAAAGAACTCACCATGAACGAGATCATCCGGCTGATGGTTGGACGTGAGCTGACTAACCGTTACCCGGAGAAGGATAATGTGGTCGGGCAACCTAAGCTGGAAGTCAAAGGACTGACGGCAATGTACTCAAAGTTAAACGATGTCTCCTTCGTGGCAAAAGAGGGAGAAGTGCTGGGAGTGGCCGGACTGGATGGTTCCGGACGAACAGAGCTTTTGGAGAACATATTTGGTATAGCTACCCGCAAATCCGGCGAGATCTACATCGATGGCAAGCGTGTCTTAAATCGCAATGCCAAGGAATCCGTTGTGAATAAGTTTGCCATGCTGACGGAGGAGCGCCGGGCGACCGGTATTTTTGCCATCCGTGATATCCAGGCCAACACGACCATATCCAGTCTGAAAAGGTACAAGAAAGGCCCGCTCTTAAGCGATAAGAAGATGAGGGAGGCCACAGACTGGGGAATCAAATCTATGAGAACAAAGACGCCGAGCCAAAGGACACAGATAAGGTCTCTTTCGGGTGGTAATCAGCAGAAAGTAATTCTGGCTCGCTGGCTTTTGACGGAGCCGGAGGTGCTTTTGCTTGACGAACCTACCAGAGGGATCGACGTGGGTGCCAAGTATGAGATCTACCAACTGATCCTGAATCTGGCAAAAGAGGGCAAGACCGTGATCATGGTCTCCTCCGAGATGCCTGAGCTTTTAGGAGTATGTGACCGGATCCTGGTTATGTCCGGAGGTAAGCTGGCAGGTGAAGTGGATGCCAGAAATACGACGCAGGAAGAGATCATGACTCTGGCTGCAAAGTATGCTTAAGGTTTAAAAGTATAGGAGGAATGGAATCGTGTCTGAGAAAAATACAGCATCGGCTGCCGGTGCACTTTCAACCAAAGATAAAATGAGAAAAGTCGGAGATCTCCTGCTGAACAATGCCATGTACATCATCATTGTGCTTGCGATCATCTACATTTCTATTGTAAGACCAAGCTTTTTGGGACTCTCCTCCATTGTAAACGTGATATCCCTGACAGCGGCAAAGCTTCCCATAGCTCTGGGAATCGGTGGCTGTATCGTGCTCACCGGAACCGATATTTCAGCGGGTCGTGTGGTAGGTCTGACGGCGTGTATCTCCGCGTCTTTGCTTACGACCGTCTTTAAGGTGTTTCCCAACATGACGGAGGCGCTTCCGCTGCCCGTAGTACTTTTGTTGGTTATGGCAGTGGGTGCTGCCGTGGGCTTTGTGAACGGCTTCAGTGTGGCGAAATTTAAGCTGCATCCCTTTATTGTGACGCTATCTACTCAGTTGATCGTTTACGGTATCATCCTGATGTACCTGATGAGTGGTACCAACAATGGTCAGACTCTGAGCGGATTGGCCGGATCCTACCGCTCCTTTGTGACCGGAACTTTATTCTCCATCGGTGGCGTGGCAGTGCCTAGGTATGTGCTGTATGCCATTATCTTAACCGCCATCATGTGGATCATCTGGAACAAGACGACTTTCGGAAAGAACATGTTTGCGGTGGGTTCCAATGAGGAGGCTGCCAACGTGTCCGGTGTCAATGTTTCCCGCACCATCATCATGGTGTTTATGCTGGCGGGTATCATGTACGCCATCACCGGTTTTTTGGAGGGCGCGCGTATTGCTTCCGCCAATGCCAACACCGGCTTAAACTACGAGAGTGACGCCATCGCAGCCTGCGTTATCGGCGGTGTATCTTTCGTCGGCGGTATTGGACGGATCAGCGGTATCGTGGTTGGCGTATTGCTTTTGCAGATCATATTCACCGGACTGAACTTCCTGTCGGTGGATGCCAACATGCTTTACATCATCAAGGGTCTGATCATTCTGATCGCCTGTGCTATCGACATGCGGAAGTATCTGGTGCGCAAGTAATCGGAGTATTATCATAAAAGCTGACCGGGGAAAGGATCAAAGTCATGGAAGAGAGGAAAGATAACGAACCGCAACTGAGGGGGCTTTACAGACATGTCAGGATATCGGTGCGCACTTTGAATATTATTATCTTGGTGTTAAGTGCTCTGCTGGTGGTTTGTATCGTTATCGGCATTTCCCGGGGAGGTTATCAGATTACCTTTGATACGCTGGGAGGAACTGTTGTGGAGAGTCAGAAGCATATGTACGGGGAGTTGGTGGAAGAACCAAATCCGCCTACCCGCGAGGGATATGTGTTTGACGGCTGGTATCGTGACGAGGCGTTGACATATCCATGGAATATAGGGGAGGACGTCGTCACGGAGTCCATGACGCTCTACGCAGGATGGAAAGAAAAATAGATAAGTGAAAAGCATGGGGAAGGGAGCTGAGAAGCTCCCTTTCTTTTGTTGTGTGCAAGGGATACGGACAGTTGGCCTTTCTGGCATCCACTTGTGTCATCAATTTTCTAAAATTAGCTGATTTTTCAAAAAAATTTTTTCATGGGAATTTCTCCCACTCTCTAAATTAAAAAAGTACATATTGTATGGGAAATCATCCCACTACCACTAGATGTTGTGCTTGGGATGGGGTTGGGGCCTAAGAACCCCGTAAAATCGCCTGTTTTTGCCAAACTATGTCTAAAAAATTTTCTTGATTTCGCTTGCAAAATACGTTATTTTAGTATAAAATCATAGGAAAGTGGGATGAAGAACCATAAAAACCCATAAAGTGGGATAGAAATTCTAAAAAGAAATGGTATCGGCGTGGCAGCGCCCACTTTTGAATGGTGGTGATCGTGATGTTCATGGGTGAATACAATCATACGATCGACGCGAAAGGCAGGTTGAGTATCCCTTCAAAGTTCCGCAGTATTTTGGGGATGGAGTTTGTTGTTTCCAAGGGAATTGATAGCTGCTTATATGTGTATGCCAACGAAGATTGGGAGAGATTTGAGAAGAACCTGACATCGTTGCCACTGATTGACAAAGGAGCAAGACAATTTGCACGTTTCTTCCTTGCGGGAGCGGCTTCGCTGGAGCTGGACCCGCAAGGAAGGATTCTCCTCCCGGCCTCTCTCCGAGAATTTGCCGGACTGGAGAAAGACGTTGTGCTGGTGGGTGTGGGTACCCGCATTGAGATCTGGAGTAAAGAAAAATGGGATGAGGTCAATGCCGGAGTTGACATTGACGACATTACGGAAGCCATGAAAGACCTGAATCTAACGATTTAACGGGAGAGACCGCCAGTTTTAGAGCCGTTTGTGCGGCGGAATGAGAAGTAATATGGAATTTAACCATTATTCCGTCATGCTGGCGGAGACTATCCAAGAATTGCATATCAAGCCGGACGGCATATATGTGGACGGAACGCTGGGCGGAGGCGGACATGCCTTTGAGGTGTGCAGCAGACTGGAAAATGGTCACTTTTACGGGATCGATCAGGATGATGCCGCCATCTGTGCGGCGGAGGAAAGACTTGCGCCTTTCGGGGACAAGGTGACGATCCTGCGTGGCAACTACTGCAATGCCAAGACGATGCTGGAAGAGCAGGGTGTCTGTGCGGTGGATGGAATTGTGCTGGATCTGGGGGTGTCCTCCTACCAGCTTGACACGGAGGAGAGAGGATTCTCCTACCGGTTTGATGCCCCTTTGGACATGCGTATGGACAGGCGTCAGACATTGACCGCCCGGGATATTGTAAATCAGTACTCTGAGCAGGAACTTTTCCATATCATACGGGATTATGGAGAGGATCCCTTTGCCAAAAATATTGCAAAGCACATTGTGAGAGCTCGGGCAGAGCAGCCCATAGAGACTACTTTTCAGTTAAACGAGGCGATCAAGGCGGCGATCCCTGCAAAGATGCGTCAGAACGGACATCCCTCCAAGCAGACCTTTCAGGCGGTTCGCATTGAGTGCAATCATGAGCTGGAGGTGCTTCGCAGCTCCCTGGATGGTTTTATCGATCTGCTAAAGCCCGGAGGAAGATTCTGCATTATCACTTTCCATTCCCTGGAAGACCGGATCGTGAAGACAAGCTTTAAGCAAAATGAGAACCCTTGTACTTGTCCGCCGGAGTTTCCTGTGTGTGTGTGCGGCAAAAAGTCGAGAGGGAAAGTGGTCACCAGAAAGCCGATTCTTCCCAATCCGGACGAGCTGGCGGAAAACAGCCGTTCCAAGAGCGCGAAACTGAGGGTGTTTGAGAAAGCTAAGGAAGAAATTGGACTTAAAGGAAAAAGTTAACTTAAAGATAAACCTTAATTAATAAATTACTTGAATTCAGAGGAAATATTAAACTGCGACTAAAAGGGTAAAAATAAATTTGGAAAGAAGGCGATACCAATGGCACAGACGAGAAGAACGTCGGCAAATCGCACCGGACGAAGCGGAACCGGCCAATATAGAAGCAGAAACATGTATGTCTACGATAATACTGCGAGAAACTTGGATATACAGAGACAGCTCGAGGAGGATCCCAGGAGAAAACTCAGTCATGAGGCGAGAAAGAACAGGGACAAGGCCCATCATATGAGTTTGGGCTATGTGATGTTCTTGGTGGTGGCTCTATGCGCCTGCGCTGTGATCCTGATCAACTACATACAGCTTCAGGCAGAGATGACCGCTAAAGTGCAAAACATCGCAAAACTGGAGAGTCGGCTCAATTCCATGAAGCTTGAGAACGATGAGGCATACAACCGCATCACCAGCAGCATTGATCTGGAGGAGATCAAGCGGATCGCCATCGGAGAGCTGGGAATGACTTATGCGCAGGAAGGGCAGATCGTTACCTACAGCGGTATAGGTAATGACTATATGAGAGTCGTAGCGGATGACAACTGACGGCAGGCAAAAGAGCAGTGGTGCGGAGGCGTAGCGTGAAAGAAAAAAAGAACCGTAAATTTTCTATAAAAATGCAGAAAAAGCTGGTGGTACTATTCTTTATAGTACTGCTGGCTTTTGCAGGCTTAGGTGGAAGACTGATCTGGATAGCCAGAGAGAACGGAACACAGTACCAAAAACAGGTGCTATCACAACAGCAATATGACTCCATAACAATTCCTTTCAGACGGGGCGACATTGTGGATGCCAGAGGGACCCAGCTGGCCACCAGTGAGAAAGTGTATAATCTGATCATTGATGCCAGTGTGATGACGTCGAGACAGCAGTATATCGAGCCAACTCTACAGGCGCTTGCAAGCAATTTTCCACAGCTTGACATGACGGCGATCCGGCAGCATGTGTCTGCCAATAAGAGCTCCCAGTGGTATGTGGCCGCAAAAAGGTTGACTTACGAGGAGATCAGCGGCTTTCAGACCGATCAGGCAAAGAACAGCAACATCAAGGGTGTCTGGTTTGAGGAAGAGTATAGGAGGATCTATCCGGGCGGTTCCCTGGCGGCGGACGTTATTGGTTTTGCATCCAGCAGCAATGTAGGTCAATATGGTCTGGAGGAGTATTACAATGACATTTTAAATGGTACCAACGGAAGAGAGTACGGTTATCTGAACGATGATTCCACGTTGGAGCGTACAGTGAAAGCCGCCGTGGACGGCTATACCATTCACACCACCATCGATGCCAATATCCAGAGTATTGTGGAAAAGTGTTTGCTTGAATTTAATGAGAAGTATAAAAATAAAGCGCGGGAGGGAAATGGTGCGGAAAATATCGCTTGCATCATTATGGAGATCAATACCGGTAAGATCCTGGCAATGGCAAGCCTCCCCACCTACGATCTGAACGATCCCAGAAACACGGATGCCTTGCTTGGCTCTCATCTATATGAGCAGGTGGACATCGGGAATGGCTATTATCAGGTGAATAAGACGGACACCATCGTCACTCAGGAGGTTCTCGATGAGCTGAAGAAGGATGAGACACAGCTTTATGCAAACCTGAATAACCTCTGGAAAAATTATTGTATTGCCAGCACTTATGAGCCGGGCTCCACGATCAAGCCCTTTACGGTGGCATCAGCACTGGAAACCGGTGCTATCAGTGGAGGTGAACATTACACCTGCTCGGGATACTATGAGGTGGGGGGACACAAGATTGGCTGCCATCCCACCACCGGCGGACATGGGGATGTGGATGTCCAGTCCTCCATCGCCTGGTCATGTAATATCGCGCTTATGAAGATCGCACAGTCGATGGGAAGAGAATCTTTCAGCAAATTCCAGAATGTTTTTAACTTTGGTCTCAGAACCAATGTAGATCTGGCGGGAGAGACCAGAACGACCGATGTGATCTACAAGGCGGCTGAGATGGGCCCCACGGATCTTGCCACCAACTCTTTCGGGCAAAACTTTAATGTGACCATGATACAGATGATCACGGGCTACTGTTCCCTGATCAATGGTGGTTACTACTATGAGCCCCATCTGGTGGATAAGATTACCAATGCCAGCGGTGCAACCGTGCAGAATATTGAGCCAAGAGTGCTGAAGGTGACCGTATCAGAGTCCACCTCCAAGCTGATTCGTCAATATTGTCGGGCTACGGTCATGGAGGAGGGCGGAGAGAGCAGAACCGGAAGGACCGCCAGACCAGCAGGTTACGCCATCGGCGGTAAGACCGGCACCGCGGAGACCTACCCCCGCGACAACAACGAGTATGTGGTATCCTTCATGGGCTATGCGCCTGCGGACGATCCCCAGATCGCCATCTATGTAGTGGTGGACAGGGCCAATGCCGCCAAGCAGGACGACGCCAAGTTTGCCACCGAAATTGTGAGAAATGTTTTGACGGAGGTACTGCCTTACCTGAATATTTTTATGACGGAAGAACTGGATGATAAGGAAATTAAGGAACTGGAGGAGAGAAAGCTCGCGGTCACGACTATGTATGCCACGAACTCGGAGACTTCTCCGGAGAACGGAGAGGGAGACACTACCTCTTCATCGGACAATCCTTACGACAATGGCGACGGAACTATCACGGATGTCACCGGTGAGACCGGTTCCAAACGGCCGGCATGGATGAACTATCCCATTGACCCTGCCACCGGCTACCGTGTGAGTCCGAGCGGGGATTACGTGGACGCTCAGACAGGAGAACTTATCAACAAAAGCGAGGGGGTACTGGGAGACGACATTCCTGTTAACCCCAATATCGCTAATCCCAGACAGGGTATGGACTAAAGAAAACGCAAGTTCCAATGAATAACCTCATAAAAATGGGAATACAGTTATGTAAAGCCCTTTTTATGAGGTTTCATATATGCTGGCAAACAACAATAAGATTGCCCACAGGAAGAAGATCATGGTGGTGTTTTTCCTCTGCGCGGGCGTTCTGGTCGGTCTGTTTGGGAGATTGGTCTATTTGATGGTATGGCGGGCAGAGCATTACTCCGAGCTTGCCACCGATCTGCACGAGAGGGAGAGGAGCATCAAGGCAGCCAGAGGAAAGATCATGGATCGAAATGGTGCGGTGCTGGCGGATAACATGACTGTCTGTACCATTTCTGTTATTCACAACCAGATTGAGGATCCGGAGCAGGTGATCCAAGTGCTCTCTAAGGAATTGGGAGTTACCGAAGAGTTTGTCAGACAGAGGGTGGAGAAATATTCCTCCATGGAGCGCATTCGGAGCAATGTGGATAAGGGGACGGGAGACCGCATCAGGGAGTACGATCTTGCGGGGGTGAAAGTAGATGAGGATTACAAGCGCTATTATCCCTACGGAGATTTAGCCAGCAAGGTGCTTGGCTTCACTGGAGGAGACAATCAGGGCATTATTGGTTTGGAGGTCATATACGAGGAGTATCTGACGGGAAAGGCGGGAACGATCCTCACAGTGACGGATGCCCGCGGGATAGAGGTGGATGAGGCGGGAGAACGCCGGATCGAACCTGTTGCAGGAAATGATCTCTACATAAGCATAGACCGGAATATTCAGAGCTATGCAACCCAGTTGGCCGTTCAGGCGTGCGCCGCCAAGGAGGCGGACAGTGTTTCCATCATCGTGATGGATCCCAACAATGGAGAAATCTACGCCATGGTGAATGTGCCGGAATTTGACTTAAATGATCCTTACGCGCTTCCCGAAGGGACGGAGGAGAATTTGAGCACAGAGGAACAGCAAAACCTGTTGAACGGCATCTGGAGAAACGGCTGCATCAACGATACCTACGAGCCGGGATCCACTTTTAAGATCATTACGGCGGCGGCCGGTCTGGAGGAGAGAGTGGTGACACCGGAGGATACCTTCAGCTGCCCCGGATTTATTGTTGTGGATGACAGAAAGATCCGCTGCCACAAGACGGCCGGACACGGATCGGAAACTTTTGTGCAGGCTACCATGAACTCCTGTAACCCGGTATTTATCACTGTGGGAATGCGGCTGGGAGTGGATAATTACTATAAATATTTTGAGCAGTTTGGTCTGAAGCAGAAGACAGGGATCGATCTGCCGGGCGAGGCGGGTACAATCATGCACAACAAGGATGATATGGGAAATGTGGAGCTTGCCACGGTGTCCTTTGGGCAGTCTTTCCAGATCACACCTATTCAGCTTTTGACCACTGCGGCCTCCATTGTAAACGGAGGAAACCGTGTCACTCCACACTTTGGGATCCAAGCGGTGGATGAGAACGGAGAGGTGGTAGAAGACTTCTCCTACCCTGTACAGTCGGGGATCGTGTCGGATGAGACCAGCGAGACCATGCGTGGCATGTTGGAACTGGTGGTTTCGGAGGGCGGCGGCAGAAATGGCCAGGTGGCAGGATTCCGCGTGGGTGGTAAGACGGCCACAAGCCAGACGCTACCCAGGAACAGCGGACGATACATCGCATCTTTTTTGGCGTTTGCTCCGGCGGATGATCCACAGGTGATCGCCATTGCCATCGTGAACAATCCTCAGGGAACTTACTATGGAGGTCAGGTGGCTGCACCGATCCTTCGTCAGCTTTTTGAAAATATTCTTCCGTATTTGGGGATTATGAGTTATAATCAATAAATAGTGAAGGTGTCCAGAGTATGAATCGTATTTGTACCTTGAGCGTCCTCCTCTCTTTCTGCATCAGCGCATTTGGAGGGCCGGTTTTGATCCCTTTCCTTCGGCGGATCAAATTCGGTCAGACTGTCAGGGAGGATGGCCCCAGAACACACCTTAAGAAGATGGGTACGCCCACTATGGGAGGGATCCTGATCCTTGCCAGCCTGGTGGTCACATCCCTGTTGTACATCGAAGATTACCCTGAGATCGCACCGGTTCTCTTTCTGACCTTCGGGTTTGGAATGGTAGGATTCTTGGATGACTATATCAAAATTGCATGTAGACGATCCATGGGACTTACGCCACTGTGTAAGCTTGCAGGACAGCTGGTTGTGACCGGTATCTTTGCCTACTATCTGCTCCACTATACGGATGTGAGCCTTGCCATGAGAGTTCCCTTTTTTCCAGGCCGGTACATAGATATGGGAGTGTTGAATATCCCGATCCTGTTCTTCGTGGTCCTGGGGACGGCCAACGGTGTGAATTTTACAGACGGCTTGGACGGTCTGGCGGGAAGTGTGACATTGATCGTGGCGGTGTTCTTTGCAGTGGTGGCTGTGGGGCTGGGAAATGGGATTGCCCCCGTGGCTTGTGCGGTGGCGGGAGCGCTTCTTGGGTTTCTGCTGTTTAATGTCCATCCGGCCTCCGTGTTCATGGGGGATACGGGGTCGTTAGCCCTGGGCGGCTTCGTGGCGGCCTGTGGGTATATGCTGCAGATTCCGCTGTTCATTGCTGTGGTGGGGCTTATCTATCTGGCGGAGGTTATGTCTGTGATGCTTCAGGTGGCCTTTTTTAAGCTGAGCGGCGGAAGAAGACTCTTTAAGATGGCACCGCTTCATCACCATTTTGAGCTGTGTGGCTGGCCGGAGACCCGGATCGTGGCGGCGTTTACCATTTTTACTGCCATCATGTGCCTGTTTGGACTTATGGGATGGAATTGAATGAACAAGAGACGGAAATAGAGATTGGATCAGGAGGAAAATCATGTCTGGATTAAAGTTCGCAGGACAAAAATGTCTGGTGGTTGGCTCCGGTATCAGCGGGATCGGAGCGTTGACATTGTTGGAGCATTTGGGGGCCGAGGTTATTCTGTATGACAGCAGCGACAAGATCTCAGAGGAAGAGATTCGAGGAAAGCTTCCACAGGGGAGTCCCGCCGTGTGCATTGCGGGGGAACTGCCCGGAGAAGTGGAGGAGAGTATTCAGATTGCGGTATTAAGCCCCGGAGTGCCCACGGATATCCCATTGGTGAACCGGCTTCGGGACAGAGGCGTCCCTATATTGGGAGAGATTGAGTTAGGGTATCTTGCGGAGAAAGGCCGTGTTGTGGCGATCACCGGCACCAATGGTAAGACGACGACCACCACGCTGGTGGGAGAGATCATGAAAGCACATCTGGGCACAGAGCGTACCTATGTGGTGGGGAATATCGGCAATCCTTACACGCTGGAGGTGTTGAAGACCGGAGGTGACACGGTGACGGTGGGAGAGATCAGCTCTTTCCAGCTGGAGACTACGGATGCTTTCCGCCCTGCAGTGTCCGCAATATTGAATATCACACCGGATCACTTAAACCGCCATCATACCATGGAGGCGTATGTGGCAGCCAAGGAAGCTATTGCAGCCAGACAGACCAAGGAGGATATTTGTGTCCTGAACTATGACAACGAGTACACAAGAGCTTTTGCGGACAGATGTCCGGCGAAAGTGGTGTTTTTCTCCTCCGGAGAAGAAATAAGCAATGGATATTATTTAAAAGGAGATCAGATTGTAAAGAGCGTGGACGGCCGGGTGACGGAGCTTCTTGATATCCACCGGGATATGAATCTGGTCGGCCTGTGCAATGTGGAGAATGTGATGGCAGCCATTGCCATTGCGGAGGGCATGGGCGTACCTATAGAGACCATCCTTGGGGTTATCAAAGATTTCCATGCGGTGGAGCACAGGATAGAGTTTGTCGCCACCAAAGGCGGTGTGGATTATTACAACGATTCTAAAGGAACAAACCCGGATGCGGCGATTCAAGGCATTAAAGCCATGAGTAAACCAACGATCCTGATCGGAGGCGGCTACGACAAGCAGAGTGAGTATGACGAGTGGATCGAGAGCTTTGACGGCAAGGTCAAATGGCTGGTGCTGATCGGGCAGACGCGGGAGAAGATAGCGGACTGTGCCAGAGCGCATGGTTTTACCAACATAAAGTTTGCAGACACTTACGATGAATGTTTAAGTCTCTGCACGGAGCTTGCGGAGAGTGGAGATGCGGTTCTCTTATCCCCCGCCTGCGCCAGCTGGGGAATGTTCCCTAATTACGAGGAGAGAGGCAGACTTTTTAAAGAGTATGTTAAGGGTTTGAAATAAAATAACATATGTAATAAAATGAAGGAGTTGCCATGGCAGGACAGAGAAGCAGAAGACGCAGAAAAAAAGAACAATCCGAATATTTTTTTGACTACAGCCTCTTGTTTATCGTGCTGTTTTTGCTGGGCTTTGGTCTGGTCATGGTGTATTCCGCAAGCTCCTACGAGGCTTTCTCGGACCCGAACATAAGGGACGCGGCCTACTACCTCAAGCGTCAGCTTGCGGCTGATATTGTCGGATTGGCGGCGATGATCGTGGTGGCCAACATTCCTTATCATTTTTGGGAACGTTTTGCCACGCTTGGATATGTGATGTCGATGATTTTGATCCTGCTGGTGCTGACACCTCTCGGCATTGAGAGAAACGGTGCGAAGCGTTGGATCGGTGTGGAGGGATTTCCTTTTAATCTGCAGCCGGCGGAGGTGGCAAAGTTGGGAATGATCCTGTTCCTCGCCGCTCTGGTGTGCAAGATCGGCAAGAGGGTGCGCACTATGAAAGGATTTCTCGTCATGGTGATCGTCCCGCTTCCCATTGTGCTTCTGGTGTGGCAGCTGACCAATAACTTAAGTTCCGCGATCATCATTATGGGAATCTCTCTTCTTATGGTGTTTGTAGCCAGTCCGGACTACAAAAAGTTTGTGATCATGGGTGCGGCCGCAGTGGCCATGGCGGCAATCCTGGTGTTGATCATTGTCAACGCGGACAGTGTGGAGGGCTTTAGAAGCGAGCGTATCCTGGCTTGGCTTGATCCGGAGAGCTATGCGCAGGGGAAAGGCTTTCAGACACTTCAGGCACTCTATGCCATTGGAAGCGGCGGTGTCTGGGGAAAGGGACTCGGCCAGAGCATGCAGAAGCTGAATTTCCTGCCCGAGGCTCAGAACGATATGATCTTTTCCATTATCTGCGAGGAACTGGGGCTCTTTGGAGCTATCGCGATCATTTTGATGTTTGTTCTTCTGCTCTGGCGAATGATGATCATTGCCAACAACGCGTCTGACCTTTTCGGCGCACTTCTGGTTGTGGGTGTTATGGGACATATCGCCATTCAGGCGATCTTAAATATCGCCGTGGTTACCAGCACCATCCCCAACACGGGTATCTCCCTGCCGTTTATCAGCTACGGAGGTTCCTCCGTGATGTTTCTGTTGATTGAGATCGGTCTGGTCCTTAGCGTTGCAAAGCGCATCCAGCTGAAAGCCTGACCGTTTTCCATAAAGTTGCTTGTCCCTGCAGCGATTTTGTACAAGATACCAAAGAAACGCGAGAAGCATAGAATAGAGCAGGTCGTTTAATTTGAAACCGGATGGTGTTACATGGACTCTATTCATATTCAGGGCGGCGTTTCGTTGCAGGGAAAGGTTCCGATCCAGGGATCGAAAAATGCTGCCTTGCCGATTTTGGCAGCTTCGCTGCTTACCAAAGAGACCTCCTGCATCCGTAATTGTCCAAGGATCGCAGATGTATACCGGATGGTCAGCCTGTTGAAGAATCTGGGTTGTAAAGTGAGTTGGGAGGATGGCGGGATCCGGGTGAGTCCCGTGCATGTGTGCTGTGGAGAGATGCGAGGGGAGGCTATCACCGGCATGCGATCCTCACTGTGCCTTTTGGGGGCCATGCTGAGCCGGTGTGGTGAGGTTGTCATGGAATACCCGGGCGGCTGTGTCATCGGTGAGCGTCCCATTGATCTGCATCTTGTGGCACTTGAGAAGATGGGAGTAGTATTTTCGGAAGAAAATGAAAGATTGCGGGCGGCCTCGCCCGAAGGAATACACGGCGCCGAGATCATATTTCCCATGGTCAGCGTGGGGGCAACGGAGAACGTTCTGTTGGCCGCTGTTCTGGCGGAGGGGGACACCGTGATCAGAGGGGCTGCCAAGGAGCCGGAGGTGACAGCTCTCTGTCACTATCTGCAGAGTTGCGGTGCGGTGATAGAGGGTGTAGGAACCGGAGAACTCAGGATAACGGGCCGAAGCGGAAAAGTGTTGGAGGGAGCGGATTTTACGGTTCCCGCGGATCGCATCGTGGCGGGAACTTATCTCTTTGGCTGTATTGCCACCGGCGGAAATATACTTTTGGAGGGAGCTCCTTTTGATCAGATGGAGGCAGTCCTCCGTGTGGCGGAGCAGATGGGGAGCAGCTGTGATGTGACCAGAGAGGGTATCTACGTCCAATCTCCCAAGAGGCCCAAACTTCCGCCAAGTCTGCGGACAGCGCCATATCCAGGTTTTCCCACGGATATGCAGTCCATGGCGCTCACCGCTATGACCACGGGGGTGGGACACTGCCTGATAGAGGAGACGATCTTTGAGAACCGCTTTCGGGTGGTGGAGCCCCTGGTAGAGATGGGGGCGGATATTGAAATACTGGATCCCGCGCGAGTGTTGGTGAAAGGTGTGGCGCGTCTAAACGGCAAAGCTGTGGAGGCGATGGAGCTTCGCGGCGGCGCGGCACTGGTGCTGGCCGGTCTTATGGCCGAAGGACAGACACAGGTGAGCGGTGTGGCCTACATTGATCGCGGATATGAGAACATCTGTAGAGACTTAAGAGAGTTAGGAGCGCGTGTTGTAAGTGTTTAGAGAGAGAGCAATGCTTGTCATCAAAATACTGATACCGGTGATAGTGATAGCGGCCCTTGCGGGAGCGGGGGTCTATGTAATTTCCACCTACACGATACAGAATGTGTATGTGGAGGGCAATGTTCATTATACGGAGGAGGAGATACAGGATTATGTAATGTCCGGACCTCTTGGCAACAATTCCCTGTATCTCTCCCTGTACTACAAGGACAGAGAGATCACCAACGTGCCTTTTGTGGATGGGATGGATGTGAACATCCTGTCGCCGGACACGATCCGGATCAGTGTGTACGAGAAGGCACTTGCCGGCTATGTAAAATATCTTGACACCTACATGTATTTTGACAAGGACGGGTATGTGGTGGAGAGTTCCAACGTTATGACAATGGGGGTTCCTCAGATCACGGGCTTAAGTTTTGACCATGTGATCCTGGGGGAGCGGCTTCCGGTAGAGAGCACCGACGTCTTTGAGCATATTATGGATATTACGAATCTTTTGAATAAATATCAGCTTACAGTGGACAAGATTTACTTTCACTCCACGGGAGCTGTGACAATTTATTTTGAGGATGTGAAAGTGGCTCTGGGCAATGATTACTCTCATCTGGAGGACAAGGTGATGCTGCTTCCGGAATTTTTGCCGAATCTGAAGGGGAAGAGTGGAACACTTCAGATGGAAAATTACGACAATAGCAACGGAAAATATACTTTTAATCCAAATTAAAAAGAGGAATAAAAAATGAAAAAATGGGTTGATAAATTTGTAAAATGATTATATGATAGTTTATATGGAGTTTAAAAGGGAAACCATGTGGTTTTTCCAGATAGAAGGAGGAGTAACCCTTGCTGGAGATTAAGACGAACGACGCGGAAACTGCTGCCAAGATCATCGTAGTGGGTGTAGGTGGCGCAGGAAATAACGCTGTAAATAGAATGATTGATGAACAGATAGATGGCGTGGAATTTATCGGAGTGAACACGGACAAGCAGGCGTTGCAGCTCTGTAAGGCTCCAAAGCTGTTGCAGATTGGCGAGAAACTGACTAAAGGACTTGGCGCAGGCGCAAAGCCTGAGGTGGGCGAGAAGGCCGCGGAGGAGAGCGCGGAGGAGATCAATGCAGCTCTGAAGGGAGCGGATATGGTGTTTGTCACCTGTGGTATGGGCGGCGGCACCGGTACCGGCGCGGCTCCTGTTGTGGCGAGACTTGCTAAGGAGATGGGAATACTGACTGTCGGTGTTGTGACCAAGCCTTTCCGTTTTGAGGCGAAAGCGCGCATGGTCAATGCACTGAGCGGCATCGAGCGGATCAAGGAGCATGTGGATACGCTGATCGTCATTCCCAACGATAAGCTTCTGGAGATCGTGGACAGGCGTACCACTATGCCGGAGGCGTTGAAGAAAGCGGATGAGGTGTTGCAGCAGGCAGTGCAGGGCATCACGGATCTGATCAACGTACCCGCTGTGATCAATCTTGACTTTGCGGATGTACAGACAGTTATGAAGGACAAGGGTATTGCCCATATCGGTATCGGTGAGGGCAAGGGCGATGATAAGGCTTTGGAAGCTGTCAAGATGGCGGTGGAGAGCCCTTTGCTGGAGACCAAGATCAACGGTGCAAGCCATGTGATCATCAATATATCCGGAGACATTACATTGGCAGATGCCAACGACGCGGCAAGCTTTGTACAGGAGCAGGCAGGGGACGATGTCAATATCATCTTTGGTGCTATGTATGACGCAGCGAAGTCTGACAGCTGCACGATCACGGTGATCGCGACCGGTCTGGACGAGGCTCCTGAGGCACCTGTTCAGAATAGATTGGGCGGCGGCTCTGCATACAAACCGCCTACCTCACACATTACACCCAATTCTTTAAAGGGGATGAATCTGCAGCCCACAGGCGGTGCGGGACAGTCAAATGCAGCCAAGCCCGGCATTCAGCCGCTGCCTGGACTCCAGAGACCTACAGACATCCGCAGCTCTGTGGAGGAGAAGTCCCTGAAGATTCCGGATTTCCTGCAGAGAAAGTAAAGAAGATAAGTTAGAGCATGCTCCGGTGTAGGCTGGAGCATGCTTTCTTAATATCAGGAGGTTTCATATGAAGTGGTTTATTGCGTCAGATATTCATGGTTCCGCGTATTATTGTGAGAAGATGATCCAGGCATTTGACAGGGAGAAGGCGGATCGTATGCTGCTTTTGGGGGATCTGTTGTATCACGGCCCGCGAAATGATCTGCCTGAGGGGTATGATCCCAAAGGGGTGATCCGGCTTTTGAATGAGAGACGGGAGAGTATCTTGTGTGTGCGCGGCAACTGTGAGGCGGAGGTGGATCAGATGGTTCTGGAATTCTCAGTGATGGCCGATTATTGTGTCATCTGCGCGGAAGATCGGATCATTTATGCCACCCACGGGCATCTCTTTGGGGAGGATGATCCGCCTGCACTGCAACCGGGAGATATTTTGCTGTGCGGACACACCCATGTGCCTAAATGTGTTGACCATGGGGAGTATCTGTACCTGAATCCGGGTTCGATATCCCTCCCAAAAGAGGGGAGTTATCGCGGATATATGACGATCACGGATGATGTGATCGATTGGAAGGATCTGGAAGGAAATCTAAAGATGTCGAAAGACCTCAGAAGAAAACATATCTAAACACCTCGTTTTTGACAAATTCCATAAGCATCACCCTTTATAATGATTATGAAAAGGGTGATAAAATGTATTATGAACTTTATGTGGATAGTTTATTTCTTGTGAACTTTTGCATGAATCTATATCTTCTGCTGTTGATCAATGAGAGAACGCACCGTACTGCCACACGGCTGCGTCTGATCCTCGGAGCGGCGGCAGGAGCCATTCTTTTTCTATTACCCTTTTTTTATAACGGTTCTGCGGGAACCAAGATCATTTTAGGAGCCATACCGGGCGCCTGTGTAATGCTCGTCTGTACTTTTCGGGTACGAAGTGTGCGGGCTTTTATCAAGTTGTTTGAAATGTTGCTCTTTTATTCTCTCCTGATGGGGGGGAGCCTCTTGTTTCTCATCCGGTATTTGTCCAGGATATTGCCGGCGTTTCAGGGATATCTGACCGGTATTTTCGGGATCATGGGAGTGGGAGCGGTAATTTTTCTGCTCCTCTTTTATCGAAGGGAGAAAGGTGAGGAGAAGTTGTGTGTTGCGACGCTTGTGCGGGGGAAAAAGCGTGTGCGTGTGGTGGCACTTCTCGACTCCGGTAACAGTCTGACGGAGCCGGTCAGCGGAAAGCCGGTGTCAGTGCTGGATCAGGAGGTCTTTGACAAACTCTGGGGGGAGGATGTCATGTATTATCGGGCAATTCCCTATCACAGCATCGGAAAGGAGAAGGGAATACTGAAAGGGTATCTTCTGCCGGAACTTCGTCTGGAAATAGACGGTGTGGTAAAAGTCTGCAGAGAGGTCTATATAGCAGTGGGGGAGGAGACGATCTCCTCCGGGACGCAGGACGAGGAGAGCAAGGTGAGAATGATCTTAAATCCGCTTTTGATCAGAGATGGGGATAGAAAATGTCAGAAAATAAAAATTAAAAGTGAGGTATCAGAATGATTTTGAAGATGACTTTACCGGCTAAGGTGCAGTTTAAGGTGATCCGGAGAGAAAAATTTACCAGAAGAAAGAAAGATGAACTTTATTATATCGGAGGGACGGAGGTGCTTCCGCCTCCTTTGGAAGTGGAGCAGGAGAGCAAAGTGATCGGAGCGTTGGGGACAGACCAGGCGGAACAGGCCAGAGCCACGTTGATCGAGCATAATCTGCGCCTGGTAGTGTACATAGCAAAGAAGTTTGACAACACGGGTGTGGGAGTGGAGGACCTGATCTCCATTGGCACGATCGGGTTGATCAAGTCCATCAATACCTTTAAGCCTGACAAGAATATCAAGTTGGCGACATATGCCTCCCGATGCATCGAAAATGAGATTTTGATGTATCTGCGGCGAAACAACAAGACGCGTCTGGAAGTGTCCATCGATGAGCCGCTAAACGTGGACTGGGATGGAAACGAGCTCCTTTTGTCGGATATTCTGGGGACGGATGAGGATGTCATCTATCGGAACATCGAAAATGAGGTGGAGAGAAAACTCTTGATGGGAGCGATCAGTAAGCTATCTGACCGGGAAAAGACGATCATAAAGCTGCGGTTTGGGCTGGGAAGCCGGGACGGACAGGAGATGACCCAGAAAGAGGTGGCAAGTTTTCTGGGAATCTCGCAGTCATATATCTCCAGACTGGAAAAGAAAATTATGAGGCAGCTGAAAAAGGAGATGAGTATGCAGATTTAGGGTTGGCAAAGAGAATGGCTTCGTATTATACTGTTGGTAGAACTGCCAACAGTATGATACGGATAGGAAAATGATATGATAAAACGGGACGATATTTTATCGATGGAATATTTGAAAAAGTCGGAGTTTACGGGCTGTCATCAGGGGATGCGGTATCGGCTGGAGAAGGTGGAGACTGATGATGGAAAGCGTTTGAAATGCACAATTTGGCCGGAGCCTTTTAACTTTTTTACAACTCCTGAGGAGGAGAAGGAGAGCAAACTGTTTGATTTTGAGGAGGATGGAGTTCTGGATGCGGTAGCTTGGATGAATGACAGACTTTTTGAGGAGAAGGATCGGTGGGATCACGCGGCAGATCGCTGGGATACTTACCAGATGAAGTAGGTTATAGGGAGCAACTGCGGTATGGTAAATTATATTATTCGGGATCTGTTATCGGTACTCCGCTATCTGCCCTACGGGCTGGCTGTGGGGATACTGGTGGCACTGCTTTTGGGCGTTGTCAACGACTGGAGGGTGCGCAGAAAGCGCAAGCCCTTTTCGGTGGCAGCAACTACCAGTTTTTTTATGTATGTGGTCATCATTCTCTTTATCACTTTTTTGTCTAGGGAGACGGGAAGCAATAAGGGGATCGATCTGGAATTATTCTCCACCTGGGGGATCAACGACCGCAACAATGCGTATGTAGTAGAGAATGTGTTGTTGTTCATTCCCTATGGTTTTGTGTGTGCATGGGCCATTCGGCCGGCCAGAAGGTTTTTGGTCTGTCTTCTGATCGGTCTGGCTACCTGTGTGGGGATAGAGTATATGCAGCTGATCACGCAGAGAGGGTATTTTCAGATTGATGATGTGATCACGAACACGCTGGGTGCTGTGATCGGTTATCTGGTGTTTATTTGCGTGCCGCACAGAGACAGTGTGGAGAAAGAGGAAGCCCAATTACCCACTTGACGACTTTTTACGGCAATAGTATAATAAAACATAAAGTTGTGCAAAACTAAATATAGTACAATATAAAAAGTTCTGTAAAAAAGTGGCTGATACATGCGTTGCAAAGGAGGATAATTTACAATGAGCAAAACATTAGTTGCATATTTTTCGGTAAGCGGAGTGACTAGAAGGATAGCAGAGGATCTGGCCGATTTAGAGCAGGCGGACTTGTTTGAAATTACCCCCCAGATCCCTTATACTCCTGCGGATCTTGATTGGAAAGACAAACAGTCAAGGAGTTCACTGGAAATGCAGGACTTAAATTGTCGGCCAAAGATGACGGATGTGGTAAGTGATATGGCACAGTATGAAAAAGTGTTCCTTGGGTTTCCAATCTGGTGGGAAAGGGAACCCAGCATTGTAGATACTTTTCTGGATCTTCACGATTTTTCGGGGAAAAAGATCATTCCCTTCTGCACTTCAGGAGGCAGTGGTATCGGAGAGACAGCAAAGAGGCTTCAGGAACTTGCAGGAGAGAAGGCAGTCGTGAAGGAAGGGGCTCGTCTGGGAGGCGACGTTTCCGAAGAAGATCTTAAGATTTGGACACAGGGATTAAACATCTGATGTCTGATCCAGTTATTTTCCTTGTTCTTCTTGTCACTGATCCAATTCATGATATGCAGGATGTTGCGAATATTTTGCTGGAGAATGGTGCTAGCAGAGTAGTGTTGTTGGGAAAATACCCATGTATTTACAAAGGTGCAATGTGTAAATACATGGGTATCATTAGTTGAGAGTGAATATATCGCAAAAGTCGAAAGTTTATATCTCCATCATAGCCATTGTTTCCTTCTGTGTCGAGGCTGTGGTTCCGATCAGTTTCTGCTTTCCGATGCTGTGATAATATATAAGCAGTAGGAAGATTGTGGCAAGTGCAAGAAGCCTGCGGAGGGGTCCGGCTTGTTTTGCCCATCTGATCAAGCGCGCAACGAGGGCGTTCTTTTCGGATTCTGTCATACCGTACTCTTCAAGGAATAGGACCATGGTGTAGGATAGTCCGGAAATCATTGCCATGGTCGCGAAAAAACGAGTGTAATCTGGTACGCCGGTCTTTGGTTCAGTTCTATTTTGAAATTTGTTTACTGTGTCGGTCTCAAAGGTAGTTGAAGTCTGTGTGGGCGTAGGCGTGGGTTCTATGCTTTCATCATCGTCTCCTTTTTCAATGTCACTGTCGTTATCATCCTTTATCCATTTTGCATATAGGGTGGTAGACAGTCCTGTTGTATTATCTTCAACCGTCTTCCCGAAGATCCACTGATTTCCATCCGTTCCTTCCCTGTCCTTATACCATCCGCCAAAAGAGAAGCCATCCTTGTACCATCCGCTGGAAGAAGAACTTTCCCTGTACCAATTGCCCAAAAAGAATGCTTTTATGGCAGGTTCAACACCTTGAGGATCCCGAAGATAATTGCCGTAAAGTACAGTCTGTGGTTTGGGAGTTTCCCCACTGCCGCCGTTCAGATCAAAAGTGATGTTATAGACATTCCTGTCATAGTAGAGCGCCAATACCAGTTTACCGTCTTTCGTCACTTCATCGGACGCTTTTCTCAACTCATGAGTGGTATTCTCGGTGAAGCCTGGATAATCCTTGGGGATTGCTGTCACGGTAGACCCTATGATCCCTGGCAAATACTGTGTGTCGTCATCTACGATAGAATAGCCGTCCCCGTCCTTATTCTGCTGATAGTGTTCTACTGTATAAACAGCAAAATTGTTCTCTATCCATTTGGCATAGAGGGTAGTAGACAGTTCTGTTGTATTATCCTCAACAGTATTCTCGAAGATCCACTGATTTACATCCGTTCCTTCCTTGTCCTTGTACCATCCGCCAAAAACAAAGCCATCCCTGACAGGTTTCGCATCTTGAGGCTCCTGAAGGCAGTTGCCGTAAAGTACAGCCTGTGTCTTGGGTGTTTCCCCGCTGCCGCCGTTTAAATCAAAACTGATGTGATAGACATTCCTGTCATAATAGAGCGCCAGCACCAGGCTGCCGTCTGCCGTCACTTTCCCGGATCCTTTTCTCAGCCTGTGAGTAGTATTCTCGGTAAAGCCTGGATACTCTTTGGAGGCTGCGGTTACGGTAGAGCCTATGGCAGCTTCCAACTCCTGAGTGTCGGAAACCACTATGCTGTAAGCGTTTCCAACCAGATCCTGCCGATAATGCTCCACGCGGTAAACAGCTGAAAAAATGGCATACAGATATACATCACTTTTCATAGTCAGATCATCCCCGGGATGATAAGAAGCGCCCGAACCATCCGGTTGAGTATTCCACTCAATGAATGTATGGTTCGGCCAGTTTAAGTCATCTGCGGGCTGTACTTTAATGGTGGTGTTAGGATCATATCCGTTATCATCATTATTGCCATCTCTTACTGTTCCATCTGCTCCGTTACTAATATAGTAGACGAAGTATTTGTCTATATGCGGAGGCTCTGTTGTGGAGAGCTTGATTTGGTTAGTGTCCTTATCCAGTACCGCATACCACTGTTTTTCGCTATCCTCAACATTGACAAACCTTATCTTATTCAAGTCCCTGTTTTCCAGTAAGGTGTAATCGGATCCTTCTGCAATGACATAGTCTTTGACTGCTTTTACGTAGATGGTTAGGGGATAACTTAAGGTATTACGGATCCAAATCTTGCGTGGTTTATTTTTCTGTTGATCCAGATAGATCCCGTCTGTGCCTAAATCATTGCCATCCCCAACAAAATGAGCATCGCCGGCTATATATATATCTGCTGTTCCTACAGCTACCGATGAGACGAAAACGCCGCCGCTTCCCCGGTATTTCTCATAAGTACAAGTGTTGTTTGCAAAATATCCGCCATACAGATAAGTGTTCGTATTGTCATATCCACAATGGTGGATGCATCCGCCCTTGTTAGCTGCTTTATTTCCGATAAAGCTGCCTCCTTTGACCGTGAGCTCTGATCCGCGTGTGTAAATGAAACCGCCTCCGATCGTTCCCTCCACACCTACAGTAGATGTCGTTTTATTGTTACGATATGTACCGCTATGAATATTTAAAACACTACCCTCATAGTTGTAAATTGCACCGCCTGAATCTGTTGCCTCACAGTCTTCTATCGTGTCTTTCTGTAAATTTACATTACTATTTCGCCTCATATAAATCGCACCGCCATAATGTGCAGAACAGCTTGTGAACTCTGTGTCGCTTATATCAGCTGTGACATTGCCCATGCGAATTGCACCGCCATTAGTTTCTGTATAACATTTTGTGAACTCTGCGTCGCTTATATCAGCTGTGAGATTACTCATGTAAATTGCACCGCCATCATTTTCTGCAGAACATTTTGTGAACTTTGTGCCGCTTATATAAGATGTTTTGCTTATATCAGATGTGCTGCCAGACATATCAATTGCACCGCCACTATATCCCGCAGAACAGTTTGTAAACTCCGTGTCGCTTATAACAGCTGGGGTATTATACATGGAAATTGCACCGCCATTCCCTCTCGCAGAACAGTTTGTGAAATCTGTGTCACATATAATAGCTGTGCTATCATGCATAGAAATTGCACCGCCACTTTGTGCCGAACATCCTGTTATAACTGCTCCTTTTAAAATGGCATTTCCGCCGTATATTACTCTGACAGCCGCACCATATACGTGTGTTGTTAATGTCCCCACGCTACAATTCATGATCGTGCAGCCATCCTCCAGTGTTACCGTGCCACCGTTGACAGTTATCATGGAATTTAAGGTTTCCAGAGATTGTCCGTCCACTGTAATGTCACGCAATGTAATGCTGCTGTCAGAGGAAGGTATGTCAAAGTAAGCACGTGTATTTCCCCTCAAAATCGTTCCGCCGCCTTCGATTGTGATATCCCCATTTATTGTAACCTTGCCCGTTATTGTAAGTGTGTCCCCCTCATTTATGGTTATCGTACCATTTTTTGATATTTGACCGTCTGTCCAGATAGTACCGTCGCTTATTACTCCAATATCAGGCGTTGTCGATCCTGCCGCAGGCACCGCCTCTGATAGAGCAAGCGTTTTTACTTCCTCCACCATAACTGTAATCTCAGGCGGTTTTCCACCTTCGCTTAATCTATATCCCTCCGGCAGGATGGGAGTGAAGACATAGCTTTCCTCCAGCTCGCCATCATACTCCGGCGTGCTGATCCATGTAATTCCTTCTATTTCTTTCTCCGCATATTCAAATGTGTGTTCCGGATCTGAGGCGGTCAAAGTATTAACGGCTATGTGATCAGATTCGGCCTGATACCCATCCATAGGTACTACAACCGTTTCCTGCACTGTTTCTGCCCCGGATGAGGCTTCACCATTCGGTCCGGTTTCCCCGTCCTCTTTTTCCGATTCAGCCTCCGCTCCAGCATCATTGCCGCTCACTTTCGGATTTTCAGTCTCTTCCAGCACCTCCGCATCAAAGAGGTATGATACTGTCAGAGTATTTGGAAGCTCCAATTTCTCCAGGGGAGTTCCAACTGCAACATACTGCTGTTTTATCTCTTCCGGAAGTTCAGCAAAAGCCACGATCTCACACGGCGTCTCCGCATCAACATGTATTGCAGTATCCTCCGTCGCCCAAGCCTCCATGGGCATTGCTGTCAATACAATGCCTGAACTAAGGGCAAAACTTAACAGCACTGATAATATTTTCTGAAAGACACCTTTCCTTCGCCGCATAAACATTCTCCCTTTTGCTAAAAAAGCTAAAGTTTTTTAGCCAGTCGATTCATGAAATGAGATAAATTGCCGATCATTATAGGAAAATTTTATCACAAGACTAAAATATCATCAATTGCAAACAAAACTCCGTTTGGTTTTTGTCGCAAAATATGTTATCATTTAATGGATGCAGGCATATGCCAAAAGAGATAACTTGCAGACCAAGGAGGAATGGGTAATGGCGGGATATGTATTTGCTATCGGCGGAGACGCTGATTCGATTGATGTGATCCGTGAATGTGCAGAAAAGGGCGTGTATTCAACTTATCTGAAAAGCTTGCACCCAATGTCATTTGAAGGCACGCTTGCGGACTATATATCAATGAAGCCAGGCGATAATATCTACTTTTTCTGTAAACGGAGATTCTATGGGATAGGAGAGCTTATTTGTGTTGGGCCTGATTGCAAATATTGCAATTATCCACATTCTTCGACAAGAGAGGATTTCCAGTATGAAGATATACGGAATGACCTCTTGGTGGACTATGGGGATGAAAGCTCTCATAACCGCTGGCTGTGTACTTTCAAGGGCTCACCTTATTTTTTTGAAGAAGGTATCGATACGGATGAAATTTTGACATATAAACCGAATACCTTCAAAATGTTGCGTGCATTCTGGAAAGTCTCGTTTATTAAACTCGGTGACGAAGAAAATGAATCCTTAAAAGAAATCTTTCTATTACGCCGTCAGCATGAGACCCAAACGCAAACAAATATTTTCCCGGAGGATGACAGCACCCATACTGCTATAGCGACACATGATCTTAATGATTATATAATAACGCCTGAAGAGATGCTTCACGCCTGCACAAGGGGGGACAGAGTAGAACATGAAATGGCGCTGGAAGCAGCTGTGGTCTATGATCTGTGTCATAGTCGAATTCCGGAGTTGGGGCGCTGGGACTATGTTTCTCATCAGGTTATTGCATCGCCGTTCAAGCCTATTGATTATATGGATAAAATTGATGTGCTGGCAATGAGGTATTTGCCTGATACAAAAATTCCATGTAAGTATCTTGTTGCAGAGTTGAAGAAAGGTTCCGCAGGTAATAGTACTATTGACCAGGTTTTAAAATATGTCGATTGGGTCTGTTCGGAGTATGCGTATGGCGATTATGATGCGATAGATGCGTGTATCATTGCAGCTGAGTATCCTGGTGATATAGATGCTTATTATCACGATGTCGTGCAGAGGTACTATACACTCGGAAGCCACCCTGTCCGAAACAAACAATGGAACAAGCTAACACTTTTAAGATATACATACTCCAATGGCGAGATAAGTTATTCTGATGTAACACCTCCAGATGATGCCCACTGAGAAATGAGAAAGTATTTTAAGCCCTATCTGAGATGGTGTGAAAGGAATAATGTGAAAGACAGGCGGTTTGCGGTAGTGGCAAAGCGGATCGTGGGCGCAGGGATGGGAATGGTATGGGAACGACGGAATTATATGGCAGCCCTCACGCCGTCAGATAAGCCCTCATGGTCCGCAGCGCCTTCTTCTCCAGCCTCGACACTTGAGCCTGTGAGATCCCGACCATGTCAGCCACTTCCATCTGGGTCTTTCCCTCGAAGAAGCGCAGGGAGATGATCTCATATTCGCGTTCATTCAGGCGCTTCATGGCTTCACTTAGGGAGAGATGTTCCACCCAATTCTCTTCCTTATTTTTTTTGTCGCTGATCTGATCCATGACATAGAGGGTGTCGCCGCCGTCGGTAAAGATGGGCTCGTAGAGACTCATGGGATTCTGGATGGCATCCATGGCGTAGACGATGTCCTCCTTGGAGATGCCCACCTCACTTGCGATCTCCTCGATGGTGGGTTCCTTCAGGTTCCGTCTGGTCAGTGCGTCCCGGGCATAGATGGCCTTGTAGGCGGTGTCTTTTAGGGAGCGGGAGACACGGATGCTGTTGTTGTCCCTTAAGAAACGTCTGATCTCCCCGATGATCATCGGAACTGCATAGGTACTGAACTTGACGTTCATAGAGGGATCAAAGTTGTCGATGGCTTTGATCAGGCCGATACATCCGATCTGAAACAGGTCGTCCACGTTTTCGTTGCTGGAGGAAAAGCGTTTTATGACGCTGAGTACCAGACGCAGATTTCCTTCTATATATTCTTCTCGTGCTCCCTTGTCGCCCGCCTCGATGCGTTTGAAGAGAGCTTCTTTCTCCTCTGCTTTCAACAGGGGCAGTTTAGATGTGTTCACGCCGCAGATCTCTACCTTACCCAGTGCCATTGTCATTCCTCCATTTTCTGATCTTTTGTACTGGTAGTATGCTCTCTTGCGTGTCAGGATATACTCGGAAAGCATATAATAATAACAAAGGAAATTGCCGCGAAAGCTGAGAAAAAGGGCGAAAAATGTTGTTTTCAGAATTAAAGTGCAAGGACGTGATCAACGTCAGGGACTGCAGGAAGCTGGGACATATCTGTGATGTGGAGTTTGACGAGTGCAGCGGATGTATCTGTAAGATCATCATTCCGGGAGGGAGCAAAATGTTGAGTTTTCTGCGCTGTGATCCGGATATTGTGATACCCTATAAGGATATCCGACAGATTGGACCGGATATCATTCTGGTTGACATAAATTGTTGAAAAAGCTATAATAAAATAAATAACAGTATTTATTAAAAGAAGGCGAGGTACTATATATATGAAGTGTCCCTTTTGTAGTCATGAGAATACCAGAGTGATCGACTCCAGACCCGCGGAGGATAACAATTCTATCCGCCGCAGACGTGTCTGTGACGAGTGTGGGAAGCGTTTTACTACTTACGAGAAAGTGGAGACTATCCCTCTGATCATTATTAAGAAGGATAATAACCGGGAGACCTACGACAGAGCTAAGATTGAGGCCGGTGTGCTCAGGGCATGCCACAAACGACCCGTCAGCGCTACCAAACTCACCCAACTGGTGGACGAGGTGGAGTATGAGGTTACCAACATGGAAGAGAAGGAGATTTCCAGTGAGGTCATCGGTGAGTTGGTGATGAACAAACTGAAAGATCTGGATGCGGTGGCTTACGTGAGATTTGCGTCTGTTTACAGAGAATTCAAGGATATCAACACCTTTATGGAGGAGCTTAAGAACGTGCTGCAGTAGGATGTCATCTGGTTCGGTGTACAAAGCGGTACAGGCAGATCAGGTAGAGGATGCTAAGGAGGATCTGACTGCACAGGATACCCCACAGGTAACCGGTAATGCCGAAGGTCGGAACCGCCAGAAAGACAAAAGCCAGCCGAACCAGCAGACTGATCACGTTCATGAAGAAGATTCGTCCGGCCATGCCCAACCCCTGCAGGATGCTGGAGAGAGTAGTGTCCAGATACAAAAATGGACATAGAAAGCTGAGGCCCTGAATGAAATGGCCGGCTAACGGGCTGTTAAAGATGGTACGTCCGGCCCAATCACCCAAAAGGGCAAAGATTCCCATAAATAGAAAACCGAGCAGAAAGCAGTATTTGATGGTGCGAAAGGCGGCATCTTTTACTGCTTTTATGTTGCCCACAGCATAGTTCTCCGAGATAAGGGGGAGAAGCAGAACGGACACGGAACCGGTGATGGCGTTGGGAAAGAAGATAAAAGGCATGGCCATACCGGTCAGCACGCCGTAGACGCTGAGAGCCGTGGTGGTGTCGTAGCCGTAAGTTTTCAGGGATGCCGGAATGGAGACGGACTCCACGCTCTGCAGAAGATTTAGTACAATACGGTTGGCGGTGAGGGGCAGTGCCATCCCCAAAATGCTCTGATAGATCAAAAATGTAGATTCTCTGTGGATCGACGGCATTGCAGTGGATGCTGTTTTTGAGTGTGCTGCGGCTATCATGCTGCAATATAGGGCCGCCACGGTGATCAACATGGACACAAACTCGCCCAGGACCAGACCGAATACTGCTGCGTTGATGGAGAGAGAACCACCCAGGGATAGCGCACGGACAGACAGCAGATACACGCAGACCACACGGGTGATCTGCTCGATCAGCTGGGCGATCGCGGGGACGGAGGTTTTCTTTCGCCCATAAAAATAGCCGTTGATGCAGGAATGCACGGCGCTCAGGGGAACAGAGAATGCCAGGATCCGAAGCATGGAGGCGGTTCGTTCCTCCATAAGCATATGTATGGCTATAAGATCGGACAAACTGTATATAATAGCACAGCACAAAAGGGATAGAGGCAGGGAGATGGTCAACCCTACAAACACCGGACGGAAAGAGGGCTGTCTCTCTCTGGCGGTCCGTTCCGCCACGAACTTTGAGATGGCGGTCTGGTAGCCGGCTGCGGTGAGTGAAAAAGACAGTGCGAGTACCGGGTTTACCAGCTGATAGATGCCCATGCCTTCTTCTCCGAACATTCTGGAGAGGTAGATTCGGTAGAAAAAGCCGATGATGCGGGTGATAAAGCCTGTCAGTGTCAGAACGGCAGTGCCGATGATCAGGGGATGGAGCTTCTTTTTTTTCATGGGAGAACCTGTTCGGAGCTTTTCTCTATATATATTCCGGGGGGAAGGTTGACAGAACATTGATTCGGTGTTATATTATTTCTGTAATTCCTAGTGAGGTAGTATAAAAGGACGAGAGGAGGAAGCATGGATGCTTCCTTTCCTTAGCTTTTAATAAGAAAAGAGGTAGTAAAATGATATATTTGGACAACGCGGCTACCACCAAGACCGCACCGGAGGTTGTAGACGCAATGCTGCCGTACTTTTCGGAGTATTATGGCAACGCCAGCACGATCTATGGTCTGGGCTCCGAGAGCAAGAAGGCGATCACAAACGCCAGAGAGATCATAGCTAAGGGTCTGGGGGCAAGAACCGAGGAGATCTACTTTACGGCGGGCGGTTCCGAGGCCGACAACTGGGCGATCAAGGCCACCGCGGAGGCATATGCGGCAAAGGGGAAACATATTATTACCACGAAGATAGAGCATCACGCTGTCCTTCACACCTGTGAGTATCTGGAGAAACAAGGCTATGAAGTCACTTATTTGAATGTGGACAGGGATGGCCTGGTGGATCTGGAGGAGCTAAAGGGTGCTATCCGTTCGGACACGATCTTGATCAGCATCATGTTTGCCAACAATGAGATCGGCACCATCGAGCCTATTAAGGAGATCGGGGAGATTGCCAAAGAGAAAGGCGTGCTGTTTCACACGGACGCCGTGCAGGCTTTCGGTCAGGTACCCATCAACGTAGATGAACTTCACATCGATATGCTCAGTGCCAGCGGACACAAGCTGAATGGTCCTAAGGGCATCGGTTTTCTATATATCCGTACAGGTATTAAGATCCGTTCTTTCCTGCACGGCGGAGCGCAGGAGAGAAGCAGAAGAGCCGGCACGGAGAATGTGCCCGGTATCGTAGGTCTGGGCGTAGCTGTAGAGCGCGCGATCTCCACTATGGAGGAGAGAACAAGAAAGGAGATTGAACTGCGAGACTATCTGATCCAGCATGTGGAGAAGGAGATTCCCCACTGTTGGCTGAACGGACATCGCAAAAAGAGACTTCCCAACAATGTCAATCTGTCCTTCCTTTATATTGAGGGAGAGTCCATGCTGATCATGCTGGACATGAAAGGGATCTGTGCATCCAGTGGTTCCGCCTGCACGTCGGGTTCCCTTGACCCTTCCCATGTGCTTCTGGCTATCGGGTTAAAGCATGAGGAGGCGCACGGTTCCCTGAGACTGACCCTCTCTGAGGAGACCACCAGAGAGGACCTGGACACGGTGGTGGATGAACTGAAAAAGATTGTAGAGAGGCTCCGTGATATGTCACCGCTGTATGCGGATTTTTTGAAGGGTCAGAAGAAATAATAAAAGAAACACATGTTATTTTTTCGAAGGTTGGTTGTTGCAACAAAACATATGTTAGAATATATAATGGTATCATGCAAATCTTATGAGCACGAAAATAGGTGGTACTATTTATAAAAATTCTGTGGTGAGAGAGGTTAATGCTATGTATAGTGAGAAAGTGATGGATCACTTCCAGAATCCCAGAAATGTGGGTGAGATAGAGAATGCCAGCGGTGTGGGAACCGTGGGAAACGCTAAATGTGGCGATATTATGAGAATGTTCTTAGACATTGACGAGAATGGCGTTATTAAAGAGGCCAAGTTTAAGACTTTCGGCTGCGGTGCTGCGGTTGCAACCAGTTCTATGGCGACGGAGCTGGTAAAGGGCAAGACTATACAGGAGGCTCTTCAGATCACCAATAAGGCTGTTATGGAGGCGTTGGACGGACTTCCGCCTGTGAAGGTACACTGTTCCCTTCTTGCGGAAGAGGCGATCCATGCGGCTTTATGGGACTATGCGGAGAAGAACAACATCAAAATTGAAGGCCTGCAGAAGCCCAAGAGCGACATCAGCGAAGGAGATGAAGAGGAAGAGTATTGATTTAGAGCATCCCAAAAAGCGCGCCAGTCTATATCATTATATAGGCTGGCGCTTTTGCAAAAGCTGTGTGGAGGCGACCAATGAAACAAAAAGTTGTGGTGGGTATGTCTGGCGGGGTGGATTCCTCCGTAGCCGCTTATTTATTGAAAGAACAGGGCTATGACGTGATCGGAGTCACCATGCAGATCTGGCAGGATGAGGAAGAGGAGGCAAGATCTGCAAGCGGCGGCTGCTGTGGCCTGTCAGCGGTGGATGACGCAAGGCGTGTGGCAGAACATCTAAAGATCCCCTACTATGTGATGAATTTCAAAGAGGAATTTAAACGTAATGTGATCGATTACTTTGTGGAGGAGTACCTGCGGGGACGTACGCCTAACCCCTGCATTGCCTGCAATCGCTATGTAAAATGGGAGAGCCTGCTTAAGAGAAGCCTTGCCATCGGTGCAGACTATATCGCTACAGGGCATTATGCAAGGATTGATCGGCTGGAAAATGGAAGATATGCCATTCGCAATTCTGTGACTGCGGCCAAGGATCAGACTTACGCTCTGTATAATCTGACGCAGGAACAGTTATCTCACACACTGATGCCGGTGGGGGAATATCACAAGGAAGAGATCCGCAAGATCGCACAAGAGGCGGGGCTTCCCGTGGCATTTAAGCCGGACAGCCAGGAGATCTGCTTCGTGCCAGACAATGACTATGCGGCTTTCATCGACAGAGAGGCGGGAGAGCGCGTGCCCGGGCCGGGTAACTTTGTGGATAGAGACGGCAATGTGCTGGGACGGCACAAGGGGATCACTCACTACACTGTGGGACAGAGAAAAGGCTTGGAGATTGCTATGGGGCGCCGCATCTTTGTGACCGAAATACGGCCGGACACAGGCGAAGTGATCCTCGGGGAGAACGAGGATGTGTTCACGGATACGGTGCTTTGTGACCGGGTCAATTATATGGCGATGCCGGAATTGACGGAACCCCTGAGAGTACTGGCCAAGATCCGCTATAATCACGGTGGAGAGTATGGCGTCCTGGAGAAGCAGTCAGGCGGCAGGATACTCTGCCGTTTTGAGAGGAAGGTGCGGGCTTCCACGCCGGGACAGGCCATCGTCTTCTATCAGGGAGAGCATGTACTGGGAGGAGGAACCATCCTGTAGATGCTGTCACCGACCTTGCCTCCGCTGCATATAATGATGAGGAGCCAAAAAGAATTTCCAAGAAGGAAAATAGGGGGACATATCTATGGATTATCTGTTTCGGGGAAATGGAAACCAACTGTCAAGAGGAAGTCGATATGCTTCCATAACAGGCACGATCGTGGACATGGTGCCCACGAGGACAAACAGACAAGTGAGCGGCTGCACGATCTTCGTCACACTGGAAGATGAGGATGGCAACACGGTGAATTTCATCCTAAGCCCAAACACTTATGTGGTAGACTTCGTCACGCTGGCCGAGGGGATGAAGGTAACCTTCTGGTATCGGACGGATGAGCCCATGCTGTTAATTTATCCGCCCCAGTACAATGCTGCGGTGGTGGCCGAGGTGCGGGGAAGGCGCATGATCAACGTGGACTACTACAACGCATCACTGGTGAATGAGGGGCAGACTCTCCAGTTGAACATTGACGGTTCCGTAAGCTTACGCACCACCAACAACCAGTATTTTCAGGCGAGCCCGGCGGAGCAGGATCTGGTCGTGATCTACGATACCTCCACCAGAAGCATCCCCGCCCAGACGACACCCAGAGAAGTGATAGTACTGTGCTAAAGCCTTTTGTACTCTGGCAGCCGCTTTTCAAACACTGTATAGTACTGGAAGCCGCAGGCTTTCAGCACTTCGCAGGCGCGGTCAAAAGAGTTTGCCACCTGATCGGGAGAGTGGGCATCCGAGCCTACTGTAATGACTTCACCGCCAAGCTCTCTATAACGCTTCAACACGCCCATACAGGGATGCAAGTCACGCATCCCTTTTTCAATGCCTCCGGTATTTAACTCAATCCCCTTGCCCTTCTCCAGCAAAACTTCCAAGATCTGATCAAAAATATCTTTGTATTTCTCGTAGGAGTAATCCCGATCTAGTGTGGAGCCGAAGCGCACCACATAATCTAAATGCCCATACACATCAAAATTAGAGGATTTTTTGACATTTTCCAAGATGGAAGAAAAATATTCCCGATAAGCCTCCTCATCTGTGCGCCCTTCAAAGAAGTCGGGATAATAAGGATCACGCCTGTTACATAAATGCGAGGAGCCGATGATAAAGTCGAAGTCATAAGATTTAGCATAGACCGCATTCTCCCGCATCAAATGTGGCTGCAATCCCAGCTCAACGCCGAAAAGTATGCGGATCTGCTTCGCATATTTTTCTTTCATCTGAATCAATTCGTAGAGATAAGAGTCTGTATTCAACAAAAACTGTGTCCCCGGCCCGTCAGGAGTATCCGGAAAGTCGAAGTCATTGTGTTCCGTAAAACACATGGTGGTAAGCCCCAGAGAGATCCCTCTTTGGATCATCTCCTCCATGGGAGAGTCGGAATCTCCGGAGTAATAAGTATGAAGATGACAGTCTGCTGTGATCGCCATGATAGTTGTTCCTTTCTTTTTATTTTGCCAAAAATCAAAACATGATTTGATATTTTGGCTTTCGATGACCCAGCCCAAGAGCGCGTCTGCAGGGGAGGTATGGCGCGTCCGGGCGGAAACTCCACTTCACTACAAGTATAACAAAAACCCATATAAAAAAACAGCCGAAATCTAAACAAACTGTAAAATTTAACCAGAAATACCAAATATTTTTCATTTACATCTTGAATTATTGAAATGAATTAGGTAAAATAACCTTGCTGATAAAATTTTGACAATCAGACGGGTTCTTTTTGCGCCACTCTGACTAACATTACCTGGTAATGGTCAAAATAAGATAAAATTATATATTTTAGGAGGGAACTAAAATGGCAGTAAGAGTAGCAATTAACGGTTTTGGTCGTATCGGTCGTCTGGCATTCAGACAGATGTTTGACGCGGAGGGATACGATGTAGTAGCAATTAACGATCTGACCAGCCCTTCCATGCTGGCACATCTGTTAAAGTATGACTCCTCTCAGGGCAAGTACAAGTATGCTGACTCTGTAGTTGCAGGTGAGGACAACATCACCGTAAACGGCAAGACCATCACTATCTATAAAGAGGCTGACGCTTCCAAGCTTCCCTGGGGCGAGCTGAAGGTGGACGTAGTTCTGGAGTGTACCGGTTTCTACACCTCCAAGGACAAGGCTTCCGCACACATTACCGCAGGTGCTCGTAAGGTTGTTATCTCTGCCCCTGCAGGCAATGACCTTCCTACCATTGTATTCAATGTTAACCACAACACCTTGAAGCCGGAGGACACCGTGATCTCCGCAGCTTCCTGTACCACCAACTGCCTGGCTCCCATGGCTAAGGCTCTGAACGACTGCAGACCTATCATGAGTGGTATCATGACCACCGTACATGCATACACCGGCGATCAGATGATCCTGGATGGTCCTCATAGAAAGGGCGATCTGAGAAGAGGCCGCGCAGGCGCTTGCAATATCGTTCCCAACTCCACCGGTGCTGCTAAGGCGATCGGTTTGGTTATTCCTGAGCTGAACGGCAAGCTGATCGGTTCCGCACAGCGTGTACCTACCGCTACCGGTTCTACCACCATTCTGGTAGCTGTTGTAAAGGGTGCAGTTACCAAGGATGAGATCAACGCTGCTATGAAGGCTGCTGCAACCGAGTCCTTCGCATACAACACCGATGAGATCGTTTCTTCCGACATCATCGGAAGCACCTATGGTTCCATCTTCGATGCAACCCAGACCATGGTTGCTCCCATGGAGGATGGCAATACTCAGGTACAGGTAGTTTCCTGGTACGACAACGAGAACAGCTACACTTCTCAGATGGTTCGCACCATCAAGTACTTCAGCGAGCTTGGCTGATCGACGAAGTCTTGTCCTGCGAAGCAGAAGATTTTCAAGTGTTACTTTTAGGACTACAGGGGTCCGGTCTTTTGGACCGGACCCTTTTATTTCCCAGATCAAGTTTTGTACTGCGCCAAAACTTGCCGCCGTTAGGGGCTATTAAAAAACAGTCGCAGCATGGAGGTTAAAATGAGCTTAAATAAGAAATCGGTTGATGATATCAACGCAAAAGGAAAGAGAGTGTTGGTGAGATGTGACTTCAACGTTCCTTTGAAGAACGGTGAGATCACGGATGAGACTCGTATTGTGGCAGCGCTTCCCACCATCCAGAAGCTGATCAACGATGGCGGTAAGGTAATCCTTTGCTCCCATCTGGGCAAGGTAAAGAACGGCCCCAACGAGGGTGAGTCTCTGGCTCCTGTGGCAAAGAGATTGTCTGAAAAGCTGGGCAAGGATGTGGTGTTCGTTTCTGACTACAATGTGACCGGCGGGGAGGCTACCAAAGCTGTCGAGGCTATGAACGAGGGCGATGTTGTCCTGCTTCAGAATACACGTTTCCGTGGCTCCGAGGAGACTAAGAACGGCGAGCAGTTCAGCAAGGAGCTGGCTGATCTGGCTGATCTGTATGTGTGCGATGCGTTCGGTTCCTCCCACAGAGCGCACGCTTCCGTGGAAGGCGTTACCAAGTGCATTACTGCAAAGGGTGGCGAGAATGTGGTTGGCTACCTTATGCAGAAGGAGATCAACTTCTTGGGCAATGCGGTGGAGAATCCCGTGAGACCTTTCGTAGCGATCCTTGGCGGTGCAAAGGTTGCCGACAAGCTGAATGTTATCTCCAACCTGTTGGAGAAGTGTGACACCCTGATCATCGGCGGTGGCATGGCTTACACCTTCTTAAAAGCTCAGGGCATGGAGGTTGGAAACTCTCTGGTGGACAATGAGAAGATCGACTATTGCAAGGAGATGATGGATAAGGCCGAAAAGCTTGGCAAGAAGCTGCTTCTTCCTATTGACACCACCATTGCAAAAAGCTTCCCTGATCCCATTGACGGACCTGTGGAGATATCCTATGTAGATGTTGATAAGATTCCTGCCGACATGGAAGGTCTGGACATCGGTCCTAAGACTCAGGAGCTGTTTGCAGACGCAGTAAAGAACGCCAAGACCGTTGTTTGGAACGGACCCATGGGCGTGTTTGAGAATCCTACTCTGGCAGCAGGAACCATCGCAGTTGCAAAGGCTTTGGCTGAGACTGACGCTACTACCATCATCGGCGGCGGTGATTCCGCGGCAGCGGTAAACCAGCTGGGCTTCGGCGATAAGATGAGTCACATCTCCACCGGCGGCGGCGCTTCCCTGGAGTTTTTGGAGGGTAAAGAGCTTCCCGGTGTAGCGGCGGCTGATGACAAATAAGGAGGAGTTTACCATGGCAAGAAAGAAACTGATCGCAGGCAACTGGAAGATGAATATGACTCCCAGTCAGGCTGTGGAATTGATCAATACCTTAAAGCCCCTCGTGGCAAACGATGAAGTGGATGTACTGCTGTGCGTGCCTGCCATCGATATTATCCCCGCTGTGGAGGCTGCAAAGGGATCCAACATCCAGATCGGTGCGGAGAACATGTATTTTGAGGAGAAGGGCGCTTTCACCGGAGAGATCTCGCCCGCTATGTTGGACGATGCCGGCATCAAGTACGTGATCATTGGCCACTCCGAGAGGAGACAGTACTTTGCGGAGACTGATGAGACCGTCAACAAGAAGGTGCTGAAGGCGATCGAGCATGGCATCACTCCTATCATCTGCTGCGGTGAGTCCCTGACCCAGAGAGAGCAGGGTGTTACCATCGACTTTATCCGTCAGCAGATCAAGATCGCATTCCTGAATGTGACTGCAGCGCAGGCTGCTTCCGTTGTGATCGCATACGAACCCATTTGGGCGATCGGCACCGGCAAGGTGGCTACCACTGAGCAGGCACAGGAGGTCTGCAAGGCGATCCGCGAGTGCATTGCTGAGATCTACGATGATGCCACTGCGGCAGCCATCCGTATTCAGTATGGCGGTTCCGTGACTGCGGCAAGCGCAGCGGAGCTGTTTGCACAGGCAGATATCGACGGTGGTCTGGTAGGCGGTGCTTCTTTGAAAGAAGAGTTCGGCAAGATCGTATGCTATAAATAGCAAGTGTTATGATTTGCAATTTTATATTTACACAAAGTGAGACAGCCATCGGAAGTTTCCCGATGGCTGAACTATTCCCCCAAATTATACATTTGAGACAATTTGATTGCGCTGGGGAAAAAACGTTGATATAATAAAGCAGATAACATCTTTACTACGGAGGAACGACCGTGATATTTAAATGTAAAAACTGTGGCGGCAACGTAATATACAGTCCGGAGCGCCATTCCATGTTCTGCCCATTTTGCGAGAGCGAGAAAAGCGAGACCAGACAGGATCATGAACAGGCAGATCTGTCTGTCTGTCCAAACTGTGGCGGACAAGTGCCGGTATTGGAGCACACATCTGCCACCCAGTGTCCTTACTGTGACAATTATCTGATCTTCGATGAGAGAGTGGACGGGGAGTACACTCCCAAAATGATCATTCCTTTTCAGTTGGGGAAGGAGAGCTGCAAGAACTCTCTTCGTGAAAAATTCAAAAAAAACATTTTTGCGCCCACCGATTTTCTCTCGGAGGCGAAACTGAACGGTATCCAAGGCACCTATGTGCCCTACTGGTTTTATGATTACAGCACCAACTGCGATCTGCAGGCGGAAGGGACAAAGGTGCGCACGTGGAGGACCGGTGATATTATGTACACGGAGACTTCTTACTACAATATTGTGCGCAATATGGACGTGGAGTTTCAGAACATCCCGGTGGATGCATCCGTTCAGATGCCGGATGATATCATGGATCTTATGGAACCTTTCGGCTATCAGCAGCTGGAGGAGTTTCATGAGGAGTACCTGTCTGGCTTCTATGCGGAAAAATACAATATGACCTCTGATCTGGTGGAGCATCGCGCCATAAAAAAGCGTGACGATGACATATCCCAGATGTTTCGGTCTACTTACTCCGGTTACGGAAGTGTGCGAGTGCTTCATCAAAATGTGAGGACAACGGACAGCAAAGCTAACTACGGTCTCCTTCCGGTCTGGAAATACGATTACCGGTACAAGGACAAGGAGTATCCTTTTTACGTCAACGGACAGACAGGTAAGATCGTGGGGATGGCGCCCATCTCCAAGACTAAGGTGTGGGTTTACGCGGGCACACTTTGGGCTTGTCTGACGTTGATCCTCACGTTCATCAATAATATTTTGGGGTGGCTGTAATGGATAGAGAGATAAAGCGGGAAGCGAGAAAACAATATTTTCATTATTTTCGCATATGGTTTCTGGTGGTAGGGATCCTTGCGGTGATCTGCATAATTGCTGGAATGCTGCATGCCGTGGTTTCCAATGTGTCGAGGGGAAATTGGCCAACCACTCAAAGCAGAGTGTTTGACTATGCGGATGTGCTGACGGCAAGCGAGGAGGAACGACTGGAGGAGTATATCGCCCAGTGTGAGAACCGCTATCATTTTGATATCGTTCTGGTGACCATCAGCGAGGATGCGGAGAGTTATGGCAATTGGGATAGAGTCATGGAGGGATATGCGGACGATTTTTACGACGAGAGAAACTTCGGTTATAACAGAGTTCACGGCGACGGGCTCCTTATCTTGGACAATTGGTATGAAGGGCAGGAAGGCACTTGGCTGTCCACCGCCGGAAAAGTTTATTCACGGTTTAATTATAGTGACATAGACCGGGTGCTGGATGCGATCATAAACCGGATTGACTCCGACCCTTATGCGGCATACAAAGCAGGTATTGATGCGGCTTGCAGAGTGATGGCTTCCGAGGAGACAGCCGTGGTGATCCCGTGGATAGCAGTGTTGTTTGTGCCGATCCTGGTTGCGGGCATCTATGCGGCGGCCCTTCTGCATCAGGCACCCGCCAAAGATACCACCACGGCCACGGCCTATGTGGCTGGCGGAAAACCTGTAATGCGGGAGCAGAGGGATGATTTCATACGAAAGAGCGTAGTCACCAGAAGGATTGAGAGAAGCAGCGGAGGTGGCGGAGGTCACGGTGGTGGTCATGCCGGAGGACACGTGAGTCGAGGCGGCGTGAGCCACGGAGGCGGAGGTCGAAGAAGATAACGCATGTTATTAAAATGAGGATAAGAAAGAGCATCCACATGACGGTATGGATGCTCTCTTTTTATGCCATATGATTGACTGCCTTAGTGATGCGGGAAACCTTTCTCGCAGCGTTGTTCTTATGGTAAACACCCTTGGAAGCGGCCATCTCGATCACCTTGATCGCAGAGTTAAGCTCGGTGCTTGCAGCTGCCTTGTCGCCGGACTCAATAGCAGCGAATACCTTCTTGATCGCTGTCTTTACGCCGGATCTGATAGCCTTGTTTCTATCAGCCCTGGTGCGGTTTACTAAGATTCTTTTCTTTGCAGATTTGATGTTAGCCAAGTCGTACACCTCCATTTGTATACAATCGATTATTATTTTCTGAAAATGTTTCGCCTTAGCCAGACACGGAAGACTAATGCAAACATACTATTGTAGTTTAGTCAAAATTGGCGGGTTTGTCAATACATATTTTTGATTTTTCTACAAAAAATAAAGTGCATGATATTGTATTATACGAGGGAAAGAGGCAGATGATGGGGAGTTTTCAAGTAAGGACAGATCTGGCACTGGAAGCGAGAGAGAGTATCAGCGATGCAGACGGCTCCATGCGCGGTGTCAGAGTGGAGGAATACTATAAGGAAGCAGAAGATATTCAGGTGACCAAGGTTATGATCGACACGAAAAATGCGGCAAAGATCATGGGAAAGCCCATGGGTGTCTATGTGACCATGGAAGCTCCGGCATTGGTGGAGCCGGATGAGGATTATCATCGAGAGATTTCGGATTGTCTGGCGGAGGAATTGTTGCAAATGATACCAAACGCAGAGAGTGAGCAGTCCATCCTGGTGGTAGGGCTGGGAAACCGCGAGGTGACGGCTGATGCGCTGGGCCCACAGGTGGTGGACAATCTGTTTATCACCCGTCATGTTGTAAAAAATTACGGGAAAGCAGCTTACAACTGCAGCCGGATGAATCTGGTGAGCAGCATCGAGCCGGGCGTCATGGCCAAAACCGGCATGGAGACTGCGGAGATCGTAAAGGGCGTGGTGGCGGAGACCAAGCCGGACGTGCTGATCGTCATCGATGCGTTGGCAGCACGTAACACCAGGCGCCTCAACCGTACGATACAGATTACTAACACGGGTATCCAGCCGGGCTCCGGAGTGGGAAACCATCGAAACGCCCTGACGGAGGAGAGCTTGGGCGTTCCGGTTATCGCTATCGGTGTACCCACCGTGGTGGATGCCGCTACGATCGTGGGCGATGCGTTGGATCAGCTTCTCCGCGACGAGGAGTTTGACGGTCTGAAATATGTGGGACAGCAGAGCATGACCATGGCGGAGCTCAACAATATGTATATGACGGGTAAGGATATTGATGCTGTGATCAAGCGCGTCAGTTTTACGGTTTCGGAAGGGATCAACATTGCTATGGAGAGGGCTATGGCGTAAGCGCTGGGAAGAGCGGGAGATGATGTGGTATGGAACATTGGACTATCGCATATATATAAGTAGACAAATATGGGAAAGGAGTGCGTATAGCCGTAAGCAGACACCAAGAAATAAGAAAAAAAGCCTTGTGGATGTTGATGACGGTGGGGGTGTTGATGCTTGGATTGATCGTGGGCAGAACGCTCACCTTGTCGGAGGAGTCCATAGGGGAAGCGGCGCAAAGGGTGTTTGCGCAGGAGCTTTGCAGCTCTCTGTACGAACAATTTCTTCCTACCGCCGTCTTGCTGGAAGAAGAACCCACCCTGTTTCAGAGTCAAATTATAGAAGTGATGCCTCTGTATGGCTATGCGCAGGTGCTGGCACCGTCCATGGAGGAGCTCGCCTTCCGGGAGTTGGAGATTTCCATGGAGGAGCGTGTCAGGGAGGACGATGAGTTTTCTGCAGACAGTGCCCTATCACAGGAGTGGGGGGAGGAAACGATATCCGAAGATATGAGTGCCTTATTGCAGGCGGAAAATGAGGCGGCACTGAGAGCCCTGGCGGAACAGGAGAGTGCTAAGGGCGGAATTTTTGTTCCTCACACTGCCAAACAGAATCTCATTGATCTGGAGGCGTTGCGGGATTATGACACATTGGTACAAAATTTTTATACGGTGGATGGCAACACCATGGCAAGCAGCGATCAGCTGGATGTTGACACGCTGATGTCCTACGATATGACGGTAAACAAAGCTTCAGAAGGACCGCAGATCCTGATCTATCACACTCACTCTCAGGAAACCTTTGCGGACTCAGTTCCCGGGGATGAGAGTACATCGATCATTGGAGTGGGGGATCGGCTGGCGCAGATACTGACCGAACAGTACGGTTATCAAGTGCTTCACCACAAGGGAAAATATGATGTGGAGTCCAGAGATGATGCTTATTCTACAGCCTTGCCGGACATTGAGCAAGTGCTTAAAGAGAACCCCTCCATTCAGGTGGTGATCGATCTACATAGAGACGAGATGCCGGAGGAGACGAGACTGGCGATGGATCTGGATGGAAGGCCAACCGCCCGGTTTATGCTTTTCAACGGACTCAGCCGTACCAGAAGGACGGGGAGCATCTCCTATCTGGTCAACGAGTATCAGGAGGAGAATCTGGCCTTCTCTTTTCAAATGCAGCTGATGGCGGAAAGCTATTACCCGGGGCTTGCACGCAAGATTTATCTGAAAGGCTATCGCTATAATATGCATTTGCGCCCGCAGAGCCTTCTGATCGAGCTGGGTGCCCAGAACAACACGGTGGAGGAAGCCATGAATGCCTGTGATCCCATCGCACACATACTGAATATGGTATTATCTGGACAACAGTGACAAATTCTGGTACACTGAATTGTAAATGTGTATATACAGGAAGGCAGAGAAAAGATATGGCATCCATCGATCAAAGTAAAATTCGCAACTTTTGTATCGTTGCTCATATAGATCACGGCAAGTCCACATTAGCAGACCGTATTATTGAGCAGACCGGTCTGCTCACCAGCAGGGAGATGCAGGATCAGGTTCTGGACAATATGGAGCTGGAGCGGGAAAGAGGCATCACCATCAAGGCTCAGGCAGTGCGCACCGTATACAAAGCGAAGGACGGAGAAGAGTATATCTTCAACCTGATCGACACGCCTGGACATGTGGATTTTAACTATGAGGTCAGTCGCTCTCTGGCGGCCTGTGACGGTGCGATCCTCGTGGTGGATGCGGCACAGGGCATAGAGGCACAGACTTTGGCTAACGTCTACCTGGCGCTGGATCATGATCTGGATGTGTTTCCTGTGATCAACAAGATCGATCTCCCAAGCGCCCAGCCCCAGCAGGTCATCGACGAGATCGAGGATGTCATCGGTATTGAGGCGCAGGATGCCCCCCGGATCTCTGCCAAGAACGGTATTGGGATCGATGAGGTGTTGGAGCAGATCGTGCGAAAGATTCCCGCACCGGAGGGAGAGCTGAATGCGCCGTTAAAAGCGCTGATCTTTGACTCTCTCTACGATCCCTACAAGGGTGTTATTATTTTCTGCCGTGTGATGGAAGGGACCGTGAAGAAAGGCACCAACATTCGCCTGATGGCTACCGGAGCCAAGCAGGAAGTGGTGGAGGTGGGATACTTTGGAGCCGGCCAGTTCATCCCCTGCGAGGAGCTCTCCGCAGGTATGGTGGGTTATATCACTGCCTCCATCAAAAATGTGAAGGACACCGCGGTAGGTGATACGGTGACGGATGCGGACAACCCCTGTGAATCGCCACTGCCCGGCTATAAGAAGGTGCTGTCCATGGTGTACTGCGGACTTTACCCGGCGGACGGTGCAAAGTATCCTGATCTCAGGGACGCGCTGGAGAAACTGCAGCTAAATGACGCCTCCCTAAACTATGAGCCGGAGACTTCCATCGCGCTGGGGTTTGGCTTTAGGTGCGGTTTTTTGGGATTACTCCACTTGGAGATCATTCAGGAACGGCTGGAGAGAGAGTACAATCTGGATCTGGTGACCACGGCTCCCGGCGTTGTCTACAAAGTACACAAGACAAACGGCGATGTGATCGAGCTGACGAACCCCTCCAACCTGCCCGATCCCTCAGAGATTGATTACATGGAGGAGCCGATCGTCACTGCGGAAGTCATGGTGACTTCGGAGTTTATCGGTTCCATCATGGAGCTGTGCCAGGAGCGAAGAGGCCGCTATCTGGGAATGGAATATATTGAGGGAACCCGCGCGCTGTTAAAGTATGAGCTTCCCCTAAATGAAATTATATATGATTTTTTTGACGCGTTGAAATCCCGCTCCAGAGGTTATGCTTCTTTTGACTATGACATTAAAGGATATGAAAGGTCGGAACTGGTGAAACTGGACATCCTGATAAACCGCGAGGAAGTGGACGCTTTGTCCTTTATTGTACACGCGGCTTCCGCCTACGAGCGCGGCAGGAAGATGTGCGAGAAGTTAAAGGACGAGATTCCCAGACACCTCTTTGAGATTCCCATTCAGGCTGCGGTGGGCGGTAAGATAATCGCCAGAGAGACTGTGAAGGCCATGCGGAAGGATGTGCTGGCGAAGTGCTATGGTGGTGATATCACCCGCAAGAAGAAGCTCTTGGAGAAACAGAAAGAGGGCAAGAAGCGCATGCGCCAGATTGGCAGTGTGGAGATTCCACAGAAAGCGTTTATGAGCGTATTGAAGTTGGACAACAACAAATGATCTAGGTTAAAGCTATGGAACAGAAACCGTTGGAATTGTATTTTCATATTCCTTTCTGCATGAAAAAATGCCTGTACTGTGACTTCCTTTCGGCACCGGCGGATATGGGGACGAAAGATAGGTATATGAGGGCACTATTTGCGGAGGTGGAAGGAAGAGCGGACGAGTACCGGGATTATCAGGTCTCGTCCATTTTTATCGGTGGGGGAACGCCCTCCACGGTGGAGCCTGCTTGGATGGCGAGGCTTCTTGGAACGGTGCGGGAGCACTTTTTTGTGCAGGAGGACGCGGAGATCACCATTGAAGTGAATCCGGGAACAGTGGATGAAGAGTGTCTTCAAATTTATCGGCAGGCAGGCATCAATCGGCTGAGTATAGGGCTGCAGTCCGCCCGTGATGAGGAGCTTCGGACACTTGGCAGGATCCACACGTGGGAGCAGTTTTTAGCTGCCTACGATGCCGCGGTGTCCGCTGGTTTTGACAATATCAACATAGATCTGATGAGCGCGCTGCCGGAACAGACACTCGCAAGCTATCATGAGACTTTGGAGTGTGTGCTCGCTTTAAGTCCGCCTCCCACTCATATTTCCGCCTACAGTCTGATCGTGGAGGAGGGTACACCTCTTTTTGAGAGACAGAGGCGGGGGGAACTCTTCCTGCCTGACGAGGACTGTGAGAGACAGATGTATGAGGATACGGAAAAATGGCTTGTGGGGGCGGGATTCTCTCGCTATGAGATATCCAATTACGCCCGACCGGGCTATGAGTGCCGACACAACTGCGGCTATTGGCGTCGGGTGGACTATATCGGATTTGGTATTGGCGCGGCATCCCTGTTTCAAGATACCCGCTTCCACAATGGGAGAGACTTACAGGCGTATCTTCAGGCACCCTTGGAAAGCAGGGAAGAAGTAGAGCTGCTTTCCGAGCGGGAGCGGATGGAGGAGTTTATGTTTTTGGGGCTTCGCATGACACAGGGAGTCAGTAAGCAAGAGTTTTCAGAGAAATTCGGTGTGGCCTTGGAGGAGGTCTACGGGCCTGTCATTCAAAAGAATCTGGAGGATGGCCTTTTGTACGAGCACATAGAAGATGCGGGCGGTGAGCGGTATCTGGCGCTCACGGGGCGTGGACTTGACCTGAGCAACTATGTGATGAGTCAGTTTCTCTTCGACTGACAGGCACTTGGGGGAGAGGGTTTTCATAGAATAGTGTTGAGAGTAATCCACGGAGGCTATTTTTGAAAACCTTTCAAAAACCCCTGACTTCGGCAGAGGAAGCAGAGTATATTCGCCTACTACGAGAGGGAAATGAGAAAGAGGCCAGAATGGCGAAGGATGTCCTGATCGAGCGGAACTTACGTCTAGTAGCCCACATTGCCAAAAAATACCAAAACGTGGATGAAGATATGGAGGATCTGATCTCCATAGGATGTATCGGTTTGATCAAGGCGGTAGATACCTTTGATGCCGGAAAGGGAAGACTTGCCACCTACGCCTGCCGCTGTATAGACAACGAACTTTTGATGTTTATCCGCAGTAAGAAAAAGACCTCCAGGGAAGTGTCCTACTTTGAACCGATCGGGCAGGATAAGGAAGGAAATGAGATCCATCTGGTGGACGTGATCGAACAGCAGCAGCCGGATATTGTGGAGGGGCTGGAGCATGAGCGCAACTGCAAAAAGCTCTTTTTGCTGCTTCAAGAATGTTTGACGGACAGGGAGAGGGAGATCCTGATCCTGCGCTACGGGCTGAACGGGCGACAGGAGGCGACACAGAGCGAGATAGGTGCGCTCCTTGGTATCTCCCGCAGCTATGTGTCGCGAATTGAGAAAAAAGCGCTGCAGAAACTGCGGCAAAATTTCGGTATTTGATACTCTTGTTATTTTCCACGAATGATAGTATAATTGTAGCTACTCAGTGTTTTATCATTTTTCTGATGAACAGATTGGTATGAGGCTTGCCCGAATGCTCACTGCGAGCGGACAGAGCAAGCTCCATACGATCATAAGGACAATAGCGCAAAAAGGAGCCTGCAATGCCTGTCAATGGAACGTTGGAAGAAATTTTAAAAATGGCTGTGGAGGCGGATGCCAGCGATGTGCATCTGACGGTTGGAGCCTCCCCGCGGATGCGCGTGAGGGGGAAGCTGGTGGAGATGGATCTTCCAAGATTACAGCCCACGGATACCTTGGATGTGCTGGTGGGTATCATGGAGGACGTTCAGAGACAGCAGTTTGAGGATCGGGGAGAGTATGATATGGCCTTGTCCGTCTCTGAAGAGATCCGCTGTCGCGTCAATGCGTACAAGCAGCGGGGAAACGTCTCCCTCGCATTTCGCCTGATAACGCCCAGAGTGCCGTCATTGGAGAGTCTGGGAGCACCGGAGTCGGTGCATCAGCTTGCGGGACTTCAAAAGGGACTTGTGCTGGTCACAGGTCCGGTGGGAAGCGGTAAGACTACCACACTGGCTGCGATCGTGGATCAGATCAACAAGAGTAGGGAGGCTCATGTGATCACACTGGAGAGTCCGATCGAGTATCTGCATGTTCACGGGCTTTCTATCGTGGATCAGCGGGAGATTGGCTTGGACTCCAGAAGTTATGGACAGGCACTTCGGTCGGCGCTCAGGGAAGATCCGGATGTGATCATGGTGGGAGAGCTGAGTGATGGAGATACCGTCTGTGCTGCGTTGGATGCAGCGGAAGCGGGTTGCCTCATTTTCACGGCGGTGGCTGCCTCTGGGGCAAACGGTGCACTGGATTATCTGCTGAACCGATTTCCCGATGGGCAACAGCAGCAGATCAGAGGACGTCTTGCGGGAGTATTGCAATCCGTGGTGGTGCAGAGGCTGGTTCCGCGGGAAGATGGAAGCCGCGGGCTTTCCTATGAGGTACTGCGCGTTACGGATGCCACCAGGGCGTCACTCAGGGGAGCCAAGGGCGGAAGCGCTGCAGCGCAGACTGTGCGAAAGACAACTTAATGTATGCGTACCGGATGGGAGGAGATACGGTGGCGGAGGCCATTGTGCTCTCCCCTGGAATTTTGCTTTTTAATTTGATGTTTTTCATGTAAAGGATGTCTTATAAAATAACATCTATTATTTAATCTAGTGGAACTTCTTCCACAGCAATTCCGTTTTTATACAAAACACTAACACTCAAGCACTTTGATAATTGAATATAGGCTTTACACCTCCAATTAAAAAACCTATAATGTAGATACGAGCAATCTGTAGAAAAGGGGTGAAAGGATGGTTGAAATGACGGAACAAGAGTTAATGCAAAAAAATGTTGAAGAGTTTGCAAGGCTTCAAAGCTATATGACACTAGCCGAAAGAGATTCAGACGTATATAAAGCCATGAAGGGCAGATACATTGAGTTGAAGGTCATATTAACTACTTTAGGGGTAAATCTCACGGAGTTAGACATAATCAAAGAGTGACATAGCGAAACAGACACATATAAACTGGGGTGTAAAGTCTTTATTGAATTATTAAGGCTTTACACCTTTTTAATTTGCAATTTTTCATCTAAAGAAAGGAGATCGATCTATGTATTCCGAAATTCTATCAGGTGCGATTGTGGGAATCCAGGCGTATATGGTGGGCGTGGAGGTGGATATTGCGCCGGGGCTTCCCTGCTTCAACATGGTGGGATCCTTGGGCAGTGAGGTGAGGGAGTCCAGAGAGCGTGTCAGCGTAGCGTTAAAAAACGCAAAGATTCCTATTCCCTGTGCACATATCACCGTCAATCTCTCGCCGGCGGATCAGAGAAAGGAGGGTACTGCTTTTGATCTGCCCATTGCGGTGGGGGTCTTACAATCTATGGAGTATTTTTCTGAGGAGTCCACAAAGGATGTCCTATTTTTGGGGGAGCTGGGGTTAAACGGTGAGATCCGGCGAGTGAAGGGCGTTTTGCCCATTGTGCGGGAGGCCGCCAGACTGGGGATAAGGGAGTGTATTGTTCCCAGAGAAAACGCGCAGGAGGGAGCAGTGATACCGGGAATCAAGGTGCGGGGAGCAGGAAACATTGGTGAGATTTTACAGTTTCTGCGGGATGGTGAAAAGGCGCAGGAACTCTTGCCCGCCCACGTGGAAGTCGAAGAGCTTTTTGACGACGGGCGGGAGCCGGAGGAAGATTTCTCTCAGGTGAACGGTCAGGAGGCTGCTAAGCGGGCGGCGGAGATTGCGGCAGCAGGTTTTCACAATCTTCTATTGACAGGACCTCCGGGTGCCGGAAAGTCCATGATCGCAAGGCGCATACCGGGTATCCTGCCACCGCTTACAGTAGAGGAGAGTCTGGAAGTGACCGCGGTGTACAGTGTGGCCGGAATGTTGGGAGAGAAAGCACTGATGACGGACAGACCTTTTCAGAGTCCGCACCATACCGTCTCACAGGCAGCCTTCATCGGGGGCAGCACTATTCCAAAGCCGGGGGTAATTTCTCTGGCACACAGGGGAGTACTATTTCTGGATGAATTACCGGAATTCTCCAGAGGAATCTTGGACGGAATGCGTCAGCCTCTGGAGGAGCATCGGGTACATGTCTCCCGGGTGAACGGCAGTGTGACCTACCCTGCGGAATTTATGCTGGTGTGTGCCATGAATCCGTGCCCCTGCGGTTACTATCCAAATATCAACCGCTGTCACTGTACGCAACCCCAAGTAAAGCGGTATATGGGGAAAATCTCAGGGCCCGTGCTGGATCGCATCGACCTGTGCGTGGAACTGCGTCCGGTGGAGCTTGAAAGCATACGGGCGAAGGTAAAGGGGGAGAGCAGCCGACAGATCAGGGAGCGCGTCATGGCGGCCAGGTTGATCCAGGAGAAACGTTTTCGGGGAAGTCACTGTCGCTTCAATGCGGACATTGAGGCCGCCGATGTGGAACAATATTGTCCGCTGGGAGAGGAGGAACAGGCATGTGCAGGACAGCTCTATGACAGTTTGAATTTGAGTGCAAGAGGGTATCACCGTCTGCTCAAGGTGGCGCGCACCATTGCCGATCTGGAGGGAGCGCAAACGATTCAAACGGAGCATCTTCTGGAGGCTGCCTGTTACAGGCCGGCGCAGAGCTATTGGCTGTGAGTGAAGTTCGTGGAGTGATAGAGAAAGGAGAAAGAATGGAAAAAGGGAAGGAGAGAATATTTCCGGATGGGGGGGCGAATGAGGCGGAGCATGCGTACACTTGTTGGCTGTGCAGCCTTCCGGGAGTAGGAAACCATACCGTAACAAAGCTTTTGGAGTATTTTGGCAGCTCGGAGAACATATATCGCGCGGGGGAGGAGGAACTGCGCCCGCTTTTGAATATCAGACAGATGGAGACATTGTCGCGCAGCCGCCAGGGTTCTTCCCCAGAGCGGGAATATCAAGAACTGTTAGGACAAGGGATCGGCTTTTTGCATCCCGGCGATGAGAATTATCCTGGGCGACTTCGGGAGATTCCGGACGCTCCTTACGGACTCTTTTACCGTGGCAAGCTTCCGGAGGAAGAACGATTGGCAGTGGCGGTCATCGGGGCGCGGGACTGTTCGGAGTATGGCAGGTATGTGGCGGCAGAACTGGGGCGGGAGCTTGGAAAAAGAGGTGTCTCCGTCATCAGCGGAATGGCCAGAGGAATCGATGGCATCAGTCAGTTGGAGGCACTGGCAGCAGGCGGGATTTCTTTTGGTGTGTTGGGCTGTGGTGTGGACATCTGCTATCCGAAGCAGAACAGGCAGTTGTATGAAAGGCTTTTGAGGGACGGCGGAGTCCTGTCCGAATATCCGCCGGGAATGCCGCCCGTCGCGCAGAATTTTCCGCCCAGAAACCGTATTGTCAGCGGACTGGCGGATGCCTTGGTGGTCGTTGAGGCCAGACAGAAGAGTGGCACGCTGATCACGGTGGACATGGCATTGGAGCAGGGAAAAGAGGTCTATGTAGTGCCGGGACGTGTGACGGACCGCCTGAGTGATGGCTGTAATAAGCTGTTAAAGCAGGGAGCGGGCGTTTTTCTCTCACCGGAGGAGTTCTTGCGGGAGATGGAGGAACAGTTTGTGGGAAAAATGACTCTCAAAGAGGTATCCGGAAAAAGGCGGGGGAGAGGGAGCAGGGGAAAGCGGAGTACCGGCAAGATGCGGAAACCTTTGTCGGAGCTTTCCCCAGAGCTTAAGTTGGTCTATGGAGCATTGGATATGTATCCTCAGTCGTTGGAGCAGATATGCGGGAAAATTTCCGGCGAATGTGACCAGCGCAAACTCTCCCTGTGGCTGATGCAACTGTGTGTGTTGAAGCTGGCCGTTCAGGTGAGTCCGGGGCATTTTCAGATCGCTAGCCTGTGAGCGCCGCGGGAACGGCAATTCCGGATCCCTCGTTGGGGAAGAAAAGCGAGACGGTCGTGTCTATCAGGAAGAAAAAGAGAATGACCGCCAGAATGGTCCGGCGTATCCGGCGGGGCAGACGTTCCCAGCGGGAGAGTAAAAAAGGCGCTGCAACGCAGACAAATAGGGAGCCTGCCAGAGCGAACCCCAGGACGGAATACATGCAGACATAGCCTCCGATGTGCATAAACTCTCCCGTATAATTCCAGTAGCGGCGGCAGAAGAGCGTGTGCAGCAACTTCCCGGTGAAGAATTCCACTGCCGCCCCAATGATGGAGGAGAGGAAAAAGCATCTTATGGGCTGCTTTCTCTGAGGGTAGAGGGTAAGGAAGATCAGCACGGCACCCGTGCCATACACGGGCAGCCAGGGTCCATAGAAAAAACCCCGATTATAAAATTGCCCCTCTGCCAGAAAAAACAGAAGAACCTCCCACAGATACCCCACAAAGGCGGCCACGAAAAAGAGAACAATGCAATTTTCCAGGTTAATTGCCGAAATACGATGTCTCATGCTATCAGTATGGCGAGAGCAAGGGGAAAATATGCGGAAGAATTTAGATAGTATATAGTGAAATTTTATAAAGCTTTACACTTTAAATCAACTATGGTAACATATTTAGAAAGGAAGGTGTCAACATGACAGATAATGCGATACTTAACCTGATCTTAGATAAGGTAACTAACCTTGGATCAGATATGAAAACGGTAAACAGCAGGCTTGATAATATAGAAAACCGACTTGATAATATAGAAAACCGACTTGATAATATAGAAAACCGACTTGATAATGTAGAAAACCGACTTGATAATATAGAAAACCGACTTGATAATGTAGAAAACAGGCTTGATAATGTAGAAAACCGACTTGAGAATATAGAAAACCGATTTGAGAATGTAGAACATAGACTCGATAATATGGATAGCAGACTTGACAGGATGGACCGTAGACTTGCCAATCTCAGTTCTCAAGTATCGGTATTAAGGTCGGGGCAGATTGAGTTGCGAAAAGAGTTGCAAGAAGTCAATATCAAAGTGTCTGATACTTATAAGTTGGCTCTTGACGCATGGGGAACAAGTGTAGAAAATAGAAAATGGCTTGAATCAGCAAAGTGACAGTATAATTACATAAATCATCATATTAAAATAAGGTGTAGAGTTTTGTTAAATTATGAAAGCTTTACACCTTTTAAATAAACAACAAGGAGCACCCATGAAAATTTATATAGCGCGCCACGGGGAGACCGTATGGAATAGAGAGTTTCGAGTCTGTGGAAGGACTGATCTGGAACTGACTGAGCGGGGAATCGAGCAGGCACATCTGCTGGCACAGGAGGTCAAACAGTACAATATTGCCCAAATCATCTCCTCTCCCTTAAAACGGGCACTTAAGACCAGCGAGGTCGTCTCCGAAAAGACAGGGATCCCTGTGACAGTGGATGACAGACTGATCGAGCAGGACTACGGACGCTTTGAGGGCGTGAGCGGGAAGGACGAAGGATTCCTGGAAAACAAGAAGAAATTTGCTTACAGATACCCTGGCGGAGAATCCATGATGATGGTGGCAGCCCGGGTTTATCCGCTGATTGATGAGATCAGGGAGAAGTATTGTGATAAAAATGTCCTATTGATCTGCCACGGCGGTGTGTGCAGAGTGATCAACACCTATTTTCAGGATGTGACCAACGAGGAATTTTTTCACTGGAACATGGAAAATGCAAAGCTGAAAGAGTATGAGGTCTAAGAGGAAAGGAGCGCCCTATGGGTAATCAAAACGCGACAATTTATACGGATACAATAAGCATGGATAATACCTATCGGCTTCACACCAAGGTTGTTCACATCGGGAATCGGGTGATCGGGGGAGGCAACCCTATTTTGATCCAGTCCATGACCAACACCAGGACCGAGGATGTGGCGGCTACCGTAGCACAGATTCTGGAGCTGGAGCGGGCGGGCTGTGAGATCATCCGCTGCACAGTACCCACCCCCGAGGCCGCGAGGGCCATCGGGGAGATTAAAAAGCAGATACATATTCCGCTGGTGGCAGATATCCACTTTGACTACAAAATGGCCATTGCGGCCATGGAGAATGGTGCGGACAAGATCCGCATCAATCCGGGCAACATTGGGAGTGAAGACAGGGTGAAAGCAGTGGTGGATGTGGCCAAGGAGCGGAACATTCCTATCCGCGTAGGGGTAAACAGCGGCTCGCTGGAGAAGCATCTTCTGGAAAAGTACGGCGGTGTCACAGCTGAGGGGATCGTGGAGAGTGCCCTGGACAAGGTGCATATCATTGAGGATCTGGGCTACGACAATCTGGTCATCAGCATTAAATCCTCCGACGTGCTCATGTGTGTAAAAGCTCACGAACTGCTCGCGGGTAAGACGGTGTACCCTCTGCATGTGGGCATCACGGAGTCAGGCACAGTTCAGAGCGGCAACATCAAATCTGCCATCGGACTGGGACTGATCCTGCATCAGGGAATCGGTGATACTATCCGTGTATCCCTGACAGGCAATCCCGTGGAGGAGATCAAGTCTGCGAAACTGATCCTGCGTACACTGGGACTTAGAAAGGGTGGAATAGAGGTTGTGTCCTGCCCCACCTGCGGCAGAACCCAGATAGATCTGATCGGGCTGGCGTCTCAGGTAGAAAAGCTGGTGGCCGACTATCCGTTAGATATCAAGGTAGCTGTCATGGGCTGCGCAGTCAACGGGCCGGGAGAGGCAAAGGAAGCCGACCTGGGTGTGGCCGGAGGCATCGGGGAGGGACTGTTGATCAAAAAGGGTGAGATTGTCCGAAAGATGCCGGAGAGTGAGCTTTTGAATGCCTTGAAAGAAGAATTGGAGCATTGGAATAATACAGAACAATAACAATAGTTATTTAATGGAGTTAAAGCATATAAATGGCAAAACCTTTTTTTGAAGTATTCCCGACGCTAAAACTGAATCAGTCCACCCATGATATTCTGGAGCAGACACAGGTGGAGAAGGTCTCTGCGACCAAGCGGAAAGATTTTTTGCGCGTTTATATTTTCAGCACCAGACTGATCCTGAAAGAGGATATCTGGACGGCGGAGAGGGAGATCAAAAAACAGCTCTTCCCGGAAGCGAATCTGACGGTAAAGATTTACGAGCGGTTTGAGCTCTCCTCCCAGTATACGCCTGAGAAACTGATGGATGCCTACAGAGAGAGCATTTTGGTGGAGCTTAAGGATTACAGCCATATTGAGTACAATGCTTTTCGCACGGCAGACATCACCTATCCGGGGACGGATCAGGTGCTTTTGACCGTGGAGGACTCGGTGCTTATACGCAGCAAGGAGAGCGAGCTTATCAGAGTGTTGGAAAAGGTTTTGGTGGAACGCTGCGGTTTCCCAGTGTCAGTTCAGGTGGCCTACAAGGAGGCCAAGACCGGCAAGTACGAGGAGGACGATGCGCTGCGGATCCAGATGAAGGTGGAGGAGATTTACAGCCGTGTCAAGGGCAGCGATGGATCCGGAGGAGAAGCGGATCTTGGAGATAATATATCGTCCAATGTGAACTCTGATACTGCCGCGAAAAGTGCAGAGAGTGTGAAAAAGATTCCTGATCAGAAAAGCGGACAGGGTGCAGCACCCAAAGTGGAAGATGATGCGGCGAATGCACCTGTCCCCGGAACCACCAGAAGCTTTCAGGGAGAGACGGAGTACAAGCGAGGAGAATTTAAGAAGGGTGATTTCAAAAGGGGAGATTTCAAGCGCGGCGGCGAATTTGGCCGCGGCGCCTTAAAGCGCTCGGACGATCCGGATGTGATCTACGGCAGGGACTTTGAGGAGGAGGCCATGAAGATCGAGGAACTCATCGGTGAGATGGGAGAGGTGGTCATCCGCGGTAAGGTCTTAAAGCTGGATCAGAGGGAACTCAAAAATGAAAAAACAATTGTTATTTTTGACATGACGGACTTTACGGACACTATGACGGTAAAGCTTTTTGTCCGAAACGATCAGGTGAAAGAGTTGACGGGGGAACTGAAAACAGGTGTCTTTATCAAAGTTAAAGGTATCTGTATGATGGACAAGTTTGACCATGAACTGACCATAGGGTCACTTGCAGGCATCAAGAAGATTCCGGACTTTACCACAGGTCGGAAAGATACGGCGCCCCACAAGAGGGTGGAGCTTCACTGTCATACCAAGATGAGCGAGATGGATGGAGTCTCTGAGGTGAGAGATATTGTGAAGCGTGCCTACAAGTGGGGGCATCGGGCCGTTGCCATCACTGACCACGGAGTCGTGCAGAGCTTTACCGATGCAAATCATGTATGGGATGATCTGTGGAAGGAGGAGAAGGGAAGACGCAAAGAAGCAGGGGATGATAATCCTGACAAACAGGATTTCTTCAAGATCATCTACGGCGTGGAGGCTTATCTGGTGGATGACTTAAAGGAGATCGTCACCGGGGATAAGGGTCAGGATCTTCAGCAGAACTTTGTGGTATTTGACATAGAGACCACCGGTTTCTCGCCGGTTAATAACCGCATTATCGAGATTGGGGCGGTGAAAGTGTCGGGCGGTGAGATCGTGGATCGCTTTTCTGCCTTTGTCAATCCGGAAGTGCCTATCCCTTTTGAGATTGAAAAGCTGACCGGCATCAGTGACGATATGGTCATAGATGCACCTCGCATTGAGGAAATTCTGCCACGGTTTCTCGCCTTTAGCGAGGGATGTGTCATGGTGGCCCACAATGCGGGTTTTGACATGAGCTTTATCATGGAAAATTGTCGCCGCCAGGAACTTTCCGATGTGTTCACTTATGTGGACACAGTTGGAATCGCAAGAGTGCTTCTTCCGAATCAGTCAAAACACACGCTGGATGCGGTGGCCAAGACGCTGGGGATTTCACTGGAGAATCACCATCGGGCGGTGGACGACGCGGAGTGTACCGCGCAAATTTTTGTGCGCTTTATCAATATGATGAAGGAGCGGGACGTTCACACGCTGGCGCAGATCAATGCCTTAGGGGAGTCCAGTGCGGCGGCGATCGCAAAGATGCCCTCCTACCATGCGATCATCTTAGCCAAAAATGACATGGGGCGTATCAACCTGTATCGTCTGGTGTCGGAATCCCATCTGACCTATTTTAACAGGCGGCCCAAGATTCCCAAGAGTCTGATGATGAAATACAGAGAAGGATTGATCCTTGGCAGCGCCTGTGAGGCAGGGGAGCTCTATCAGGCCCTTTTGGACGGTCAGAGTGATGCACAGATCGCGAGACTGGTGAAATTTTACGACTATTTAGAGATACAGCCCTGCGGTAATAACCAGTTTATGATCGCCTCGGACAGGGTGAGGAGTATCAACTCTTTGGAGGATATTCAGAATATAAACCGGAAAGTGGTGGAGCTGGGAGAGCAATTCCACAAGCCGGTGGTGGCCACCTGTGACGTTCACTTTCTGGATCCGGAAGACGAGATCTACCGTCGCATTATCATGGACGGACGAGGATTTGAGGATGCGGACAAGCAGGCGCCCCTGTATCTGCACACCACGGAGGAGATGCTGGAGGAGTTCGCCTATCTGGGAAGCGACAAAGCGAGAGAGGTAGTCATAACTAACACCAACCTGATCGCGGACATGATTGAGACGATCGCCCCCGTGCGGCCGGACAAGTGTGCGCCGGTCATACCGGACAGCGACAAGACGTTGACGGACATCTGTTACAGGAAGGCACATGAGATATACGGACCAAACCTGCCGCAGATTGTGGAGGATCGGCTGAAAAGAGAGCTTAATTCCATCATCTCCAACGGTTTTGCCGTGATGTATATCATCGCCCAGAAACTGGTGTGGAAGTCTGTGGAGGACGGCTATCTGGTGGGGTCCAGAGGCTCCGTGGGAAGTTCCTTTGTGGCCACCATGTCGGGGATCACGGAGGTGAACCCCTTAAGTCCCCACTATTATTGCTGCAAGTGCCACTATGTGGATTTTGACAGCGACGAGGTGAAGGCTTACGCGGGCAAGGCCGGTATCGACATGCCGGACAAGACGTGCCCCGTGTGTGGCGAGCCCCTGCACAAGGACGGTTTTGACATTCCCTTTGAGACATTCCTCGGCTTTAAGGGAGACAAGGAGCCGGATATCGACCTGAATTTCTCCGGCGAATATCAGTCCAAGGCCCACAAATATACGGAGGTGATCTTCGGGGCAGGACAGACCTTCCGCGCGGGAACCATCGGCACGGTAGCGGACAAGACGGCTTTTGGTTATGTGAAAAAATATTACGAGAACCGTGAAGTACACAAGCGAAACAGCGAGGTGGGGAGGATCTCCTTGGGGTGCACCGGCGTCCGCAAGAACACCGGCCAGCATCCCGGCGGTATCATTGTGCTTCCGCTGGGGCAGGATATCAACTCCTTCACCCCGGTGCAGCATCCCGCCAACGATATGGAGACCGATACCGTCACCACCCACTTTGACTATCACTCCATCGATCACAACCTGCTGAAGCTGGACATTCTGGGGCACGATGATCCCACCATGATCCGCATGCTTCAGGATCTGACCGGTGTGGACCCGCTGACCATTCCTCTGGACGGCAAAGATGTCATGTCCCTGTTCCAAAATACCGATGCCCTGGGCATCACGCCGGATCAGATTAGCGGCACAAAGCTGGGTGCACTGGGTATCCCGGAGTTTGGCACGGACTTCGCCATGCAGATGGTGATCGATGCGAAACCACAGGCCTTTTCCGATCTGGTGCGCATTTCAGGGCTGGCCCACGGCACGGATGTGTGGCTTGGCAACGCTCAGACTTTGATCCAGGAGGGCAAGGCGACCATTTCCACCGCCATCTGCACCAGGGACGATATCATGACCTATTTGATCCAGATGGGTGTGGAGTCGGAGAAGTCCTTCAAGATCATGGAGGCCGTCCGAAAGGGAACGGTGGCCAAGGGCAAGTGCGACAAGTGGCCGGAGTGGAAAGCGGACATGCAGGAACACAACGTGCCAGACTGGTATATCTGGTCCTGCGAGAAGATCAAGTATATGTTCCCCAAGGCGCACGCGGCGGCCTATGTGATGATGGCGTGGCGCATTGCCTACTGCAAGATTCACTATCCTCTGGCTTACTATGGGGCATTTTTCAGTATCAGAGCCAAAGCCTTTTCCTATGAGATCATGTGTCAGGGACAGGCACACCTAGAAGGCGTGATGGCGGATTACAAAAAGCGTATGGATGATCTTAGCAACCGCGAAAAAGATGCCTACAGTGATATGAGGATAGTGCAGGAGATGTACGCAAGGGGGTTTGAGTTTGAGCCCATCGATATATTTACGGCACAGTCCCGTTCCTTCCAGATTGTGAATGGGAAACTGATGCCCTCTTTAAGCAGTATTGAAGGTCTGGGGGATAAGGCGGCGGACGCGATCGTGGAGGCCGCCAAGGATGGGCCTTTCTTGTCCAAGGAGGACTTTATCCAGCGCACCAAGGTTTCCAAGACGATCGCGGATCTGATGGGGTCGCTGGGGCTCTTAGGGAAATTGCCGGAGTCGAACCAGATCAGTTTGTTTGATTTCGTGTAGGACGTACGATAGGGACGAGTGGTAGGAATACACGATAGGGACGGCATGAGGCGTGGGGATTTCTGCACTGTAAGAAAATGCACCAACCTACACAAGGCTGACAGAAAGCCCCACGCTTCATGCCTCGGCAGTTTGCCATCCCCCTTACTCCCTCCTCGTCGTGATCCTAAAATTTTAAAAAAAGTGCTTGCTTTTTTTTAGGAGATGTATTATGATAGACAAGTACTGCTGGTGCAGGAACAGATGGCTGATTGGTCAAGCGGTTAAGACGCCGCCCTCTCACGGCGGAAACAGGGGT